>CAYVDN010000006.1:0-97197 GCA_964450685.1 uncultured Microthrixaceae bacterium
ACCTGACGGGGCGTGCTGGCGCCCCTACAGGTACTCGAAGGTCGTCTAGTCGGGGGCGATGAGCCCGGCCTTGGCGCCCGCCTCGATCGACATGTTGCAGACCGTCATCCGGCCTTCCATCGACAACGAACGAATGGCGGAGCCGCGGTACTCGGCGATGTGGCCTATGCCGCCACCAGTGCCGAGCACCCCGAGGATCGCCAGGATGACGTCTTTGGCGGTTACTCCAGGCTTGAGTTCACCATCGACGTTCACCGCGAGCGTCTTGGGGCGGGCCTGGGGGAGGGTCTGGGTGGCGAGCACGTGCTCCACCTCGGAGGTGCCGATGCCGAACGCGAGTGCGCCAAAGGCCCCGTGGGTGGATGTGTGCGAATCACCGCAGACGATCGTCATGCCCGGCAGCGTGCGTCCCTGCTCCGGACCGATGATGTGGACGATTCCCTGCTGCGGTGACCCCATCGGATATTCGACGATGCCGAACTCGGTCGCGTTGGCCCGCAGCGTATCGACCTGCTTGCGTGAGATCGGATCTGCTATCGGCTGGTCGATGTTCTCGGTGGGGACGTTGTGGTCCTCGGTCGCAACGGTCAGGTCGGGGCGGCGAACGGTACGACCGCTCATCCGTAGGCCATCGAACGCCTGGGGTGAGGTCACCTCGTGGATCAGGTGCAGGTCGATGTAGAGCAGGTCGGGCTCGCCCTCGGCGGACCTCACCACGTGGCGATCCCAGACCTTCTCGGCCAGCGTCCTCGGAGTCGTGTCGCTCATGATGTCCTCGCAGCGCTCTTGATCAATCTCAAATAGTGAGACTAGATTCTCGACTTGTGGAACACACACTAAGCGGTGTCGGCGTGCTGGACAAGTCGTTCTCGATCCTCCGGGTCGTCGCCGAAGGGCCGTGCACCCTCGCTGAGATCACCGACGGAACCTCGTTGAGTCGTGCCACGGCCCATCGCCTGGCGGTTGCACTCGAGACGCACGGCCTCCTGCGGCGCACCAACGACGGTCGCTTCGCCCTCGGCCTGCACCTGGTGGCGCTCGGGCGTGCCGCGGCGGTGCAGTTCCCACTGGCCGACGCTGCACGAAACGCGATGGAGGATCTGCGGGAGGCAACCGGGGAGTCCGTCCAGCTCTATGTGCGTGACGGTGAGGCACGGGTCTGTGTTGCCGCACTCGAGTCACCGCACGGACTCCGCACGATCGTGCCGGTAGGTGCGGTCCTCCCGATGGACCGTGGCTCGGCAGGTCGTGTGCTGTCCGGCGAGAGAACGCGTTCCGGCTGGATCGACACCGTCGGCGAGCGCGAGGCCGGTGTCGTGTCGGTCTCGGCCCCGGTCCACGGTGACGACGGCCGTGTGGTGGCGGCGGTCAGCGTCTCCGGGCCGATCGACCGGCTTGGCCGCTCGCCCGGGCGGAAGTACGGTTCTGCAGTGGTGACGGCCGCAACGGCCGTTGCTCGGGCAGCGCTCGGCCGAACGGCCATGTGAACACAGTCACAAGCAGTTCGGGACCTTCGACCCTTCGCCCTTCGGTGCCCGACCCCTGACACTGCTGTGCAGCAACGACTAGCTAGGAGAGTGTGCGTGAACGACCGCGCAGAGACCGACGGCGAGGAGCCGGGTCAGTCGACCATCGATCGACGCTTTTTCATGGGACTGGCAGCCGGAGGCGTCGGTGGCGCTGCCTTGATCGCCGTCCCTGCGGTGGCCGCCTGGCCGACCGACTCGACGGCGGAGGGCTCCAGCACCATGGAGCACGCCCAGGGCTCGGAGACCACGACGAGCACAGCGTCGGTCAGCTACGAAGAGATGGACGCCATGCACAAGGAGGGGGTCGACCTCTTCCTCCAGAACATGACGGACCCGATCACCGAGGGGTTGGGCGCCCAGGAGGCCGAGTGGGAGATGGACGGTGACACCCGCGTGTTCCGCCTCACCTGCAGCGAGATCGACTGGGAGGTGACCCCTGGCCAGGTCGAGAAGGCGATGGCCTACAACGGCATGGTTCCTGGCCCGACCCTGCGCATGAAGGAGGGACAGCCGACACGGGTGATCCTCACCAACGAGCTGCAGGAGAGCACCGCGATCCACTGGCACGGCCAGTTCGTCCCTAACGACCAGGACGGCGTGCCGTTCATCACCCAGGACCCGATCACACCCGGGTCCACCTACACCTACGAGTTCACGCCCAACCCGGCGGGCAGCTCCATGTACCACTCGCACCACAACGCTGCCGTGCAGGTCGGCAGCGGGTTGCTGGGTGCGCTCATCGTGGAGCCGGCCGACCCGGCGGCAGAGCCCCAGCACGACCTGGACTACGTGTACATCTTCAATGATGCCCTCGGTGGTTTCACCATCAACGGCAAGGGCTTCCCCGCCACGGCTGCGTACACGGCCAAGCTCGGCCAGCGGGTCCGCTTCAGGTTCATGAACGAGGGCAACATGGCCCACCCGGTGCACCTGCACGGCATGAACTTCGAGGTCTTCGCCCGCGACGGCTTCATGCTTCCCCAGCCCTACAAGTGCGACGTGATCAACGTTGCTCCCGGCGAGCGGTGGGACGCGACGGTCGTCGCTGACAACCCAGGCCTGTGGGCGTTCCACTGCCACATCCTCACGCACGCCGAGAGCGATCACGGCATGTTCGGAATGGTCACCGTCTTTGTCGTCGAGGAGGACTGATGAGCACCACCGAGATACCAGAATCCGAGACAGTGGAGCCCGGTGACGAGTCGGAGGGGAAGAAGAGCGGACGCTCGGGCATCACCTTCGAGACCATCGCACTGCTGGCCTTCATACTTGCCTTCGCTGCTGCTCTGATCGCCGTGTTTGCCCTGTCCCTGGCCGTCCGCTCGATCGACGAGCACCGGGCGATCCCCGACGGCGGCTCCAGCGGCGGTGGATCCGGCGCCGTCGCCGTTTCGTTGACGGAGTTCAAGATCACCCCCGGACCGGTGACGGTCGCTGCAGGAGGGTCACTCGAGGTCACCAACGACGGCACCACGGTTCACGACCTGACTGTCGAGGGCAACGCGACCCCCGAGCTGGCTGTGGGCGAGTCGGCGACGCTCGACGTCTCCTCGCTCGCGCCCGGCACCTACGAGCTGTACTGCCAGATCGCCGGGCACCGTGACTCCGGCATGGAGACCGAACTCACCGTCGAGTGAAAGGCAGCGGCCATCGGGTCGCCTGCGAGGTCTCAGTCCTCGTCGAGGACTGAGACGTCATCCAACCGCTGATCCCGACGTCGGACCCGACGTCGGGATCTCTGGTTCTTTTCCCGCCGCTCGGCCCAGCCGCGTTCCTCGAGGCCGGACTCGACGGTCTCGATCTCCTCGACGAGTTCACGCCACAGATCGACGCGCTCCTGCTCGACCCTGCCATCTGCGATGGCTGTCAGCAGACCGCAACCAGGCTCGTGGTCATGGGTGCAGTCGTCGAAGCGACAGTGCTGCACGTAGTCGACCAGGTCACTGAACGCCGCTTCGAGTCCGTCGTCGGCAGCCCACAGGCCGACCGCCCTGATACCGGGAGTGTCGATCAGCAGCGCACCGTCGCGAAGCTCGACCATCTGGCCGGCCGTCGTCGTGTGGCGACCGCGCCCGTCCGTGTCACGGACCTCGGCCGTCAGCTGGACACGGCGACCGGCCAGCGAGTTGACCAGCGATGACTTGCCTGCCCCGGAGGCACCCAGCAGGGCAACGACATGGCCGGCGCCGAGCTCCTTCGCCAGGACGTCCAGACCCCTGCCGCTCTTCATCGACACCACATGGACGCCGACTCCGGGGGCGTGTCCACGGGCGGCCGCCACCTGGTCCTCGACCGAGCTCTCGGTGACCAGGTCCGCCTTGGTCAGCACGACGATCGGCAGAGCGCCGCTCTCCCAGGCGAGCACCAGTTCGCGTGCGAGTCGTGAGGTGTTGAGTCCGGGCTCCAGGGGTTGGAGCACCAGGACGAGGTCCATGTTGGCGGCGACCGCCCTGGA
Organism: uncultured Microthrixaceae bacterium; assembly: GCA_964450685.1. GTDB lineage: Bacteria > Actinomycetota > Acidimicrobiia > Acidimicrobiales > Microtrichaceae > JBAOHV01. The sequence continues at coordinate 3,985 of CAYVDN010000006.1, forward strand.
CTCCAGGTGGAGCTGGTCACGCGAGACACCCGGTGCACGCCGCTCGAACACCGTCGAGCGCGGAAGGATCAGCTCTATGCGTCCGGCGTCGGCATCGAGGCCGCAGAAGTCACCCACGACGACCCTGCGCACCGCCTTGGCGGCCACCACCAACCTCTCCTCGCCGGCGCCAGTGGCCACGGTGATACCACCCTTGTCGATGCGGACGACCCGACACGGGGCCAGCCCGACCCCAGGGCTCGCTTCGACCGCTGCAGTGGCGGCGCGCCATGCCGCCGCCCAGTCGTCGTTCCATCCGGGCAGCGCGGGTGCCGGCGACTTCGACGGAGCCGACCCGGGAGTCGGCGGTTCGATGGGCGGTGGATCGGCGGGCATGACGCGACAATGGTCGCGCAGTAGCGGCCACTAACCTGTCGAAGTGGCCGTCGAGCAGATGTTGTCTCTCGACAACTCGTTCGCCAGGGAGCTCCCCGAGCTGTGCATGTCGTGGCGGGCAGAGACGGCCCCTTCTCCGAGGCTGCTCGCCTTCGACGACGATCTCGCGTCGGAGCTCGGCCTGGATCCGGGCGCACTGCGAACACCTGCCGGGGTCGACCTGCTGGTGGGGAACTGCGTGGCGGAGGGGGCCGAACCGGTCGCCCAGGCGTACGCGGGTCACCAGTTCGGTGGGTACTCGCCGCGCCTGGGTGACGGCAGGGCTCTGTTGCTGGGCGAGATCGTCGATTCCGAGCACCGCCGCTGGGACCTGCACCTGAAGGGATCGGGTCGCACGCCTTTCGCCCGCGGCGGCGACGGCCGCGCAGCGGTCGGCCCGATGCTGCGCGAGTACCTGATGGGTGTCGCGATGCACGCGCTCGGCGTGCCGACGACACGCGCCCTCGCCGTCGTGGCGACGGGTGCCGATGTGGCCCGCGACGAGATGCTCGCGGGCGCGGTGCTCGCAAGGGTGGCGGCCAGCCACATACGGGTCGGCACGTTCCAGTACGCGGTCGCGGCCGGTGGCACCGATCTGGTTCGCAGACTCGCCGACTACGTCATCGTCCGCCACCATCCGTCCGTCGTCGGAGCGGAGAACTCCTACCTCGCCCTTCTGGAAGCGGTCGTCGAGGGTCAGGCCGCGCTCGTTGCTCGCTGGATGCAGATCGGTTTCATCCACGGGGTGATGAACACCGACAACATGGCCATCTCTGGTGAGACCATCGACTACGGGCCTTGCGCCTTCATGGACCGCTACGACCCGGCGACCGTGTACAGCTCGATCGACCACGCAGGGCGGTACGCGTTCGGTAACCAACCGACTATCGCTCTGTGGAACCTGGCCCGTTTCGCCGAGACCTTGCTCGAGTTGATCGACTCGGACTCCGACCGGGCGATCTCGGCGGCCACCGCGGTGCTCGAGAGCTTCGCCGGTAGGTACCGCCGGCACTGGGTCGACGGCATGTGCTCGAAGGTGGGCCTCGACGCGACACTCGGTGCCGGCGGTGACGAGGACGCTCGCCTGGTCGACGACCTTACCGGGCTGATGGCCGAGCAGCGGATCGACCACATCCGTCTGATGCGTTCGCTGTCGACCGCCGTTCGTGGCGACCGGCGTCCATCCGCGGGGCTCTTCGACGATCCGAGCCGCTTCGAGAGTTGGTGCGACAGGTGGGACGCCAGGCGCGCCGCACTGGGAGCCGACCCTGACGAGACAGCGACGGAGATGGACCGGGTCAACCCGGCCCGGATACCCCGCAACCACCTGGTCGAGGACGCGCTGGGCGCCGCCACCGCGGGCGACATGGCACCGTTCGACCGGTTGGTCGAAGTCTTGCGGGAACCGTTCGTGTCCACTCCCGGTGCCGAGGTGTATGAGCTCGGCGCGCCCGACGGCTTCGGTCCGTACCGGACCTTCTGTGGGACCTGACCCGAGCCGGCATACACTGCGCGCATGTCGATGCCCGACACGCTGGCCGCCATCGACATAGGCACGAACTCGGTGCACATGCTCATAGCCCGGGTCGTCCCCAACGACCGCTTCGAGGTGGTCACCCGCCAGAAGGAGATGGTCCGACTCGGGTCGGGTAGAGGTGAGATGAAGCGCCTCGAGCCCGAGGCGATCGACCGCGGAGTGGCGGCGCTCGCAAGGTGCAGGTCGCTGGCGGAGTCCTTCGAAGCACCTGTGCACGCGGTAGCCACATCAGCGGTCCGCGAGGCGACCAATGCCGAGGAGTTCCTGCGGCGGGCCCGTGACGAGGCCGGTGTCGAGGTGCAGGTCATCTCGGGATACGAGGAGGCAAGGCTCATCCAGCTCGGAGTGTTGCAGGCCCTGCCTGTCTTCGACCGCAAGCTGGTGCTCATGGACGTGGGCGGTGGATCCACCGAGGTGCTGTTCGGCGAACGCGGAGTGCCCGACTACTCCCGGTCGCTCAAGGTCGGGTCGTTGCGAATGACGCGGCGGTTCTTCCCCGACGGAGTGGTTGAGCCCGGCGCGTTGCAGCGATGCCGGACATACGTGCGTGGAGTGCTGGCACCGATCGTGCACGACACAGCGAACCTCTCCCACAAGATGGCGGTCGCGTGTTCGGGGACGGCCGAGGCGCTGGCGGCGATGGTCCTGAGTCGTCGCGACGGGCCGGCACCCCAGTCGCTTAACGCTGCAACCATCACTGCAGCTGAGCTGACTGCGGTGGTCGACGAGCTGGCATCCGCTCCCACGACCGAGGAGCGCCGCAAGCTGCCCGGTGTCGAGCCGTCCCGCGCCGACATACTCGTGGGCGGCGGGGTGGTGCTCGAACAGGTCGCGCTGGCCGTGCGGGCGAAGGAGCTGACCATCTCGGAGTACGCCCTTCGCGAAGGCGTCCTGCTCGATGCGCTGCACCGTCGTCGGGGCGGAACCCTCCACCACCTTTCCGACCTTCGTCGCGCATCTGTGTTCCACCTGATGGAGCTCTGCGACGACGACCCGGACCACTCGCTCCAAGTGGCTCGGCTTGCGTTGCAACTGCACGACGCCCTCGGTGAGCGGCTGGGGTTGGACGATGAGGACCGGGAGTTGCTCGAGGCTGCGGCGTTGCTGTGCAACGTCGGGCTCTTCGTCTCGCACTCCGGGCACCACAAGCACAGCTACTACGTCATCCGGAACTCGCAGCACCTGATGGGGTTCACCGACCAGGAGATCGAGCTGATCGCCCAGATCGCCCGCTATCACCGCAAGAGCCAGCCATCGGAGCAGAAGCACCCCGAGTTCGCGGCGCTCGATGACGCCGACCGTGCCCGGGTGCGTGCGATGGCAGCCTTGTTGAGAGTCGCCATAGGCCTGGACCGCAACCACGACGGCGCGGTCGATCACGTAGTGGTGCGGATCTCCGATGACGGCGTCGACCTGGAGCCGGTCGCCCACGACGAGGGTGGCGACCTGTCGTTGGAGTGCTACTCGGCCGACGCCCGATCCGGATTGCTGGCCAGCGGTCTGGGACGACCGGTGCGCGTGTGTAGCCCGGTCTGATGTCGACGCGTCGGATCAGGCGTTGCCCGGCTGCTGGTCGGCGATTCGTTCCAGCAGGGCGACCATCTTCTCCTCGTTGGACAGCTCTACGTCAGCCTCGTTGCCGCGTTCACGGCGTTCGCGTAGGGCGTTGAACGGGGCGACGACGAAGAAGTAGAGCGCCGCGGCGGTCAGCAGGAAGGTGATCGCCGCGTTGACGAAGGCACCCCAGTCGAACACGACATCGTTGATCCTGAACGTTCCCGCAACCTTGCCGCCCCCGCCGATCAGGCGGATCAGTGGCTCGATGAACGACTTGGTCAGCTGGGTGATCAGCGCGTTGAACGCGGCACCGATGACGACACCGACCGCAAGGTCGATGACGTTGCCGCGCATGATGAACTCCTTGAACCCCTTGACCATCGTCTGTCACTCCTTCGTCTGCCGACGCCTCGGACCGTAGTCCACGGCATCGGCCGCTCAGCGTTCGGAGACGAGGCCGTCGAGCACGTCGAGGCGGCGATCCGTCCTCATCGCCTCGAGCAGGCGCCGATCGTGGCTCACCAGCAGCAGGGTGCCGTCGAACACGTCGAGGGCTGATTCGAGCTGCTCGATCGCCGGAAGGTCGAGGTGATTGGTCGGTTCATCGAGGACGAGGAGGTTGGTGCCCCGGGCCTGCAGGAGCGCGAGAGCGGCCCTGGTGCGCTCTCCCGGTGACAGTCGAGAGGTCCGCTGTGATGCTGCCTCACCACCAAGTCCGAACTTGGCCAGCAGGGTGCGAGTCTCGGAGATGCTCGGCATGGGATCTCCTCCGGCCGAGACGTTCTCGAGGAACGCGTCGACGAGCGACCGATCGTCATCGAAGGCTGCCCGTGCCTGATCTACCCGGCCGACTCGCACCGACGCCCCGAGCGTGACCCTGCCCTCATCCGCTGCCAGCCCACCGGTCAGCAGGCCGAGAAGCGTCGATTTGCCCGACCCGTTGGGCCCGGTGATGGCGATTCTGTCACCGCGGTCGACCTGCAACGTGATGGGGCCGAGCGTGAAGGCGCCGCGCCTGACCACCGCACCGGCGGTCGATGCGACCACCTGTCCCGACGGCGGTGCGCCCGCGATCGAGAAGCGCAGCTCCCATTCCTTGCGTGGCTCCTGCACTACTTCCAGCCGCTCGATCGCCTTCTCCGTGCGACGTGCCTTGGAAGCAAGTTGTTCCGAGGTGGCGACCCTGTGGTTGCGGATGAACTTGTCGCGCTCCGACATGTCCCGGCGCGCAGCGCGCACACCCTTCTCCGCCCAGGCGTGCTGGGTCCGTGCTCGCTCACTCAACGTGGCCACGGTCTCCGCGTAGTCGTCGTAGCGCTCGCGTGCTTCACGCCGGGCACGTTCACGCTCGACGAGGTATGCCTCGTAGCCGCCGCCATAGAGCCGCCAGCTGTCCTGGTGGCGGTCGAGTTCCAGGACCTGTGTCGCCGTGCGGGCCAGGAACTCACGATCGTGGCTGACCACCACGATGCCTGCGTCTGCCTGGTCGACGAACCGTTCCAGGCGATCGAGTCCGGCAAGGTCCAGGTCGTTCGTGGGTTCGTCGAGCAGCAGCACGTCGAACCGGCTGAGCAGCAGAGCCACTAGCGCGGCGCGGGCCGCCTGCCCACCCGACAGCGTCGTCATCTGCTGATCGACCTCGACGTCGAGCCCGACGTCGACCATCGCCTGGCCGATGCGGGACTCCAGATCCGCTCCGCCCAAGGCCAGCCACCGCTCCAGCGCCGCCGAGTAGCGACAGTCGGCCCCGCTTGCGCCATCGGCGAGGTCAGCAGTGGCAGAGTCCAAGTCCGCTGCAGCGCTGGTCACACCGGTGCGACGCTCCAGATAGGCGGCGACAGTCTCCCCGTCGAGTCTTTCCGGCTCCTGGGGGAGCAGCCCAACTGTCGAGTCCGACGGTTGGATGCTCACCTCGCCTGCAGCAGGACGGTCGAGCCCCGCCAGGATTCGCAGCAACGTCGACTTGCCGGCGCCGTTGGCACCGACGAGGCCGGTCACCGAGCCGGGCGCAACAACCAGCTCCACCCCGCTGAACACGGTCCGTGGACCGAACTCGGCCGTGAGGCCCCGCGCCACGAGCTGTGCGGACATGGGCTGTGATCGTAAAGCGTCGTCGTGGGGTGGCCAACGGGGTTTACGTCGCCGTTACGGAGGAGGCGAAGTCGATTGACCGACTGGTCAAGTCGCTCTGTAACCTCGTGCGATGACCACGACCTCAGCCCCCGTCGCAGGGGAGCGATTCGAGTCCGTAGCCAGCCTCCGTGAACAACTCCGGGGTGTCGACTACCTCTCCGACGAGGGCATCGCCGGCATCGTCTACCTGGCCGACCGTCTGGGCAAGCCGATCCTGGTCGAGGGCCCGGCCGGCACCGGCAAGACCCAGCTGGCCAAGTCCGTCGCCGAGATCTCCGGGGCCCGGCTCATCCGCCTCCAGTGCTACGAGGGCCTCGACGAGTCCAAGGCGCTCTACGAGTGGAACTACAAGAAGCAGCTCCTGCGCATCCAGGCGTCGCGGGGCGAGGGCGAGACCGCCGGCTGGGACCAGATCGAGGAGGACATCTTCTCCGACGACTTCCTCCTCACCCGTCCGCTGCTCGAGGCGATCCGCGCCGAGGACCCCGTCGTGCTGCTGATCGACGAGGTCGACCGCGTCGAGGTCGAGACCGAGGCGCTGCTGCTCGAGATCCTCTCCGACTACCAGGTGTCCATTCCCGAGCTGGGCACCCTCACTGCCCGCCAGATCCCAATGGTGTTCCTGACTTCGAACAACACCCGTGAGCTGTCCGAAGCGCTCAAGCGTCGGTGCCTCTACCTGCACGTCGACTACCCCGAGATGGACCGTGAGAAGGAGATCGTGCTCACGAAGGTTCCAGGGCTCAGCGAGTCCCTCGCCGATCAGATCGCCCGCGTCGTGCGTTCGATCCGACAGCTGGAGCTGAAGAAGTCGCCGTCGGTGTCCGAGACGCTCGACTGGGCTCGCACGCTCGTCCTGTTGGGGGTCGAGCAGATCGACTCGGAGACCGCCCGCAACACCGTCAACATCCTGTTGAAGTACCAGAGCGACATCGCCAAGGTCGTCAAGGAGTTGGCGGCCGAGGAGAAGGCTTTCAACCCCGGTAACGGGATACTGACGTCCAAGGACGCCTGAGCCGGCGGCCATGAGCACCACCGACGGCCCGCCACCCACGCAATCGACTGTCCCGGCGGATGTCCTGACAGCGGACGAGATCGCCCAGGTGGGCCAGCCCCTGGTCGACCTGCTGGCCGGCTTCATCGTCGAGCTGCGTCGCGCCGGGCTGCCGGTGAGCCTCACCGAGAACCTCGACGCCATGCAGGCGGTGCGTCACATACCCCTCGACGATCGAGAGGCGTTCAAGTACGCGCTGGCGGCCACCCTGGTCAAGAACCACGCTCACTGGCGGGCGTTCGAGACCGTGTTCGAGGTCTACTTCTCGATGCGCGGAGCGCAGTGGTCCATGGATCCCGACGCCGTCGACCTGGTCCTACCCGAGGACGAGGAGCTCCCCGAGGCCCCCGAGGGAACCGGGGACGCAGCGGGCCAGGCGGGGTCGGGAGCCGGCGACGGCATGACCCCCGAGGAGCTCGCCGAGATGCTCTACCGGTCGCTCCAGAAGGGCGACCAGGCGATGATGCGCGCCATGGCCCGCCAGGCCGTCAAGCGCTTCGCTGGCATGGAGCCCGGGCGACCGGTGGGTGGTACCTACTACCTGTACCGGACGCTGCGGAACCTGGACCTCGACGGTCTGCTCGAACGGCTGATGGAGTCCGCTCACGACGAGGCACCGGAGCCGCTGACATCGCTCGAAGAGCGGTTGGAGCGCGACGAGTTCGAGCATCGGATCGAGGAGTTCCGCAAGGAGGTCGAGGCCGAGATCCGCCGTCGCCTAGTCGCCGACCGCGGCGTCGAGGCGATGTCCAAGACGCTGCGCAAACCGCTGCCCGAGGACATCGACTTCATGCACGCCAGCCGCGACGAGATGGCCGCGTTGCGCAAGGCGCTCCAGCCGCTCACCCGGCGTCTGGCGGTGCGACTCGCCCGCAAGCGCCGACACGGTCGCAAAGGCGCGCTCGACTTCCGCAACACCGTGCGCCACTCACTCAGCTACGGCGGGGTGCCTGCGGAGCCCAAGTTCAAGTACCCGCGCCCGGCGAAGCCCGAGATCTTCGTGATCGCTGACATCTCCGGGTCGGTCGCCGCCTTCGCCCGCTTCACCCTGCATCTCGTGTATGCGATATCGGGGCAGTTCTCGAAGGTGCGCAGCTTCGTTTTCATCGACGGCATCGACGAGGTCACGCGGTTCTTCGAAGGGACCGAGGACATCGTCGAGGCGATCCACCGTGTCAACAGCGAGGCCGACGTCGTGTGGGTGGACGGTCACTCCGACTACGGCCACGCGTTCGAGGTCTTCTGGCAGCGCTACGGACGAGAGGTGGGGCCACGAACAACCGTGATGATCCTCGGTGACGCGCGGAACAACTACCACGCGTCGAACAGTTGGGTGGTCAAGGAGATTCGCGCGAAAGCGCGCCACGTCTACTGGCTCAACCCCGAGCCGCGGGCGTACTGGGACACGGGCGACTCGATAGTGGGGGAGTACGCGACACACTGCGATGGCGCGTTCGAGTGCCGCAACCTCCGCCAGCTCGAGCGGTTCGTCGACCATCTCGTCTGAGCCCCCACCGCTCGGCAGCATCACATTGTCAACCCGACGTGATCGCCTGCCGATGACGTTTTCGTGGAGCAGGTGACGATCTCGACCGGGGCCGATCAGTGGACACTCGCGGGCTTCGCCGCCCGCGAGTGTCCCGACTTGGTGGCCGTCGTCGATCCGTGCGGAGTGGTGCGCTGGGTCAACGACGCCACGCAGCGGATCTTCGGCGTCGACCCTGGGGAAGCACTGGGTCACGCCATCTGGGATTTCGTGCACCCCGAGGACCTGGTGGCCGCGGCAGGTGCGGTGTCCGAGGCGAGCAGGACCACCGGATACCACCAGCCGACCCTTTTCCGAGTGGCGATCGACGACAGCGGGTGGATCGAGTGCGAGGTCAACGGCTCGACGATCGAGCGCGACGACGGCCCGTGGCTCGTACTGGCCGTGCGTCCCACCGGCGACCGCGAGGAGCTGTCGGGGCGGCGGCGTCGGATCGAGCAGCTGATCCGCATGGCGTCCCTCGAGTGCTCGTCGGTGCCGTGGGCCGAGGTGGACGCCCTCGTTGAACGCTACCTGCAGGAGCTGGCGGCGGTCGTGGGTGCCGAGCTCGTCGAGCTTGCATGGCAGGAGCCGGATCAGCCGCTGCAGATCGGGGCCCGCTGGCCGGTCGTGCGCACCGGTCCCGCAGTGAGGCACTCGGCCGAGCCTTTCGTCGCTCTGTGGCCCCTGGAGGAGACCGCAGTCGGTCTGCTCCAGTTCACGAGCGACCTAGGTTCGCTCGACCCGACCTCGGCACGGGACCGGTTCGTCTCACTCGGCAGCCGAGCGGTGGTCGAGGTCCCGCTGTCGCCGGGAGCCCCGTGGTCGGTCCTGCGCTGCGCGTTCGGATCCCATTGGCAGCGGTGGGACGATGCGAACGTCGACCTCGTGGTGGTCCTGGCGTCAACTCTGATTGCGACGCTGCGGCGGTGCCAGGCCGAGGAGCACCTGCACGAGCAGGCCAGGACCGACGCGTTGACCGGCCTGATCAACCGGGCCGAGCTGTATCGCCGGTTCGGTGAGCTGCTCGCCAGGTACGAGCGTGCTGCCGAGCGGAGCTCAGATCCGCTCGGAATGGGTGTCCTCTACTGCGATCTCGACCACTTCAAGGACGTCAACGACCGCCTCGGTCACGCCGCCGGCGACAGGCTGCTGGTCGAGGTGGCCGACGCGCTGCGGGCCAACACCCGCGACGGGGACCTGATAGCCCGTGTCGGGGGTGACGAGTTCATCCTTGTCTGCCCCGATCTCGAGTCGCCCGAGATCCTCTCGCTGGTGATAGCCCGTCTGACTCACGCGGTGGACGCGTTGGCGCCCGGAGAGATCCCGCTCCGCCTCAGCGTCGGCACCGCGTTGGCCCGCCCCGGGCTGGGAGCGGACGAGATGATCCGGCTCGCCGACGAACGCATGTACCGCGCGAAGCGGGAGCGGCGTCGCAGCGGCGGTGTGGGCCGCGCAGCTGACGCATACATCTCCTGAGCGGCCTGCGGCCTCGTCGAAGTCGCTCAGGGAAGGTGGGCGATCGCGTCGTCGAACACCCGGAACAGCGCAGGGCCGGACTTGTCCTCGCGTGCGAGCACACCGAGTTTGCGGCATCGGGCCAGCACGTCGCGGGCCTCTCGTCCAGGCCACGGGCGTGGTAGCAGTTCCGGCGGCAGCAGCGGGTCGGACTCGAAGCACGCGTTGAACCGGATCGCAAGGTGCAGGACCCCCGCCAGGAAGTCGTGTTCGCTGATCCGCTCACCTCGGCGGCGCATCTCCTCGAGCTGGTCGGGCACGCCGCGGTAGGTGTCGATGAACTCCTGATATCGCTGTGCCAGGTCGTCGATCTGCCAGAGCATCGAGACGATCTTCCTCGGGTCGGTCTCGCCGCCGACGTCCAGGTCGTCCGTCGTCGCGATCACTACGTGTCGGGCTATCTCGAGGCGCTCTGCCTCGACCCGGATGTCCTGCTCCCATCGGTGCGGCGACACGTACACGCCCGGTTGGAGCACAGCGCCACCTAGAGCGAGCAGGTGATCGCGGAACTCGTCGCGAGCGCTTCGCCGGGTCTCGGGGATGGCGAACGAGACCAGGCGCCAACGTCGGTCCCAACCCCGACCGGCGGCATCCTGTGCGTAGGCGAGCAGGTGGCGCTGCTCCGTCACGTCCAGCTGGGCGCGCCCCGCGGGGGTCGCGTGGAAGACGGCCTCGCGGCCTTCGCCTACGCGTTCGAACAGTCCTTCGCCGGTGAGGCGTCGCAGGCACGACCTGACTGTCTCCACAGCGATGCCGCACTCCTCGGCGACGCTGTACAGCTCAGGGCCGTGGACAGTTCCGTCGCGATGCGCGAGTCCCATGATCATCAGTCGTGTCGGAAGGGTCTCGTCGCCTCCAGTTCGGCCGCCGACGTCGTCGGTCGTTCCCTCGTCGGTCGTTCCGGTCACGACCGCCATCGTGGTCCTCGTTCGCGGCAGTGTCAATCGGCCCTCGGCAGGTGCCGTAGGGTACGCCGAACCTGCAGTCAGCCGATGGGGGGCATGATGTCGTTGGTCGACAAGGTCAAGCAGAAGGTGGGTCCGCGTCTCGAAGCCGTGACGCCACGCGTCTCGGAGTGCGCAATCGTCGTACGTCCGCTGCCGCTGATCGCGGACGAGATCATCTCCGCCGGGGACGACTTCTACTTCAAGGTCGTGTTCGATCCCACCGACCGCCACCTGGTCGAACTGGAGCCGGCACAGCGTCTCGAGCTCATGAAGGGGCCCTTTGCCCGCGGTGCGGTCGTGATCCTGGCGATCCACAAGCCGACCGACAAGGCGATCGGCAAGATGTGGCTCATAACCCAGTCGCCGATCGCCGGCGACGGTCGGCGTGGCCTCCTGCCGATCCAGCTGGCCAAGGACGAGGTGTTCCTGTTCGACCTCTGGGTGCACGAGGACTTCCGTCGCAACGCCGTCGGGATAACCATGGCCTACGAGATGGGCGCCGCGGTGGACGAGTACTTCCCGGAGGCCCGCTGGGTCTACGGCTACGCACATGTGGACAACGAGGCTTCGATGTCGCTGATGTGGCACATCTACGGCATGTGGACCGTGCAGCACATCAAGGAGTACGAGATCGGCGACTACCACGTGGGAGTCGTGCCGGGATCGGACGAGCCGAAGTTCGGGCCGTTCTCCAAGCGGGGCCGCCATTCCGGCGATGGTTTCCAGATGCCGGGACGACCACGCTCAGGGGACGGCTACCGTGACTACCACCACCCCGAGGGGTTCGCCCGACGCGACACCAGTGGACTCGAGGTCTCCGACGACTGGATGTGGCCCGGTCCGGAATGGTTCGACAACAACCATCCGCTCGGCAACGACGGTCGCCCGGCCACGCCGGAGACGCTGCCGCGCAAGATCGAGATGTGAACCGGACCGAGCCTCAGCTCAGGTGCAGACCACACTCGGTCTTGTCCTGGCCGGACCACCTGCCGGAGCGAGGATCCTCGCCCGGGGCGACCGGCTGTGTGCAGGGCATGCAACCGATCGACGGGTAGCCCTTCAGCGTCAGCGGGTTGACCGGCACCTCGTGGCGGGCGATGTAGTCGTCGACGTCGGCCGCGCTCCAGTTGGCCAGCGGGTTCACCTTGATCAGGCCGCGGAGGTCACGTCCCAGTATCGGGGCACCGGCGCGCGACGGTGCTTCGTCACGCCGCAGGCCAGACATCCACGCCGCCTTGCCGGCGAGCGCCCGGTCCAGCTGGCCGACCTTGACCGCGGAGCAGCAGTTCGAGGGGTCGACCTTCCACAGCTCCTCGTCGTGTGGTGCGACGGTCATGATGCGCAGGTTGAGGCCGTAGCGACGTCGAACGACCTCTACGGTCTCGAGCGTCTCGGGGAAGTGATAGCCGGTGTCGATGAACACCACCTCGATCGCGGGTGCCACCTTGACCGCCAGGTCGATGAGAACGGCGTCGGTCATCGACGCGGCGAGCGCCATGTGCGGTCCGAAGTTGTCGGCGGCCCATCGGACGATCCGTGAAGCCGGTGCCGACTCGAACTCCGCGTTCAGCTCGGCCAGCTGGTCGTCGCTGAACTGGCTGGGGGAGAAGGGGCCCGGCAGGGGCTCGGGTGGCTGGTTGGTGGCCGTGAGCGTCGTCGACATCAGACCGCGCACTCCGACTCGCCCAGCTCCTTCTCGTACGGTCCCGTCTCTCCGTAGTCGACGTAGAACTCCGGAGCCGTCTCGGGCGTCGGGAACTCGTCGAGGTCCTTGAGCCCCTCCGCGACCGCCTTTGCTCCTCCGACCCTGGCGAGCCAGGCCTGGAATGTCTCACCGAGCTCGCGTTCACCGGCGTAGCGTCCGACGACGCGTACCGCCGCCTCGGGAGCGGCCTTCGCAGGCAGCCGCAGTGCCTTGGCGCCGAACTCGATCTTCTCGTCGCCGACGTAACCGCCGAGCAGCATCTGGTAGCCGGGAGCGGAGCGGCCGTGAGCGCGACGCTCGGCACCGAAGAAGCCGATATCGGCTATGTGGTGCTGTCCGCATGAGTTGGTGCAGCCCGAGATGTTCGTGCGCACACCCTCGACCTCGGCCAGGCCGGCCTCCGCGAGTGCCTCGCCGATGGCGTCAGCGAGGCCCCGCGACTGCGTCACAGCCAGGTTGCAGGTGTCGGCCCCCGGGCAGGCGACCACGTCGCGGCTCAGCTCGGCGCCCGCCTCCGCCATGCCGATCTCGCCAAGTCGCGTGTACAGCTCGGGGAGCTGGTCCTCGGTCAGGTCGCGCAGCACGAAGTTCTGTCGGTTGGTGATGCGGATCTCTGCGCCGAAGTCCCTGCTGATCGATGCGATGCCTCGGAACTGGTCGGCGGTCACGTCGCCGAGTCGGGACCATGCGAGCGCCGAGACGGTTCCCTTGGCGACCCCGCGCACGACGTTCGACTCCGACCAACGCTGTTGCGGAGAAGTGCCCCGCAGGAACACCGGTTGGCCCTGCCCGACCGGTGTCACCTCGCCTGAACCACGCCCGGCCGGCGCGTCGCCACGTTCGGTCACCTGCGCCGGGATGCCCCCCGGCCACGACGAGCTGGCCATCAGGAAACGCCGTGACGCCAGCACCCTGCGCTGAACCTCATCGAAGCCCAGTTCGTCCACCACCCACTTCATGCGGGCACGCAGCTTGTTGTCGCGGTTGCCGGTCTGTTCGAACACGCGCACGCAGGCCTCGATCGTGGGCAGCAGCTGCTCACGTGGTGTGAACTCCTCGAGTGCGAGTGCGGCGTGCGGGTTGGCCCCCAGACCTCCGGCGACGAACACCCGGAACCCCGCCTCGGTGCTTCCGTCGTCCAGAGTGCGGGAGACGGCTATGACTCCCACATCGTTGAACATCGCCTGGCCGCAGTCGGTGGCGCAGCCCGAGAAGTTGATCTTGAACTTGCGGGGGAGGCGCTGGGAGATCGGGTTGCGCAGGAAGTGCCAGAACGCAGCATCCGCCCACGGCTGGATGTCGAGAACCTCGTGGGGGCATGCGCCGGCGAGGTGGCACCCCATGACGTTGCGGACGGTGTCCGAGCAGGCTTCGCGGGTGGTCAGTCCCACCCTGGCCAGCTCCCATAGGAGATCCGGGACCCTCTCGAGCTGCACGTAGTGGAACTGGACATTCTGGCGTGTGGTCAGGTGTCCCCAACCGCGGCTGTAACGCTCGGAGATGTCGGCCAGCGCATCGAGCTGGTCGGGTGTGATCGAACCGTACGGTGCCTTGACCCTGACCATCTGGTTGTGGCCGCCCTGGCGTTGCCCGTAGATGCCGTTGGCCAAGCGGAAGACCTTGAAGACGTCGTCCTCGATCTCGCCAGACAGGTAGCCGGCCAGGCACCGCTCGAACTTCTCGATGTCGGCGATCATCGCCGGATCGATCTGTACCGGGGCGCCGGGTCCAGTGACCACCTTGCCGTCGGTGTCGATCTCGATCGTGCTCATGCGCCGACTCCGTGCTCGTTCAAAACCTGATCGGACAGGTCAAGAATAAGCCCCCGAAATATGACTGTGCCAGTCGGGATTCGGGCCAGTCGGGATTCGGGTCAGTCAGCCCTTCCTGAGCAGCTCTGCCACGCGGAACGCCAGGTCGAGCGACTGGCGGCCGTTCAGGCGGGGGTCGCACATCGTCTCGTAGCGCAGGCCCAGGTCGTCGTCGAGGAGGTCGTCGGCGCCGCCGAGGCATTCGGTGACGTCGTCGCCCGTCAGTTCGACGTGGACGCCGCCGGGCCAGGTTCCCTCGGCTTCGTGGGCGTCGAAGAAGCCTCGAATCTCGGCGAGGATCGCGTCGAAGTGTCGCGTCTTGCGACCGGACGGAGCGGTGAACGTGTTCCCGTGCATCGGGTCGCAAGCCCACACGACCGGATGGCCAGCGTCGGAGACGGCCCTCAGCAGGGGTCGGAGCCCGTCGGTGATGGCGTCAGCCCCCATCCGGGTGATGAGCGTCAACCGGCCGGGGATCCTCCCGGGATTGAGTGCCTGGCAGAGCTCGAGTACCTCGTCGGTGCTGGCGCTGGGCCCGATCTTGCAGCCGATCGGATTGCTGATACCGCTGAAGAACTCGACGTGCGCTCCGTCGAGCTGACGGGTCCGTTCACCGATCCAGACCATGTGGGCCGAGCAGTCGTACCAGTCGCCGGTGAGGGAGTCCCTGCGGGTCAGTGCCTCCTCGTAGCCGAGCACGAGGGCTTCGTGGCTGGTCCAGAAGTCGGTCTGGTGCAGAGCTGGCATCTCGTGGTCCAGCCCGCAGGCCTCCATGAATCGCAGGGCCCGGTCGATCTCGGAGGCCAGCTGCTCGTAGCGCTGCCCTTCCGGGCTCGACGCGACGAACTCCTGGTTCCACTGGTGCACGCGGGAGAGGTCGGCGAAGCCACCGGTGGTGAACGCACGCAGCAGGTTCAGCGTGGAAGCGGACTGGTTGTAGGCCTGCAGCAGCCGTTCCGGCACCGGAGTGCGCGCCGCTGCGGTGAACTCGATGTCATTGACGAGGTGCCCGCGGAAGCTCGGCAGCTCCGTCTCTCCGACCTTCTCGGTGTTCGCGGATCGTGGCTTAGCGAACTGCCCGGCGATGCGGCCGACCTTCACGGTGGGTACACCGGCCGAGTAGGTGAGCACGACCGCCATCTGGAGGATCACCCGGAGCCGTTCGCGGATTGCGTCGGCAGAGAAGGCTTCGAAGGACTCGGCGCAGTCACCCGCTTGGAGCAGGAATGCCTTGCCGTGGGCGACCCCACCGAGCGCACGGGTCAGGGCTCTCGACTCGCCAGCGAAGACCAACGGGGGATAGCCGGCCAGCTCCTTGAGCACTGCGTCCAGCTGGCCGAGGTCCGGCCAGTCGGGCTGCTGGGCGGCCTCGTGGGCGCGCCAGGACTGCGGCGACCACGGGGGTGCCTCGGCAGGGCGGGGGGTGCTGTCGGACATCGCCGAACAGGCTACCGGGGTAGTCGCCCCGGGCCGAAGCGGGCCTCAGCCACACGGCATCGCCCAAGACGGGACCGGCTTCAGGAAGCGGTCGCCATCGCCCGGTCCCGCACGGTGTTGACTGCACGCTTGACCAGCCGGCGGGCGGCTTCAGCGGTCACCCCGAGGTTCTCGCCGACCTCCCGGTAGCTGCGGCGACGGCCGTCGGTCAGCCCGAAGCGCTGTTCGACCGCCGAGCGGGCCCTGGGATCCAGGACGTCGAGCAGTCCGTTGAGCCACTCGGAGTGCTCGGAGTCGAGCAGCAGCTCCTCGGGACCCGCCTTCTGGCACGCGAGCAGGTCCACCAGCTCGTTCGAGTCGTCGTCGCCGACGGTGCGGTCGAGCGACGTCGGTGTGGTCAAGCGGTGCAGGCGGGCGTTCTCGTCGTCGAGCTCGTCGGCATCGCCCGACACCTGTCGCAGCGCGGCGCGCAGCGAAGCGGAACGGTCCCCCGGCAGCCGTACCAGCGAAGCCTTCTGATCGAGCGCCCGGCCGATCGCCTGGCGGATCCAGAAGGTGGCGTAGGTCGAGAACTTGAAACCCTTGCGCCAGTCGAACTTGTCGACAGCATGCTCCAGCCCGAGGTTGCCTTCCTGGACCAGGTCGAGCAGCTCCATGCCGGCGGGCAGCGGGTACCGGCGGGCGACGCTGACGACCAGCCGCAGGTTCGCCCTGATGAACCGATCCTTCGCTGCATCCGCCGCAGCGATCGCTCGGCGGACCTCGCGGCTGTTGTCGCCGGCCTCTCGGCGCATGCGTGCCTCTGCGCCCAGCTCGATGATCTGGGAGAGCTCACGTTCCTCGTCGGCGGTGAGCAGTGCCACCATGCCGATCTCGTTGAGGTACATCCCGACGGAGTCGCTCATTGGTCTCAACACCTTCCTCGGGTCGGAGGTTGGTTTTCTCCGACGAGGTTGGTATCGGCCGGGTGGCGGCCGAGTTGAGGACTGTTGCACCTACACTCCCGCGATGGCGTCCGGCCCCGCCGAACCAACGCTCGGTGCCGTCCGACGGGTCGGTGTGCTCGGCGGCACGTTCGATCCGCCCCACGTCGGCCACCTGGTGACCGCTGTCGACGTGCTCGAGCAGCTCGACCTGGACGTCGTGTTGATGGTCGTGGCGAACGAACCGTGGCAGAAAGTCGGCTCACGGGACATCACGCCGGCTGCCACGAGGATGGAGATGATGCGGCTCGCCGTCGAAGGGGTTGATGGCGTCGAGGCGAGCGACGTCGAGCTTGCCCGCGGCGGACCGTCGTTTACGGTGGACACTCTCGAACACCTGTCCCGGATCCATCCCGGAGCCGAGTTGCATCTGATCCTCGGATCCGACGCGGCGTCGCTGCTGCACACATGGCATCGCCCGGAGGATGTCTCACGCCTGTGCCGGCTCGTCGTCGTGGCCCGACCGGGGGTCGACACCAGCGTCCCGGAGAGGTTCGAGGGCGTCACCGTGGAGGTGCCCAGACTGGATGTGTCGTCCACGGACTTGCGTCGTCGTGCAGCCACCGGCAGGTCGTTGCGCTTCCTCGTGCCGGAGCCTGTGATCTCGCTGGTCCGGGAGCGCGGCCTCTATCGTGAGCCCGGATGACGTTGGCGCCAACGGAACACCCCACGGGGTCGGCTCCGGATCCCTCGGTAGACGGTGCCGATGACACCGTGCAGCCGGTCGTTCGCCGTCGCCGGGCAGACCAGCGTCGACGCCGTGACCGTAAAGTACTGGCCGTCCAGAGTGGATTGACGGCCTTCTTCGTCGTCGCCCTGGTCGGGTTGGTGTGGGCCGGCTGGTCAGCGGCGTTGCGGATCACGGGCGGCTCCGACGACAAGGTCACCGACCCTGCAGCACCCGGGTATGTCGCAGCCGTGAAGCCGACCGCTGTGACGCTCCTGGCCTTCACCTCCGACGAGCCACCTGCTGAGGGTTCGGTCGCACCGCCCACGTCGGAGGACGGCCAGCACCTGACCGGCATGCTGTTGGTGGTCGATCGGGGGGACGGTTACCGCACGATCTCACCCATTCCGGCCTTCACCACCCTGTGGGAGTTCGAGGACGCCCAGCCGGCATCCGCGGCGGAGGTGTTCGCCGATGGCGGGATCGACGTCCTCCGCATCCGCCTCGGCACCGATCTGTCGTTCGGCACGACCGCTGCGCTCACCGTGCCGACTTCGGTGATAGCCGACCTGGCAGGTCGGACCGGGCCGGTGACGATCGAGTTGGCAGACGACGTGCTCCAGGGAACCTCGGACGAGGATGCCGCGGTCCGCTACGCCGCCGGCGAGCTGACCCTGGAGCCCGAACAGGTCGCGGAGTTCCTCTCGTTCTACGGATACCGCGACTCCGAATCCAACCGGGCTCTGCGCCAGGAACTGGTGTGGAAGGCGCTGCTGGGCGAGGCGGGCGCGGGGGAGCAGGATGATGCCGCCGACACCTCGTCGACCGCAGCCGCGTCCGATCCCGCATCCGGGTCGGACAGCGACGACGTGGTGGCTGCGTCGGAGCTCCTCGACGAGGTGGTCAGCGACGGGGGAGCGCAGTTCTCGGTCGTACCCATGCTCGCAGTCCCGCTGAACGTGACACCGCCCGTCACACTCTACAGGATCGACCAGATGTCGATGCCCCAGTGGGTCGCAGCCGAAGTGCCCTTCCCGATCTCGGCGTTCCCGGGGCAACGGGCCCGCGTCGAGCTGCTGAACGGCACGACGGATCCGGCGACGTTGCAGACGGTTGCGCCCAAGGTTGTGGGAGCGAACGGTGAGGTCGCCTTCACCGGCAACGCCGAGAGCTTCGACGTCGCCCAGACCCGGGTCGAGTGGGTGCGTGAGGACGCAAGAGTGGCCGCCGAGCAGATAGCGACAGCGCTGGGAATCACGGCCACAGAGACGACCACCGATGCCGACACGACGAACGTCGACGTCGTGGTCGTGACAGGCGCTGACCAGATGGGCCAGGGATGACCAGCTCGAACGACGCCGACGGGTTCAGCTCCAGGGATCTGGCGATCGCTGCAGCCCGCGCTGCCGACGAGAAGGGTGCGACCGATGTCGTGGTGCTCGACGTCGGGGACCTGCTGGGTATCTGTGGCTGGTTCGTCATCGCAACGGCATCCAACCCGCGCCTGGTCAAAGCGGTGGTCGACGAGGTCGAGGAGCAGCTCGGCGAGCTGCACGACGTGAAGCCCCGCGCGGTCGAGGGCCTCGCCGAGCGGCGTTGGGTGCTGATCGACTACACCGACGTGGTCGTGCACGTGTTCCACACCGAGGAGCGCGACTTCTACCGGATCGAGAAGCTCTACAACGATGCGCCTGTCATCGACTGGCGAACTGGCTGAGCGATCTAGGCCCTGCTGCGGCCCCCCATTTGGCCCCCCTCGGGCATCCGGAGAAAGAACAAGGGTCCGGCCGACCGGCCGGACCCTTGTCTCTACGGGCTTCTCCGAGTGGAGCCGATGAGAATCGAACTCACGACCTCTTCCATGCCATGGAAGCGCTCTAGCCAACTGAGCTACGGCCCCGTAGGGACGCACACACTAGCGGGAGCCGAGTCACGCGTGAAAACTCACAGGAGGCTGGCTGTGTCGCGGGTGCGAGCTGGCCGGTTCGGGGCCTTGCTGTGGGCCTCGATACGATCCGGGGATGTCCGACCAGCCCTCCGCAGAGCGCGGCGCCTCCGCCGACGGCCCGCCCTACGCAACTTATGACCCGCAGGCGATCGAACCGCGGTGGCAGGAGTTCTGGCGCGAGAACCGCACCTACGAGGTCGACAACGACGACCCCCGCGACCGCTACTACGTGCTGTGCATGTACCCGTACCCGTCCGGTGCGGCGCACATGGGACACGTTCGCAATTACACCTTCGGCGACCTGCTCACGCGTTATCGCACGATGCGCGGTGATGCGGTCCTGTCACCGATGGGCTTCGACAGCTTCGGGCTGCCGGCCGAGAACGCGGCGATCAAGACCGGGCGTCACCCGCGCGAGTTCACCGACGAGCGAATCGAGCAGCTGCGCAGCTCCATCACCCGCATCGGTGGCGTCTACGACTGGCGTCGCGAGGTTCGCAGCCACGATCCGGAGTACATCCGCTGGACCCAGTGGATCTTCCTGCAGTTCCTGAACGCAGGGCTCGTGTACCGCAAGGCGGCGCCGGTCAACTGGGACCCGGTCGACCAGACGGTGCTGGCCAACGAGCAGGTGTTGCCGGACGGGACAGCTGAGCGCTCCGGTGCGATGGTCGAGAAGCGTGACCTGGAGCAGTGGTACTTCCGTATCACCGACTACGCCCAGCAGCTGCTCGACGACCTCGAGAAGGTCGACTGGCCCGAGCGCGTGGTGGTCCAGCAACGCAACTGGATCGGACGCTCCGAGGGCGTCGAGTTCGCGATGCAGGTCGTGGACCGCGCAGGCGAGCCCGTCACCTCCGACGGTGGCGAGGCTCTGGGCTTCCGGGTCTTCACCACCCGTCCCGACACCAGCTACGGCATGACTTTCTGCGTGCTCGCTCCCGAGCACCCGCTGGTGCGGACGATCACCACACCCGACCGTCGCGAGGATGTCGAAGCGTTCGTCGAGCGTGCGCGCCGCACCTCCGAGATCGACCGCCTGTCGACCGAGCGCGACCTGGCGGATCGCGGCTGCTTCACCGGGGCGTTCGCCACGAACCCGTTCACCGGAAGGCCGGTGCCCGTCTTCCTCGCCGACTACGTGCTGGCCACCTACGGGACAGGTGCCGTCATGGCGGTGCCTGGCGAGGACCAGCGCGACTGGGACTTCGCCACCGCGTTTGGGTTGGAGATCATCCAGACCGTCGAGCGGCCAGACGGCTGGGACGGCCAGGCGTACAGCGGCGAAGGGGTGCACGTGAACTCGCCGGCCGGCGACTCTGTCGACGGCGCTCCGGTGCTGAACGGCATGTCGGTACCGGACTCGAAGGCAGCGGCAATCGAATGGCTGTCGGTCACGGGAATCGGGGAGAGACGGGTCAACTTCCGGCTGCGGGACTGGCTGCTGTCGCGCCAGCGGTTCTGGGGCTGCCCGATCCCGATCGTGTACTGCGACGGCGACGACTCGCGCGAGGGCTGCGGCATCGTGGCCCTGCCCCAGGACCAGCTGCCCGTCCTCGCGCCCGACGACGTCGAGTTCATGCCGACCGGCCAGTCGCCGCTGCAGTTCCACGAAGGCTTCCTGAACACGAAGTGTCCGACGTGCGGAGGTCCCGCTCGCCGTGAGACAGACACGATGGACACATTCGTAGACAGCTCCTGGTACTACCTGCGCTTCTGTGACCCGTGGTCCGACGAGCTGCCGTTCCGTCGCGATGCGGTGGAAGCATGGATGCCCGTCGACCAGTACATCGGTGGCGCCGAGCACGCGGTGCTGCACCTCATGTACGCCCGGTTCTTCACAAAGGCGCTGTCGGACCTGGGTCTGGTCCCGGCAGATCTGCGCGAGCCGTTCCAACGGCTCTTCACCCAGGGCATGATCCGCCTGGACGGCGCCAAGATGTCGAAGTCCAAGGGCAACCTGGTGGCACCCGAAGAGATCATCGACACGCTCGGTGCGGACACCCTGCGCCTGGCGCACCTGCAGGTGAAGCCGCCCGAGGACGACGTCGACTGGGAGGATGTCGGCCTGGAGGGATGCGCCAAGTTCCTCCACCGGGTGTGGCGACTGGCCGTACCCGGGTCCGACCTGGCTGTCGTGGTGCGAGATGGGGACATCACGGCAGCAGACCAGCAGATCATCCGTGCGACGCACCGCCTGGTCGCCGACATCACCGAGTCCTTCGACCGCTGGTCCTACAACGTGGCCGTGTCGCGCTACATGGCTTTCGTCAACGACCTGTACCGCTACGTCCAGACCGATGAGGGTGCCCACGCCGCCACCCTCGCAGAGGCGGTCGACACGTTGCTACGCGTGCTTGCCCCTGCATGCCCGCACATGACAGCCGAGCTCTGGTCGATGCGACACCCCGGTGACGGCGCGACGGTCGCCCACGTGCACGAGAGCCCGTGGCCGGTTCCAGACCCGGCGATGCTGGTCGAGGATTCCGTGACGCTCGTCGTGCAGGTCAACGGCAAGGTGCGTGATCGGATCGAGATCGCCGCCGACGCCGACGAATCGGCTTGTGTCGAGGCTGCGCTCGCTTCGGAGAAGGTGCGCGCTCAGCTGGGGTCCGGTGAGCCGCGTAAGGTCATCGCACGGCCCCCGAAGCTGGTGAACTTCGTCGTCTGAGCTCGGGGCCGTAACCGCAACGCCCACGGGAAGGTCAGACAACCGTGCTGTCGCTCATCGATCGAATCGAGTCAGTAGCCGCTAACCCCCGGGGGACGATGACCTTCGCCAACGGCGACGACACGGTCACCATCGGCTGGGACGACCTCCACCGCGACGCCCGGGCAGCTGCGGCAGGGCTCCAGGCGAGGGGGGTGCGACCGGGCGACCACGTGGCGCTCATCGGGCCGACGACCCGCCGGCTGGTCACGACCATCCAGGCGACCTGGCTGAGCGGGGCAGCGCTGGTGACGATGCCGCTTCCCATGCGTATGGCTGCACTCGACCAGTTCATCGCCCAGACGCGCGCCCGCATCCACCGGTCGAACACCCGCATCGTCGTGATCGACCCGGACCTCGCTGCGTTCATCGAACCGGTCCCGGGTGATCCGCCGTTCGTCACCCTTGACGAGCTCTTCGCGGACGACATGCCGGGGGAGGATGCCTACCGTCGCCCCGACAGCGACCCGGACTCGCTCGCCGTGCTGCAGTTCACCTCTGGTTCGACCTCGGAACCCAAGGGCGTGATGCTCTCTCACCGGGCCATCTGCAACAACCTCGACGGTGCCTGGCAGGCAGCCGAGATCGTCCCCGAGGACGTGATCGTGTCGTGGCTGCCGCTGTATCACGACATGGGTCTGGTCGGCCTTCTGACGATCCCGATGTCGCTCGGTTGCACGCTCGTCCAGGGTGCTCCCCAGGACTTCCTGGCGCGGCCGATCCGATGGCTGCGCTGGATCAGCGAATTCGGCGGCACCGGTACTGCCGGGCCGAACTTCTCGTACGCCCTGGCGACGAGGGCTCTCAAGCGCAGCGACGAGGAGCTCGACCTGTCCCACATGCGCGTCTGGTTGAACGGCGCCGAGCCGGTCGACCCGGAGACATACCGAGGGTTCTTCGAAGCGGGTGAGCGGTTCGGTCTGTCGCCCAAGGGCGCGTTCCCGGCGTTCGGGATGGCCGAGGTCTGCATCGCCGGTACGTTCCCCACACCCGGCGCCGGACTGCAGACCGACTGGGTGGACCGCGAGGCTCTCGAGTCGGATCGCAAGGCAATCGCAGTCGAAGCCGGCAGCGGGGGCGCGACCGAGTTGGTCGTGCTGGGCCGGGCGGTGCCGGGACTCGAGGTCTCCGTCGTCGACCCCGAGTCCGGCGAGGTCTGCTCGGAGCGGGAGGTCGGTGAGCTGCGAATAACCGGCAACTCGCTGACCAGCGGCTACTTCAACGATGCCGAGTCGACCGACGCGCTGATCATCGACGGCTGGCTGCACACCGGCGACCTCGCCTACACCGTCGACGGTCAGCTGGTCGTGTGCGGCCGCATCAAGGATGTGATCATCGTCGGCGGACGCAACATCTACCCCCAGGACGTCGAGAAGGCAGCCGGTGAGGTCGCAGGTGTCCGCCCCGGCAACATCATCGCCTTCGGTACCGACGGGCGCCACGGAGCACAGAACATCATCGTGGTCGCCGAGGCGCGGGGCGACGATCCCGTCGGGATCGCGCGGGAAGTCACCCGGGTGGTCAACGACTCCGTGGGCATTCCCCCCAAGGAAGTCGTGCTCGTCGAGCCGGGGACAGTGCCCAAGACGTCGTCCGGCAAGCTCCAGCGCTCGGCCTGCAAGCAGCAGTACGGATCGGGCGAGCTCTCCCGTCTGGGCTGACCCGCCCGGCTCCGGGTCTGTACCGACCACCGACCCCCGACCTGGAGTCCCGTCACGTACTACGGTCGCCCCCGTTCCGGGGTGACCGGCGGCAGGTGCGCACATCGGGGGGTGGCGTTGTCCGTACGAGGGGGGAGAGCGCCTGATCGTCGTGTCGACGCGTGGCTTCTCGCTCCGGCGGCGCTGATCGTCGCAGTCCAGGTGACCCTGTTCCCGGTGCCGCTCGGTGCCGCGTTCTCCGGTCTGATCATCGGTCTGCTCGGCGCGCTGGGGGCGGTCGGGCTGGCACTCGTCTGGCGATCCAACCGGGTCGTCAACTTCGCGCAGGGAGACCTGGGCGTGTTCCCGGCGACGCTGACGGTTCTCCTGGTCACCATCGTCGGCCTCCCGTGGATCGTCGGGATGGCCGCAGGGTTCGCCTCGGCGTTGATCGTCGGGCTCCTGGCCGACGTGCTCGTCGTCCGGCGATTCTACCGGGCGCCCCGGCTGCAGCTCACGGTGGCGACCTTGGGGCTGGCCCAGATACTGGGTTTCGCGGCACTGGTGCTTCCGAGGGCGTGGGGAGAAGGCCCGGTGATCCGCAGCCTGCCGGCCCCCTTCGAGGTCTCGTTCAGTGTCGGGGAGGTCAACTTCGATGCGAACGACCTGATCGCACTCATCGTGGCACCACTGCTGATCGGCGGTCTTGCCGCGTTCCTGCGCCTGACCGACACCGGAATCGCTGTGCGCGCAGCAGCCGATCGCCCCGACCGGGCAGCGGGTCTGGGCATACCGGTCCGTCGTCTCGAGGCGCAGGTCTGGACGCTCGCCGCGCTGCTTTCGTTCGTGTCGGTCTGTCTGACCGCCGGGGTCACGAACCTGCCTTTCGGTGTCGGCACCGGCCTGGTGATAGTCCTGCGTGCCCTTGCAGCGCTCGTGATCGGACGGATGACCCACATGGTCGTCATCGCGACCACAGCGGTTTGCCTGGGGTTGCTCGAGACCGGCATCCGCTGGAACACAGGCGACGTGGCACTCGTCGCGCCGATCCTCGCGGCTCTGATCATCGCCAGTCTCCTGATCCAGCGGCGGGGAGCCACCCGCGCCGACCGCGACGACTCGGCGAGCTTCGCCTCGACGACTGAGGTGCGCCGGGTTCCGACAGCGGTGGCCCGGCTGAGCGTCGTCAGGCTCGCCCGATGGGCCACGGGGTCGGCGCTGGCGTTGCTCGTCGTGCTGGGACCGTTGGCGATGGGCACCAACGGTCAGCTCAAGGCGGGGGTGGTTGTGATCTTCGCGATCATCGGTACGTCGGTGGTCGTCCTCACCGGTTGGGCGGGTCAGGTGTCGCTCGGACAGATGGTCTTCGTCGGGGTCGGCGCGGCGGTTGGCGCGTGGTGCACCGTGGAAAGAGGGTGGGATCCGTTCGTGTCGATGATGATCGCCGGACCACTCGGCGCCGCCGCGGCCGTCGTCGTGGGCCTGCCGGCTCTGAGACTCCGTGGTCTGTACCTGGCTGTGACCACGCTCGCCGTCTCGCTCGCCGCGTCGGAATGGGTGTTCTCCAACCGTGCTGTCGAAGTGATCCCAACAGGGTCTTTCGAACGACCGGCGTTGTTCGGTCGCATACCGCTGGACACCCCGATGCGCCTCTACTACTTCGCGCTGGGCGTCCTCGCCGTCGTATTCGTCGCTCTCCGCGGAATCCGACGGAGCCGTAGCGGTCGGGTCCTGGTGGCACTGCGCGACAACGAGGACGGTGCCGCCGCGTTCGGAGTCGACCCCACCCGCGCCAAGTTGTCCGCGTTCGCCCTGTCGGGGTTCGTCGCCGCCTGGGCAGGAGTGGTGATGGTGATCCACCAGGCCTCTTTCCGCTCCGTCACGTACAGCGCCGAGGAGAGCCTCACGGTCTTCGTCGCGACCGTCATCGGTGGCCTCGGCAGCCTGACCGGAGCGGTCCTGGGAGCGGTGTTCCAGCGCGGTGCCCAATGGTTGCTGCCGGCCCCGTGGTCGGTGCTTGCCACAGGCCTGGGAGTCCTGGTGGTTCTGCTCGTACTTCCGGAAGGGCTGTCCGGTCTGCTCTGGCGGGGTCGTGACGCCCTGCTCGGACGTGTGACGCTGCCCGGCGAGACCGCGTCTGATGAGACCGCGTCTGATGAGACCGCGTCCGATGAGACCGGCGAGGTGCGCGAGTCGTGAGCCACGCCGATCGCATCACACTTCTCGACCTCCGCGAGTCGTCCCGTGGGGTCGTCGACCCACGGCGCTGGGGCGCCGGTCTGCGCCGGCCGCGACGATCGCTGCGTGCGATGGTCGGTGACGGGCCCGTGTTCCCTCTGCTCGTGCTGTTCGGCCTGAACGCCGTTGACGAGCTCGACCGCACGGGCTTCGGCATCCTGCTGCCCAACATCCGCGACGCGTTCGGCATGTCCAACACCGGTGTCCTGACTCTGGTGGGTGTCACGGCACTCGGCGCGCTGGCGATGCAGATGCCCATCGCGATCGCGTCCGACCGCGGCAACAGGGTTGCGATAACGCTCGTCGGCGCATCCGCCTGGGCTGTGTTCTCGGTCATGACAGGTGCTGCGACCACGATCTGGATGCTGCTCGTCGCCCGGGTCGGTACCGGCATCGGCCGGGCGGTCGTGGACCCCACACACAACGCTCTGCTGTCGGACTGGTACGCGGTCGACCGTCGCCCGGCGGTGTTCTCGTTCCACCGCGCTGCGAACGTGCTCGGCAACTTCGCGGGGCCTCTGCTCGCCGGAGGGCTGGCGGCTGCGTTCAGCTGGCGGGTCCCGTTCTTCGTGTTCGCTGTGCCGACAGTCGTCCTGGTCGTGCTCGGCATGCGCTTGCGCGACCCGGTCAGAGGAGCGCAGGAACGCCGTGCGGCGGGCGCGGGTGAACACGTGGCAGAGACGGCCGAGGTTCCGCCGAGCTTCGCCGAGGCGTGGCGGCTCCTGTGGAAGATCGATGTGCTGCGCCGGATGTGGTACTCGGTGCCGTTTCTGGCGGTTGCGATCGTCGGTTTCATCTCCCTCGCAGGGCTCCTCTACGAAGAGGTGTACCGGCTCGACGAGTTGGAGCGCGGCTATCTGGCAGCGGTGGCCGAACCGTTCCAGTTCCTCGGTCTGGCGGTCGGAGCGCGGCTCGGGACCAGATTGTTCCTGCGCGGTCCCCACCTGATCTTCCGGCTGCTGCGCGGCGTCGCCTTCGCCTGTTCCGCCCTGGTCGCATGCTTTGCTCTGGCGCCGACGTTGCCGCTGACGATCGTCGCCAACATCGCTCTCACAACCGTTCTCGCCATCTTGTTGCCAGGGCTGTTCGCGACCCTTTCCCTGGCCATCCCGGCCCGCGCCCGTTCCGTCGGCTTCTCGATCGCGGCCTGGTGGGCGATCCCGGGTCTGGCGATGCTGCCCTTGATCGGCTGGGTCTCCGACACGTTCGGCATCCGTCTCGGGATGCTCGTCATGGTGCCGATCCTCGTCGTCGGCGGGCTGATCATCTCCACCGGCGGTTCGGTCGTCGAGCGTGACATCAACGACGCGTGGCGGGCATCGGCCACACGTTCGCAGGCGTTGATCGAGCGAGAGGACGGCCGCTCGAAGCTGCTCGTCGTCAAGGACCTGCAGGTGGGCTACGGGCAGGTCCGGATCCTCCACGACATCGACTTCGAGGTGGCAGAGGGGGAGGTGCTCGCAGTGCTGGGAACCAACGGCGCCGGCAAGTCGACTCTGATCAGAGCCATCTCTGGTGTCACCGAGGCCGACTTCGGAGCGGTCGTCCTCGACGGTCGAGACATCACCCACGCACCGCCGAACGAGATCGCGTCGTTGGGTGTCGCCCAGGTGCCCGGCGGTGCCGGCACCTTCCCGTCGTTGAGCGTCGCCGAGAACCTGCGCGCAGCCGGGTGGCAGCTCAGGCGTGACCGGGCCGGGCTGGCAGAGCGGACCGACGAGGTGCTCGACGTGTTCCCAGTCCTGCGCGACCGGTTGGACGAGCCGGCGGCCAACCTGTCGGGTGGGCAGCAGCAGATGCTCGCGTTGGCGATGGCGCTGCTGTCACGACCGAAGCTCCTCCTCGTCGACGAGCTCAGCATGGGGCTCGCGCCTGTCGTGGTCGGTCAGCTCGCCTCACTCGTCCGTCGGGTTGCGTCAGAGGGCACGACCGTCGTGCTGGTCGAACAATCGATCAACGTCGCCCTCGGCATCGCTACGAGCGCGCTGTTCATCGAGCGCGGCCGGATCCGGTACGCGGGACCGGCACACGAGTTGGTCGAGCATCCCGAACTGCTGCGCGCAGCGTTCCTGGCCGAGGGCGCTGCGTCTGTCGAGCAACGATCCGTAGTTCGGGCCGACAGGCGCTCGCCGGAGGCGTTGGAGCTCACATCGGTGACTCGCCGGTTCGGTGGGATCTCGGCGGTGGACGATGTCAGCTTCGCCGTCGCTCCCGGGGAGATCGTCGGTCTGATCGGCCAGAACGGCGCCGGTAAGACGACGCTGCTCGATCTGATCTGCGGCTATCAGCCCCTCGACGGTGGACATGTCCGGATCGGTGGGGTCGACGTCTCCCGACGATCTCCCCACGAGCGAGCCGGAGCGGGGCTCGGCCGCACGTTCCAGGGTGGGCATCTGTTCCCGGGTCTGACCGTCACCGAGGCAGTCGCAGTGGCGTTGGAACGGTCGACGATCGTGCGCGACATGATCAACCCCGCCCTCCGCCTGCCCGCGGCGTTCGACAGCGAGGCGGCGGTGATGCGACGGGTCCTCGAACTGCTCGACCTTTTCGGTCTGGATCCCTACCGCGACGCGTTCACGTCGGATCTCTCGATCGGCACGAGGCGCATCGTCGAGTTCGCGTGCGCTGTGGCGCACCAGCCGGACGTGCTCCTGCTCGACGAGCCGGCCGCGGGAGTGGCTCAACGCGACGTCGAGCAGCTGGGCGGAATCCTCTCGCGTATCCGCGTCGAGCTCGGTTGTGCGATGGTCGTCATAGAACACGACATGCCCCTGGTCGCCTCGGTGTGTGATCGGCTCGTCGCCCTGGAGGCAGGCTCGGTGATCGCCGAGGGCCCACCCGGCAAGGTGCTGAACGATCCGGCTGTCGTGGCGTCCTACCTGGGTGATGACATGGCGTCGGTCCACCGGTCGGGGACAGGCGACGGCTTCAGGGCCGGCAGCCAGACGGACGGGACGATGACTCGACAGTCCGAGGAGAGTGACCGATGAGGGCAATGGACGATCCTGCCGGGTCCGAGCGTACGAGGCGCATCGCCCGCACCGGCCCTGCTGTCGTGCTGGTGGTCCTGGCAGCGCTCGTCGCCGCTCTGATCGCGACCACCCCGGCGCAGGAGTCCGCGACAACCTCGTCGGCTCCACCGAGCACGGGCGAGCTTGCGGATGTCGAGCTACCACCGGGTGTTCTGCCCTTCTCGGTCGCGGAGGCGCGTGGCGAGGTCGGCGACATCGACTGGGGTGACCGCTGCGACGTCGCCAATGGCGTGCTCGCGCTGCCGATGGCTCCACCGCCAGGCTGCTTCGCTCCCTATGCGGGGCCTGCAGGCGGAGCCACCGACACGGGGGTCACCAGCGACTCGATTCGCGTCGTCGTCTACGTGCCGCAGGAGAACGACCCGATTCTCAGCTTCGTCTACCGGCAGGTGGGAGCGGACGACACGCCGTCGGACACGTTCGCCACCTACCAGGGCTACAGCGAGTTGCTGGGCCGCTACTTCGAGACGTATCGCCGGCGGATCGAACTGGTTCGTTACGACGCCACGGGGTCGATCAGCGACGACGTCGCCGCCACCACCGACGCCGAGACGATCGCGCGTGACATCGAGCCGTTCGCTGTGATCGGAGGGCCGATGCTGAGCGATGCGTTCGCCGAGACACTCGCCGCGAACGAGATCATGTGCGTGTCCTGCGTGCCGGGCAGGACTACCGAGTGGTACGAGCAGCGGGCCCCCTACGTCTGGGACCTGCAGAAGAACACCGGTCAGTCACAGTCGATGGCCGCCGAGTACGTCGGCAAGCGCCTGGCCGGTCGGCCGGCGAGCTTCGGCGGCGATGCCGTCCGGGACGAGCAGCGCATGTTCGGTCTGATCTACCTCTCGTCGGGTCCCGAGGCGGAGGCGCTCCGTGAACGGATGGAGGAGGTGCTGGCCGATGACTACGGGGTCACCTTCGCCGACGTCGCGTCGTTCACCGATCCGATCTCGCTGGGCGGCCAGGCACGGGAGATGCTCGCCCGGATGAAGTCGAGAGGCGTCACGACCATCCTCTACGTCGGTGACCCCCTTGCTCCGCAGGCCCTGACGCAGAACGCGACCGCCCAGGACTATTTCCCCGAATGGGTGGTGACCGGCTCGTCGCTGGTCGACACCTCGGTGTTCGGACGCACCTACGACCAGGAGCAGTGGCGTCACGCGTTCGGTCCCTCGAACCTGTTCGCCCGCGTCTCTCCATCGGTCGCGGGTGCGGTGTCGCTGTACCACTGGTACTACGGCGAGGACCCTCCGGCCCGCTCCACCGCGCCGCTGATCCTGCCGAACCTCCAGTTCATCTACTCCGTCGTCCAGGGGGCGGGCACCGAGTTGACCCACGAGATGTTCCAGCGCGCCGTCTTCGGTGCGCAGATCATCCCCGGCAACGTCCTCTCACCCCAGATCTCCTGGGGTGAGCGCGGCATCTGGCCGGGAGTGGACTACGCCGGGGTGGACGATCAGACCGAGGTCTGGTGGGACGCCGAGGCAGAAGGTGTAGACGAGACCGGCAAGAACGGCCGCGGGCTCTGGGCGTACGTCGACGGCGGTGAGCGATACCTGCCCGGCGAGTGGCCGGAGACCGAGCCGAAGGTGTTCGACCCCGAAGGTGCGGTGACCGTCTACGACGAGTTGCCGCCCGGCATCACCCTGCCCGAGTACGAGCCCCTACCAGAGGAGTGAGCCGGGGTGGTCAGCTGTCGCCGGGGTGGTCCCGCAGGAACTCCTGGAGCTCCTCGGCCAGTTCGTCGCCGCTTGGCAGGCTGTCGAAATCGATCGTCGGCGCATCGTCGGGACCACCGAGGCCCTGGTCCATCAGCTCCTCGAGCTGGCTGATCATCGTGCGGTGCTCGGGGTTCTCGGCGACCAGCTCGTCGAGCCGCACCCTGGTGCCGCGGGCGTCCGACGGAAGCTGGCCGGCGTCGACCCGCAGTCC
Organism: uncultured Microthrixaceae bacterium; assembly: GCA_964450685.1. GTDB lineage: Bacteria > Actinomycetota > Acidimicrobiia > Acidimicrobiales > Microtrichaceae > JBAOHV01. Next base: position 34,770 of record CAYVDN010000006.1, read on the forward strand.
GGCGACGTCGCCGAGGCCCTCGAGAAGCGCCACGCTCGCAGCCGGGTATGGCATGGACGCAACGTAATGAGGGACCTGGGCCCAGAGCCCGAGTGTCGGCAGACCGGCCTCGTTCGCTGTGACGTCGATGACGGTGTGGATGCCGGCGGGGACGTCGAGCGTGCCACGGACGTACCCGTGCAGAGAGCCTGATAGGTCCGCTGACGACGTCGTTATCGACAAGGCAGTAGGACGGGTGTGGGCGACTGGAGCGGGGTAGGCGCCGAGGGTGACGATCATCCGGCACTCGTGGTCGTCGGCCAGTTCGACGACGGTGTCGGCGAACGCCTGCCACTCGTAGTCCGGTTCGGCACCGACGAGTGCCAACACATCGTTGCCGGCGTTGTCGGTGCCGGCACGCAGCTCGATGGCGGGCCAGGTCAGCCCGGTCACCAGACCGTTCACGAGGTGCATGATCGGTCGGCGCGACCTGTGGTCCAGGAGGCGGTCGGCGTCGAACTCGGCGATCGTCTCGGCGTTCGTCGCTGCGAGCAGGGCTGCGATCGCATTGGCTCCGCCCGCACCCGAGTCGATCCAGCCATCGAGCGCGACGACCATCACGGGTTCGGTGAGCTCCGGTGCGAAGTGGACCTCGACCAGGGGGTTCTCGCTCATGAGATCTCCTTCGATGCATCGCGTGTCAGCTCGGTGAGGTGGTCGAGCATGTGGCGGAAACCCGAGATCGTCTGCGCCGGGACGTCACCCATGGCGCCGCCGGCGTAACGCGCATAGACGCCGGCGATGATGCAGGTGAGCTTCCAGTAGCCGAACGCCACGTAGAACGGAAGGTCGGACAGGTCCCTACTCGATGCCCTTGCGTAGCGCTCGATGAGTTCGCGCTTGCGAGGGAAGCCGTCGAGTGCAGTCGGTGAGGCCTGGGGCATCACGGCGTCCTCGTCGGGGTCGGACCAGTAGACCCAAAGCAGACCGACATCTGCCAGAGGGTCTCCGAGGGTGCAGATCTCCCAGTCGAGCACTGCCGCGATCGATCCGTCCGCGCCCAGCATGCAGTTGTCGAGCCGGTAGTCGCCGTGCACGATCGTGGCAGGGCCCTGCGGCGGCACCGTGCGGGCCAACAGGTCGTGGACGTCGTGGACCGCCTGCAGGCCGAGGCCGCCGTCGACCTGTGCCTCGGACCCCTGGAACTGGGTGTACCAGCGTCTCAGCTGGCGGGCCACGTAGTCCTCCTTACGGCCCAGTTCTCCGAGCCCGACTCGGTCGACGTCGACAGCATGGATCGATGCGAGGACGTCGATGATCGACTCGCCGGCACGGGACCGCTGGGCCGCGTCGAGCGAAGCGGCATCGTCGTGCGAGCGGATCACCCTGCCCTCGACGAAGTCCATTACGTAGAACGGCGCTCCGTTGACCGACGGGTCATCGCACAGCCCGACAGTCGGTGGCACAGGGACATCCGTCGGGCCGAGAGCCGAGATGATCGTGTGTTCCCTGGACATGTCGTGAGCGGTTGCAAGTACCTGACCCAGCGGAGGTCGACGCAGCACCCACCGGCGCGAAGTCGTGTCCGTGACCGAGTAGGTGAGGTTGGAGTGGCCGCCGGCGATCAACTCGAAACGCAGCGGTGCCGCTGCTTCGGGCACGTGCTGGGCGAACCAGCGGGTCACGCCGGCCGCGTCGATCCCGTCGGGAACACCGGACGTCGCCCCCGAACGGGGTGAGTCTGGGGACAGGTCGGTTGCGTCGTTCACGGCGCGCTCCGGGATCGGTAGGGGTGGAAGGGGCGGGGCGACCACGCTAGTTGCCGCGCGGTGATCACGGCCGTCGAAGCGCCACCCTTAAACTCCCTGGCCATGGTCGACGTCACCGATGCCACGTTCCAGACAGCTGTCATAGATCGCTCCGCTGTAGTGCCCGTGCTCGTCGACCTCTGGGCTGAGTGGTGCGGCCCCTGCAAGACCCTCGGACCGATCCTCGAACGGGTCGTGGCAGAAACCGACGGAGGGGTCGAGCTGGCCAAGGTCGACGTCGACTCGAATCCGGCCATCGCCCAGGCCTTCCGCGCACAGTCGATACCCGCGGTCCATGCGATCAAGGACGGCCGCCCGGTCGACTCGTTCCTGGGTGCGCTGCCCGAAGCAGAGGTGCGGGCCTTCGTGCAGCGGCTCCTGCCCCCGAAGGAGCTGAGCGAGGTCGAGCGGCTCGTCGAGGTCGGCGACGAGGCGTCACTTCTGGCGGCATTGGAGCTGGAGGCCGACAACGTAGAGGCAGTCATCTCGCTCGCCGAGCTGTACGCGGGTGAGGAGCGTGGCGCGGAGGCGCTGGCCCTGCTCGAGCGCATCCCCGAGTCACCCGACACCCGCCGTGTGGCCGCGCTGGCTCGCCGTGGCCCTGTGGCGGCGTCGGGAATCGACGGTCGCCTGGCCGAGCTGCTGCGATCGGTGAAGGCCGACGACGACGCCCGGCGTGAGTTCGTCGACCTGCTCGAGCTGCTCGCCGACGACGACCCGACCAAGGTCGACTGGCGGCGCAAGCTGAGCGCCCAGCTGTTCTAGCCCGGCCCTGCTGGTCTGGACCGCCCTGCTGTTTTGGCCGGGGAGCGCGACCCTCATCGCTGAGCGTCGGCCCGGCGACCTCGGCGGCTACCGTTCGTGGCCTTCCCCCAGAAGCCCACGCGGCGCCTTGAACAGTCGCGCGCTGCTGATCGAAGGGGACGGCCACAGTGGTCGACGACGGGGCATTCACCGACGCCACCGGGCGGGCCCAGGCAGCACTTGACCGCCTTGTCCGTGACAGCGGGTCCACCGAGGCTCCACGTGGACGCCGGGTACGGGTCGCCGCCCTGGTCCTCGCCACCGTCGCTGTGATCCTGGTCCTCGTGTTCCGGCGCCCCGCCCCCGTGGAGGAGAGCCTGCCGATGGTGGCCGACAGCGCTGCCGAATCAGCTGGGTCCGAGTCAGATGGGTCCGAATCAGGTGGGTCTGGATCCGACACCGGGTCCGAGCAGGAGGTCGCGACGACCGTCGCCGACGCCGGACTCGTGGTGCACGTGGTCGGCGCCGTGGCCTCGCCAGGAGTGGTCACCCTCGGGGCGGGTAGCAGAGTCGTCGACGCGGTCACGGCTGCAGGAGGGCTCCGGCCGGACGCCGATCCCGATCGGGTCAACCTGGCGGCGCCGCTCGAGGACGGCCAGAGGGTGGTGGTGCCCGTGGTGGGCCAGGAACCGCCGACAGTGGTCGGTTCGGGTGGCACGGGCGGGTCCTCGGCGGGGGATGGGTCGTCGTCCGCCGGATCGCAGTCCGCGCCGATCGACCTGAACTCGGCAACCGCGCAGGATCTCGAGACCCTGCCTGGAGTCGGGCCGGCGACATCGTCGGCGATCATCAGCCACCGCGAGAAGGAAGGGCCCTTCCGTAGTGTTGATGACCTCCTCGACGTACGTGGCATCGGTGAGGCGAAGCTCGATGCTCTCAGGGATCTGGTCTCCGTCGGGTCATGAGCCTGGGTGCCGGCCGGGACAGCTCGGCTTCCGAGAGCGGGTCCACACCTCCGGGCGCACACGCAAGGTTTGCTCGGTCGTCGCTGCAGCGTGTGGACGTGGCTCATCTGCTCGTAGCGGCAGCGGTGACGCTGTCGGCGTGGTTGACCTTGCCGCTCGATCGGAACACCGCCCTGGTGTCGGTCGCTGTGATGGTGGTCACGGGCGTTCTTGTCCGAGAACCGCTGCTGTTGGCGGCGTCAGCGATCCTGTTCACGGGGGCGAACGCCGGCGAGCAGCTTCGAGCACTCGCTGTCGAACCGCCCGCGAGCGTGAGCGGAATCGCTCTTCTCGTGGGGGACCCGGAGCGGTCGGACTTCGGTTGGCAGGTGCTGCTGGAGTTCGCCGGTCGCCGATACGCGGCAGCTGTCGACGGAGATGTCGGACGACCCCTGTCGACGCTCGCGACCGGTGATCACGTGGTCGTGGAGGGACGCCCCCGACCGTTGCGCAACGCACCGGTCGGGTGGGTCCGCTCCAACCACCTCGTCGCAAGGCTTGCGGTCCGTAGTCTCGAACGGGGTCCTCCGGCCGCTCCGTGGTACCGGTTGGCCAACGGTGTCAGGAACGTGCTCGCCGCCGGTTCACGGTCGTTCGACCAGGAGCGGAGCCCGCTGTATCTGGGGATGGTGATAGGCGACGACCGAGACCTGTCCGCTCTGCGCGAGTTCCGGTTCCGGTCGGCTGGACTCACCCATCTGAGCGCCGTGTCCGGTCAGAACGTCGGGTTCCTACTGCTCCTGTTCTCACCCGTGCTGGCCAGGTTCGAACGGCGCGCGCGTTGGGCGGCGACCTGCTTCGTCCTGGTGTTCTTCGTGCTGGTCACCCGGGCGGACCCGTCGGTGCTCCGGGCGGCAGTCATGGCATCGGTCGCGGCAGCCGCACTCTCGAGCGGCAGGTCGTTGTCGACGTCGCGGGCGCTCGCGGTCGCCGTGGTGGTCCTGTTGATCGTGGATCCCCTGATGGTGCACTCGATCGGGTTCTCGTTGTCGGTGACCGCGACGCTCGCGCTCGTGTTCGCGGCTCCACTCGTGGCGATGCATCTGCCCGGCCCCAGTTGGCTGCGCGTACCGCTATCAGCGACTGTGTGCGCGCAGCTGGCGACTGCACCTCTGCTGGCGTCGATCGGATCGACCAGCTCCCCGATGGCAGTACCTGCCAACCTGCTCGCCGTACCCGTCGCCGGAGCGGTGATGGTGCTCGGCATGACCGTGGGCACTGTGGCAGGTCTGGTGGCAGAACCGATCGCCGCGGTCCTGCAGCTGCCGTGCCGGGCTGCAGTCGGATGGGTGGACATGGTCGCAGCGGTCGCTTCCGGCGTGCCGTGCCGACCCATCGGGATCGCCCGGTTGGCGGCCGTGGTGACACTCGTGGCTCTGGCTGTCGTCGCCAGGTCGCGGTCGGTCGGAGCGTGTGCGGCAGAGCGGCCCTGGGGGCTGTCGGCGCTGCGTGTGTGTCGACGACTCGTCCTGGTCGCTGCCGTTGTCGTGGTGGTCATCTCGTGCTGGCCGAGCCGACCCGGCGCCGGGGTGTTCAGCCCGGCGAAGGGAGTGGATGTCGTCGTAGGAGGATGTGGCGCAGTGGTGGTGAAACTCTCACGCGGAGCTCGCGGGGTGGCTACGCTCACGGCCCTTTCATCCATGGGAGTCAGACGGGTCGACGTGTTGGTGGTGGGTGGAGGAGCGGGCCGTGTCGGCGCGTCGGTCGCCGAGCAGTGGCCGGTCCGGCGACGTCTCGACGAGGGACGCGTGTCCGGTCCGGAGTCGTTCTCAGTAGGGGGAGTGGACGTGGATGTGAGCGAGGACGCTGTGCAGATAGGGCTGTCGGAGGGGCCGTGTAGTTTGGGTCCGTGATCCTGGAGCTGGGTCCGGACCACCGGTACGACATCACCCATCGAGCACTCGTGATGGGAATCCTCAACAGGACTCCGGACTCGTTCTTCGACGGTGGTCGATACTTCGCCTTCGACGGGTTCCTGTCGAAGGCGGAAGCACTCGTCGACGACGGCGCTGACTTCTTGGACGTGGGCGGCGTGAAGGCCGGGCCGGGACCCGAAGTCGGTACCGAGGAGGAGCTCGAGCGCGTCGTTCCGGCGGTTGCAGCGCTCCGTGAGCGCTTCGACGTGCCCGTCTCGGTGGACACGTGGAACCCGGTGGTGCTCCGTGCAGCGCTCGAGGCTGGTGCGGCGGTCGGCAACGACATCTCCGGCTTCGCCGCCCCCGACTACCTGTCGATCTGCGCCGAGTTCGGGGCGAGTGTCGTCGCCACCCACATCCGCCTGGGACCGCGGATCCCCGACCCCGAGCCGGTGTACCGGGACCTCTGCGCCGATGTCCGTCACTTCCTCGGCGAGCGTGCACAGATGGCACTGGACGCGGGAATTCCGCGGGAGCGCATCATGGTCGACGACGGTCTCGACCTGGGCAAGACCGAGCCCCAGTCCCTGGAGCTGCTGCGGACATCGGATCAGCTCGTGGCGCTCGGATACGCGGCGTTCCTGTCCGCCTCCAACAAACGATTCCTGGGCGAGCTGCTCTGCTTGGATGTCACGGACAGGCGTGAGGCCAGTCACGCTGCTCACGTGGTGGGTATCAGCCTCGGTTGCCGGGTACTGAGGGCACATGACGTGCGTGGCGCCCGCCGAACGGTGGACATAGTCGCGGAGCTGCTCGAGCGCCGGGCGGAGCATGCTCCATCACCGGGACAGGCTCCATCACCGGGCCAGGCGGTGTACTGATGACCGAGCGAGTACCCATCCATCTCGTCAAGGGCGGAGACGAGGTGCTGCTGGCCGATGGTGCGCGCGATCTCGTCGAGTCGCTGGTGGGTGACAGCGACCGCAACGAGGTGCTGACCGAGTTCAGCGGGGACGACTACTCGCTGGGCGACGTGCTCATCTCGGCGTCCACGGTGTCGATGTTCGGCTCGCGGGTCGTCGTGGCCCGCAACGCCGGGCGTTTCGTCGCCGAGGACGTCGCTCCGCTCGTCGCGTACCTCGACGATCCGGCACCCGATTCGACCTTGGTGATCGTTTGGGAGCGGGCAGCCAATCCTCAGGCCCGGCTGAGTCCGGTCCCCAAGAAGCTCACCGACGCGATCAAGTCGGCTGGGGGTAAGGTCCAGGACTGCGGCCTGCCGGGCGGCAAGGGTCGCCAGATGTGGGCGGACGACCAGTTCGACGCCGCCGGTGTGCAGCTCTCGCCCCGGGCCCGGAAGCTGATCGTGGAGCGTCTGGGCGACGACCTGAACCGGTTGGGTGGCATCCTCACGGTGCTCGAGGCGACGTTCGGAGATGTCCGGCTCGAACCCGATGACGTCGAGCCGTATCTGGGCGAGGCGGGCGCGGTGCCCCCGTGGGACCTGACGGACGCGATCGACAGGGGAGACATAGCTGGCTCAGTGGCGAACCTGCATCGTCTGCTCGGTAACGGGGCGCGTCACCCGTTGCAGGTGATGGTCACGCTGCAGTCCCACGTCGAGCGCATGCTGCGCCTCGATGGGTCCGGCGCCCGCGACGAGAAGGCCGCTGCCTCGGTCCTGGGTATGAAGGGCTCCACCTTCCCGGCGAAGAAGGCTCTTGCACAGGCCAACAAACTGGGTTCGCAACGGATCGCCAGGGCGACCCGTTTGGTCGCAGCAGCGGACGTGGATCTGCGGGGTCGTACCGAGCAGAGCGGTGAGGCCGTGCTCGAGACCCTCGTCGCCAGGCTGGCAGCGCTATCGGGCAGGAGAAGCGGCCGGCGGTAGCGCAGCTGGAAGAAGGCGAGAGCCCGACCACTCGGGCCGGGCTCTCGGAGGATGTTGCTGATCAGCCGGGTGTTGCTCAGCTGGCCTGCGACTCGTTCAGGCTACGGGCGAGGCGCGACTTGCGACGAGCAGCAGCGTTGCGGTGGTAGACGCCCTTGGTAGCGGCGGTGTCGATCGCCTTGATGGCGGCCCGGGTGAGTTCAGCTGCGTCGTCCGAGCCTTCGGCGATGGCTGCCTCGGCTGACTTGGTGCGGGTCTTGACCTCGGAACGCACCGACTTGTTGCGCTCTCGTGCAGCCTCGTTGGTGCGGTTGCGCTTGATCTGGCTCTTGATGTTCGCCATTGGTGTGGTCGATCTCTTCGCGTGGGGGTTCAGGGAACCGGTAGAGGTTAGCCGCGAGCGGCTGGGACGTCATCTTCGGCTCTGGCACGAGTTCCGGGCGGGTGCTGGGTCGGTGCCGATGCGGGTAGGGAACGGGGCAGCGGGCAGAATGGCGACGTCGTGACCGAACTCGCTCGCATCCGCAACATCTCAATCATCGCCCACATAGACCACGGCAAGTCGACCCTCGCGGATCGAATGCTCGAAATGTGCGGCGCCGTCGATCCGCGCGAGATGCGTGCCCAGTACCTGGACTCGATGGACATCGAGCGTGAGCGGGGCATCACGATCAAGCTGCAGTCGGTCCGGCTCAACCACCGGGATCATGTCATCAACCTGATCGACACTCCCGGCCACGTCGACTTCGGCTACGAGGTGTCGCGATCGCTTGCCGCTTGCGAGGGTGTGATCCTGGTGGTCGATGCATCGCAGGGGATCGAGGCGCAGACGCTGGCGAACTGCTATCTGGCGCTCGAGAACGACCTGGAGATGGTCGCAGTCCTGAACAAGATCGACCTTCCGGCAGCGGACCCCGACACCTATGCGGCCGAGATCGAACAGGTGCTGGGCATACCCGCAGACGACATCCTGCGCATCTCGGCCAAGACCGGTGAGGGTGTGTCCGAGGTGCTCGACGCCGTGGTCGACAGGATCCCCGCACCCGAGGGTGACGGTGCTGCACCGTTGCAGGGGCTCATCTTCGATTCCCACTTCGACCAGTACCGCGGGGTGGTCAGCTCGATCCGAGTGGTCAACGGCAACCTGCGGACCGGTTCCAAGTTGCGCTTCATGCAGGCCGGGGCGACGTACGAGGCCCTCGAGGTGGGAGTGCGCCTGCCGGACAACACGCCTGTCCAGTCGTTGGGGCCCGGGGAGGTCGGCTACCTGATCGCTGGTATCAAGGACGTCGGCGAGGCACGTTCCGGTGAGACGGTCACCGAGGCAGGACGCCAGGCGGACGATCCGCTCGACGGGTACAAGGACCCCAAGCCGATGGTGTTCTGCGGCCTGTACCCAGTCGACGGCGACGAGTTCGAGGACCTGCGTGAGTCGCTCGAGAAGCTCCGCCTGAACGACAGCTCGTTCACCTACGAGCCCGAGACATCGGGTGCGCTGGGCTTTGGTTTCCGCTGCGGCTTCCTCGGGTTGCTGCACATGGAGATCGTCCGTGAGCGGCTCGAACGCGAGTACGACCTGAACCTGATCGCCACCGCCCCGTCGGTGGAGTACCGGGTGGTGCGCTCCGATGGGGTGGAGCTAGGTATCGACAACCCGGCTGACATGCCGGATCCAGCGAGCATCGACCGGATCCTCGAGCCCTTCCTGAAGGTCACCGTCATCACGCCGTCGAGCTTCACCGGCGCTCTCATGGACCTGTGTCAGACCCGGCGGGGCGAGATGATCAAGATGGAGTACCTGAGCCCGGAGCGACTCGAAATCCAGTACAAGATGCCGCTGGCCGAGGTTGTAACCGACTTCTTCGACCAGATGAAGAGCCGGAGCCAGGGCTACGCGTCGCTCGACTACGAGCCGATCGGTGACGAGCCGGGAGACCTGGTGAAGGTGGACGTGCTCATCGCAGGGGAACCGGTCGACGCGTTCAGCTCGATCGTGCACAAGGACAAGGCGTACGACTACGGCAAGAAGATGGCCGACAAGCTCAAGGAGTTGATCCCACGTCAGCAGTTCGACGTGCCGATCCAGGCTGCCATCGGTAGTCGCATCCTGAGCCGTCAGACGGTCAAGGCCTACCGCAAGGACGTGACGGCCAAGCTCTACGGCGGAGACGTGTCCCGCAAGCGCAAGCTCCTGGAGAAGCAGAAGAAGGGTAAGAAGCGGATGAAGAACCTGGGGCGGGTAGAGGTCCCGTCCGAGGCCTTCACCTCGGCGCTCAGGCTGGACGAATAGGTCTGGCCGTACAGGTCTGGCCGCTCCCGGCGGGCCTCTGGACGGCTGGTGTCGGTACTGTGGGGCCGCGGACGTGTCGAGACCGGCCGGACGCTCTCCATGCGGGGACGGCGAGAGGAGCCCCCGTTGCGACACGTGGATCCATCGGTCGGCTGGGACGATCCGGCGTTCACACAACCGCCAGTTGACGACAACGTGCGGCCGGGTTGGCAGCTCGCGTGGGTGTACCTGGGGCTGACCGCCGTCCTGGCGGTGGTCTACCTGTGGTCGATCGCGGTGCCTGGCCTGCGATTCTTCGCATGGGCGGCAAGCGTCATCGGGCTTGCTGTCGTGGGCCTGATCTGGATCGGCCTGGTCGCCGTCGCCCTGCTACGAGCTTTTCGCAAGCGGACCCGAAGCATGACCCGTCCACTCGCAACATGTCTCGTGGTCATCCCAGTGGTAGCGGTCGTGCTCCTGGGCGCGAGGCTGGTCGATGCACCGCTCCGCTTGCGCGTCGAGCTCTCGAGGGGCCAACTCACCGACTATGCGGAGTCGCTGCTGGAGCAGGGGCGGCCTGAGGTTGTCACGCCCGAGTCCGTAGCGGGCTTCCCTCTCAGCTCGGTCGAGGTCCGCGACGGCGGGGTGTTCCTCTACGACCTCGATGGAGCCCTCTTCGACGATGCCGGGCTGCTGTATCTGCCAGAGGGGCAGCCATCGGACGTTGTGGGAACCATGGAAGCACCGCACTTCAGGCCGCTCGGCGGTGGATGGTGGGCGTTCACCGCCAGTTGGTGACCCTGGCCGATCCAACGACTCGGCCGGGCGAAGGATCCAGGCCGTTGGCAGCAGGCGGTTTGGCAGTAGGCGGTCAGGCTCGAGAGCGGTCAAGCGACGCAGCGCAGGGTGTATGCACGTTCGCGTGCGCGCCTGGTCATCTCGCTCTCGTCCAGCTCCGGCAGGGGTGGGCCAGTTGCCCGATCACGTTCTGGCGGACTGGCGTCATGGTTCGGTTCTGGCGGGCCTGTCTCCGGAGCCTGGACAAGCCGCGGTGGCCAGCCCACCGCGCGATCCACCGGAGTGCCATCGGGCCTGAACCAATGCGGCATCCCATGGTCATCGGGTTTGACCATCCAGCCTTCCTCGTGGACCAGGCGATGGTGGGTGGACCAGCAGGCAAGCGTCAGGTTGGACATGTCGCTGGGTCCGCCGTCACGCCAAGGGGTCATGTGGTGGGCATCGCAGTCCGCAGGCGGCGCGTCGCATCCCGGAAAGCTGCAGCCACCGTCACGGATCGACAGGGCTGACCGCTGCGTACGGGTGACGAGTCGTCTCTTGCGGCCCCAGTCGAGCACCGCTCCGCTGTGCCGGTCGCGAACGACCCCGACAACCGATCCATCGCAGAGGAGTCGGTCCGTAGCGGTGGGGTCGAGGTGATTCCCGGCGGGCATGTCAGCACCGCGGCCGCCTTCCAGATCGCCCGCATCGATCACGAGGTGCAGCGTCGGCACCACAGCTGGCGAGTCGGCTGTGCCTCGACCGCAACCACGTCGGACCAGCTCGACCAGCGCGTCGGCGCGGAGCTGAGCCCTGCTTCGCCGCGGGCTCTCGTCAGCCCGGTTCTCGGAGCGCCACAACGATTCGGCCATGGCGTTGACCGCCGAGTCGACGAGCGCTCCGTCCGCTGCTCCCAGATCGAGACGGCCGGTCCACGAGTCGTCCAGCGTCTGCACGAAGGTGAATGAGCGGCCGCGATGCCCGGGCTCAGGCTCGGCACCGTCGGTATCTACCATCTCGGCCCAGCCGCGCATCTCGCGGGCGAAATCGTCGGGACGGAGCTTCTCGGCGAGGTCGGCCAAGGTCGACTCGTCCTGCTCCATGGCGTCCATCGTGCGCTCGTTGCGGTTCCGTGCGAACACGTCCGCCTGATCGGCCGAAAGTCGTCCGCGGCGGCAGCGATCGGCGACGTCGGGTAGGTGCCGCAGGGAACGCGCAACGCGAACACGTCTGGCTGCGGTTGCCGAACTCATCTGTGCGTGCTGCTGCAGCCACGACCGAGTGGATCCCAGACCGTCGTATGCAGCACCGCCATCGGCATCGAATTGGCCGATGATTGCAGCGGTAGACGAATCGAGTACCGCTCGTGTGGCCTCGATCTGCTGGATCAGGGGACCGAGCTCCTGGACCGGAATTCCAGCTGGTGCGACGGTGGTGAGTCGATCTGCACAGGACCGCAGGTCGCTCAGGAGTGACGCGACCTCGTCAGCATGCGCGGCGTGATCGGAACTCCCTGGTCCCTCGGATCCGATCGAAGTGGGCTCCCCAGCCGCCATGCAAGTCATGCTATCGAACAAGTGTTCGATGTGCAAGTTGATTTGTCAGGTCATGGGAGGTGATCGCGGCACCCGTACCGCGTGGGGCGACTGGCACTCGCGTAGACTGAGTGCCAGTGTCGGATGATCGTCAGGATCAGCGCAGCATGGACAACCGCAAGGCGGCGATCCTGCGCGCGGTCGTACAGCAGTACATAGAGACGGCCCAACCGGTCGGCTCGTCCTCGATCTCGGCGCGCAGCGAGGTAGCGGTGTCCTCCGCGACCGTTCGCAACGACATGACCCAGCTGGAGCGTGATGGCTATCTGGTGCAGCCCCACACGAGCGCTGGTCGTGTCCCGACCGAGAAGGGCTACCGGTTCTTCGTCGACAGCCTGACCGAGCCCGGACCGCTCAGTCCCACCAACGTCCGACTCGTGCGCGAGTTCTTCGCCACCACCCACGGAGAGCTCGAGCAGATGCTCTCCGAGACGAGCAGGCTGTTGGCCGACGTGACCGGAACCACCGCTGTGGTGGTCGGTGAGCCGGCGGAGATAGCAACAATCAGGTCCGTCCAGCTGGTGGATCTCTCGCCTCGCACGCTGCTGGGTGTTGCTGTCATGAGCAATGGCGTCGTGCTCAAGCGAACGGTGGAGCTCGACTCCGACGTCGATGCTGACGTGCTGATCGCAGCACAGCAGCTTCTCGTCGAGAGCGCTTCGGGCCAGTCCATGCGGGACCTCTCGGTGTGGGACGCTCCCGACGGGCATCCCGGAGGGGCGCTCGCTGTCATGGTGTCCGCGGCATTGCAGGACGCTGCAGAGTCCGAAGCGCAGAGGGTCTTCGTGGACGGCCGGTCGAGGCTCGCTGGGAGCTTCGATGCCACTGAGACGATCGAGGCTGTGCTGGGCATCCTCGAGCAGCAGTTCGTGGTGGTGAGCCTGCTCAAGGAGCTCGTCGACAACGGCCTCGCTGTCGCCATCGGTTCGGAGAGCGGCGTGGCACCCCTGGCCGACTGCTCGTTGGTTGTGGCGCCGTACCAGGCCGACGGCGAGCCAGCGGGTGCGATCGCCGTGCTCGGCCCGACACGCATGAACTACCCGGAGACGCTGTCGGCCGTCGCGGTCGTGAGTCAGCGTCTGAGTCGACTTCTGAGCGAGGGCTGACGTGACCGATCTGTACGAGGTTCTCGGGGTCGCACCCGATGTCGGACCGGAGGAGCTCAAGAAGGCATACCGGAAGCTGGCGCGCGAGTCGCACCCCGACGCGAACCCCGACGACCCCGAGGCCGAGGCTCGCTTCAAGGACTTGTCGGCCGCCTATGAGATCCTGTCCGACCCCGACAAGCGGGCCAGGTACGACCGCTACGGCAGCGCGAACGGTTTCGATCTGTCAGATCCCTTCGGGTCGGGAGTGGGCGGACTCGGCGACCTGTTCGACTCGTTCTTCGGCGGTGGAAGCCCCTTCGGCGGAGGCCGGCCGCGTGGCCCGTCCGGTCCGCCCCGGGGGGAGGACCTGGATGCTCGCGCGGTGCTCGACTTCACCGACGCCGTGTTCGGTTGTCAGTGCGATGTCTCGGTGCGAACGGCGGTCGCGTGCGAGGAATGCGGCTCCACCGGCGCCCAGCCGGGATCCACCGCCGAGCAGTGCCCCGACTGCGGCGGCAGCGGCGAAGTCCGCGTCGTCCGCCAGACGGTTCTGGGCCAAATGATGTCGGCTTCGGTGTGCCGTCGTTGCGGGGGGCAGGGCCAATACCTGCCGTCGCCGTGCTCAGCCTGTGCGGGCGACGGACGTCTCGTCGAGGACAAGACATACACCGTTGACGTGCCCAAGGGCGTCGACGACGGCTCGACGTTGCGCCTGACCGGTCGAGGCGCGGTAGGCCTGCGCGGGGGTCCCCCCGGCGACTTGTACGTCCGGCTGCGGGTCAAGCCGCACGAGCATTTCGTTCGCCAAGGTGACGACCTGGTGCGAGATCTCGACGTATCGATGGTCCAGGCGACCCTCGGTGCGACTCTGCCGCTCGAGACGCTCGACGGGATCGAGGAGCTCGAGCTCCCGCGAGGTACGCAGGTGGGCAAGGTGTTCAAGATCAAGGGCAAGGGAGTTCCCCGCCTCGATGGCCGGGGCAGGGGCGACCTGATGGTCCGCGTGAACGTCGCAATCCCGACCTCGCTCGACGATGAGTCCGAGGACCTGCTGCGCCAGTACGCGGTGATCCGGGGCGAGTCGGTGTCGGAGGCGAAGGAAGGCTTCTTCTCCCGGTTCACCGCGCCGTTCAAGAGCTGACGTGTCGGGCGCAGGCGCGAACGGCGACATGCCGGCCGCCGAGTGGCGAGCAGCCGAGGCCCAGGTCCTCGTTGACGATCTGACCACCCCTCACCTGGACCGGGACGCTGCACACCATCTCGGTCGTGTGCTCCGGTTGCGTGACGGCGCCGCTGTGTGCGCGACCGACGGTGCCGGGGGTTGGGTCAGCTGCCGACTCAGCGGCGAGGAGCTCGAACCCGTCGGTTCTGTCATGGTCGAGGGTCGTCGGGAACCAGCGCTGACTGTTGGTTTCGCTCTCGTCAAGGGGCAGAAGCCCGAGCTGGTCGTCCAGAAGCTGACCGAGCTAGGCATCGACAGGATCCTCGTGTTCTCGGCCCATCGTTCGGTGGTGCGCTGGGACGATGAGCGGTCTGCCCGCAACATCGAGCGGCTGCAGCGCGTCGCCGTCGAAGCGTGCGCTCAGTCTCGACGCCTGTGGATCCCCGAGGTCGGGTTGGCAGATCTGGGCACGCTCCTGGCCGGCGGCGCAGTGTTGGCGGACGCTGGTGGCAGGCCGCTGAGCCCATCGGACATCACAGTGCTGATCGGGCCGGAGGGTGGATGGGATCCCCGGGACCTGCAAGCCGCGTCGTCAGGCGCGGCTCGCGCCGACGGATCGCCCGACCGGGTCGGCCTGGGAGACAACATCCTGCGAGCGGAGACCGCAGCCATCACTGCAGGCGTGCTCATGACAGCTAGGAGAGCTGGACTGCTGTAGCACGGGAGAGTCAGAGCACAGGAGAGACACGAATGGCATGAATGGCCCGAACGGCCCATCACCCAGAGTGGTGGTCAGGGAGTTCTCCCCATGGAACGTGCGGCTAGGTTGACGCAGAGTGAGATCGCGGGATCGGCCGGGTGGTCGAACGGGCGAGTCGCCCGGACCCATCGAGAAGGACCGAGCGGGACAATGAGCGTGGAACTGATCGACGACGACGAGCTGCGTGATGGCCAGTACTCCAAGGCGGTGGGCGAGCGGCTGCGTCACATCAGGCGACAGAAGAGGCTGTCCCTGCAGGAGGTCGAGACGATCTCGGCCCACGAGTTCAAGGCGTCGGTGCTCGGCGCCTACGAGCGTGGGGAACGGGCCATCTCGGTGCCCCGGCTCCAGAGGCTTGCCCGCTTCTACAAGGTGCCCGTGGACCAGCTGCTGCCCGGGGACGACGTCGTCGAGGAGCTTCCGGCCCGACGCGATCTCGATGGCGGAGCGAAGATCGACCTGACCCGACTCGAGGGTCTGAACGGAGCCGAGTCCGAGATGCTCTCGCGCTACCTGCGGATGATCCAGGTGCAGCGACAGGACTTCAACGGCCGTGTGCTCACGATCCGTCGGGACGACATGCGGGCCATCGCATGCATCCTCGGGGTCACCGAGGACGCAGCCGATCGCCGCCTCGACGAGATGGGCCTGCGCCTCGGCTGAATCCATCGTGCGCCTCGGCTGAGGCGCCCGTGTGTTTCGAGTCAGGCCCCGTGGGTCCGGTCCTACGGGAGCACGATGGTCTGACCGACGTGCAGCAGTGACGGGTCCCCGGGGTCGACCAGTCGATCGCGGTTCTCCTCGACGAGCCGGGCCCAGTAGGTCGCGACAGGTTCCGCGTGGCCGCGTTCGGCTACGACGCGTTCGGCGATCGCCCAGAAATGCTCGCCGGGTTCGACCGAGTGCAGGGAAACAGCGGGCGCTGCTGCTGATGGGTAGGTGGCTACCCCGTCGGTTGATGCTGGGTCGTTGAACTCTGGACCGTTGAACGCTGGGTCATTGGGCACTGGGACAGTCGATGCCGGGTCGCTGGACAGATCCGGGGTGGATGGATTCGGGGCCGGCGCCCACGGGAGCATCGTTCGCGCAGACGTGGTTGTCGAGGACGTGGGGCTGTCGACCAGGGACTCGAGTGTGATCGTGCGTGGGTCTGTCGGATTCTCCACGGCTCCGACGCTCGGAATGCTCACCGATGCAGCGGCCACGCTCACAGCTGCTGCCGTCAACCAGCGGGGCGTCGCACGGCGGGCCAGCACAGCGACCCGACCGCTGTGACTACCTGCGCCAGGCATCGGGCCGTGGACCAGGCCAACCAGGAGATTCAGTCCCGCGACGATCGTCAAGTAGCCGAGCGTGGCCAACGCGACTACCACGAGCGTCGAACTCACGAGCCCGACAATGTCCCAGGTGGCAGTCGTGGATCCGGCGAAGCTCTGCCAGTCGAGCCATGGCGGGCGGTTGCCCCAGACCGCCGCCAGTCCGACCGACGAGATCAGCATCGTGGCCAACGCACGCCGTAGTTGGCGACGTCTCAGGGACCGGGGTGACATATCGGACCTGCGGCCCGGTACCGGTCTGTTCGTGGCGTGGTCCGATCCGAGGCTGGGTCGACGGTACGAGCGGTCCTCGATGATGGTCATGTCTGCTCCTTGGCAACTGGGGACCCTGCGGCGTCGAGCGGGCGGAGTCGAACACATCCGTCAACCTCGTCGACACCGAGCGAGGTCGCTCCGGGGTAGGTGCCGAGATATCGGG
Source organism: uncultured Microthrixaceae bacterium (assembly GCA_964450685.1). Classification (GTDB taxonomy): domain Bacteria; phylum Actinomycetota; class Acidimicrobiia; order Acidimicrobiales; family Microtrichaceae; genus JBAOHV01. The sequence goes on from CAYVDN010000006.1 coordinate 51,458, forward strand.
CTGTGGTAGTCGCCCCGGATCCAGGCCACTCGTCGAACGTGAACACCTCGGACGAGGAGGCTCTGAGGAGAACGACCTGAGCCGGTCCCCGACAGGTGATCGGAGCGACGACGACATGGTCTCCTGGTTCTCCAGCACTGAAGCGATCGCTCCCGACCGTCACGATGTTGCCCGAGACGGAGACGTCGTCGGGGCAATCGTCACGGTCAAGGTCCGGGCCGGCACTTGCCCAGGGATTGGCGGTGGGCGAGTGGGCGCATGCCGGTCTGTCGTCGGACGCGAGTGGCGAAGGGCTGCTCGACTCCACCCGGCCACTGCTCTGGCCGGCGGCGGCCACCGCTCCCCAGGTCAGGCCGAGCACACCGACCCCGACGGCGGCACCCACCAGCCGGAGAGGTGTCCCACCGAGCGGCGATCGGCCGCCTGCCTTCGCCCCCTGGCCCGGACGAGACGTCGGGTCGCCGATCCGTGGCGGCGACATTCGTGAGCTCAGGTCAACTGCGAGCTCACGAAGGTCAGCCGCCAGGGCTTCGACTGATCGACAGCCCGCTTCCGGCGAGACCGAGTTCGTTCTTCCGAGGCCCCGGTGGTAACGACGCACGGCAGAGCGGTACACCCACGATGCCCTCGGACCCCACGTGTCGCCGCGGTGGCGCAGGACGTGCTCGATCAGATCCACAAGCTGTTGGAGGTCGGTGAGGGTATCGGGTCCCTCGTCACCAGCGTTGCTGCAGCGAACCCTTGCCGAACCGAGCGAGCAGAGACGAACAGTTCCTTCCGCGGCGATGACCACGTGCTCAGAGCACAACGCACCATGGGTCCAGCCGGCTGCGTGCAGCTCCGCGACGGCGTCGGCTGTGTCGGCGAGAGCCGTGAGCAGCTCTGTAGGCGACCGCCCCTGCAGCTGTGATAGGTCGCGGTCGCCTGCGTCGACGGTGACGAGATCGGTCCTGTCATCGGACTCCCGCAACGCGACGAGCTCCACCACTGGTAGTCCCCGCATGTGTTCGAGCAGTTCTGCCTCGCGACGCAGATGCTGACGAGAACCTCCTCGGGCACTCTTGGCCACGAGCGGTGTACCGCCGACGGTGAGCCGGTGGACCCGATTGGCCCCGGTCATCGGTTGAGCCTGGCGGTAGCAGTGACGACGATCCGCTCGCTGTCCGCGCGACCTGGAACAGCGCGGAGCATCACGTGGTCGACCAGGAGCTCGATCGTGACAGTCACCGTCGAACCCTCGTCACCGACCCGCACGGTCGGTTCAGACACAAGATCTCCGGGGAGGCTGACAGTGCTCAGGTGTGCATCGACCACGCGTCGTGCTCTGCCGGGGTCGATTGTCAGCCCGCCGCTCCGCTGGAGCTCCTCGGTGTCGATCATCGCCGCGGCATCGTCGGCGGCCGCGGACACCGTCCGATGGGCCGAACGGTGCGCACCGTGCAGGAGAGTCAGGTCGATCGCGATGGTGCCCAGGCAGATGAGGACGAGCATCATCGCCGGTACGAGCATCAACGCGCTCGCAGTCTCGCCTCCGTGTCGCTCAGTCCAGTGCGCAAGGCGTGGTCGCCGGGTCATGGCTGGGTCCACTGGTCATCTCCCTGTGTGGGTCGACGAGCTCCCGGTGCGTGACTCGCACAGGTCGGGTCCCGAGGTCGTCGAGGAATGGGAGGCGTGCAGCGGGAGCTTCTGCCTCGAGGGTGACGGTCGCCGGTTCACAGGGCCCGAACCGGTTCGGGTCGGGGGCTGTGAACCGGATGTCTGCCAGGCGAGTGCCACGTCGCAGCAGGACCTCTGAAGCAGCTCGTTGTCCGGCTGATGCTGCCTCCCGGGGTGTAGAGGCTTCCGTGTAGCTGCGCATGTACTCGCGTGCCGCAGCGTCCATGGCGGCGCGGGTGTCGATGATCGACCAGATGTTCAGTACCGCTAGCGAGCCGGCGACCAGGATGAACAGGCCGAAGAGGATTCCCTCGGCGCCGCCGACGAAGCCGCCCTGACAGCGGCGGCGAGCTGATGGATGTGGTGCCATGTTGCGGCATCCGTCGCCGGCCGTCCCGTTCACGGTCTCTCCACCCTGACCGAGATGGTTCGATCCAGAGCACCGACGACCGGGCCTCCGTCGATCATCGCTGGTAGCAGCGAGACACCCCTGGATCGCAGCCGGAGGACGACACGGTCGTCGTCCAACGACTCGATGTCGAGTTGCACGTCGCCGCCGTGCTCGCCGAGCGCGTCCCTGGCATCATCGAGGACCTGTGCTGCCACAGTGGCGCGGTCATAGCCGACAGGTGCCGTCGCGATGTCGCGTGCTGCGTCGTAGGCGACAGCATCGACGGTGCTTCGTGCCCACAGGCCGATGCAGATGTTCGACGCGAGCCCGACCGACGCCGCAACGGCGGCGACACCGAACACCGTGCTCAGGAGCCCTGACCCGCGCTCGTCGCGACGAGAACAGCGCCTGGGTACACCCCGCCGGGTCGAGCTCCGGGTGCCGTTCATCCGCCGATCTGCTCCACCTGGGCGCGGGTCCGGTCGGTAGCCGAGTTCATCATCGAGTCGAACCCGGTCCAAAGACCGATGCCGAGGAAGGCGACTATCAGGACTGCAATCGCGGTCGAGATGACCCCCTCGCCCCGCTCGTTGCACAGCGGAGCAGGGGCAGGCTTTGCCGCTCGGTGAGCAGGCTCCGTGTGTGCGGGCTCGGACAGGACTCGTGAGTCGGTGTTGTTCTCCATGATGACCTCCTGGTCGTTGTTCTTCTTGTCGGGTTCACCCGCCGGCGACCTGCTCCATGGCGGAGGTGAAAGGGACGGCGAGGAAGATGAGGCCCGGTACGAGGGTCGCGACGGTGACCGGGATCCAGACCAGTTGTGAGCGCCGCTCGATGGCCTCGATCAAGTCGCGGTGTGCCGCAGCCCGGGCGCTCCGTGCTTCCTGGGACACGAGCTGGCCCAGGTCGCCCGCATCTCCGTGCAGTCGGAGGACAGAGACCAGGCGGCCGATTGCGTCGACTCCGCTGTCATCGGCCCATTCGGCAAGCGCTGCGTTGGTGCTCAGGCCCTGGCGGATCCTCCGGCTGACTGAACGCAGGTCCGATGCGATCGCCCCGTCGCCGCGTTGCGCCAGGCGGTTCAGCGCGCCCGGAACCGAGTATCCGGCCGACAGGAGCAGACCGAGCTGCTCGGTGACCACCGGAAGCTCGTCGCGTCGACGCGAGCGCCGCTCCTCGACCGCGGAGTCCAATCGGCGTTCCTCGATCAGCGCAGCCAGGACGGGCAGGCCGAGGATCGCGACGACTGCGACGACGGGCTTGGGGGTGACAGCGACGCTGAAAGCTGCTCCTGCGACGAACGTGACACCGGCGAACGTGGCCTGCCGCATCCGGAACGCGGCAGGGTCCAGGGACCAGCCAGCCTGGTCGAGCCTGGTGGACAGCAGCTGGCGCACGCCGAGCAAGGATGATGCTCGCTCCCCCCATCGTTCGATTCCGGGAGCGAGGATGGCCCTCATCGAGTCCGAGGTGCGGTGTGTCGTCGCGTGGGGGCGGTGGCGCCGATATGGCGCCAGCCGATCCGCAAGACGCGAGCGTCGGAACCAGGGTGCCTCGCACAGGAGGAGGGTGATCCCGGCAGCGAGAAACGCCCATACGATAGGAAGGGTCATCGGTCGAACACCCGTCTCTGCTCGGGAAGTCGCATGACACGGCTTGCCCACCACCAGCACGCGGCCATGACGAGCAGCCCGACTGCCACCAGCGCCTGCCCGACCGGTGTCTGGTAGGCCGCCCTCCCGTCGCCGACGCTCAGCCCGGCGAGGGCCATTCCCGCCGGTACGAGCACCACGAACACCCTGGCGAAGCGCGCGCCGGACTGGCGTGCCTCGGCCTCCCTGCGTCCCGCCAGATCCTGACGACGATCGTCTGCGAGAGCGGCGAGGCGGGAGTCGAGGTCGCCGCCGACATCAGCGGCGACGAGCAGTGTCTCACAGGTTGCGTCAGCCGTCGGGTCCGCGAGTTGTCGCTTCAGTTCTGCGACGGTGCGAGGGAAGTCGGTCGTGAGCGACCACTCCCGTTGTGCCGAGATGAAGGCTCCGTGGAGCTCCTCGGGTCCTCGGAGCCCGACCTCGAGGAGCGCCTGGGGGATCGACCGGCCGGCCGACCCGGTCAGGACTCTGAGCTCCTCGATGAGGCGCGGCCAAGCGGCCCTCGCTGCGTGTCGTCTGGCGGTGCGTCGAGACCTCCAGACCGTCGCCGGGACGATCGCACCGGCTCCCGCAACGAGTAGCGCGGGCAGGCCGGGGCCGAACACGACCAGAGCAGGGAGTGAGCTCGTAGCACCGACCAGAAGCGATGCGAGCAGGAACTGCACCGGGCTCACCCCTTCGAGCCCTGCCTGGTCCAGGATCAGTCGGGCGCGTCCTGCAGCCATCGAGCGCACATCGGTCTGATTCCAACGGGAACGGGGTTCACTCCAGACCAGCAGGTAGGTGCCTGTTGCTGCGAGGGCGGCGAGCAGGAGGCCGGTCATGATCGTCCTACGGCTTCGCCGAGCAGGAGTCGTCCGTCGAAACCTGCTCTCTGGAGCCGTTCGAGCGCCCGCATCGGCATCAGTCCTGTCGGGCGCAGCGGTCCGTCGATCCGTGGACGCTCGAACAGCTCTGTCGTGGTGAACTGCACGGCGTCCGCGCCCGCAGTCAGGTCCTCCACCGCCAGTACCGAGGTGACGCGTGGACCGTTCGGACCTCGCTCGGAGTGGACGACCAGGTCGATCGCGTCGCTGACCAGGCTGTTGAGCGCGGCAACAGGCAATTGATGGGAATCGGAGAGCTGGGCGATGAACCTCAATCTCGTCAAGGCCTGCTTCGATGACGAAGCATGAATGGTCGTGTAGCCGGTAACGCCGGACGACAGGGTCAACAGCAGTGGCATCGCTTCGCGGTCGCGGACCTCGCCGACTATCGCCACGTCCGGGGCCATTCGCAGGAATCCGGCGACCAGTCGTCGCAGATCGACCTCGGCGCGGTCGGCGCGGGCGGGCCGGGTCTGGAGGCTGGCGATGTTCGCGAGCGGTACGTCGGCTTCGAAGACCTCCTCGGCGATCACGACTCTCAGGGACGGTTCGAGTTCCGCTGCGCAGCAGGACAGCAGCGTCGTCTTGCCGGCTCCGGGTGCGCCGGCGAACACGATGCTCATGCGGGCCCGCACGCAGGCGACCAGGAAGGTGGCGGCCTGCGGGGAAAGCGTCTCTCGTCGCACGAGCTCGTCCAGCGAGCTGATTGCCACGCCGGTGAACTTGCGGATGTTGACCATCAGGTGATTCCCGCGGCTCAGGTCACCGTGCACGATGTGGAGCCGCGATCCGTCGTCGAGCTGTGCGTCCTGGAGTCCCTCCGTGGGGTCGAGCTTGCGATGTGACGAAGCAGCATCCTCGAGGAGCTTGGTCAGGGTCCTGGCCACGTGGTCGTCGTCGTGGAACACCTCGTGGTGGTAGCGGCTACCACCGGAGTGCCTGCGCACGAAGATCTCGGTGGGGGCGTTGATCATGATCTCCCACACGTCGTCGTCGTCGAGCAGGTCCGTCAACGGCCCGTACCGTGCGAGATTCCGGAACGCCCTTTCCGCGATCCCCTCGGGATCGTTCAACCCATCCCGGATGAGACCTCGGCGGTGATCTGCCTGGTGTTCGTCGATCACGTGGTCGATCAAGCGGCGAAGTCGTACCTGGCCCCCTGGCTCATCGACGTCGAGGAGCTCACGGGTGGCTCGGAGCTGCACCTCGTGCTCGACTCGCTGAAGCGGCGAAGGTGCGGACGGGGCGGTCGTGGTGGCCTTCATGCGACGTCCCTCCTGTTGCGCGCGAAGAGCTGCACCCGGTCGTCGATGTCGGTGCCGAGCTCTCCCGGACGGACCCGCTCGGCGACCTCGCCGCCCTGCGTCGGTCGAGGGGGGAGCGAGTCGGCGAGAGCGAGCACGTGACGCCCGAGAGGATCGACGAGGCACGAAGGCAACGGCGCTACTCGGTCGTGGACCTCGTCCATGGCTCGAGCCCGGCTCAGCATGACCGGGTCGGCGATGTCGGCGTGACGTTCGCTGTCGAACAGCTTCGACACCTGGCGGCGCAGCAGTGTTCGTCGAGAGGCCGAGCGTGGCGAGCTCGAGATCACGGGTACGAGCCGGTGTGCAGGTACCCCGGCGTCGAGCAGGTCCTCTGTGAGAGTGGTGAGTCCGTGCAGGCCGTGAAGGTCGCCGCGGGCGACGACGAGAACCAGGTGGGCGCGGTCGACTGCTGCGAGGTTCACGGAGTGGCGGTCCTCCACGTCCGATGATCCAGTGTCCGCCTGATTGTCGAGCTCTGCGTCGAAGTCGACGATCACCGTGTCGAACGCGCGGCACATGGCATCAAGTGCTGCATCCGCGGACCTGCGTCGGAGGGTCACCCAGTCGGAGATCCGGCGGCGCCCCAGCAGCAGCGAGTAGTGACGGGTCGGAACCGGGAAGGTGATTCTCCTCACCTCGTCGGGATCGAGCCTGTCGGAGCGATGTGACTCCACGAGCTCGGGAAGCCCGGGGACTACGTCGCCGATGTGGTGATACATCGCAAGTGACCCGCGTGCGCAGCCGTCGACCAGCGCGACGGTCCCCCTGCTGGTCGATTCAGCAGGTTCGTCCGGTGCGTATCGCCACCGGGTGGTTGCAGCGGCTTGGGCCAGGGCCATCGCTGCGGAGCTCGCCCCGCCGCCGCCCGGGCCCGTCACCGCCACGAGCAGGCCCTCACCGCGCACGGACTCACTCAGGACTGATCGGCCCGGGCGGCGGGCAGGTCCGACCGGACGTGCGTGGCGCTTCAGGGCCTCGACGAGCGTCGCGGGGTCCAGACGGTCGTCGATCACCGCCGCACAGCCAAGAGCTTCCCAGTCGCGGTGAACGGATCCGTCCGTGACCACCAGGCTGGGGGTGCCGGCACCGGCGGCGGCATCTATGAGGTCGCGGTCGATCCCGGGGCCCCTCGCGTCGAGCAGCAGAGCGGAGACACGGCGGCCTGTGCCGAGCACAGCAGCAGCTTCGGTGGCGGTCAGACAGCTCACGAACTCGACGGGAGCAGCACCGTCGGTCGACCAGCGCGCCAGGTCGGCCACCCACCGTGCCCGAGCCCTGGTAACCCCGACGACGACGAACCGGTCGGAGCTCATCGCCCGAGCTCCGACTCGTTCGGCCCGGGAGCAGGGAGTACCAGAGTCACGTCAGTACGTACCGCGGCGTCGACGATCGCTTCGGCAGTCGCCACGTCAGCAACTCCAACTCGGACCCGAATGCCTCCGTCCACCCCGATGGCGTCGTCGTCATCGCCCTGGACGGAGGTGACCAGCACCCCGGTCGCCACCGTCGAAGTGCCGGTCGAGTCAGGGTCGGTCGAGAGCACGGTGACTCGGTCACCTGCCTCCAGGGCCCCGTGCATCGCTGCGGCAGGGGGCAGGTCCAGCACCAATTCGTTGGTCGCATCCGGACCGAACCGACCGGACTCGAACACGTCGCCGTCGCGGACCAGGTCCATCGGGCGCAGCGCGACGCGGGTGGTGCGGCCGATCAGGTCATCGGCATCGGCCTTGTCGATTGTGTTCAGATCGTCCGGTATCTCCGCTGTGACGGTTCCGAGATCAGCTGCGCTCAGAGGCGAACCGGCCGGAACCTCTCGAACTGCGACCACATAGGAAGTGGATGGTGGAGCAGTCGCCGCGCGCTGGGAGACGAGAACACCCACCGCGGCAGTGGCGACAAGAGCCCCTCCGAGAACGGCTCGACTCGACGGGCGCCTCGAGACGCCTGACCGGCGTGACCGCGCCCGTGACGAAATCGGCCCGCCCGGGCCGGGGTGGTCGATCTGTCGGTCGGCTGTCTCTGCCACGTCCTGTTCCCCCTCTAGGTGATGGCGAGAAGGTATGAAACGACATGATAAGTGTCAAGGGGTAGGTACGAACCCTGAAAGCGCCTTCAAGTGTCGTCAGGGCATGAAACGCGCGACGCGGCGGGGGTACGGTGTCCTACGTGAGCACCGCGGACATCGAGTGGCTGAACACGAAGGAGAGCGCACGGCGCCTCGGCATCACGCCTCGAACGCTGTATCGCTTCATCGATGACGGGAAGATCCCGGCATATCGCCTCGGTCGGGTGATCCGGCTGAAGGAGAGCGAGGTCGCCGACTTCATCGAGCGCAGCCGCATCGTTCCGGGCACGCTCGAGTCGGACGTGATCGACGAAGAAGAGCTCGACCAGACCTGAACCGCGCGGGGTCAGCCTCGCCGGACGCCCGCCGCGCCGATCGCCGTCGGTTCGACGACCAGCAGTGAGCCCGCGTCGTCGGAGATGGCGAGGGTCTCGCCGAACGCAACCGGGATACCGGCGATCTTTCGGCCCGAGGTGAGCGCCACGACAGTGGGCAGTTCCATGTCGACCAGGTCGGCGAGCACATCCGTGAGACAGGTCGATGCTCGTTCGTCCCAGGCGCTGATGCGGGTTCCGGCCGATACGCCGACCGCTGTGATCGAGTCGAGCGACACGAACCAGGTGGTTGTACCCGCCAGGATCTCGACCACATCGACACCGACCGCGACGACGGTTCCGCTCAGTGGATCCTGCCAGCAGGTGGCGTGGACGATTGCGGTGCGTTCCAGCGCGCCGCAGAGGGTGTCGGTGATCGATCTGGACTCCGCAGCGCGACGCTCGAGCGATTCGCGTCGTCGCCGGTCACGCGCCGCGCTGTCGCGCCGCGCTCGTGCCGCGATCGACTCGACCGGTTCGTCGGCCACTGGAATCTCGCCCTCTTGGTCACCCGGCTTCACCACTACACTGTGCTCTGCAATGCAACCTCTCGACATCTCCGGTGCGCCAGACGCGTCCGGTGGCCCAAGCGGCACCGCCACCGACGACACACTCCGGACTCTCGTTCGGGTTCCCGGCAATCACCTGATGGCCGACCTCCTCGGCCCGCGCGACGAGTTGTTGGACCAGATCGAGGACGCGTTCGCCGGTACCTCGATCACGGTGCGAGGCAATGAGATCTCCATCGTCGGTCGTGACGCGACCCTTGTGGGCAGGTTGTTCGCGGAGCTGGTGGTCCTGCTCGAGGCGGGTCACCGACTCGAGCCTGCGTCGATTCGTCGAACCATCGACATGGTCAAGGCCGACGAGTCTCCCTCGGAGGTGCTCACCGCCGAGTTGTTGCGCACATCCCGAGGCGGTCGGATACGACCCAAGACCTCGGGCCAGAAGCGCTACGTCGACGCCATCGGCGCCAACACGATCACCTTCGGCATCGGCCCTGCAGGTACGGGCAAGTCGTGGTTGGCGGTCGCCATGGCCGTGCAGTCCCTCCAGGCCAAGGAGGTCGAGCGCATCGTCCTGACCCGTCCGGCTGTAGAGGCGGGTGAGCGGCTGGGCTTCCTGCCCGGCGATCTGATGGCCAAGGTCGACCCCTACCTGCGGCCCCTGTACGACGCGCTGAACGACATGACCGGGGCCGAAGGCGCCCAGAAGCTGCTCGAGCGTGGCGTGGTCGAGGTTGCGCCGCTGGCGTTCATGCGCGGTCGCACGCTCAACAACTCGTTCATCATCCTCGACGAGGCGCAGAACACCACACCAGAGCAGATGAAGATGTTCCTGACCCGTATCGGGTTCGGCTCCAAAGCAGTCATCACCGGGGACACGACCCAGATCGACGTGCCCGGTGGCCGCTCAGGGCTGGCTCGCGTGGAGTCGATCCTCTCAGGCATAGACGGCCTGGCGTTCGTCCGACTCACCGGCCGGGACGTGGTACGACACAGGATCGTCCAGGAGATCGTCGACGCTTACGAGAGGCATGGCGAGGTCTCGACGTGAGCGTCGCTGCGGCGGTTGGTGACCCCGACGACCCCTCGTCTCCGGTCGGCCCGGCGGTGGCCGTGGCGGACGAGCGGTGCACCGACGAGCTGGCCGTCGACTCCACGGCAGTGGACGGAGAGTCCCTGGGGCGTTTGCTGGCCGGTGTACTCGCTGCAGAAGGTGCCCCGAGCGGGTCTGAGGCGTCGCTGTTCCTCGTGGACCCCGACCGGATCGCGCAGCTCAAGGCCGAGCACCTGGAGGGCGACGGATCGCCGACGGACGTGCTGAGCTTTCCGTTGGACGGAGTGTCTGAAGACTCGGAGCTGATCGGCGACGTGTTCCTGTGTGTGTCGGTGGCAGCACAACAGGCGCCGGACCACGCCGGTTCGGTGGACGACGAGTTGGCGTTGCTGGTCGTCCACGGTGGCCTGCACCTGGCAGGCTGGGACCACGTGACAGACGACGAGCGCAAGGCGATGTGGGGACGTGAGAGGGAGTTGCTGACGGCTCTTCACGGCCGGCCCGCACGCGACCCGTGGGGTGGACCGACGAAATGACCAGCGCCGACGTCGCCATGCTTGTGGTGATCATCGTGATGACGCTCCTGGCCGCCGTACTGGCGTTGGCCGAGACGTCGATCACCAGGATGACCCGCTCCCGCGCTGTCGCTCTGGCACAGACCCAACCCCGCGGCGGCGGCAGAGTGCTCCGGATAGTCGAGAACCTGGAGCGAGACCTCAACTCGGTCTACCTGTCGGTCAACATCGTCCAGACGATCCAGTCCGCGCTGGTCGGTGTTCTGGCGGCCCGACTGTTCGGTGCCGCGGGCGTTGCAATCGGCATCGTCATCAACGTGCTCGTCCTGTTCGTGATCGCGGAGGCCGCACCGAAGACGTGGGCTCTGCAGCACACCGAACGGGCAGCTCTGCTCACCGCTCCGATGGTCGAGTTCGCCGGTTGGGTCCTGCGACTCCCCGCCCGGGCTCTCATCGGCGTCGCCAACATCATCCTGCCCGGTAAGGGGCTCAAGAAGGGTCCGTTCGTCACCGAGGAGGAGATCCTCGCCCTGGCCGAGGAGGCGATGGAGCACGCGGTGATCGAGGAGTCCGAGCGGGACCTGATCGAGTCGATCATCGACTTCGGGGACACTGTGGTGCGCGAGATCATGGTTCCGAGGACGGACATGGTCACGGTCGGTGCCGACGAGTCGATCGGTGAGTGCATCGACTTGGCCATCTCCAAGGGGCTCTCACGGATCCCGGTGTACGGCGAGAACGCGGATGACATCGAGGGGATCGTCTACATCAAGGACATGGTGCGCGCCGAGCGCGAAGGCGGCCAGCAACTGCCCATCCGTGGGCTGGCGCGCCCGGCGATGTTTGTGCCCGAGACCAAGCGTGTGACCGAGCTCCTGGCAGAGATGCAGGCGAGGCGGACCCACATGGCGATCGTCGTGGACGAGTACGGCGGTACGGCCGGGGTGGCGACGCTGGAGGATCTGCTCGAGGAGCTCGTGGGTGAGATCGCCGACGAGTTCGACGACGAGGTGCCCAACGTCGAACAGCTTTCCAACGGCGACGTCCTCGTCAACGCAACCCTCAACGTGGACGACCTGAACGAGGAGCTCGGTCTGGAGCTCCCCGAAGGCAACTACGACTCGCTCGGAGGCATGGTCTTCGAGATGCTGGGTCGCGTGCCCGTCGCAGGTGACGAGGTCACCGTCGAGGGCGCGGCTGTGCGCGTGATCGTCGAACGGGTCGACGGCAGGCGGGTGACGAGGGTGAGGCTCGTCCGTGTCGTAACCGCCGAGCTGGCCGAAGCGGAGGAATCGGCATGAGTCGCCCGATCGACGCCGAAGGCGCCGACGAAGGGGGAACCGCGGATCTCGACTCGATGCTCGCCGCCGCCGGTATCACCTCCGATGACGACGTTCCCGAAGGATTCCGGTCAGGTTTCGTGACGATCGTCGGTCGACCCAACGTCGGCAAGTCGACGCTGGTGAACCGCATCCTCGGACAGAAGGTGTCGATCGTCTCCGACAAGCCCCAGACCACGCGTCACCAGATAAGGGGAGTGCTGCACCGTCCGGATGCCCAGATCGTCTTCGTGGACACACCCGGCATCCACAAGCCGCGCACGCTCATGGGTGAGCGTCTCAACGACACGGCGACCACTGCGCTCGACGGGATCGACGTCGCCTGCCTGCTGGTCGAGGCCCACGCCTCGATCGGCCCCGGTGACCGCTTCATTGCCGAGCGGCTGCCCAAGGACTCGGTACTCGTGGTCAACAAGATCGACCGCTCGCAGCCGGACCGGATCCTCTCGCAGCTGGCCGCGGCATCGGAGTTCGGCTTCGCCGAGTACTTCCCGGTCTCGGCACGCACCGGTGAGGGCGTGGACCGCTTCGTCGAATACCTGCTCGAGCGGCTGCCCGAAGGTCCGCGCTGGTATCCAGCGGACGAGGTGAGCGACGTGCCCGAGCCGTTCATGGTCGCGGAGCTGGTACGCGAGCAGCTGCTGGCCGTCACGCGTGAGGAGCTGCCACATTCGATCGCGACGAGGGTCGCGGAATGGGAATGGCCCCGGATCCGTGTCGAGATCATCGTCGAGCGCGACTCGCAGAAGGGCATCGTCATCGGCAAGGGCGGTTCGGTGCTCAAGGAGGTCGGCACCCGTGTCCGTGCACAGCTCCCACCCGGGGCGTTCATCGAGCTGCACGTCACCGTCGACAAGGACTGGCAGTCCAAGGCGGCATCATTGGAGCGTCTGGGCTACTGAGCCGGGGTTACAGGAACCGGTCCTGGTGTCAGGTACCGTGCGGAGCGTGGATCTGAGCGAGCTGGACCCGACGCGAATCCCGACTCATGTCGCGGTCGTCATGGACGGAAACGGTCGGTGGGCACAGCGTCGAGGACTACCTCGTACCGACGGCCACGCGGCCGGCGAGGAAGCGCTGATGGACACGATCTGGGGCGCCCACGAAGCCGGGATCCGTTGGCTGACCGTCTACGCGTTCTCGACCGAGAACTGGAAGCGCCCGGTAGACGAGGTGCGCTTCCTGATGAACTTCAACGAGCGGCTGCTGCTGACCCGCCGCGACGAGCTGCACGCCAAGAACATCAAGATGCAGTTCCTGGGCCGGCGCGACTGGCGGGTGCCGAAGCGGATCCTGCGGCGGATCGACGAAACCCTCGAGCTGACCGGGAACAACACGGCCATGACTGTGTCGATGGCGTTCAACTACGGCGGCCGGGCCGAGATCGTCGATGCCGTCCGTCAGATCGTGGCGTCGGGGGTCAAGGCGGACAAGGTCAACGAGAAGACGATCCGCGCCCATCTGTACGACCCGACGATGCCCGACCCGGAGCTGATGGTCAGGACCTCGGGCGAGTACCGCATGTCGAACTTCCTGCTCTGGGAGCTGGCATACGCCGAGCTGGTGTTCACCGACGTGCTGTGGCCCGACTTCAGACGTGGTGACCTCTACACAGCGATCGACGAGTACCAGAGGCGCGATCGCCGTTTCGGAGGACTGAACGACGGCGGATCCAGCAACGGCGGATCGAGCGACATCTCCACGAGCGGCTGAGCGGAATGAGCCTCTACCGGGACACAGCGATCGTGTTGCGGACCCACAAGCTCGGTGAGGCAGACCGGGTGGTCGTCCTGTTCACCAGACAGCATGGCAAGGTGCGCGGGGTGGCAAAGGGAGTGCGGCGCACCACGTCGAAGTTCGGGTCGCGACTCGAACCGGGAAGCCATGTGCAGGTGCAGCTCCACGAGGGTCGTGGTGAGCTCGACATCGTCACGCAGGCAGAGACGGTCGTCCCGTACCACCGGACCCGCGAGGACCTCTCGCGCCTCTCTCGTGCGTCCTCCTTGCTCGAAGCGGTCGAGCAGGCGACTCAGGATCGCGAGCCGACGCCGCGGCTGTTCGACATGCTCGCCGGCGGGCTGGGCGTGATCGAGGATCGCAACCCTCCGATGGTCTCGGCTGCGTTCTACCTGAAGCTGCTGGCGCTCGAAGGCCTGGCCCCGGAGCTCGACCACTGCGTCGAGTGCCACGAGGACGGCGGCCCGTTGTACTGGGCGGTCGAGGCCGGGGGAGTGCGCTGTCGCAGCTGTGGGGGTGGGCGCAGCGTCTCGGATGCAGCCCTGGCGGTCAGCAGGGCGGTGCTGAACGGTGGCTTGAACGCGGTCCTCGATCTGCCCGAGGACGCCGTCACCCACGAGGTGGAAGGGCTGGCCACGACCAGCCTCGAAGCTCACGTCGAACGGCGGCTCAAGTCGTTACGACTGCTGCACCACTGAGCAGCCCAAGCACATTCGCACTACCCCCGGGCGCGACGACGGGGCCCAGCAGGCCCCGTCGACAGGTCGTTCCTATTGTCCCTGTATCAGGGGATCACTGCCTCATTGGTGAGTGCCCGGTAGCTGTAGACGATCGCGATCAGTGCGACCGGTGCCGACACGAGCAGGCCCACACCGCACAGGCAGGCGCCTGCCAGGTACACCAGGTAGGACACCAGCAGGATCAGGAAGACCTGGCCGAAGTTGTCCTTGACCCAGTTGATGCTGGTCTGGATCGCCTCGACCGGGTCCATCCCCTTGTCCAGCGCCAGCAAGGGTGCGTAGGCGGTGAAGATCAGCCAGATGATGCCGGGGATGAAGCAGAGGATGAAGCCGACGAAAGCGCCGAGCCCTACCAGGACCACCGTCAGGATGTAGGGGACGATGTTGTCGGTCTGGGTCAGCTGCGACACCTCGGGTTCCTGCCCGCGGGTGACGCCGAGTCCAGCTCGCCAGACGCCAGCTTGCACGATCCACATGACCACGTAGGCGACGGCGCCGAGCAGTGAAGACCACAGGAAGACAATGAACCCACCGTCGTTCGGTGTGAGCACCATACGGAGGATGCCGACGACGATGCCGATGACGAAGACGGCCACCATCAGGAGGATGAAGGCGCCGACGTTCTCGGTGAACTTCTTCCAGCCGTAGCTGATAGCAGAACCGACGTCGAGTGACGGCATCTGGCCGCCTCCGGTTCCGCCGTAGGGCTGCGCAGGAGGCGGAGTGAACCCGCCACCGCCACCGAAGCTGCCGGGCGGCGGTCCGGCCGGAGGAGGAGCAGCTGGTGGTGGTGCAGACGGTGGAGGCCCCGCAGGTGGCATTCCACCCGGTGGAGGCGGCGGCGGTTGGTTTCCGCCGGGTGGCGGCGGGAAGTTCGGGTCACTCATGGAAGCTCTCCTATGTGCTGGAGGTTGTCGTTGCTGGAGGTTGTCTGGATGGCGGTGGGTCGGGGGAGGGGCTCCTGGCCTGACGCCGCGCCGTGTTCAGGCGGTGACCACAACCGTCTTGGCGGCCAGGTCGAACGGCGTCTGGCGCAGCGGATTGCTGAAGAGGTTGACCAGCGCCCAGATCATCAGGCCGAGGCTCAGCAGGCTGCCGATGCAGGGCACGAGGCTCACGAGGTTCGGCAGCCAACGCATGAAGGCAGGCCCCCAGCCAGGGATCTGTCCGTCGCTGTGGCGGACCACCTTGACCTTCATGGCCATCTTGCCCGGGGTCTGACCCTTGATCGCGATGAAGGCGACCTCGTATGCGACCTGGCCGACCGTCGCGACGATCATGAACATGAACATCCCGCCGATGAACAGCCCGCTCGCGGCATCAGAACCGGAGCTCGATGCCCCAAGACCGATCAGCAGGAAGTACATGGGAACGAGGACTACCGCCATGATCAGCCAGTCGATGATCCGGGCGATTATGCGCTTGCCCGGCTCTGCAAGTGCGACCTGGTTCGGCACACCCGCGCCGTACTGGTAGGGCTGCGCGGGGATCTGTCCGCCTCCCGGGTAGCCGGCACCGTAGGGCTGGGGTGACCCGTAGGGCTGTGGTGTGCCATAGGGCTGGGGCGACCCGTAGGGCTGCGGCGACCCGTAGGGCTGCTGGTTGCCGGGCTGGGGCTGGTCGCCACCGGGTGGCGGTGGTGGGTACGAGTCGGTCATCGGAGTCCAGTGCGTGTCGAGAGGCGCTACCGCGATTTGCACGGTATCGGCCGTGGGTGGGGACGCGGCGGATCTATGCAATCACCCGGTCGATCACGGTTCGGGCTGCGTCGACGGTGCCGGTAGCGTGTCGATCCATGTCATCGTCAGAGGGGGAATCCCCCGCGGCCACGCCGGAGCTGTTCGACAAGATCGTCAACCTGACCAAGCGCCGCGGATTCGTGTACCCGTCGGCCGAGATCTACGGCGGGTTCCGTTCCACCTACGACTACGGCCCGGTGGGCGTGCTGCTGCTGCGCAACGTCAAGGACGCATGGTGGCGATCGATGGTGCAGATGCGGGGAGACGTCGTCGGACTGGACGCGTCCATCCTGTCGCCACCGCAGGTCTGGGAGGCATCCGGACATCTGGCGAACTTCACCGATCCACTGGTGGACTGCACGAACTGCAAGCAGCGCTGGCGGTTGGACAAGCTGGAGGACCCGGAGCAGTGCCCGGGGTGTGGCAAGCGTGGGACCTTCACCGAGCCGCGCCAGTTCAACCTGATGTTCAAGACCCAGGCCGGTCCGATCGAGGATGCCGCGGCCGTCGCCTACCTGCGCCCCGAGACAGCCCAGGGCATGTTCATCAACTTCAAGAACGTGATCGACACGACCCGGGTGCGTCCGCCGTTCGGCATCGCCCAGATCGGCAAGTCGTTCCGCAACGAGATCACTCCAGGCCAGTTCGTCTTCCGGACCCGGGAGTTCGAACAGATGGAGATGGAGTTCTTCGTGCCGCCTGCCGAGGCACAGCAGTGGTACGAGTACTGGTGCGCCGAGCGGTACCAGTGGTACCTGGACCACGGCATGCCGGAGTCGCTCCTGCGTCTGCGTCCGCACGACGACGACGAGCTCTCGCACTACTCGTCGGGCACGTCGGACGTGGAGTTCTTGTTCCCATGGGGATGGGACGAGTTGGAGGGCATAGCCAACCGGGGTGACTACGACCTGACCCAGCACGCGACCCACTCGGGCGAGAAGCTCGAGTGGTTCGACCAGGCAGCCAACGAGCGCTGGACGCCTCATGTGATCGAGCCGGCAGCGGGAGCGACGCGCACGGCGATGGCCTTCCTGATGGCCGCCTACGACGAGGAGGAGGTCAACGGCGAGACCCGCACCGTGCTGCGGTTGCACCATCGGATAGCGCCGTACAAGGTCGCTGTTCTGCCGTTGTCCAAGAAGCCGGAGCTGTCGGTCCCCGCTCGTGAGCTGGCTGCGGAGCTGCGTGGCAGCTTCATGTGCGACTACGACGAGACCCAGGCGATCGGTCGCCGCTACCGTCGCCAGGACGAGATCGGCACCCCGTACTGCGTCACGTACGACTTCGACAGCCTCGAGGACCACGCCGTCACCGTGCGCGAACGAGACTCGATGCAGCAGGAGCGAATCGCGATCGCAGAAGTCGGCGCCTACCTGCGGGAGAAGATGAGCTGAGACACCCGGCGAAGTCGTCGGAGGTCGCCGGTAGCATCCGATCGCTGTGGGAATCGTCGACGAGGACATCGCCCGGGTACGCGAGGCCACCGACCTGGTGGCGGTCATCTCGCAGTACACCCAGCTCAAGCGGGTCGGACGTCGCTGGAGCGGGCTGTGCCCGTTCCACAACGAGAAGACGCCCAGCTTCTCAGTCAACGCCGAGGAGGGCTTCTACCACTGCTTCGGTTGCAAGGCCTCCGGTGACGCCATCACGTTCTTGCGCGAGAAGGAGCAGCTCGACTTCGTCGGAGCTGTCGAGTCGCTGGCCAACAGGGCGGGTATCACCCTTCGTTACACCGAACGCGACGAGGGTGAGGGTCGTCGCCGCCAGGCGCGCCTGTTCGAACTGACCGACAAGGTCGCCGAGTGGTACCACGAGCGGTTGCGCACCGGAGCCGATGCCGCTGCAGCCAGGCGCTACCTGCGTGGCCGCGGTTTCGACGCGGACGAGGTGTCCCACTACCGCATCGGATGGGCTCCCGATGCATGGGACGCCATGACGAAGTCGCTGCGGATCGGACGGGACGACCTGGAAGCAGCGGGGCTCGGGTTCCAGAACAAGGCGGGACGTCTCCAGGACTTTTTCCGGGCGCGCGTGCTGTTCCCGATCATGGACGAACGCGGGCGTGTGGTCGGCTTCGGGGGACGCAAGCTGCCCGAGGCCGACGGGCCGAAGTACCAGAACTCGCGCGACAACGAGCTCTACAACAAGTCGAGGGTGCTCTACGGCCTCAACTGGGCCAAGGCTGATGCGGTCAACCACGGTGAGGTGGTGGTCTGCGAGGGCTACACCGACGTGATCGGATTCCACCGAGCCGGCGTTCCACGCGCCGTCGCAACTTGTGGCACAGCGTTGACCGAGGACCACGTGCGCCAACTCAAGCGGTTCACCCGGCGGCTCGTGCTCGCCTACGACGCCGACGACGCCGGCCAGGCAGCGGCCGAGCGTGTCTACGCATGGGAACGCACCCACGACATCGAGGTCGCAGTGGTGGCGCTCCCTCCCGGGAGTGACCCGGACGAGATGGCACGGGCTACCCCCGAGGCGCTGCGGGAAGCGGTTGCCGCGGCTACGCCGTTCCTGGAGTTCCGGGTGGACAGGGTCCTTGCGTCGGCCCGGATGGAGCACGCCGAGGGGCGAGCGCGAGCCGCAGAGGCTGCGCTGGCGGTGGTGGCGGAGCACCCCGATCCGCTCGTCCGTGATCAGTACGTGATGACCGTTGCCGACAGGTGTCGTATCGACTCGGCGGTGCTGCGTGAACGTCTGGAGAAGGTCCGCAGGGCGCCGCGTCCCGACAGCGGCGCCGGCGATCAGGCGCGAACGACGCGACGCCCCTCGGGACGTTCGTCCGGGACCCCTCCCGCTGGGGATCGCGGTCAGGGATGGTCCGACGGTGAGCCGCTGCCCGATGAGCCTTCGGGCTGGGGAGACGACGGCCACGACGTGGATGTGGCACCAAGGCGTTCACGTCCGTTCAGGCCGGTGCGGGACGGGGTGGAGACGGAAGCGCTGAAGGTTGCGATCAATCATCCCGAGATCGCACAGGAGTACCTCGATCCATCCTTGTTCTCACATCCGGTCACGCGGAGGGCCTACATCGATCTGATCGCTTCGGAGTCGGTCGGCGTGGCGATCGAGAACGCGGACGAGGATGTCGCAACGCTTCTCCGGCGGCTGGTCGTGGAGACCGCAGACGCGTCGTGGAACGATGTGCTGTCGCGTCTTGCGACCGAGGTAGGGCGTGTCGTGCTGGCCGAACTCGAGGCTGAGACACGAGTGGCCGAGGACCCACTCTCCTACAGCGCGTCGATCGCGTGGCTGAAGCGATCCCTCGATGAGCTGAGAAGCTCGAAGGCCGAGGTGGAAACACTCGAGCAGTTGCTAGATTGGCTCGCGGATCGTCGACGAGTGACTGATCAGGGGTGACGCTGGGTGACCATCTGGCAGGCAGTGCCGGTGAACGAGATAGACGACCTGCAAGCTCGGGCCGACCGCAACGGCGGCGAGCTGCAGCTCGACGACGCGCTCTCGGTGCTCCGCGCCGAGATGACCGACCAGGTCATGGCCGACACACGCAGCTTCTGGGACGCTCGAGGCGTGTCGATTCGGGTGGAGGTCGACCCCGAGGAGGACCCCACAGCGGACCTACTCGACAACGCGGCTGGATCCGAGCCGGCAGATTCGGCAGAGCCGGCAGATCCTGACGGCCCGACAGATGCTGATGATCCAGCAGATGGCCCGGCGGGTGATCTGGTTCGTCGGCGAGTGGTTCGGACCTCGCGCAAGAAGCCGCGGCCGGTGTCGTTGCCAGGCGGGACAGGCGGAGCAGGGACTTCGGATCCGGTTCGCATGTACTTACGTGAGATCGGCCAGGTTCCGCTCCTCGTCGCCTCCGAGGAGGTCGACCTGGCCAAGCGCATCGAGGCAGGAGTGCTCGCCGAGGAGCGGCTCGCGGACCTGAACGCCTCGGGCGAGATCGACTCCCTGGAGCCAGCAGAGCGCGCCGGACTACGTCGCACGGTGAGGGACGGCGAACGGGCCAAGCAAGAGCTGACACAGGCGAACCTGCGCCTAGTCGTCTCGATCGCCAAGCGATACCTGGGCCGGGGCATGCAGATCCTGGACCTGATCCAGGAGGGCAACCTGGGTCTGATGCGTGCTGTCGAGAAGTTCGACTACACGAAGGGCTTCAAGTTCTCGACCTACGCGACCTGGTGGATCCGACAGGCGATCACGAGGGCGATCGCCGATCAGGCACGTACGATCCGCATCCCGGTGCACATGGTCGAGTCGATCAACAAGGTGCACCGTCACCAGCGGATACTGATGGTCGAGCTCGAGCGTGAGCCGACCATCGAGGAGCTGGCGGCCAAGACCGAACTGACTCCCCAACGCGTTCGGGAGATCCTGCGGATCTCCCAGGACCCGCTCTCGCTCGACTCGCCGGTCGGCGACGAGGACGACAGCCACCTCGCCGACTTCATCGAAGATCAGCACGCTGTGATGCCTGCCGATGTCGCCACGGCCAATTCGCTCTCGGAGCAGATCATGTCCGCTCTCGACGAACTGTCCGACCGTGAGAAGGACGTGGTGCGCCTTCGTTTCGGTCTCGACGGCAGCCAGCCGCAGACACTCGAGGAGGTCGGACGCCAGTTCGGCGTGACCCGCGAGCGGATTCGCCAGATCGAGTCCAAGACGCTGGCCAAGCTCCGTCACCCCCAGCGTCGCCAGAAGCTCGAGGACTACCTCAGGGCTGACTGAGCAGTTCGTCCAAGGTTCCCGATTCCAGCGAACCCGTTCGCACTGCTATCGTGCCCGCTTGCCAATGACGCCACGGCCGCTCGCCGGTCGGGTCGTCCAGCGCCTTCCGGGGTAGCTCAGTTGGCAGAGCAGCTGACTGTTAATCAGCGGGTCGTGAGTTCGAGCCTCACCCCCGGAGCGCAAGCGAAACCCCTGCCACGGCAGGGGTTTCGTGCTTTCACGGGACCGAGGTGGAAGTCGATGTCGACGAGGTGTCCACGCTCGGGTCGCTGGAAACCATCGAGACGAAGAATCCTCCGACCAGGCCCACCAGCACGAGCACGATGAGCACCACCGCGACCCAGTTGGTCCTTCTCGTCGAATCGCTTGGCGCAGGGGCCGTGATCCTGCTGCTCGGAGTCGGAGTCGAGTCGTTCCGCCGTCGGTGAGTGGCGCCACCCCTGGACATGTCAGGACTTCCGGTGGTCGAGCCCGGGGTCGTCGACGCTCGTGCGGCGGACGTCGCTTCTGCGGGTCGAACGGGCGAACGCAACGATGCCGATCACCACGACTCCCAACAGTGAGATCAGGACTGCGAGCAGGGCGATCAACGGTGTACTCATCGGATCCCACCGTAGTCCTACGGTGCCGCTCGGAGCCGGTACGCTGCCGGGTTCGGGGCCGGTAGCTCAGTGGTCAGAGCAGGCGACTCATAATCGCTCGGTCGCGGGTTCGATCCCCGCCCGGCCCACAAGTTTTCCGCCCGTGCCAGCCGGGGCAGTTCGTCTGCACCATTGGCTCGGCGATGAAGCGGACGGCGCCCCGGCCAGCTGGGGATCGGCCGGGGCGCCGCACGTCGCCCCACCTCCCCAAAACGAACGAGCACCCGGACGCGTTGACACCCGCCGGGAAAAACTTCCCGACGGGTGTCGATCGGCTGGATCAGCCTCGTAGCGGCGCCGCCAGCGGTGGATCAGTCGGCCGTTGCCATCGGGAACAGCCAGTACGAAGTGGTGTCCGATGTCGAGGTGGGAGGGATGTTCTCGGTGCCTGCCTCGTACCCGTTGGCGTTGTACCTGGAGGATGGGAACTGCGCTGTGATCAAACCACCGGGTGAGACGTTGTTCGGTGCGACGAAGTAGTAACCGTCCCGGCTCAGGTCGCGTTGGGCGTGGGTGGTGATCCAGATCACCCGCTGTTCGCCGGCTTCCATGTGGATCGGCTCGTCGAACATGATCGTCTCCCAACCAGCGGTCGACCAGGTCGGAGCCGTCGCCTTCTCCGCGACTGCGGGGGCCTCGGTCATGTCCTGGGACATGTAGAGGACGGGCGTGTCGGTGATGCCTGCGACGTCGGGCTGGCGGTACCAGATCGCACCGTGGATGGTGACGTCCTGGTTGGCGGTGAAAGCAAGGCCGAACTTGGACGGGTTTGTCCACCACTGCACCGGGCCGTTGTAGACGGTGTCGGTCGTCTCGAACGTGTCGTAGACGACCGCTGGTTCCGTAGTCGTGGTTGTCGACTCCGTCGTGGTCGTGGGTGCCTCGGTGGTTGTGGTTGTCGACTCGGTTGTGGTTGTCGACTCGGTTGTCGTTGTCGACTCTGTCGTAGGCGCAGCGGTGGTCGGTGCCTCTGTGGTCGGTGCCTCTGTGGTCGGTGCCTCGGTGGTCGGGGGAGCTGCCGTCGTGGTGGTCTCCTGCGGCGGTACGTCCTCGGGCGTGCATGCAGCGGAGATCATCGCGGAGGAGCAGACCACTGCGGTGGCTGCTACGACCCAACGGTGGCGCGACCAGTTCCTCGTTCCGGCACTCGGACGATGAGTCGTGTCGTGATCCATGACTCGCAGGGTACGGATTGATCGGCGGTTTTCCATAGGTTCGCTCACTTATCGGGGGAAATTGCTCATGTTGCAGGGCGATAGCCCAGATCGATCGAATGGTCGCTGGCGCCCTGCTCAGCTGCTGGGATGAGAACGATCGTCTGATCGCCGCTGGCGCCCAGGTCGGAGTCCCAACCGGAGGAGCCCGCGATGGTCACACCGTCGTCCGAGACCCCCGCCAGCGAGCCCGTCGGCTCGAGGCCACCCAGAGGTCCTGTGGCCTCGCTGGGGGAGGAGACCACTCGGAGCGCGTAGTCGGATGTGGCAGAGAGCCCGGCGAACCTGTAGGTGCCCGAATCCGATGTGGTGGTCGTGGCGATCGTCACACCGTCTGAGTCGACCAGTTCGAGTTCGACGCCGGCGATTCCCGCTTCGTTCGGATCCTGTACGCCGTCACCGTCGTCGTCACGCCAGACCCGATCACCGATCTCGCGGACGGGTGTGCCGCGGATCCCCTTCTCGGAGAACCATCCCTCGTACAGGCCGGCCGAGTCGACCCTGCACACGGGCCCACCGGTCACGAAGGTCACCCACGGGTGGGCATCCGGGCCGACCGGTGTGGCCATCAGTTGGTCGCTGACCCCGCGGAACTGGACCCTGACGATCGATGATGCGTCCAGATCCATCCTGTAGCGACCCGACTCGTCGGTCACTGCTGAGATCTGCCGGCCGTCGGCATCGACGACTTCCACCTCGACGTCCGGCAGCCCCTCCTCTGCCTGCTTGGAACGGGCACCGTTGCCGTCGAGGTCAGCGAACACGGTTCCCTCGACCGACTTGCAGGGAGCGGATCCGCTGGGAGATGCCGGTGCCATCTGGTCGGTGTCGATGTTGAACGGCGTGACCCGGGTGCCGGCGGACGCTGGGGTAGGTAGGTTCGGCCCACCGCGCGGTGGCCTGCTGACCAGCGCCGCCCCGACGACAGTGGACCCGGCGAACACAGCCACGACCAGCAGCAGACCCAGCAGTGCCGCGACTACACGTCGTCCACGCCGGGTTCCGACGAACACGGGCTTGTCCGATGGATCGGTTGCCTCTCCATGGCCCTTGCTGGGGCCTCTCATGCGAGCTCACCGAGCGGCACCACCGAAGCAGCTGCGGCCGGGGTCGGCTTCTTGGACGCTGCTGGTTCCAGATCGGGCACGCCTGCTGGCGCCCCGCGGCGACGCCTCGCAGGTTCGCGCGTCGGCTTGATGGCAGGGTCGCGCAGGTCGATGACCACCTGATCCGGTTCGACAGTGGACGCGTCCGCGTCCTCGGCAGAGTCCGCGCCGACCCCTGCCACACCAGCGACAGTGAGGTCGACCTCGACGTCTGCTGTGCGAGGCAGCTTGTTCCACGGCAAACGAATCCCGGAGAACGCGGCAACCGCTGCCCTGATGACGGTCACGTAGAGGAGCTGTCGGTAGATGATCTGCTGCAGCGGGAGGACCAGCGCCCACGCTGATCGTTCGTGGTCGAGGCGGAGGGCGTACCAGCCCATTGCGGTCGTCGAGAGCGTGACGGTGAGCCAGATGCCGAGCGTGAGCCTGTCAAGGTGCCCTGCAAGCAGTTGGGCCACCACGACCAGGTCCACGGCCGGCGCGAGAAGCGAGGCGAAGAAGCCCATCGTGAGCACGTATGGGAGCAGCAGGCGACCGGCACGGCCGCCGTGTCCGGGCTCGATCAGCGACCCGCGATGCTTGTAGAGCGACTGGAGAATCCCGTAGTTCCAGCGCAGCCGCTGGCGGTACAGGCCCCGCAACGTCGACGGTGCCTCGGTCCAGGCTCTCGCGTCGGGAGCGAAATCGACCTTCCATCCGGCGCGCATCACTGCGAGGGTCAGATCGGTGTCCTCGGCAAGCGTGGTGCCGTCGATCCCCCCGGCGTCGATGATCGCTGAACGCCGGAATGCGCCCGCTGCGCCGGGCACGCACAACATGACACCGAAGTGGGCCGTGGCGCGGCGTTCGACCGCCGAGGCGATGCAGTACTCGACGTGCTGGAGGCTGCCCAGTAGGCCCGATCGGTTGCCCACCTTGGCGTTGCCGGCCACTGCACCGACCTGAGGATCCGAGAACGGCCGGGCGAGCTCGGTCAGGGTCGTCGGCTCGAGGATGGTGTCGCCGTCGACCAGGACGACGATGTTGTGGCGAGCAGCCCGCACGCCGGTGTCCAGCGCCTGGGCTTTGCCGCGGTTCTGTTGACGGATGACCCGGACCTTCGCGAATTCGGGTGTGTCGAGGAGCTCGGCGGTTCGATCGGTCGAACCGTCGTCGACGACTATCACCTCGACCCTGCGGTGTCGGCTGCGCAGGATCGACCGGACCGTGGCCTCGATCACGTCCTCTTCGTTGTAGGCGGGTACGACCACACTCACTGCGCGGCGGACACGACGGGGTCGTGATGCAGCGGCTGCCCGGCGTCGTTTCACCTGGCTGCGATGGGCGAGCCACATCAGGATGACGGTGCGCGCCAGCGTGAGAACCACGACGACGATGCTCGCCGCCCGGACGAGTGACTCGGCGCGCTGGAGCAGCTCGCTGCTCGTCACAAGGGTCGTGCCCAGAAGTTGCTCACGGCCGCTCACTGGGTTTGGTGCGGCCATGTCCGCCATGTCGGAGACCGTGACGAACTCGTATCCCTGTGCACGGAGCATGGGGATCATCCGATCGAGCAGCTCGATCGTGCGGGAGCGGTCGCCGCCGCCGTCGTGGAGTGTGACCACCGAGCTCGTGCCGAGTGTCGGCAACGACTGGGCAAGCAGGTCGTCCACGTCGTAGCGGGAGTCGAAGTCCTTCACGGCTTGGGACGACAGTGCGAGGATCATCCCCCTGTTGGCTGCCTTGCGCGCTGCGGCCAGCTCGTCCTCGGGAAGGAAGTCTCCTGACCCGCTGTAGGGCGGACGGAACGACGTTGGTGCACTTCCCGTGATACCTCCCACGACTCGCTGGGTGAGGTCGATCTGGCGAGCGACCTGATCCTGGGTGAGCGTTCCCATGAGCGGGTGCGTGTAGGAGTGGTTACCGATCTCGTGCCCTGCTGCGGCCAGGTCCGCGATCAGGTCGGGTGACCGCAGCGCCTCCTGGCCGACCACGTAGAACGTTCCGACCGCACCGTTGCGTTCGAGCGCCTCAGCGATCCGAGGAGTCCACTCGGGGTCCGGGCCGTCGTCGAAGGTCAGGGCGATCGTTCTCGGTGGCAGCGATATGCCCACGGCCTCTGAGCCGCTCACGTCGACCAGTGGGCCGGTTCCCTCCAGTTCCGGGTTGACGGTGTGGGCGCGGTCTTCGACCTGCGACTCCTCGACCGACCGTCCGACGAACATCTCGGCCCTGCGCGAGAACATCGCAAGCGCGATGATCGCTAAGCACCCGAAGGCGACCGCCCCCACAGTGATTACGCGCCGACTCAACGCTTTCCTCCGCCATTCCGTTACCCCGCTCGGGTCGACGCGCCACCGCCCCTTTGGTGCGCTTCTCGAAACGGGTCACCCTTCAGAGCCCCCAGCGGACCCTTCTCCACATGCTGTTTACATGTCGGTGATGGGCGCCGCAACTGGTCTTTCTTCCCGCCTCGGCACGAGAGTCGGGTCGCGACGCTTCGAACGAGAGTCGGGTCGCGACGCGACTCCCCGCTGGGGATCGACAAAACCGGCACGGGTGACGGCCGATCTGCGTACTGTTGGTCATTCCCCCCGGGGTGGGCGGGATTTCGGAGCCTGTCCAGGCAGGCGGAAATGGGGAACCCGATGTCGAGATCAGCGGTCAGGTCAGCCGCGGCAGCACTTCTGGTTGCATCTGCCGCGTTGGGAGCTTGCACCACGCCATCGTCGCCGAGTTGGGCGGAGGCGGGGTGCTACGACTCACCCGAGGCCGATGCTCCTGACCTGCGGTTCAGCGGGTCGGCGAACAGGAACGGCAATCTCACAGTCTCGCTGGATCTGTCGACGTTCACACTCTCCGACGACGGCACCTGCTCGGGAGTCCCGCTCGGCGAACCGAACACGATGACGCTGGTACGCGCGGGCGACGAGGCAGAGGCGACAGCGGACTGCGTCGCTCTTGGCTACTCCAACGGGGTTGGTCAGATCGAACTGCAGTACCCGGCCTTCCCGTCTGATGCCTGGGTCTGCAACCCGCCACCACTCAGCTGAAGCGAGCCGAGGGATCGGCCGATGACGAGGTCGGCCCTGGCCAGTCAGCGTGATCAGCGGTTGGAAGGGAATCCGAGATCCACCGCGCTCGTGGAAGGGTCCGGCCAGCGGGACGTGACGACCTTGGTACGGGTGCAGAAGCGGATGCCGTCGGGCCCGTAGATGTGGGTGTCGCCGAAGAGCGAGGCCTTCCAGCCGCCGAACGAGTGGTAGGCGACGGGCACCGGGATGGGGACGTTGACTCCGACCATGCCGACCTCCACGTCGAACTGATACTGACGTGCAGCGCCTCCGTCGCGGGTGAAGATCGCAGTGCCGTTGCCGAACGCATGTCGATTGACGACGCCGACTGCTTCCTCATAGGAGTCGACGCGTACGACCGCCAGCACCGGTCCGAACACCTCGTGGCGGTGGATGTCCATCTCCTCGGTGACATGGTCGATCAGGGTCGGACCCAACCAGAAGCCGTCGCCGTCCCTGGAGATCTCACGTCCGTCGACGATCAGCGTTGCGCCTGCCTGTCCGGCGCGGCCAATGTGGTCGGCGACGTTGTCGCGGTGCTCGGCGGTGATGAGCGGCCCCATCTCGGCGTCAGGCTGGTCGCCAGGAGCGACGACGATCGCGGGGATGCGTTGCTGGATCGCTTCGACGAGCGGGTCCGCGATGGCGCCGACGGCAACCGCGACCGAGATCGCCATGCAGCGCTCGCCCGCCGAACCGTAGGCAGCGGAGACCGCAGCGTCGGCTGCGGCGTCGATGTCGGCGTCGGGCAGCACGACCATGTGGTTCTTGGCGCCGCCGAGGGCCTGGACTCGTTTGCCCCGGGCTGTGGCGCGCTCGTAGATGCTCCGTGCGATCGGCGTGGAACCGACGAAGGAGATCGCCTTCACATCGGGGTGTTCGATCAGGCGCTCCACGGCCTCGCGGTCTCCTTGGACGACGTTGAACACCCCAGGGGGGAGCCCGGCGCGGTCGAACAGGTCGGCCAGCAGGAGCGACGCGGACGGGTCCTTCTCGGAAGGCTTCAGCACGAAGGTGTTGCCGCACGCGATCGCCGTGGCCAGCATCCACATGGGCACCATCACCGGGAAGTTGAACGGCGTTATCCCAGCCATGACCCCGACGGGCTGGCGGATCGAATAGACGTCGACGCCCGTGGCGACCTGCTCGCTGTAGTCACCCTTGAGCGCGGCAGGTACGCCACACGCGAACTCGGCATTCTCGATACCCCGCGAGACCTCACCCAGCGCGTCGGAGTGCACCTTGCCGTGCTCTGATGTGATGACTCGGGCGAGCTCGTCGCGGTGCTCGTCGAGCAGCGCCCTGAAGCGGAAGAGGATGTCGGTGCGTCTGGCGAGCGGTGTGGCGCGCCAGGCAGGGAAGGCTGCCGCGGCACTCGCCACGGCAGTGTCCACCTCGGCAGCCGAGGCCAGGTCGACGGCGCCGGTCTGGATACCCGTCGCAGGGTTGAAGACGGCTCCGGAGAGCCCCGAACTGCCGGGGGTCACCTTGCCGTCGATGAAGTGGGAGATGGCGTTGGGAGTGCTCACTTGTCTCCTCAGTCCTGGCCGGCGGAGCCGACCGCGTCGCCGAGCTTGATCATCACGTGCTTCAGCTCCGTGTACGCCTCGACCGCGTAGACAGACATGTCCTTGCCGTAGCCGGACTGCTTGAAACCGCCGTGGGGCATCTCGGACATGATCGGTATGTGGTCGTTGACCCAGACCGTTCCGAAACGCAGTCCCTTTGCCATGCGCATGGCCCTTCCCACATCGCTGGTCCAGACCGATGCGGCGAGGCCGTAGTCGACACCATTGGCCCACTCGAGAAGGGTTGCCTCGTCAGGAGCGCGCTGCACGGTCACGACTGGGCCGAAAACCTCTCGCTGGGCGATCTCTGAGTCCTGCGACACTCCGGCCAGCACGGTCGGCTCGTAGAACCACCCGGCACCGTCGCGAACCGACGCCCCGGTGACGGCCTCTGCGCCGGCCTCGACAGCCCTGGCGACCATCCCGGCGACCCGCTCGCGCTGCTCGGCGGAGACCAGCGGACCCATTGCCGTGTCGGGATCGTTCGGATCGCCCGTGCGAATCCCGGAAACTCCCTCGGCGAGACGTCCGACCAGATCGTCGTACACACCCGACCCGGCGATGACCCGGCACGGAGCGGTGCAGTCCTGGCCGGAGTTGTAGTAGCTGGCCTCGGTCAGGTTGGCGACGACACCTTCGACGTCGGCATCGTCGAAGACGACCACCGGGGCCTTGCCGCCCAACTCCAGGTGGACCCGCTTCAGCGACTCGGATGCTGCGCGGGCGACCGCCTTGCCGGCGGTGACGCTGCCGGTCAGCGACACCATCGCCACGTCCGGGTGTTCGACCAGCGCGACACCGGCGGTCTCGCCGCGGCCACACACCACGTTGAGAACACCCGGGGGCAGGATGTCGGAGGCCAGCTCCGCGAGCCGCAGAGCCGTGTAGGGGGTCAGCTCGGACGGCTTCAACACGACGGTGTTGCCTACCGTCAGGGCAGGACCGAGCTTCCAGGTGGCCATGTTCAGTGGGTAGTTCCACGGGGCGATCGAGCCGACCACGCCGACGGGCTCGCGGCGCAGCATCGACGTGTAGCCCTCCATGTACTCGCCTGCCGCGCGGCCCTCGAGGAAACGTCCGGCGCTCGCGAAGAACCGCCAGTTGTCGAGCGTCAGGTCCATCTCGAACTCGAGGATGGAGACTGGCTTGCCGACGTTGAGTGACTCGATCCGGCTGAGCTCGGGCAGGTCCTTCTCGATCGCGTCCGCAAGGGCGTGAAGAGCTTCGCTGCGCTCGCGTGGGGTCTTGGCGGCCCACGCAGGGAAGGCAGCAGCCGCGGCACGTACTGCGGAATCGACGTCGGAGTCGTCGCTCGAGGGGACCGACCCGATCGCCGCACCGGTGGCGGGGTTGATCACCTCGTCAGTAGCGCCGCTGCGAGCTGGCTGCCATTCGTTGCCGATGAAGTTGAGGTCGGGCATTGTCGTTCCCCCTGGACGAGCGATCTGATCGTCAGTCTGGCATAATTGGAACGATTCGATAGCAAAAGTCGTAGATTACGACGAAATCGCTATCCGGGGGGTTGCAATGACGTCCACCGACGGATCTCCGACTGCCAACCAGTCGGAACACCTGTGGTTGCACTACTCCCAGCTTGCACACGATGCCGGCAACGACCTCGTGGTAATCGAGCGCGGCGAGGGCGCCTACGTCTGGGACACCCAGGGTCGCAAATATCTGGACGGTCTCGCCGGGCTGTTCGTGGTGCAGGTGGGGCATGGTCGTCGCGAGCTTGCCCGGGCGGCCGCTGAACAGGCCGAGAAGCTGGCCTTCTTCCCTCTCTGGACCTATGCGCACCCGACAGCGATCGAACTGGCGGCACGGCTGTCCGACCTGGCCCCAGGCGACCTCAACAGGGTCTTCCTGACCACCGGCGGCGGCGAGGCGGTCGAGACTGCATGGAAGCTCGCTGTGCAGTACTTCCGTGAGGTCGGCCAGCCGGAGCGGGTGAAGGTCGTCGCACGCCAGACCGCCTACCACGGCTCGAACATCGGCGCGCTGAACATCACCGGACTCGACGGGATCAAGGAGCCCTTCCTGCCACTGCTGAACGGGCAGGGTGTGCACGTCCCCAACACCAACCACTACCGCTGCGCGGATACAGCTGACCCCACCGCCTGCGGTCGTGCAGCCGCTGACGACATCGAGAAGGCCATCCTGGCCGCCGGGCCCGAGACGGTCGCAGCGGTGTTCCTGGAGCCGGTTCAGAACGCGGGCGGCTGCTTCGTGCCTCCGCCCGGCTACTTCGAACGGGTGCGGGAGATCTGCGACCGATACGGGGTGCTGTTGGTCTCCGACGAGGTGATCTGCGCGTTCGGCAGGCTGGGGGACTGGTTCGGAGCTTCGCGGCTCGGCTACCAGCCCGACATGATCACCTTCGCCAAGGGGCTCACCTCGGGTTACTCGCCGCTCGGAGGTCTGCTGGTCAGCGAGCGTCTCGCCGAGCCGTTCAACGAGGGTTCCAATTCGTTCCTGCACGGCATCACCTTCGGGGGCCACCCCGTCAGTTGCGCGGTGGCGCTCGCCAACCTGGACCTGATGACGCGCGAGGACCTGAACGGGCGTGTGCGCGGGATGGAGGACCAGTTCCGCGACGCACTCGAGTCGGCCCTGCTCGACCTGCCGATCGTCACCGAAGTGCGCGGCATGGGCTACTTCTACGGCATCGAGCTCACCAACGACGGAACGCCGTTCACCGACGACGAGTGCGACTGGCTGATCCGTGGGTTCCTGTCCACACGTCTCCTGGAGAACGGACTGGTGTGCCGCTCAGACGACCGCGGCGACCCGGTCATCCAGCTGTCACCGCCGTTGGTCGCCGGCCCGGGCGAGTTCGACCAGATGGCGTCGATCATCCGACTCACGCTCGAGCAGGCGTGGAAGGAGCTGGGTCGATGAGCGCACTGACCGTCGGCGTGCCGACCGAGGTGAAGGCAGACGAGAGGCGTGTCGCCCTGACCCCCGACGGCGCCCGTGAGCTCGTCTCGCGCGATGTGAAGGTGCTCGTGCAGGCCGGCGCCGGATCCGGCGTCGGGGTGTCGGATCAGGACTATGCGGACGCTGGGGCCGAGGTCGTGACTGACGCAGCCGAGGTGTGGAGCCGGGCGGGGCTCGTCTGCAAGGTCAAGGAACCCCAGCCCGACGAGTTGGCCCACCTGCGCGACGACCTCACGCTGTTCACATACCTGCACCTGGCCGCATACCCCGAGGTGGCCAGGGCGCTGTGCGACGCGGGGACCACCGGGATCGCCTACGAGACGGTGATGCGACCCGACGGACATCTGCCGCTGCTCGCCCCGATGAGCGAGATCGCCGGACGGATGGCGGTCCAGGCAGGAGCCCGTTTCCTGGAAGCGCCACAGGGTGGCAGGGGAGTGCTGATGTCGGGGGCGCCGGGTGTACGGCCCGCCAAGGTTGCTGTTCTCGGCGCCGGCAACGTGGGCTGGAACGCCGCGATGATCGCCGCCGGGATGGGCGCCGAGGTGACCCTGCTGGACCTGAACCTCGACCGACTCCGCACGTTGGAGCCGACGCTGCCGGGCAGGATCACGACGCTCGCATCCAACCGTGGCAGCATCGAGCGGAGCGTCGCCGAGGCCGACCTGGTGATCGGTGCGGTGCTGGTGGCAGGGGGCCGTGCGCCGACGGTCGTCACCGAGGCGATGGTGGCCGCCATGCGGCCGGGATCGGTCGTCGCGGACGTGGCGATCGACCAGGGCGGATGCATCGAGACCGCCCGCGAAACCTCCCACCACGACCCCGTGTACAAGGTCCACGGCGTGCAGCACTACTGCGTTGGCAACATCCCCGGCGCGGTGCCGGTCACCTCCACGGCGGCCCTGACCAACGCCACGCTGCCGTACGTCGTCTCGCTAGCGACCTTGGGTCCGGGTGAGGCGTGCAGGCGTGACCCGGTGCTGGCAGGCGGTCTCAACACCGAGGCGGGCTCGGTGGTCCACACCGTCGTCGCGGCTGCGTTGGGCCAGGCAAAGGCTGACACCGCTGAGCTGTCCGGCTCCACCCACGCGGCGGCGTGAGGTCGTGAACGACAACGGGCACCCGCTCGACATCGACGAGACGGACAAGGCGATCATCCGGGAACTCCAGGTCGACGGTCGGATGCCGTACTCCAAGCTGGGTCCGGCAGTGGGTCTGTCCCAGGCCGCTGCCCGCCAACGCGTCCAGCGTCTGGTCGATCGGGGAGTAATGCAGGTCGTCGCGGTAACCGACCCAGCGATGCTGGGCTTCGCCGTGCAGGCCCTCGTAGGAATAGAGGTCACCGGCGACGTCAGGGTCGTCGCGGATGCACTCGCCACGATGGACGAGGTCGAGTACGTCGTGATCACCGCCGGCCGCTACGACGTGTTCGTCGAGGTGGTCTGTCTCGACATGGCGCACCTGCTGGAGCTGGTCAACGACAGGATCAGGGTGCTCGAGGGCGTGAACGGAACCGAGATCTTCTCGTATCTCAACCTGGTCAAGCAGACCTATAGCTGGGGAGCACGCTGAGAGTGCGTGCGCGCAGAACCAGCGAAGCGTCTCGTGCGCCGCTCGCCGAGACCTACCGGGAGAGCGTCCTCTGGCATGACGACGTCGACCCCGTCGCTGCCGGTCTGCGTGCCCCGAGCGCCGAGACGCTCCCGGCGCACGCCGACGCGGTCGTGGTCGGTGGCGGCTACTGCGGGCTGGAAGCTGCGGCGACCCTGGCGGCGCGTGGGCGCTCGGTGGTCGTCGTCGACCGTGACGATCTCGGCTGGGCTGCCAGCAGCCGCAACGGCGGCATGGTCATCCCCGAACTCAAGCTCGGTCCGCTAGGTCTGCGCGCCCGGTACGGGGAGTCGCTCGGTGCCCGGCTCCACGCCGAGGTCGAGTCGGCGTTCGATCATGTCGAATCGCTCGTCGGTCCGGACGGGACGATCGACGCCGACTACGAGCGCAGCGGCCAGCTCTACCTGACCCACGGGTCCAGGGGTACGCAGGAGCTGGCCGAGCTGGCCGCGCAGTACACCTCGGTCGGTATCCAGGCGCGCCTCCTCGAGCGCAGCGAGCTGTCCACAGAGGCAGGGTCCCGATTGTTCGCCGCCGGGATCCTGTTGGAGCGCACCGGCGGGCTTCACCCCGCCAAGTACCACGCAGGACTGGCAGGAAGAGCCCGTGGAGCCGGAGCAGCTCTGTTCCCCCACACCAACGTCGTCTCGGTGGAACAGGCCCGCGGTGCCGGTCACGTGGTTCGCACGGAGCGAGGATCGATCCACACCGATCAGGTGCTGTTGGCCACCAACGCAGAGGCCGACGGAATCCAACCGATCCTGCGGCGCTCGGTGCTCCCGGTCGGGTCGTTCATCATCGCAACCGAACCGCTCGATGCCGCGCTGGCTGCAACCGTGCTGCCGACGCGCCGGATGGCCTTCACCGACCGGAACCTGCTCTGGTACTGGCGTCACGGCCCCGACGGCCGGCTCCTGTTCGGCGGGCGGAAACGCCTGGGCTCGGTGTCGATGGCCGAGGCGCGTGACCACCTCTACGAGTCGATGCTGACCGCGCACCCGCAGCTCGCCGGCACCCGTGTGGACCGCGTGTGGGGTGGCAGGGTCGCGATGACGCTCGATCGCATGCCGCACTGCGGCCGAATCGACGGCATCTGGTACGCGGCCGGATGCAACGGTTCCGGCGTCGCTCTCAACACCTGGATGGGTCACCGGATGGCAGGCGCGATGTGCGGGGACGAGCTGCCGCCGTTCGCGGAGCTCGAACTGCGCTCGATCCCGATGCACTCACAGCGCCGGTTCTGGCTACCGGCGTTGGGTGCATGGCTGCGGATGGAGGATGCACGCCGATGAGTCCACTCTCTGGCAGCGCAGAGTGCTCAGCTGAGCGTTCAGCCCCGCGCCCAGTCCTGCGCTCAGCTGTGTTCGGCCACCCAGGTGTGCAGGTAGTCAGGCATCTCGAACCCGTCGCGCAGGTCCGGCGCAGCAACCGGCTCACCTGCAGCCGTGCGGAGCGGGACCGTGCCTGCCCATACGTCGAGGCCCAGGTCCGACTCGCGGTCCTCCGGGGGGCCGTCGGACACCTTGGCCGAGCACTGCTCGATCGCAACAGCGACGAGCATGGTCTGTCGCAGCTCGGCGTCGTCCGGGGCGCGCACGTCCTCCCAGCGGCCGGGCATCACCGCGTCGCTCAAGTCAGCCAGGGCAGCGAGTCGTTCTTCCGGGTCGGCCAGCTCACGGCCCCGTCCCCGCACGATGACCGAGCGGTAGTTCATCGAGGTCTCGAACGCGGAGCGTGCGAGCACCAGCCCGTCGATGTGGGTGACAGAGACGCACACCGTCGCTCCGCTTCGTACGTGCCTGGTGAGTCGACTCGCAACGGACCCGTGCAGCACCAACTCCTCACCGCGACGTACGTACAGCGTCGGGATCACCATGGGGAGCCCGTCGTCGGCGACGATCCCCACGTGGCACAGCGATCCGGCGTCGAGCAGCGCCAGGATCGCGGCTCGCTCGGTCACAGCGAGCTCTGCCAACCGGCGAACAGCCATCGGATCGCGATCCGCGGTCCCCGGAGTAGACAACGGCTCGGTCACGAGCAGAGAGGGTAGATCCACCATGCGAGTTCTCGTGGTCGGAAGCGGCGGAGTGGGAACCGCGGCGGCGATGATCGCCCGTCGCAGGGACTTCTTCGACTCCTGGGTGATGACCGACATCGACGGGGTGCGGGCAGCCTCTGCGGCCGCGCGCACGGGCGACGGCCGGTTCAGCTCGGACGTGCTGGACGCGTCCGACAGGGCCGCGGTAGCCGAAGCCGTCCGCAGGCACGAATGCGACGTCGTGCTCAACGCCGCCGACCCGCGCTTCGTGATGCCGATCTTCGGCGGCGCGTTCGACGCAGAGGCGACCTACCTGGACATGGCCATGTCGTTGTCGCACGCGCACCCCGAGAAGCCCTATGAGCTCACCGGCACGATGCTCGGTGACGAGCAGTGGGCGATGGCCTCCGAATGGGAGTCGCGAGGGATGCTGGCGCTGGTCGGGATCGGTGTCGAGCCGGGTATCTCCGACGTGTTCGCCCGCTACGCGGCCGACGAGCTGTTCAGCGAGATCGACGAGATCGGAGTGCGGGACGGCGCCAACCTGGTCGTCGCCGGCTACGACTTCGCGCCGAGCTTCTCGATCTGGACGACGATCGAGGAGTGCCTCAACCCGCCACTGATCTGGGAGCGGGACAGGGGCTTCTTCACCACCGAGCCGTTCTCGGAGCCCGAGGTGTTCGACTTCCCGGCGGGCATCGGCCCGGTCGAGTGCGTCAACGTCGAACACGAGGAGGTCGTGCTGATCCCACGATGGGTCGACTGCAACCGGGTCACCTTCAAGTACGGGCTCGGCGAGGAGTTCATCGACGTGCTGCGGACGCTGAACAAGCTCGGCCTGGACCGGGCCGACCCGGTCAGCGTGCGGGGCCAGCAGGTGGCTCCCAGGGACGTCGTGGCGGCATGTCTGCCCGACCCCGCAACCCTGGGCGACAGGATGACCGGCGTGACCTGCGCAGGTACGTGGGTGACCGGTACCGGCAAGAACGGTTCACCCCGTGAGGTGTACCTGTACCACGCGGTGGACAACGCCGAGACGATGGAGCTCGACGGCTGCCAGGCCGTCGTGTGGCAGACCGCCATCAACCCGGTCGTCGCGCTCGAGCTGCTGGCAGCGGGAACCTGGTCGGGCGCGGGTGTGCTCGGCCCCGAGGCGTTCGCACCGGGCCCGTTCCTCGACCTGATCCGCGAGTACGGGTCACCCCACGGAATGCAGGAACGTTCAGCGGAGGGCTAGCCGAGCTCGTCGAGCCATGCAGGTGCCGAGTCGAGCAGGAAGCGGCTCACGTCGAGGCACCGTTCGAGGGTGTCGCAGAGCATCTCCTCGCCCAGGTACACCTGGGTGACGCTGATGAGGACCCTCGCGATCACGGTCAGCGTGCGCTCCGACGGGTCGGTCACCGAGGCGAAGCTGTCGATCGCGGAGACCTCGACCGGCAGGTCAGGTCCGCCGATGCCCGCCAGCTCCGTCGCCAGCAGCAACAGGTCCGGGCAGCGCGGCAACGGCGGCAACGACCACGTGAAGGTGAGCGGCAGGTAGTGCTGCTCGTCGGGTTCGTCCCCCTCGGGCAGGGCGAGCACCTGATCCTCGAACGCCAGCACTGTGCGCGGGTCGACCTCGAGGCCCAGATGGAACTCCAGCGGACCCCCGCAGGCCTCTTCGGGGTGCAGGTCGACCTCCCACGCCTGACGCATCGAGTAGGTCTCGACGAAGTGGCGCTCGTCGTGGATGTGGAATCCGTGATCGGCGGCGTGGTTCTTGAGATCGGCGATGAATCCGGCGACGTCGAGAAGTGACACGCATACAGCCTGCCAGCACCGGGGATCGGGGGCGAGCCGGTAGCCTCGGCAAGTGCGCGACGACGAGGTGATGGCACTGCTCGAGTCCACGGCGGACTCCGTGGCCGCCGCGCTCAGCGCCGACCTTGCAGATCGACCCGACCGCTCGCGTGATCGGGGTGACCGGCCCGGTCAGTACCGCATCGACCTTGTCGCGGACGCCGCTGCTCTCGCGGTGCTCCGTTCGGCTGGGGTAGGCATCCTCTCGGAGGAGTCCGGCCTCGAGGACCCGTCGAACCCGCTGATCGTCGTGGTCGATCCCGTCGACGGGTCCACGAACGCCAGCCGAGGGGTGCCCTGGTACGCCACCAGCCTCTGTGCAGTGGACTCCGATGGACCCCGGGTGGCCCTGGTGCGGAACCTCGCCACCGGTACGACCTACCGGGCGTGGCGTGGTGGTGGGGCGACCAGGGACGGCCGACCGATCCGACCATCCGGTGCGACCACGATTCCGGACTCGCTGCTGCTGCTAAACGGCTACGCGCCGACACATCTGGGGTGGCGCCAGTACCGGAGCCTGGGGGCGACAGCGCTCGATCTGTGCAGTGTTGCCGACGGCAGTGTCGACGGAACCGTCGACTGCACCGAAAGCGCCCTCGGTCCGTGGGACTACCTGGGAGCGATGCTCGTTCTGGGCGAGGCAGGGGGACTGATCGCCGACGCGCAGGGCCGCGACTTGGTCGAGCTCAGCCACACCACACGACGAACCCCCGTGTCTGCATCGACTCCCGAGCTGTTCCACGAGCTCATGCGCGCCCGCGAACAGATGCAGGTGCGCCCGTGGGGATGACGACCGTGAGACTCACCGCTCACCGTTTGGCACTCAAGCTGTTCGGAGCGCTGCCCCGTCGTGTGCG
This sequence comes from uncultured Microthrixaceae bacterium, assembly GCA_964450685.1. Classification (GTDB taxonomy): domain Bacteria; phylum Actinomycetota; class Acidimicrobiia; order Acidimicrobiales; family Microtrichaceae; genus JBAOHV01. Next base: position 88,962 of record CAYVDN010000006.1, read on the forward strand.
CCGTGCCCTGGTGCGACTCGGGTCACCCAAGTTCACCGTCGGAGCGATCTGCATCGTGCAGCGTGAGGACGAGTCCGTCCTGCTCGTACGCCATAGCTACTACCGCAGCTGGGGCACACCCGGCGGCCTGGCCAAACGCCACGAACGGCCCGAGTTGGCAGCCGTTCGAGAGACGCTCGAGGAGGTCGGCCTGCGAGTTGACCTGATCGGCGAGCCGGTCGTCGTCGTCGAACCGGTGCCTCACCGAGTCGACATCGTCTTCCTGGCGCGGCCGGCGGAGGGTGAGAACCCCGACCGCGCACGGCCGACTTCCCCGGAGATCGAGGAGGTCCGGTGGTTTGCTCTGGAGGAGTTCCCCAACCTGCAACCGGAGACGGTCACCGCGCTGCGAGCGCTCGAGCGCAGCGGCGTGGTCGATCTGAGCCGAACCGGGCTGACGCCCTGACGGGTCAGTCGTCAGCCGATCGCCGTGACCGGAAGTAGCATCGCCGCCGCGGGCGCGTAGCTCAGTTGGCTAGAGCACCTGGTTTACATCCAGGGAGTCGGGGGTTCGAGTCCCTCCGCGCCCACCACCGTCCTCTCTTGACCTGCGCACGCAGTCCAGCCCGAGCTGGTCGCTGCTCAGGCGGTGAGGATGCCGAGTGAAGACCGGACTGTCAGTAGGATGCTGATCCCCAGGAGCCCCACCAGGACCACCCTCCCCGCCAACTGGACCGGGCGTCGCTCGAGCACGGCGGACAGCCGTCCGGGTAGGGCAGTTCGGCCGACGATGTAGACCACCATGCCGACGAGCAGAGGCGGTACGACAGCGAAGGCAACTACACCGAGTATGGGCACGTTGCGGAATCGGCTGTCGCTGTCAGCGGTCTGTTGGAGTCGGGCAGTCACCGAGCCGACGGCAGCGCCGAACAAGACGGTTCCACCCACGATGAGAGCGACCGCCAGCCAGGTCGGAGTAAGGATCGAGAAGTCCAGGTTCTCCGACGAGAAGTCCCTTGCGCCGAACAGGACCAGCGGTACAAGGCCAGCCAATACGCCCGCCGTCGCACCGCCTACGTGCAACCAGGGACGTGCGAGCAGCAGCACGATGGCGGCCACCGCGCCAGCACCCAGGCCGACGAAGACGATGAAGCCGATGGTTCCCGAGACGGTGATCTCGCCCACGGTCTCATCAGCATCGGTTTGGAGACCCTGGGCAGCATCGCCCGACGTGACTGCCAGGATTCGCATGACGAACCGGCCGAAGAAGCCGGCGACGAGCACGCCGCCGATGAATCCCCCCGAGCAAACCGGGCCGAGGGCTCGGACAGAAGCGACCAGTCGGGACGGCCAGCTGGCACTATCGGTGTTCTCCCGGGACGTAGGCGTCCTTATCGGGAGATGTCCCCATCGCAGGATTGCCAATGCGAAGAAGGCGATCGCGATCAGAGCGAGGCCTGTGATGATCAGGTTGCCAAGCCTCATCCGACACACCCCTGGTCAGACGGTCCGCATGTCGACGAACCGAGTGTCGCGCACGCTGTGGTGGGCGGTCAGTGGTACGCCAGTACCCTTCTGGCTCCACCAGCGGTACTACGGCGGAAGGTCAGCCGGTCACGACCTGTACCAGCTGCTCGAGTTCGTCGACCGTGTTGTAGATGTGCGGCGAGGTACGCACGACGGTGTCGAGCCCGCGGGCGTCGAACTCGAGCCTTGAGTTGGCCGCCCGGCTGACGCTCACGTTTATCCCCGCAGCGGCAGCGTCGGCCGCGACGAGGTCAGCGTCACGGCCCGCCACCATGAAGGTGACTATCCCTGACAGGACCCGACCCTCATCTGTGCACCTCAGTCCCGGTGCCTCGGCGATCAGACCGCGGAGGTGCGACGCGAGCGCCGTGATCCGCTCGTGAACCCGATCGATCCCCAGGTCCAGGAGCTCGCCGAGCGCGTTGCCCAAACCGAGCTGTGCCGCGACGCTCGTCTCGAACTCCTCGAACCGACGCGCACCCGACACGAGCGCGTAGTCGTCACCGTGTTGGGACCATTCGGCCGACGTCGCATCGATGCCAGGAGGGTCGATCCGCTCGCTGAAGTCCTCACGCACGTACACCAGCCCGGTGCCACGCGGGCCTCGCAGCCACTTGCGACCGGTCACGGTTGCGACGTCACAGCCGATCTCCCGCACGTCCACCGGCAGCTGCCCGACCGACTGGCATGCGTCCAGGAAGAACGGCACACCGCAGCGGCGTGCGAGCTCTCCGACTTCGTGCACGGGGGCCACCGACCCCGAGTGCGTCGGCACGTGGGTCACCGTGACCATCGCTACCGAGCGGCCGAGCAGATCTGCCAACGCCGTCAGGTCGACCGGGCCATCGGGTCCAGGGCCGACCACGTCGACCTGTGCGCCCAGGTGTCGGACGGCCTGGAGGATGGCCAGGTGGTGTGAGTTGTAGACCGCCCGGTCGACCACCACACGCCGGCGGGATTCGAGCCCTCCGGCCAGCACGAAGCCCCAGAACGCCTTGGTCCATGCGGTCGTGTCACTCGTTGTGAACGCCACCTCGTCGGCCGCAGCGCCGAGCACCCGAGCCGCCGCATCGCGGCACTCGACCAGAAGCGCGGCTCGGTCTGCGGCCGCCTCGTAGCCCCCGATCCTGGCTTCGAGACGCAGGTGATCGACCACCGTGTCGAGCGTGGCCATGGTTGGCAGCGCCGCGCCGGCGTTGTTCAGGTGGATCCGTTCGGCGCAGCCCGGAGTGCGGTTACGCAGTTCGGCGACGTCGAGCTCAGCGGGCATCGCGGGCCAGGCGTACTCCGCCGTACATCCACCGTGAGGCCGGGGGGAAGAAGTTGCGGTAGGTGCGCCGGGCGTGGCCGGGCGGCGTCGCGAACGAGCTGCCGCGCAGCACCTGCTGGTTGACCATGAACTTGCCGTTGTACTCGCCGATGGCGCCAGCTGGGGCCCGGTAGCCGGGGTACGGGCGGTAGGCGGACTCCGTCCACTGCCACAGCTCCCCGTACCACTGCTGCGGGTCGACCGAGCGACTGGCCGGTCGGGTCGCCAGGACTTCCGGGTCCAGATGAGCGCCGGGCATCGGCGCCGGTGCGGCCAGCTCCCACTCGAACTCGGTCGGGAGACGTGCGCCGGACCAGCGGGCAAAGGCGTCCGCCTCGTACCAGCTGACGTGAGAGACGGGTGTGGCCGGGTCTACGCGATGGCGCCCACCGAGCCCGAAGTCGGTCCAACTGTCGTCCTCGGACTCCTGGCACCAGTAGAGCGGTGCGTGCCAGCCCTGGGAGATCACCGTCGCCCACCCGTCCGACATCCACAGCTCAGGCCGCCGGTAGCCGCCGTCGTCGATGAACTCGAGCCACTCGCCGTTGGTGACCAACCGCTCTGCTGTTTCGAACGCTTCGACGAGGACCTGATGGCGCGGGCCCTCGTTGTCGAACGCGAACCCTGCGCCGCCGTGGCCCACCTGCACGACACCGCCCGCATGGGACGCCCAGCGCAGGGGAGTGGTCTCGCCGCGTTCTGGTTCGCGTGTCTGGTAAGCCGGTGAGAACGGTTGGACCGACAACACGTGGGTGATGTCCATGCACAACAGCTCCTGGTGCTGCTGCTCGTGGTGCAGGCCGAGCTCGATCAGGCGCTCCACCTGGTCGTCGGATTCCCGCTCCGACAGCTGATCCAGGGCGTCGTCGACGTGTCGGCGGTAGTCGCCCACCTCATCGGCGGACGGTCGTGACAGCAACCCGCGCTGCGGCCGCGGGTGACGTTCGCCGACAGCCTCGTAGTACGAGTTGAACAGATACGAGAAACGGTCATCGAACGGGCTGTAGCCATCGAGGTGGGGGTCGAGCACGAAGGTCTCGAAGAACCAGGTGGTGTGCGCCCGGTGCCACTTGGTGGGGCTCGCGTCGGGCATCGACTGGACGGTCTGATCCTCAGCGCTCAGCGGAGCTGCCAGTCGTTCGGTGAGCGAGCGGACTTCGGAGCGTTCCGGCACGGAGACCAGTCCCTGGCCGTCGGCAAGGTGGTTGACGTGGGGCTCGGTGACGGTCATCGCAACGCCAGCCAGAGAGCGAAGTCGCCGTCAGCGTCGGTCCAGCAGTGCGCCGGGTCGAGTCCGGCTTCCCGAAGCTCCGCCTGCACCTGTTCTGGCCGGAACTTGGTGCTGATCTCGGTCCGCAGGTCTTCGCCGCGACGGAACTCGATGCGCAGATCGAGTTCCCTGAGGTAGACGGTCTGGTCGACTCGGGATCGAAGCAGCATCTCGATGAAGGAACCGCGCTCATCGAAACGAGCGACGTGGTCGAAGCGGGCAGGGTCGAAGTCCCCGCGGAGCTCGCGGTTGAGCACGCTGAGCACGTTCTTGTTGAACTCAGCAGTCACGCCGTCGGCGTCGTCGTACGCAGCGACGAGGCGCGCCCGGTCCTTGACCAGGTCCGTGCCGAGCAGCAGCGAGTCACCTGGCGCCATCGCCGCCGCGAGCGAGCTGAGGAACTGCGCCCGTTCCTGCGGATGGAGGTTGCCGATCGTGCCGCCGAGGAAGGCGATCATGCGCCGGCCGCCCCCGGGGATCGCGTCTAGGTGCTCGTTGAAGTCGCCCACGACTCCCTGAACCAGCGTGTCGGGATAGTCGATCGAGAGTTTGGCGACCGCGTCGCGCAGGGTCTGTTCGGAGAAGTCGAACGCCACGAACCGTTCGAGGCTCCCGGAGCTGCGCAGCGAGTCGAGCAGAAGCCTGGTCTTGTCCGAGGTGCCGGATCCGAGCTCCACCAGCGTGTCGGCTCTGCTCAGCCTGGTCATCTCGTGGGCGTGCGCAGTGAGGATCGAGCGTTCGGTACTGGTGGGGTAGTAATCGGCCAGGCGGGTTATGCGGTCGAAGAGCTCACAACCGCGGTCGTCGTAGAGCCACTTGGGTGAAAGCTCCTTCGGGTCAGCGGTCAGCCCCTTCTCAGCCTCGCGGCGCAGAGCAGTGGCCATCGCGTCGGGAGACAGGTGCACGCTGACGGGATCGGCCTGTCTGACACGGCTCATCCACCCGACGCTACGGCGTCATCCGTTCGGCATGTCGACCAGTTCGGATACGGGGCCCGTGGTCCGGTAGGGCCTGCACCACAAGAGTGCGGCCGCCAGGATCGCCAGATTCGGCCACATCGACCGTTCCTCGATCAGCGAGCCGAGCCAGGTCGTCGGGTCCCTGCCGGGCCCTTGGGCGTAGGCGAACAACAGGAACGCGCCTTGTACCTGGACGAGCGCCGAGGTGCGGGACCGCCAGGCGAGCGCGGCGAGTGGGAGCACCATCGGCGGATACCAGGCCATCACGTAGGTGGCAGTGGCGAACATGACGACCGCGACGATTGCGGTCGGCTCGTCGGGGCCCTCGGCTCGGCGGAACCTCCACAGCACGACCAGCAGAGCTGCAGCCATCACGATGAGGGACCACGTGGAGACCTGGTCGCGCACCGCCTCGAGGGCCTCGCGCCATCGGACTCCCTGGTCGAGCAGGTCTGCCATGCGCCGATCGCGCAGCTGCTGCCACAGTGCGAACCTGCTGTCGTCGCCTGAGCTCTCCTCGAGCGGCAAGAACGCCGCAGTACCACCGACGGCCAGATAGGCGGCCGTGACGATCGCCGCCAGAGGAAGGCCGAAAAAGGTCGCGTCTCGCCAACCGCGACGCCAGAGTACCCAGAGGCCCACGACACCGATGAGCGGGACGGCGGGAACCTTGGTCGTGACGGCCAGGGCGCCCACCACGGCTGCGGCCAGGTAGCGGCGGTCCTCGACGAGCAGCGCCGTGGCCAGCACCGCCAGCCCCACCAGCACGTCGTTGTGGGCATCGTTCACTGCGGCAAGAAGCACGGGTGAACAACCGAGCGCGAGCACAGCCACGGGATCTCGGGTGCGTCGCGCCACCAACACGATCGCCCCGATTGCCGCAGCGGCGGTGACCAGTTGCCAGGCCAGCCGCACGACCAGATCGGACTCGCCCGCGGTCGCGGCAATGGCGGCAGCGAGCGTCAGGAACCCGGGCCCGTACATCGAGCGCTGTTCGTGCCAGGCCTCGGCGACGAGGTCGATGGTCGGATCGTCCAGGTCGGCAGGCGCGTTGGTGTACGGACTGACGTGGTGTTCGGCGATCGCCCGGCCGTAGATGTTGTACAGGTAGAGGTCGCGTGAGTGGTGCAATGGCACGACCGCAGCGGCGCAGATGACCACACCAACCGCGATCACCGCCGAACGCAGGGACCACTGCCACAGCGCGGCACCCTTGAACCACCACGCTCCGTGGAGCCCGAGCGCCGCTGCTAGCAGCACCAGGTTCGCCGGGCCGCTCCAGCTGGCACCCCGGATCAACCAGACGAACGAGCACGACACCGACGCGACCAGTAGCACCGGTGACCACTGCACCGCCGCCGAGCGTCCCCGAGACCAGCGCCCCGGGTCAGGCCTGCTCCCACGATCGGTCAGTGCCCGTGGGGTTTCCTCGCTCAACGGTCGAAGACCTGCTCCAGGAAGCGCCGGGTGCGTTCGTGTTGCGGGTCGCCGATCACCTGATCGGGGGGTCCCTGTTCGACGATCACGCCGCCGTCCATGAACACGACCCTGTCGGCTACCCGGCGGGCGAAGCCCATCTCGTGGGTGACGACCATCATCGTCATCCCGTCCTCGCTGAGCGATTTCATGACGTCGAGCACCTCGCCGACGAGCTCTGGGTCGAGTGCCGAGGTGGGCTCGTCGAAGAGCATCATCTCCGGGTCGGAAGCGAGCGCCCGTGCTATGGCGACTCGCTGCTGCTGGCCGCCGGAGAGCTGCGATGGGGATGCGTGCAGCTTCTCGGAAAGACCGACACGGCCGAGAACTCGTTCTGCGGTCTCCATCGCTTCGGTCTTCGAGCGGCCGAGAACCCGGCGCTGGGCGATCATCAGGTTGCCTGCGACGTCGAGGTGGGGGAACAGGTTGAACTGCTGGAACACCATTCCTATCCGCGTCCGGATCTCGTCGATGTCACAGTCAGGGTCGGTGATGTCGATACCGTCGATCAGGACCTGGCCACCCGTGGGCTCCTCCAGCCGGTTGACGCATCGCAGCACCGTCGACTTGCCCGAGCCGGACGGACCGATGACGCACACGACCTCGCCGGGTCGGACAGCGAAGTCGATGCAGCGCAGCACCTCGAGATCGCCGAACGACTTGGCGAGTCCGCGCAGCTCGATCGCCGGGGGAACAGCAGCGGCAGCGGGGGAGTCGGTCGTGCTCATCCGTCCCAGACCTGGTCGTTGCTGCCTGCAGCGGGCAGGGTGGCGAGCTGATCCTGGGCTCCGCGGGCAGGTCGCCGGGCTGAACGCGCGCCGCGGCGCTCGAGGCTCCGCGACAGGGCTGTGAGGGGCAGGGTGATGGCCAGGTACATCAACGCTGCTGCGATGAACGGTGTTCCGTTGAAGGTCTCCTGGACAGCCGCCTTCGAGAAGAAGGCGAGGTCCTGGTCGGCGGCGGCGACACCGAGCACGAACACCAGCGACGTGTCCTTGATCAGCAGCACGAACTCGTTCGTGAGCGGCGGGATCATCACACGGAACGCCTGGGGGATCACGATGCTGACCATCGCCTGGGAATGGCTCATGCCCAGCGATCTGGCAGCCTCCATCTGGCCGGTGGGCACCGCCTCGATGCCGCCGCGGATCGTCTCGGCCAAGTAGGCGCCTGCCACCACTGCCAGGCCGACCGCAGGTGTGCCGTAGTTGCCCAGGAAGGGCAGCAGCTCCTTGACCCTGACCCCGAGCGCGATGGGCAACACGAACCCGATCAGGACGAGCGTGAGCAGGGCCGGTATACCCCGGAAGAACTCGATGTAGACCAACGACGCCCAGCGGTAGGGGCGCACGCTCGACAGGCGCATCAGCGCCAGCAGGAGCCCGAGCAGCAGCCCGCCGACGAAGGCGAGTACCGCCAGGATGATCGTGTTCTTTGCGGCGACCGTGATGATCTCGGGGAACAGGTCGGCGAAGATCTCGGGGTCGAGGAAGGTCTCCTGGAGCTTCTCCCAGTCGGCCGACATGACCACGTACGCGACGAACAGGAGGGAGGCACCGTAGACGGCCCATCGCCTGAGCTCCTGCTTGCGTCGTCGTGTCATCTGTGGGTCACCAGCGTTGTCGCTCCCATGCGGGGCGTGGGGGGGGGGGGGGGGGGGGCCCGCCCCCCCCCCCCCCCCCCCCCCCCGCGGGGGGGCCCCCCCCCCCCCCACCC
>CAYVDN010000007.1:0-12829 GCA_964450685.1 uncultured Microthrixaceae bacterium
CCGCCCAACAGGGCGGCCACGACCGCGGCGGTCTCGCCCGGTCGGGGGTGCAGCGACGCCGCCGCGTAGCGCGACAGGCTGGTGCCGGTCGGGGTGACCTGCACCAGGGTGACGCCGTCGTTGAGCACGGCGTGCTTGAGGCGCAGGACCAGGACCGGCAGCTCCTCCTTGGGATCGGGTCCCAGGTAGAGCACGGTGCCGCCGGGGGCGCAGACGTCGTCGATGGTGGCGCCGGGCAGGTCGAACACCTCGGCGGGCAGGCCGTCGCCGAGCTGGGCGTCGACCTGGTCGGTGCCGATCACGCCCTTGGCGAGTCGGGCCCAGGCGTAGGCGGACTCGTTGGTCAGGTTGGAGCCGCCGAGCACCGCGACGCCGGCCGGGCCCCGCTTGTCGAGAGCGTCGCGGATGGCGGCGGCCGCAGCGTCGAGGGCGACGTTCCAGCGGGCCGGAGCCAGAGTCGAGCCGGCGCCGGAACCGGAGCGCATCAGCGGTTCGGTCAGGCGGTCCTCGGAGGCGACGGCCTCGAAGGAGAAGCGGCCCTTGTCGCACAGCCAGGACCAGTTGACCGGATCCGAGTCGACGCCGTTGAAGCGCAGCACCTGGTCACGGCTCGAGTCGATGGTCATCCGACATCCGACCGAACAGGCGGTGCAGGTCGACTCAGTGGTCTCGAGGTCCCACGGGCGGGCCTTGAAACGGTACGGCTTGGCGGTCAGCGCGCCGACCGGGCAGATCTGCACCGTGTTGCCCGAGAAGTACGACGAGAACGGCTCACCGGGGAACGTGTTGACCTGGGTGTTGGAACCGCGGTCGATGAAGTGGATCAACGGGTCGCCCGCGACCTCGTCCGCGAAGCGGGTGCAACGGTCACACAGGATGCAGCGCTCGCGGTCCAGGTAGACGGTCTCGGAGATCGGGATCGGCTTGACGTAGTGGCGCTTCTCCTCGACCCAACGCGACTCGCCGGGGCCGTACGCCATCGTCTGGTCCTGTAGCGGGCACTCGCCGCCCTTGTCGCAGACGGGGCAGTCGAGCGGGTGGTTGGCGAGCAGGAACTCGAGGATGCCGTCCTGGGCCTTGGCGACCTTGTCGTTGGTGGTGTCGACCACCATGTTCGGCGTGACCGGCAGCATGCAGCTCGGCTGCAGCGCCGGGCCGCGGCCGGTGTCGACCTCGACGAGGCACATGCGGCACATACCGACCGGCGACATGCGCGGGTGGTAGCAGAACCGCGGGATGTAGGCGCCGTTGCGTTCGCAGGCGTCGATGAGCAGTTCGCCGTCCTGGGCGACGATCTCGTTGCCGTCGACGGTGATCGTCACCGGTGTGGTGATCTCGATCGTGCGGGGTCGTTCAGACATGGCTCGCCCCCTGCTCGCTGTGCGCTCCGACGGGCTCGGACGCGACCGGGATCAGGTCACGCTTGACGATCTTGGCCTCGAACTCGTGGCGGAAACGACGGATCGCCGAGGTGATCGGCGCGACCGACGACGGGCCGAGCGGGCAGATCGTCGTCTGGCGCGGCGGGTACGGAATCGCGTCCAGGCCGTTGGCCGGGTCGGCAGCGACCGGGTACGGGCCGGGGCTGATGTTGTCGGCGACGTCCAACAGCAGGTCAAGGTCGCTTGGGCGGCCGTGGCCGTCGAGGATGCGCTGGAGGATCTTCTCCTCCCAGGTGGTGCCCTCGCGACACGGTGTGCACTTGCCGCACGACTCGCGGGCGAAGAAGCGCACGATCCGCAGGCATGCACGAACCGCGTCGGTCGTCTCGTCCATCACGACGATGGCACCGGAGCCGGCCATCGAACCCTCGCCTCCGATGACACGCCCTTCGAGTGGCACATCGACCTGCTCGGGGAAGAACCACGGGGCGGACGCGCCGCCGGGGATGAACATCTTCAGGCGGTGACCGTTGCGGATGCCCCGCCCGTACAGGTCGGACTCGAACAGCTCGCGGAAGGTGGTCGTGCCCTGGGGCACCTCGAACACACCCGGGTTGTTGACGTGCCCCGACAGCGCGACCAGGCGCGTGCCTGGCGACGAGTCGGTGCCGACCGCCCGGTACTCCTCGACCGAGTGGTTGAACAGCCACGGCAGGTTCGACAGCGTCTCGATGTTGTTGACGATCGTCGGCGCCATGTACACGCCCTTGGCGGCGGGGAAGTACGGCGGCTTGAGGCGCGGCATGCCACGGTTGCCCTCGAGCGACTCGATCAGCGCCGTCTCCTCGCCGACGATGTAGGCGCCCGCACCCCAGTGCAGGACGATGTCGACGCTGAAGTCCGTGCCGAGGATGTTGCGGCCGACCAGGTTGGCCTCGTACGCCTCGTTGAGCGCCGCGGCGATCCGTTCCTGGGCGTGGGCCATCTCGCCGCGCACGTACAGGAACACCTGAGCAGCGCCGATCGCGTAGGCGGCGATCAGGCAGCCCTCGATCAACTGATGAGGGTCGCGTTCCATCAGGACGCGGTCCTTGTAGGTGCCCGGCTCTGACTCGTCGCCGTTGACGACGATGTAGCGGGGCCACACACCGGGCGGACAGAACCCCCACTTGACCCCGGCGGGGAAGCCGGCGCCGCCGCGGCCGAGCACTGTCGCGTCGCGCACGACCGAGGTGACCGCGTCGGGTGTCATTTCGAGCGCGGCGCGGATCGCCTGGTAGCCCGGGTAGCTGCCGGAGCGTCGGTACGTGTCGATCGTGTGGGCGTCGTCGACCCCGAAACGGGACGAGACGATCGCGGGGACACCCGAAGCGGTCGGGTTTGCGGGGGTTGTCGTGCCGATCATGACGCACTCCCCTGGTCGTCGCCGGCGGTGGCCTCGGCCATGCGGCGGTGCCGCTCGATCCAGGCCGGTTCGGTCTGCTGCTCGGGCGGGGTGATGTTGGCGATCCGTTCACCGGTCAGGTCCTGGCGGACCTTGGCGAGCGTGCCGTGGGGCGGCACGACGTCGTCGAGAGCTCCGCTGCGCAGTTCGGTGATCAGCTGGGTCAGGTCCTCGGGGGTGAGCCGGTGGAAGTAGCGGTAGTTGACCTGCACTGCGGGCGCCTCGGTGCAGGCGGCGATGCACTCGACGTCCTCGAGGGTGAACATGCCGTCCGCGGTTGTCGCGCCGGGGCGGATGCCGAGCTCGGACTCGGCGTGCTCGAGCAGCTCCTCACCGCCGAGCAGCTGGCACGAGATGTTGGTGCACACGTTCAGGCAGTACTTGCCGGTCTCATGGCGTTTGAACATCTCGTAGAAGCTGGCGGTGCCGAGCACCTCGGCCGAAGTGCAGCCGACCAGCTCCGCGATGTGGGCCATCGCCTCGTCGGTCAGGTGGCCGTCCTGCTCCTGGGCCAGGTGGCAGAGCGGGATGGTCGCCGACTTGGGCCGCGGGTAGCGGGCGATGATCTGGCGTGCGAGCTCGACGTTGTCGGGGGTCAACCGAGCCATCAGCGATCGACCTCTCCCATGATCGGGTCGACCGACGAGATGATCGCCACGGTGTCGGCGAGGAACGAGTCCTTCATCAGGTGCGGGAGGGTCTGGAGGTTCACGAAGCTGGGCCCACGGATGTGCATGCGATGCGGCTTGGACGAACCGTCCGAGACCATGTAGCAGCCCAACTCGCCGCGGGGGCTCTCGACCGCCACGTAGACCTCGCCCTCGGGGACCTTGAAGCCCTCGGTGAAGATCTTGAAGTGGTGGATGAGGGCCTCCATGGACTCGTCGATGCGAGCCCGTGGCGGAGGAGTCACCTTCTTGTCCTGGATCCGGTAGTCGCCGGCAGGCATCTTGTCCATGATCTGGCGCACGATGCGAATCGACTCGCGGATCTCGTTGAGGCGGATGGCGTAGCGGTCGAAGCAGTCGCCATAGGAGCCGACGATCACGTCGAAGTCGACCTGGTCGTAGGCCAGGTGCGGTTCGTCGCGGCGCAGGTCCCACGCGTAGCCGGTCGAACGAAGTATCGGCCCGGTCGCGCCTAGCGCCAGGGCCTCCTCGGCGGTGATCACGCCGACTCCCTGGAGTCGCTCACGCCAGATCGGCTGACCGGTCATGAGGACGTCGAACTCCTCGAGGCGGTCCGGCAGCGGCGCCAGGGTCGCGTCGAGCTCCTCCTGCCATCCGCCGGGCAGGTCGCAGGCGACCCCGCCGGGGCGGATGTAGTTGTGGTTCATCCGCAGACCGGTGACGATCTCGAAGAAGCGCAGCAGCTCCTCGCGTTCACGCCAGCCGTAGATCATCATTCCGACGGCGCCGATGTCCATGCCGTTGGTCGCCAGGAACAGCATGTGGGAGCTGATCCGGTTCAGCTCGACCATCAGCATGCGGATCCACACAGCACGTTCGGGGACCTCGACGCCGAGCAGCTTCTCGGTGGCGAGCGAGAAGACGAGCTCGTTGAACAGCGGGCTGGCGTAGTCCATGCGGGTCACGTTGGTGGGACCCTGCAGGTAGGTCAGCTCCTCGCCGGTCTTCTCCATGCCGGTGTGCAGGTAGCCGACGACCGGCTTGGAACGGGTGATCGTCTCACCGTCCATCTCGAGCACGAGTCGCAGCACGCCGTGGGTCGACGGGTGCTGGGGACCCATGTTCATGATCATGCGCTCGCCCATGCCCTCGTCGGTGGGCGGCTGGTAGCCGGAGCGCTCCTCTGCCTCGGTCTCGGACATGCGCAGCACGACCTGATCGCCGGACAGGCGATCGAGGGCAGCGTCGAGAGCGGAGATGTCGGTCGTGGTCATGTTTGTCTCGTGTGGTCGGCCGGATCCCCAGGATCCGGGCCGGGAGCCCGATCAGCGTGCCGAGCTGACTCCCTTGAACTGAACCGGGATGCGGCCCACGTCGTAGTCCTTGCGCAACGGGTGGCCGACCCACTCGTCGGGCATCAGGATGCGCGACATGTCGGGATGGCCGGCGAAGGTGATGCCGAACATGTCGTAGGCCTCACGTTCGGGGTTCTCGACCCCGGGGTGCATGCCGCAGAGGCTCGCGACGGTCGGCTCGGACTCGGGCACCTGAACGCGGATGCGCAGCTGGTCGTGTTCGGCGTGGTTGCGCAGCACGACCGCCACCTCGAACCGCTCTGGGTCGGTGCCCGGTGGCAGCTCGCGGGTGCCGGCGTAACCCAGGTAGTCGACACCGCACAGGTCGACACAGGTCCAGTAGCCCTGCGAGCGGAGCTTCCCGACGAGCGCGGCGTAGTCCTCGCGGCTCGGGTGCAGCACAGCCTGACCACGCGACCAGGTGACCGGCGCGCCGTGCAGGAGCTCGGGCTCCGGCTGCGGTTCGGGTTCGGCCTCGGTGGTTTCGGGTTCGGCCTCGGTGGTTTCGGGTTCGGCCTCGGTGGTGTCGTCGGCGTCGGTCATGGCCGCGCCCCGATGCTCACCGGAGCAGGCCCGCCGACGGTCGCCGTGTCGAGGTGCACACCTGCTCCGCCGCCGCTGTCAGCGCGGCGACGCATGATCTCACCCGACTCGATCAGCTCGTGCAGCGTGACGATCGCGTGCATCAGCGTCTCGGGGCCCGGCGGGCAACCCGGTGCGTAGACGTCGACCGGCACGACAGTGTCGACACCCTGCACGAGCGCGTAGTTGTTGAACATGCCACCCGAGGATGCGCACACGCCCATGGAGATGACCCACTTGGGCTCCATCATCTGGTCGTAGATCTGACGCAGCACCGGGGCCATCTTCTGGGAGACACGCCCTGCGACGATCATGATGTCAGCCTGGCGCGGTGACGCACGGAAGACCTCCATGCCGAAGCGGGCCAGGTCGTAGTGGGGACCGCCGGCGCCCATCATCTCGATGGCACAGCAGGCCAGGCCGAACGTGGCGGGCCACGAGCTGTGCGAACGGCTCCAGCGGACCAGGTCCTCGACCTTGCCGGTCAGGAAGTTGTGCTCCAGGCCGGCGAGGCCGTCGTTGCCGAAGGTCGGCTCGAGCGACATCACGCCACCTCACGTGCCGGCTCGCCGGCCGGCCGTGCCGGCTCGCCGGCGGTGGCGGGAGCCCGGCCGTCGGTCCCGACGCGGCGCACCGTGCTCGAGGTGGTCCGTCCCGCGTCGAGCATGACCTTGGAACGACGTAGGTGCCGGGCCGGACCCCAGTTCAGTGCGCCGTTGGAGATCAGGTACAGGAACGACTCGAACACCGCTGCCGAGAAGATCACGATCGCGGCGATGCCGAACCAGCCGAGCTCGGAGTACACCATCGAGAACGGGTAGAAGAAGATGATCTCGATGTCGAACACGATGAAGATCATCGCGATCAGGTAGAAGCGCACGGGGAAGCGTTCCGGTGGGTCCGCCTGCTCGACGATGCCGCACTCGTAGGGCGACACCTTCGCCGCGTTCGGCTTGGGCGGGTTGAGCAGGCGCGACATCACCACGCTGATCGCGCCGAACACGGCGGTCAGGACCAGCAGGGCGAGGACCGGTAGGTACTGGCCCACCGTCAGCCGGCCTCGATCGCCTTGGAGGGATCCCAGTCGGCCCGCATCTGCCAGGCGCGCTTGTCACGGTTGTGCAGCATCCAGCAGAAGACGGCGAACAGGATGCCGTTGAACAGTGCGAACAGGAACGGGATGAGGCGCTTGTTGCCCAGGTTGCGCTCGAAGATCACCGTCACCGTCGACGCTGACTCGTCGATCTCGGCCGGCGGCGGAGCCTCACCGGGAGCGACCTCGTGCACGACGTTCTTCTGCACAGTGACCGCTGCGTACTGTGGCGGGTTCTTCGGCTGGAAGAAGGTGGCGATGCGGTTGAACGCCTGCTCGAAGAGGTTGTCCTCGCCAGCGATGTCCTCGGGCTCGGCTGCGGCCTTGCCACCGAAGAAGAACACGTCCTTGACGGTGTAGCTGGAAGTGCTGGTGTCCTGGCCGAACACGGCGTTCTCCGCGAGGGCGGCATCGGCCGAAGCGACCGCCTCACCGCGACGCGAGTCGGACTCGGGCAGGATCTTCCAGCCGTTCAGGTCCTCCTGGAGCTGCACCTTCAGCTCGGGGACCAGGGTCACGACCTCGGTCAGCGTCTCCGGCACGAACCCAACGCCCTCGGTCGCCTCGATCTGCTCGCGGACCTCGGGGTTGGCCTCCTCGTAGGCGGCGAGGAGCTCCTGGGCGGTTGGCAGCGTGCCGGTCTGGGGGTCGGAGTCGGGCAGGTCCGAGACGTGCGGGGTGACTGTCGCGACCGAGCGGTCGAAGTTGATCTCGGTGGCGGTCCAGCTGGGTGAACGGCCGACCATGCCGATGCCGTAGATCCACCAGAAGATGCCCATCGAGAACAGCCAGCCGGTGAGGCCGGCCATGGCGAGCAGAAACCCGAGCCGGGCACCGGTGTTGGTCGCCAGCAGCAGGTAGACGGAACCGATCAGCACGCCGACGCCGACCATGACGACGAGGACGCCGCGGATGGCGGGATCGAATGCGATTGCAGCGAGGAAGCTCATCTCTCGGATCTCCTGCCGGTCAGTTCGCGTTCACGCCGGCGAAGGTCGGCGAGTCGGAAGTTCCGGCGACGGGGCTCTTCACGGTGGAATCGTTCGACAGGTTGCGCTCGTAGGTGACGATCGCCCAGACCTGCTCGGGGTGCAGCATGCCGGTCTCACCCAGGTCCGGGACGCCCTTGTCGGCCTGGCCTGTGTTGGGGTTGACACCGAACGCCGGCATCTGCGGGTTGCCCTGTTTACGGGAGAAGTAGCCCGCACCCGGGGTCATGCCGTTCCAGACCAGGTCGAAGTGCTCCTGTTCGGTGGCCTGTTCCTCGATTCCGACGAGGCTGGGGCCGAACGAGCCCTTCTGGAGCCGCTCGAAGGGCTGCCATGCCTGCCCGTAGCTGGCACCGGCGACGTGGCAGCGTGCACAGGAGTACGACCCTGCGGCCAGCTCCTGGTTGCTGAAGAGGATCTCGCCGAGCTTGATCTCGTCCTCGGTGGAGAGACGGTTGGCCTCGACCGGAGCGATCTCGCCGCTGTTCGACTCGCGCACCGCGATCATGCGCTCGTAGAGCTCGGGGTCGATCGACTTGACGACATCGTCGACCTGGGTGGTCATCTCCTCGGTGGTCAGCTGGACCGACCAGAGGTAGTCGATGATGTTGTCGATCTGCTGGGTGGTCAGAGGGCCGCCGCCGGGCGCGCCCCACGATGCCATCGGGGTGCCAGGACGGCCGTAGTTGAGGATGTAGCGGACGCCTTCTTCGGAGTAGCGCCACAGGACGTTGTTGAGAGCCGGAGCGATCCAACTGACCTCTGACACGAACTGGCCGTTCTGGTCGTTGATGATGAACGTCGCCTGACCGCCGGTGCCGTCACCGCCGTGGCAGTTGATGCACTGGGCACCCTCCTCGTAGAGCGTGCGCCCGCGCTCGACGAAGGTGTGCTGGTAGGTCTCGACCGCGCCCTCTTGGCGGCCGGGTTCGGCGAGCCAGTACAGAGGCAGTGCCACACCGATGACCGCCAGCAGACCGGCGGCCGAGAACAGCGCCAGGTTCAGCTTGCGGCCCTCGAGCTCCTCGTCGTCGAGGTAGGGCTTGCGGTTCGGGGCGAGCTCGATCTCGGAACCGATCTCGGCACGTCCGGCGCGCAGGTTGGCGATGAGCCAGACGACGAATCCGACCGCCACGACGGCGAGGATCACGAAGCCGATGGCTCGTTGGGTCGTTGCGACGATCATCTGGGTGCTCGAATGTCTCCCTCAGGTGCCCGACTGGCGTCGGACACGTTCCAATCCGTCATGTTCGATCAGTGGCCGCCGGTGCCCGCACCGATGCAGTGCGGGCCTTCCGCTTCCTGGCCGGTGGTGTTGGTGCCGATGGCGGGGCCCTGGATGACCTGGCCGGTGTTGACGATCAGCACGCCCCCGGTGACCTCCATGGCGAAGCGGTCCATGCCGCGCGGAGCGGGGCCGCCCTTCTTCTCGCCGACCTGGTTGTACTGCGAGCCGTGACACGGGCACTCGAACCACTGGGAGCTCTTGCAGTCGGGGACGCGGCAGCCGAGGTGCGGGCACTTCTGGTAGAGCGCCACGACACCGGCCTCCATGCCGGAGAGCTCGGACGGCGAGTAGACCGTCTCGGCCTTGGGAAGCGCCGCCGCGGGGTACTCGGTGATCCACATGCGACCCTCGGGCTTGTAGAGGAAGCCGTCGTTGGACTCGATGTCGGCGAGGATGTCGGTGATCTTGCCGACACGGATCTTGGAGCCGAACCCGCTGGAACCGGATGGCCACAGGAAGCCGACGATCGCGACGCCGAAGACGGTGATTCCCAGACCCATCAGGGCGAACACGGACCGGTTGAGGAACTGGCGGCGTGTCACGCCGTAGGTCTCGGGATCCGGGGGCGTCCAGGCGACCGGTGCCGCTGGTGCGACCTCGGCCACTTCGGTGCTGCCACGACGGGCCAGCGCTGCCGCCTTCTCGACCTCACGGCCGCTGACGCGCTGGTCGGCTTCGGCCTGGGCGACCTTGCGTGCCTGACGATCACGCTTGAGCGTCTCGTTGGCCAGGCTGCCGACTGCTTCGTCGGTGTCGCGACGACGGGCCGCGCCCAGCAGCGCCACCGCAGCGAGCACCACTACCAGGACTATTGCGAGGACTATGAAGCCGTTCATCTGTCAGCTCCGTTCGTTCGAGGGGAGGTCATTCGAGGAAGGGGGTTGCGGGTCGATCACAGCTCGACGTAGATGCCGTCCACCCATGGGAGGGTGAAGAGGAAGCCGGGGCCACGGAAGAAGGTGCCGATCATGACCAGCACCGCCCAGAACATGAGGAACAAGGTCATCAGCGCCACGGCGAACTTGCGGTCCTCGGGGGCGACAGCGGGGTTCTTGTCCATGAACGGGGCGAGGATCAGCAGGAAGATGCCCATGCCCGGGATGGTCACACCGGCGACCATCGGGTGGAACATCGTCAGCAGCTCCTGCAGACCGAGGAAGTACCACGGCGCCTTGGAGGGGTTGGGGGTCTCGTTGAAGTTGGCCAGCTGCATCAGCGGCGCGTTGACCATCCACGAGAAGAACAACAGGAAGACGGTGCACACCAGCGCGGCGACGAACTCGACGACGAGCAGGTGCGGCCAGACGTGGACCTTGTCCTGGGGCTTTGCCTTGACGTCCTGGATGGACCCGGACTTGACGACCGTGAGTAGACGCTGGGTGTGACCACCTGGGCCCGCGGCCAGCGGCGGGCCACCGGCTGCTGCGACCGCTCCCCCGCCCGTGGCGGTGGCGACGGCTGTGCCCCCGCCGGCGGCGGGTGCCGGGGCGTCGGCGGTCGGTGCGGCGGCGCCTGTCTTCTTGGCCTTGGCCGACTGGGAGCGGGCCAGGAGGTGCGCGGGGATGCGGCTGTCACCGGCCGGCGCCGGGGCGTCCGCAGCAGCTTCGACTGCCGGCTCGGCCGCCGGAGCGCTCTCCGCCGCCTTGGCCGCGGCCTTGTCCTTGGCCGCCTGTGCCCGCTTGAGGAGGTGCTCTGGTACCTCGGTCATGCTCGCTCACCCATCAGTTCGTCATGGATCAGTTGGTCACCGGAATGCTGGCCGCTCATCACAACGGACCGGAGATGCCACCGTCCTTGCGCACCCGCCAGAAGTGGATGGCCATGAAGATGACGGTGATGAACGGGAAGAACAAGACGTGGAGCACGTACCAGCGCAGCAGCGTGTTAGTGCCGATCTCCGCGCCGCCGAGCAGCACGAAACGGACCTGGTCACCGAAGACCGGCGTGTAACCGATCATGTTGGTGCCCACCGTCACGGCCCACAGCGCCAGCTGGTCCCACGGCAGCAGGTAGCCGGTGAAGGACAGCAGCAGGGTGAGCGTGAGAAGGATCACGCCGATGACCCAGTTGAACTCGCGGGGTGCCTTGTAGGCGCCGTGGTAGAAGACGCGCGCCATGTGCAGGAACACCGAGATGACCATCAGGTGCGCGCCCCATCTGTGCATGTTGCGCACGAGCAGACCGAAGGTGACCGACGTCTGCAGGGCGTAGATGTCGTCCCATGCCTGTGCGGCGGTCGGGCGGTAGAAGAACATCAAGAAGATGCCCGTCACCGTGAGGATGATGAAGAGGAAGAAGCTGAGCCCGCCCAGGCAGAGGGTGTAGCTGACCTTCACCGCGTGACGCTTCACCTTGACCGGGTGCAGGTGGTACAGCACCGAGTTCATGATGACGTACGACCGGTTACGAGGGCTGTCGGAGTAGCCCTTCCGGAAGATCGAGCCCGGGCGGAAGATCGCGTTCCACGCCTGCGAGCTCTGGGTCTTGTCCCAGACGTCCGCCAGCGCAGCCTGTGCCTTTGCTCCCTTGGAGTCCTGCATCGTCTTGGCCACGACTACTCCCTACTCTCCTCGGTCCTCATGAGTCGAATCCATCAGCCCAACCTCATGCCGTAGCCGTAGCCGTGCGCGTTGGTACGCTGGTGCGGGTCACCCGCCGCGGCCGGATCGCCGACCTTGCCGAGGATGATCACCCCGGTCGGGCAGCGGTCCACGCAGAGCGCGCAGCGTGTGCAGACGTCGTCGTCGATCAGGAACACGACGTTGTCGGAGGGGTCGATGCCCGGAAGGTCGGTGTCGACCGCCTCCTCGATCGAGGAGGGCTGCACCATGTGGATGCACTTCCACGGGCAGATGTCCACACAGCCTTCGCACATGATGCACTCGGACTGGTCGATGTGGATGAACTGCTTCGGCTTGACCGCGCGGGCCAGGTAGTCGGCGTCGACCTCCTGGAGGATGTAGTCGTCGCGGAACTCCGGTAGTGGCGGGTTCGCATCGGTGGTGGCCATGGTCCCTCCGCTTCCTCAGGCCCGCTTGATGAGCGGACGGCCGTAGGTCGAGGTCGGTTCGATCGCCTTGGTGGCGGCGGCACGCTCGCCACGCTTCTGCCACCAGGCCCAGATCCACATTTGCAGACCGAGCAGCACGACGTAGATCACCACGGCGACGATGTCGCGCACGGCCCGTGCCGAGATCTGGATCGGGAACCACGGGGTGGACCACGAGGCGATGTCGAACGGCAGGGTGATCTCGCCACCTGGGCCGAACCACACGACGTCCGGACGCCAGTTCAGCTCGGAGTCGGCCCAGGTCAGGAACTGGTGGGGCACGACGCCGTAGATCCAGAAGATGATGAAGAACACGTACGTGGCGGCGAGCATCGCCTCGCCCCATGTGAGGGGGGTGCCGACGGGACGACGCTTGGCGTACCAGAACACGGGAGCCACCATGGCAACCGTCACCAGGAGCGTCGAGATGAAAGCGACCACGGGCGACCTCCTGTCGACCTCGAACCGCATGGCGCCGCTCCGGCCGGAGCGCACGCCCCACGAATTGTGAAACCGCGCACAAGTGTAGTCGACGCCCAGGTCTACGACCTCGGCCCGTCTGCACTCGTGCTGAGGGTCTACCACGCCGACCGACCTGAGGGCACATTCAGCCGGGTGAGTGGAGCACGATCCGACGGGTCCACCATCGCGTGACCGAGACGCTGCACACTCCGGCTTGGTCGAAGGGCGCATTTCGTGCCTAGTGTTGACCCGTGGCCGCCTGCGGAGGCGGCTGGTCGTTCCCCGACGCCGCGGAGGCTGCGTTGTCCGAAGTACCAGAGCATCTCCTCGCCCGAAGCCGAGCCAAACGAGCCGCTATGGGCGGCGGTGGCGACGCCGCTGCTGCTCCCGCGGCCTCGGAGTCGGCTGCTCCGGCGACCACCGGCGAGACTGCACCGGCAGCGGCCGCTGCTGCTGCACCGGCGGTTGCCACCCCGGCGGCACCAGCTGTTCCGGATCCGGTGGCCCCGTGGGTCGAGGCTGCGCAGACACGCAAGAAGATCCCGTTCTGGGCCAT
>CAYVDN010000007.1:12929-25640 GCA_964450685.1 uncultured Microthrixaceae bacterium
GCCGAGGAGCTCATGACCGTGGTGCTGCACGAGCGCACCGAGTACGGCGGCGAGACGTTCGACGCAGCTGTCTGGCAGGAAGGTTGGGAGGACGCCATGGCGATGCTCCCGCCCGACAAGGCCGACGAGTACACGGCCATCCTCGACGAGTGGGTGGCTGACCCGCCGGCGTGACCCGGCGCACCCGCAACTCCCTGATCGGCGCACTCCTGGCCGCAGGACTGGTCGTCGGCCTGTTCCTGGTCGTGACCGGAGCTGACGACACCGACGACACAGACGAGAACGTCCCCACGGAGGGTACGTCCAAGGATCCTGCAACGTCGGTGGTCGAGCGCGGCGGACCGCTCGAACTACCGGCCGAACTGACCCAGGACGCGGTCGCTGCCCTGTCGGGGCTGGCGATCCCCGCAACCGCAACCGAGTTCCTGACCGCACGCCTGGACGACGACAGACAGCTCGACGTCACCTTCGTGCTGCCCGCCGACAGCGTCGACGCGTTCGTCACCGAGTCGGGGCTGCCCGAACCCGAGGACGACCGTCGGGTCGTGCTGCACAGCTCGCCGCTGTGGAAGCTAAACCCGGACGACGGCACGACCATACGGGGGACCTCGGACTCCGTCGACGGCGTAAACCGATCGGTGGAGCTCCTGGTCGCAGAGGACGGATCGGTGCGGGCGAGGGTCGTGCTCACCAGCGCGGCCTGACCAGGCCAGGCGCTAGGCCAGCTACTGGGACAACAGTTCCGCCAGGGGCACGCGGAACACGCGCTTGCCGGCAGCCGACAGCGCCGCCATGTCGCCGTCGGCCTGGGCGCGCAGCAGCTGCCCGAACGTGAAGTCCTGACCCGGGATCGCGACATCAGCGGCGGGGGTGTCGAGCACCTGGACCACCACGTGGCGATCCGCCCCTCCCTTGTGCAGCTGACCGGTGGAATGCAGGAACCGCGGTCCGATGCCGAGCGTCGCCGCGACGCCGGCCCGTGCCGACAGGGCCCTGCGCGCCGCGTCCAGCTCGGGCTGGAGTGCCGGGTCGACGAACGCGGCGATCACCAGCGCGTCACCCGGTGTGAGGGCAGCTACCGCCTCGGTGAGGGTCGACTCTCCCGCCGGCGCGGCGGCGTCGCCGGAGAGCAACCCACGGGCGGCCCGTTTGGCGGCCTCGACGTCTGGCTGGTCGAACGGGTTAATCCCGAGCACGATCCCGGCGACCGCAGTGGCGAACTCCCAGAGGACTACCTGCGCGCCCAAGTCCTCGGGCTCCTCGATCTGGAGGGCCACCCATGGCCCGTCGATCGCTGCTGGGTCGATACCGGTGTCTCCGATGAGGACGTGGATCCGACCTGCGGGGTCAGCCGCGTCGATCCCGTCGCCGAGGACGGGGAGGATCCCCACTCCCCTCTTTCCCGTCGATTCGGCGATCAGCTGCTCGAGCCACCCTCCGAACGATTCGATCCGCTCGTCCAGGTGGAACGTCAGCTTGTCGCGCCCGGCAGCAGCAGCGACCGCGATGAGCGCGCCCAGCTGCGCCCCCGGGTGCTCGTCGGCGGGCACGTCGGGTCCGAGCAGCTCCAGGGTCTCCTCGGCGGTGTCGAGCAGCGTCGTGGCGTCCAGTCCCATCAGCGATGCCGGCACCATCCCGAACGCGGACATGGCCGCGAACCGCCCGCCGATCTCCGGGTCGCCGTGCAGCACAGCCCGGAAGCCCCGCTCGCGTGCAAGTTCCTCGAGCCCGGAGCCCGGATCGGTCACTGCCACGAAGCGTCGACCGATCGGCGATCGCGCCCAGAAGTGCTCCAGGTGCGACCGGGTCTCGATGGTCGAACCCGACTTGGACGCGACGACGACCAGAGTGTGCTCGGGGTCGAGAGCTGCGCTCACGCGGGCGATGGCGTCGGGGTGGGTCGAGTCGAGAACGGTGATGTCGGGGAACCCGTCGCCGGACTCGAACGTGCGCGCGAGCACCTCGGGGAACAGGCTTGAACCACCCATGCCGAGCACCACGACGTCGGTGATCGAACCGAGCTCCCTGTCGGATGCCCCGTCGACGATCTCGTCGGCCACCAACGCCCAGTGAGGCCATTGCTCCTGGGCGTCGGCAGGGGCACGCAACCAACCGAGCCGGTCGACGACCTCGTCCGGGTCGTCACCGAAGACCGTGTGGTCACGCTCCCAGATACGACGCACGGCGTCGGAGTCACGTAACCGGGCGAGTGCTGCGGTCCAGGGGTCGGAGAGCTCGGCAGGGTCGACGCGGGCCGTGATCACCCGCCGGACACTACCCGGCGCTCGGCCGGGACCACTGGGACCTGAGCCGGTCCCGGACCTCGGTGATCACGCCGGGTTCGACGTCGTCCGCGACGACTCGCCGGAGCACCCCGTCCAGCTCCGAGCGCACGTCGTCGAGCCCCGCTGCACGCCAGCGCAGCACGCCCAGCCCGGCGGCGATCGAGGCAGGTACCCCCAACCACAGGATGCCGGTCTCGCTCAGCGCCCCGGCGACCGACAGCACGGAACCGGCACCGGCGATCGACGATCCCGCGGCGACGGTCGCGTTGCGGTTCGTGGAGAGGTCGCCGACCAGAGCGATCGCGCTCTGCTGGTCGTCGACCGGGGTGACCGCCACACGCAGGTGACGAACCCGGGCAAGCTGTTCCCTGCCGAGCACCGAGCGGATGCTGCGCTGGACGCCGGCGGCGAAGTCGTCGCGTCGGGTGTAGGTGGCGACGAGCGTGTTGGTGTCGTGTTTGCGGCGACGCAGTGATGCGTGGCGCCGCAGCCACCGGTCGGCGTCCGCGAGCGTGTCCGCAGCGGGTGTGGCAACCAGCGCACTGGCGGTCACCTCGGACGGCCCGGCGAGACGGTCGAGCGCTCCGCCGCTCCCTTCGCGCAGCAGACCCAGTCGCTCCTCGGCGGCGGCCAGGCGGACGCTTGACGGGTCGATTCCCAGCTCTTCGGCGGCCTCGACGAGCGCCTGCTCAGCCATGCCGCCGTCGGACCAGGCATGCTCCCGGGGCTCTGCCAACTCGATCGCGCGTCGCAGAACGCGCTCGGCCGCGTCGGTGTCGAAGCGGCCTTCGCTCCTGGCGGATCGTGCGCTGTTCTGACCGGCCGACATCGCCGTCAAGCGTAGGTCGGCGATCCCTACCGGGGCGCTCGGTGGGCCATGTCGGCCGCGACGTGATGAGCGGCGTCGATCGTGCGGCGCAGGTCCTCGTCGGTGTGTGCCAGCGAGGGGAACATGACCTCCCACGGGCCCGGAGCGAAAGCGATCCCCCGTTCGAGCATGCCGTGGAAGAACCCCGGGTAGCGCCCGAGCTCGACCGATGCGCCGGCGGTGGCGAAGTCGACCGGCGGCGCTCCGTCACCGAAGAAGCAACCGACCAGCGGCCCCACCCGCGGGACCGTCGCCGGGACTCCCGCCTCGGCGAACGCGCTCCGCAGGCCCCGGGCGAGCACCTCGGCGATGCCCTCCAGACGGTCGTAGGCGTCGTCGTCGAGCTGGGAGAGGACCGCCGTGCCGGCAGCGGTCGCGAGCGGGTTCCCCGACAACGTGCCTGCCTGGTAGACGGGGCCGAGCGGGGCGAGATTGGCCATGATCTCGCGCGACGAACCGAACGCGCCGACGGGCAGGCCGCCACCGATGATCTTGCCGAAGCACCACAGGTCCGGGGTGATGCCCGACCATGCTGTGGCCCCACCGACTCCGAGTCGGAACCCGGTGATCACCTCGTCGAACAGCAGCAGCGCACCGACCCGGTCGCATTCGGCGCGCAGACCGGCGAGGAAGCCCTCCGACGGCGGGACCAGGCCCATGTTGGCAGCGACGGCCTCGACGATGACCACAGCGACTGTCTCGTCGAGTCGCGGCACGACGTTGTACGGCTCGATGCGGGTGTCGGCGATCGCTCCGGCGGTGACCCCGGCGGAGTCGGGAGACGTACCGGTGACGGTCGCCTCCTCGGCGACACCGGATCCTGCAGCGGCGAGCAGGGCATCGGAGTGCCCGTGGTAGCAGCCCTCGAACTTCACGATCGTCGAGCGGCCGGTGGCGCCTCGGGCGAGGCGGATGGCCGACATGGTCGCCTCGGTACCGGAGCTCACCAGACGGACCTGGTCCATACCGGGCACCCGGCCACACAGCTCCTCGGCCAGGCGGACCTCGCCGGGTGTGGGCGCACCGAACGTGCTGCCCAGGGTGACCGCCTGTCGGACCGCCTCGACCACGACAGGGTGGGCATGACCGAGTATCGACGCCCCATAGCTCTGCACGTAGTCGATGAACTGCGTACCCTCGACGTCCCAGACGTGGGCACCCTCGCCGCGTGCGACGAAGTAGGGCGTGCCGCCCACCGAGCGGAATGCCCGGACCGGCGAGTTGACCCCGCCGGGGATCCGGGCGAGTCCCCGCTCGTAGAGCGAGGAGTTGGTCGGCATCTCCGTCACTGGAGCACCTCGGCGAGTGAACGGGTGAAGTAGGTCAGGATCATGTCGGCCCCGGCGCGTTTGATCGCGCTGATCTGTTCGAGCGCGACGGCGTCACCGTCGATCCAGCCTCGCTGCGCGGCGGCATGGACCATCGCGTACTCGCCCGAGACGTGGTAGGCGGCGATCGGCACGTCCACCTCGGCACGCGCACGAACGAGGACGTCGAGATAGGTCAGGGCGGGTTTGACCATGACCATGTCCGCCCCTTCGCCGAGGTCGGCACGGATCTCCTCGAGCGACTCACGGACGTTGTGCCAGTCCTGCTGGTAGCCGCGGCGGTCGCCGCCGTCGGCGATCTCGACGTCGACGGCTTCGCGGAACGGCCCGTAGAGCGCTGATGCGTACTTCGCGGCGTAGGCGAGGATCGCGACCTGCTCGTGGGACTCCTCGTCGAGCGCGTCCCGAATGGCGAGCACCTGACCGTCCATCATCCCTGACGGCGCGCACACGTCCACGCCCGCTTCGGCCTGGGCGATCGCGACCTCGGCGTAGCGCTCGAGCGTGGCGTCGTTGTCGACCTGACCCGACGGGGTCAGCAGCCCGCAGTGCCCGTGGTCGGTGTACTCGTCAAGGCACAGGTCCGCCATCAACACGATCGAGTCGCCGTAGGTGTCGCGCAGGTCCCGCAGCGCCAACTGCACGATGCCGTCGGGGTCGGATGCTCCGGAACCATCGGCGTCCTTGTGTTCGGGGACACCGAAGAGGATGACCGCGGGTACACCCAGGTCGACCAGCTCACCGACCTCGCCGACGAGGGAGCGTCGGGTGTGTTGGACCACGCCCGGCAGAGATTCGATCGGGTGCGGCTCGGCGATCCCCTCGCGGACGAACAACGGCGCGATCAGGTCGTCGACTCCCAGTCTGGTCTCGGCGACGAGCCTGCGAAGGGCGGGGGTTCGCCGGAGGCGTCGGAGTCGCTGCTGGGGGAACGGCACACGCCGAGTGTAGGCATCGCGACTGTGGGCATCGACCGGGCCGACGACCGCAGCGGTGACGGTCGGCGGGCGCATGCACCTGAGTGGCTCAGGGTCGAAGGTGTTCGACGAGAGCTTCGACGATTCCGTCGAGTGTGTGCGGCGACGCCTCCGCTGTCACCTCCAGGCCGAGCTCGCTCGCGGCCGCTGCTGTGATCGGACCGATCGCTACGACCACCGGCGGCACGACCCGCGCCAGTTCAGCGGCGCTGCTGTGCCCGATGGCAGCGACAAGGTTCCTGGCCGACGAGGCGGACGTGAAGGTGACTGCATCGGCGGCGCTCACACGCTCTAGTGCCTGATCGTCGATCGCCACCGGCACGGTCCGGTACGCGTCGACAACGTCGACGACCCACCCGCGGGCGCGCAACCCGTCGGGCAACAGGTCCCTGGCGACCTGGGCGCGTGCGAGCAGCACTCGCCCACCGCCGGCGGGCGGGTCGGGGAACTCGTCGAGCAGCCCTTCGGCGACGTAGCGCTCCGGCACCAGATCGGCCTGGATGTGATGGTCCCGGAGCACACCAGCGGTGCCGGGTCCGATCGCAGCGATGCGCACGCCCGCCAGGTCACGGGCGTCACGCAGCTCAGCCATCGTCCGTCTGGCGCCGTTGGGCGAGGTGACCACCAGCCAGTCGTACCCGGACACCCCGGCGATCGCAGCTCGCAGCGCCTCACCCCCGTCGAGCGGATCGACGATGTCGATCGTCGGCACCTCGACCACCTGGGCCCCGACGTTGCGGAGCCGTCTTGCCAACTCGCTCGCCTGGCCCGGCGAACGGGTCACCACCACCCGACGTCCGAGCAACGGCCGCGACGTGAACCAGTCCAGCGACTCACCGGCCACATCGCCGATGACGATCGTCGACGGCGGACGCAGAGGCTGGCCGTGCAGAGTCGCCAACGTCGCCCTCGTGACGTGCTGGTCTGAGCGGGTCCCCCAGCGCACGGCGGCAGCCGGGGTGTCATCGGGCAGCCCGCCGTCACGGAGGCGTCGGCTGATCTCGGGCAGGTTCGCCACGCCCATCAGCACGACGATGGTCCCGCCGACCTTGGCGAGGGACTCCCAGTCGACGTCGCCGCGACCCTTGGTCGGGTCCTCGTGGCCGGTCACGATCGTCAGGCTCGTGGACGAGTAGCGCATCGTCACCGGGATCCCCGCGTACGCCGGTGCCGCTATCGCCGACGTGATGCCGGGCACCACCTCGTAGGGGACACCGGCTGCTGCCAGCGCATGGGCCTCTTCGGCGCCGCGGGCGAACACGAACGGGTCTCCGCCCTTGAGGCGCACGACGAGGCGGCCGGCCAGTCCGTGCTCGACCAAAAGCTCGTTGATCCGTTCCTGGCGCACCGACGGGCCGTTCGGGGTCTTGCCGACGTCGATGCGCTCCGCGTCGGGTGGTGCCATGTCAAGCAGCGACCTGGCGGAGAGGCGGTCGTGGACTACCACCTCGGCGGCGCGCAGCAGTTCGGCGCCACGCACGGTGAGCAGCCCCGGATCGCCGGGTCCGGCACCAACGAGGTAGACGGTCACGACATGCCCTCCTCGAGCTCGGCCCGTAGCGCGGCAGCCAGGTCACGGCCCGACGACTCCACCATCTTGGGGACCATCGCGGGGTCCGCCAGGACGTCCGGTTGAATCGTCCGGCTCCCCACGACCATCGTCTCGCCCACCCCGGACGCGAGCATGGCGCTGAGAACCAACTCGCCGTCGGCGGCGAACTCGGCGTGGGCTCCGGCGGGCAGCGAACAGTCGCCGCCCAACTCGGCCAGAAACGCGCGCTCCGCGTCGACTCGCAGCCTGCTCGGCGCGTGTTCCACCGCAGCGAGCAGG
The DNA here is from genome assembly GCA_964450685.1 of uncultured Microthrixaceae bacterium. Taxonomy (GTDB): domain Bacteria; phylum Actinomycetota; class Acidimicrobiia; order Acidimicrobiales; family Microtrichaceae; genus JBAOHV01. The sequence continues at coordinate 20,219 of CAYVDN010000007.1, forward strand.
TCCGCCGTCGCGGTGTCGTCGGCGCGGCACTCCACTGCCAGGGCCGCCTGGGCGACCTGGGGGATCATCGCAGACACGTCGAGCACCTCACTCACGTGCTCCGACAGTCCGAGCCGTTCGAACGCGACGGCGGCGACCACGATCGCGTCGAACTCCGACGCACGGGCGAGCCGGGTCGCCATGTTGCCGCGCAGCTCGGCGAAACGGAGATCCGGCCTGGTGTGCGCCAGCTGCGCACGACGCCGGGCCGAGCCCGTCGCCACGACGGCCCCGGGGGCGAGTCCGGTCAACGTCGAGCCGACCAGGGCGTCGCGCGGATCGCCTCGTTCGGGAACCGCGGCCAGCAGCAGGCCGTCACCGGTGACCGCCGGGAGGTCCTTCGCCGAATGCACCGCGATGTCGGCTCTGCGGTCGAGCACAGCGGCCTGCACCTCGGTGGCGAACACGCCCTTGCCGCCGATCTCGGACAGAGCCACGTCCAGACGGCGGTCTCCTTCGGTCGACAGCGCTACCAGCTCGACGCGGAGGCCGGGGTGGGCACCAGTGAGCAGGGCGGCAACGTGTTCCGCCTGCCACAACGCCAGCGGGGATCGTCGCGTGGCGAGGCGGAGGACCACCTCAGCCGAGCTCGAAGAGGTCGCGCACCGAGTCGGCGAGACGCTCACCCCGACTGGACCCGGCAGAGTCCTTCAACTGGACCGTCGGGGCGTGCAGCAGCTTGGCGAGCAAGCCCTTGGTGAGCGCCTCGACGGCGTCGCGCTGCTCGGGCGACAGGCTCTCGAGTCGGGCGGCGAAACGGTCCAACTCGGCCTGCCGCACACCCTCGGCCTGGTCACGTAGCGCAGTGACCACGGGAGCGACCTCACGCGCCGACACGACCGAACTGAACCGTGCGATCTCGTCGTCGACGATCCCACGGACCGCGTCGGCCTCGGCGCGGCGCGCCGCCAGGTTCGCCTCGGTCAACTCGGCGACCGCTGCCATGTCGAGCAGTTCGACACCGTCGACCTCGGCCGCAGCCGGTTCGACGTCACGAGGCATCCCCACATCGACCACGAGCACGGACCGGGCCGGGTCGGTGCCCACGGCGGCATGGAGCTGCGAGGCGGTGACGACGGCCTCGGTCGCGTCGGTCGCGGTGAACACCACATCGACAGAGGACAGGACTTCGTCGAGCCGATCCAACCCGAGGCCGCGGATGACTCCCGGTCGACCGGTCGACGAATCGGCCAGCGACTCGGCCAACGCGACCGCCCGTGGCTCGGTGCGGTTGGCGATCACGAGCTCCTCGAGGTGGGCGTCGGCCAGGAACCTCGCCATCCCCCGCGCCATCGATCCGGCACCGACCACGACCGCCCGCCGGCCAGCGAGCCCGATGGCCGCCCGGGCACCGGCGCACTTGGGTTCCACGACCGGTTCGGTGACCGCCCCGAGCCGTTCACCCGCCATGATCACCGCGGCCTGCGACACCGACGTGACGTGGTGGGAGATGCGGGTCTCGTTGCGGGCACGTTTGCCGACCTCGAGGGCATGGCGGAACAGCAGGTTCAGGCTGCGCCGGGACGTGCCCTCGGCCCGGGCCATGTCCCAGGCGGTGCGCACCTGACCGAGGATCTCGTGCTCACCGGGCACCGCCGAGTCGAGCCCTGCCGCGACCTCGAACAGGTGCTGCACGGCACTGTCGTCGTGCTCGACGTAGAGGCACTCGGCAAACCGGTCCGGTGTCAGGAAGGTCAGGTCGCTGAAGAAGTCACGGACCTGGCTGTAGGCGGCGTGGAAGCGCTCCGCCACCACGTAGACCTCGGTGCGGTTGCAGGTGGCCAGCACCACGACCTCGCTGATGTCGTCCGCGCCGTCGAGGGCATGCAGGAGTTTGGGCAGGCGGTCGCCAGTCACGGCCATCCGCTCGAGCAGCTCGAGTGGAGCCGTTCGGTGATTCGCTCCTACGACGACGACTGACACGCCTGCGGGCGCTCCTTCGCTACGGCCACGAGGCCCCGACGGATCAGGTCAAGGATGCTCGCATCGGGACCCGATCGCCAGTCGATGACGCACGCCGGATGGGTGAGGACGAACGGCGACAGGACGGCTACAGGCATCAGGGCCCTCAACCGGCGGCGCGGTCGACCACCGACTCGGCGGCAGAGCTCTCCGCTACCGAACTCTCAGCAACCGAGCGGCGTTCCTCGTGGAAGGCCAGGATCTGCAGCTCGACGGCGACGTCCACGTCGCGCACCAGCACGTGCGACGGCACGTCGAGCAGCGTCGGCGCGAAGTTCAGGATCGAGCGGACACCAGCGTCGACGAGGGTCTCGGCCGCCTCCTGGGCTGCGATGGGGGGGGTGGTGATGATTCCGATCGTGATGTCGTGCTCCCGGACCAGCCGAGCGAGTTCGTCCTCGTGGTGCACGACCAGCGAGCCCAGGGTCTGGCCGACCTTGGCGGGGTCGGTGTCGACCACTGCCACGACGGAGAAGCCACGGTCGGTGAAGCCCGCGAACTTGGCGAGCGCCGAACCGAGGTTGCCCGCCCCGACGATGATGCAGGGCCAGTCGTGGGTCAGGCCGAGCTCGCGACGGATCTCGATGAGCAGCTGCTCGACGTCGTAGCCGACACCACGGGTGCCGTAGGAACCGAAGTACGACAGGTCCTTGCGGACCTTCGCGGCGTTCACCCCGGCAAGATCGGCGAGCTGCTCGGAGGAGACGGTGGGGCGTTCCTCTGACTGCAGCTGCAGCAGGCACCGGTGGTACACGGGCAACCGGGCGATGGTCGCCTCGGGGATGACCCTGCGCCGGTGGGAGGACATCCATCGACGGTACTTCGCTCGTTCACGTGTTCACAAAGTCGGCGGCAAGCCCCGCCACTCAGCCCCCGCCGGCGTCCTTCAGCTCGAATCGGCGAATCTTGCCGGTGATCCCACGGGGGATGTCGTCGACGAACCAGACCTTGTTCGGGCACTTGTAGCCGGGCAGTCGCTCGGCGCAGAACGCCACCACGTCGTCCTCCTCGACCGGCACCCCGGGGCGTGCCTTCACGTAGGCCTTGACCGCCTCGCCGGTGTAGGGGTGCGGCACCCCGACCACGGCGCACGCCTCTATGCCGGGATGCTCGGCGAGCACCGACTCGACCTCGGCCGGGTAGACGTTGAACCCCGACACGATGATCAGGTCCTTGACCCGGTCGACCAGGAACAGGAAGCCGTCGTCGTCGACCACAGCGACGTCGCCGGTGCGCAGCCATCCGTCCTCGGTGATCACCGCGGCGGTCGCCTCCGGCGCGTCCAGGTAGCCGGCGAACACGTTCGGGCCCCGAACCCAGATCTCGCCGGCGTCACCGACGAGCACGTCGTCGCCCTGCTCGTCCACCAGGCGCAGCTCCACGCCGGGCACCGGCATGCCGATGGATCCGGCGGGGGTGTCGAAACCACGCGGGCTCGACACCACAGGCGATGCCTCGGTCAGCCCGTAACCCTCGGACAGGACGAGACCGAACTTCGCCTCGACGACCTGGGCGACCTCGACCGGCAGCTTGGCCGCTCCCGATATCGCGATCCTCACCGACGACATGACCGAGCGGTCGACACCCGGCACCCCTGCCCAGGCCGCCCACATCGTCGGCGGTCCCGACACGCTCGTGACCTCCCACTTCTCGATCGACTCGAGCGCCGAGACCGGGTCGAAGCGCTCGACCAGCAGGACCGACGATCCGACGTACATCGACACGCCGAGCACGACGTTCAGCCCGAAGATGTGGAACATGGGCAGAACCCCGAAGACGACGTCCTCGGGAACCTGGTCGCCGTCGTCTGACGCGACGGCCTGGCGGATGTTCGCGTAGAGGTTGCCGTGGGTGAGCATCGCCGCCCGCGGTGATCCGGCTGTTCCGGACGTGAAGATCAGCACCGCCACGTCGTCCGGGCGGCGCTCGACGATCGGCGCCGAGGTGTCAGACGAGAGCTCCTCGATCGACAGTCCGTCGTCTGCGACGAAACCGGCACCGATGACGAACTCCAGCTCCGACAGCGCCTCTCGGTCGATGCCCTCGACCACGGCACGGCCGGCGGGTCCGACGATCACCGCGCGGGCGCCGACGGTCAACAGCTCCTTGGTCAGCGCCGCGGACGGGTTGGTGGGGTTGAGCGGAACTGCGACGAGGCCCGCTCCCAGTGCCGCCAGGTAGGAGACGACGAAGTAGCGGTTGTTGCCCGACACGATCGCCAGCCGGTCGCCCGGTTCGAGACCCAGTCCGATGAGCCCGGTGCGCAGCCCGGCGACCTGCTCGCGCAGCGTGCCGTAGTCGGTCGGACGCCCCCTGCTGATCAGCGCCCGGGACTCCGCCGGGTGACCTTCGATGATCGTGGCCAGGTTCACCGCTCGGACCATAGCCGCGTGCACCACTGCACGGCCGGTGCCAGCTCAGCGGGCGAGCACGACGAGCTGGAGGAAGGACGCACCGACCAGCACCAGCATCAACAGCACGATCATCACCGTCGTCTTGCGTCTCATGTCGGCTCCCCGGCTTCGAGTCCACCGGCTGGTCGGGCACCACGGGCGCCGAGTTGGACCGCGGTCGTCACACCCGATCCGACACCCCGGTCGCCACCCCCGGCAGCGTCGTCGTCGATCGGAGCCAGCACGACCTGGTGGCCGGGTTCGAGACGCAGCTCGTCGGCGGCGGACGACCGGTCACAGACCAGCGACACGAACCCGTAGCTGTCTGTCACCAGCCCGACAGCCCCGGTTCCCAGCTCCTTGAAGTGGTGGACCCGCCTGGCCGAACGTGTCCGGCCCTCGACACGGACCTCGAACACGTCGCCGAGCGGATCGAGCTCCGACGGGTCGACGTTGAGCTGGGCGTTCCCGTAGCGGTCGATCCAGAGGACCTCGCAGCTGAGCCCGTCCTCGCCGACCTCGGAAATCGGGAAGATCCCCGGGAACAGGCCGGCGGGCTCGATCAGCTCGCCGAGCTCCTCGAGGGGCACCCCGCTGCACAGGTACGCGGCGGCCGGTGCGAACACGTCGCGTCCGTCGAACAGCGGCCCCGGCGACTCGAGCTGGTACTCGGGGTTGTTCAGCCACACCGCCCGGGTGGCACCGCCGACGAGCGCGACCGCGGGCGCGAGCACACCGTTGTCGGGCCCGACGAGCACCGAGGCGCCGTCGCCCACCTCGACCGCGACCGCTCGTCGCGACGACCCGACCCCCGGGTCGACCACCGCGACGACCACGCCGGGCGCCAGGTACTGGGCGGAGCGGGCAAGCGTCAGGCCGCCACCGCGCACGTCGTAGGGGTCGACACCATGAGTGATGTCGACGATGCGCACGCCGGGGCACAACTGGTGGATCACCGAGTGCACCACACCGACGAACTCGTCGGTGTGGCCGTAGTCGGACAGGAACGAGACCGTGTCGTAACGGAG
>CAYVDN010000007.1:25740-29711 GCA_964450685.1 uncultured Microthrixaceae bacterium
CATGCTCCGTCGACCGTACCGGACGCGTACGTCGGTGGTCAGAAGCTAAACGGTGGGGCCATCCAGCTCGCGGGAGCGGGCGGTCGCGGCGAGCACGGCGTCGATGAAGGCGGCACGGGTGGCGCGCTCCTCCAGGACCCTCAGACCGGCTGCGGTCGTGCCGCCCGGGGAGGTGACCGCGGCGCGCAGCATCTCGGGGGTGTCATCGCCGTCGGCGAGCAGACTCGCCGCACCGAGCAGCGTCTGGCGCACGAGCGCGTCCGCGGTCGCGCGCGGCAGACCCGCGGTCACTCCGGCGTCCACCAAAGCCTCGGCCACCAGGAACACGTAAGCGGGTCCCGATCCCGATAGGCCCGTCACGGCGTCGAGCGCGGACTCGGGCACTCGCACCACGGTGCCGACCGCCCCGAGCACCGACTCGGCCCACTCCAGGTCGGCCTCGCCGCAATGGCGACCACCGGCGATCGCAGCCGCGCCGACGCCCACCAGCGCCGGGGTGTTCGGCATCGCGCGCACGACGGGCAGGTGTGTGCCGGCCGCAGATTCGAGCGACTGGGTGGACACACCGGCGGCGATCGACACCAGCCGGTCGACACCGACCGCGACCGCGGCAGCCACCGCCGGGCCCACGTCCGCCGGCTTGGTGGCGACGATCAGCCCTTCGCAGCTCGCGGGGGAATCGAGGATCGTGACACCTTCGAAACGCCCAGCCAGGTGATCGCGACGAGCGGGGTCGACCTCGACGACCGCAACCTGCTGCGGCACCACGGTCCCTCCGGCCAGGAGCCCGCCGAGCAGCGCCTCACCCATACGCCCGCCGCCGAGCAGCTGCAGGGCGAACCGGCGTGCCGGCGAGGTGTCCGTAGGCATCTTTCCAGCGTACCTGTGAGTCCGACGCAGCTGTGCTGTCCCACGCAGCTGTGCTGTCCCACGCAGCTGTGCTGTCCCACGCAGCTGTGCTGTCCCACGCAGCTGTGCTGTGGAGCCCGGCCGCTTCCCCGACGGCCGGGCCCGGGGATCAACCTACGGACCCTCCCCCGCTGTGTCAGCGGGTCGGGCGCCCCGGTCGGCTCAACCCTGGAACCGTGACGCGTAGCCGATGCGCATCGCCGGGCGGAAACACAGCTCGACGTAGGTGTAGACCGACCCGAACAGACGGTCGAGCTCGTCGTCGCTGATCCGCTCGACGGGGATCTCACCGATCAGGAACACGGCGTCCTCGGCACCGATCGCGAACGTCAACCCACGCAGCTTCAGGTTCCGCCTGAGCAGGTGCTCGTACAGCTCGCCCTGTCGCTCCTCGGGCGCGGGCATGAAGTACGTCTCGATGTGCAGCGACCGCTGCCGCAGGTGGAACCAGATGGCGAACGTCGCCTTCTCCTCGCCTTCCACCCGGGCGATCCAGCGCCTCTCGCCGTCCTCGGTGTCCTTCTCGACCGACGCGACGGTCGGGTTCTCGGCCAGCTGGACCGCCAGCCAGTCGTCGATCGCCGACTCGTACGCGGCGAGCTGCCCGGGTGTAGCCGGTGCGGACTGTGTCGCCGGAGCAGCCGGGTTGCTCGGGTCGCTCACGAGCACTCGACGAGGGTCCGGGCCGACAGGTCGGCGTAGAGGCGTCGCAGGCGTCCGGCGGTGGTCGACCAGGCGAAACGCTCCGCAGCATGCGAAGCGGCGCGCCCCATGCAACCGGCGAGCACCGGGTCGGCGAGCAGGGCGTCGACACGAGCGGCGAACTCGGCCGGGTCGCGCGAGTCGACGAGGTGACCGGTCGCGCCGTCGACGACGAGGGTGCGCAGGCCGCCTACGTCCGATGCGACCACCGGAACGCCGCACGCCGCTGCCTCGAGCGCGACCAGGCCGAAGGACTCCGAACGGCTCGGCACCAACACCACATCGGCCGCCCGGTAGTAGGTCGAGAGCCGGTGGTGCTGCATCGGTTCGACGAAGCTGACCCGGCCGGTCAGCCCCAGCTCGTCGACGAGGTCGTGCACCCGGGCCAGCTCAGCCGAGCCCTCCGCACCGCTCGCTCCGCCGACGACCACAAGATGTGCCCGACGGTCGGCGAGCAGCGCCAGTGCCCGCACCGCGACGGTCAGCCCCTTGAGCGGCTGGATCCGCCCCACGAACAGCAGCGTCGGACGGTCGTCCAGACCCAGCGCCGCCCGCGCGCCGCGACGGTCGCCGGGCGAGAAGAACGCGTGGTCGACACCTGGTGGAACCAGCTCGATGCGGTCCGCCGGCGCTCCGTACAGATCTACGAGCTGATCCGCCTCTACGGGGTTGGACGCGCAGATCGCGTCGCAACAACCGATGACGGCCTCCTCGGCAGCGACACGCGACTGCGGTTCTGCGTCGCCGGCGTCGGCCTTGACCCGCGCCAGGGTGTGGAACGTTGCGACGAGAGGCAGGCCGAGCTCGTGCTTGAGCCGGTGAGCGGCCACCGCCGAAAGCCAGTAGTTGGCGTGCAGAGCGTCGGCCGGTTCGTCGATCAGCACCTTGGACACGCCGTCGGCGAACTCGTCGACGACCCCCGGCAACTGCTCCTTGGCGAGGTCGTGCGCGCCGGCGTCGATGTGGATCACCTCGAGGCCCGGCTCGATGCGGACCCGGTCGGGCAGGTCGGGCGCCCAGCGACGGACGAACACCCGTACGTCCACACCTGCCTGAGCGAGCGAGGCGCTGAGCTCACGCACGTAGACGTTCATGCCACCGGCGTCGCCGAAGCCCGGCTGTGACAGCGGAGACGTGTGCATGGACAGGACTGCGACCGAACTCACGTCACCCTCAACTCGCCCGGAGCGGATTCATTCCGTCGTCATCGTCGTGTTCACGCGCCCATCAATCCGAATCGCCCGACCGATCACTCGACGGCGGTCGCCACCCGCTCGCCGTTGATCTCCTCGCTCTCCTTGCGGAACGAGTTGTAGATCCGTACGAGCATCTTCTTGTGCTCCTCGGTCAGCGCCGGGTCTCGACGGATCTCGCCGACGACGTCGACCTCGCCGTCGGGTTCGTCCAGGATCCCGGCACGCACGTAGAGCGTCTCGGAACTGATCTCGAGCGCCCGTGCGATCTGCTGGAGGATCTCAGCTGACGGGCGACGCAGTCCGCGTTCGATCTGCGACAGGTACGGGTTGGACACGCCCGCCATCTCCGAGAGCTTGCGGAGGGAGAGCTGACCGACGTTGCGCTGCTCGCGGATGAACTCCCCGAGCTCGTGCCAGCGTCGATCCACTTCGTTGCTCATCGCCCCCACGGTACCGCGACGACCGCGAACTCCCCATACGCGTCAGCAAGCACCACCGGTGGGTCAGCGCAGCAGGTCGTCGACCGTCGCGCCGCTCCGGTAGCGGCCGACCAGCTCGTCCTGGACACGGTCGATGCTGCGGTGGACCTCGTGACGAGCCGTCGACAGCTCACGTTCGACGTCACCTAGTGCCGCGGTTGCCACCTCGAGCTCCGAGTCGCTCAACTCGTCGAGGCCGGCCAACTGACTTGGTGAGAGGAGCTCGTCCGCGTCACGCAGCAGGTCGTCGGCCCAGGCAGGCGGTTCCAGGTCGGGCATCGGTCGGGGCAGGCCGGGCCCACGGCTGTGCGCGGCCAGGGCGTCCGGCAGCTGCTCGATGAGCCCGCCGTCGGAGCCGTCACGACGTCGCTGCGCTTCTAACGCGACCGTGTCCAGGCGTCCCTGCACGATCCGTCGTGCGTAAGACAGGCCGTTCTCGATCTCGTTGTAGTGATCCCGGATCGAGCGGAGGTCGTCCAGCGAGCATCCCGACAGGTCCTCCGGCGCCCGGAGGGTGATCAGCTCGTCGAGGTCGATGTGCACTTTGTCTCTCACCCTGTCTGTCCACCCTGCGTGTCGTGACCGGGCGGCCACGGGTCGCTCCGATCGGGCTCAGGCTACCGACGCAGCACGGCCCAGTGACCCATCGGCAGCTCAGTGCCGGATGTGAAGCAGTGCCGGATGT
>CAYVDN010000007.1:29811-41558 GCA_964450685.1 uncultured Microthrixaceae bacterium
ACGGCCCAGTGACCCATCGGCAGCTCAGTGCCGGATGTGAAGCAGTGCCGGATGTGAAGCAGTGCCGGATGTGAAGCAGTGCCGGATGTAAAGCCTCAGGCCGTGAGCAGCCAGGCTGCTGCGACGACCGCGGGCCCGGTGACCAGGTATGCGTCCAGTCGGCGCAGCGCCGGGACCGAGGCGGTCGGCTCCGCCATGCACCACGTAGCGGCCCACTGGCCGAGCATCGCGGTGGCGGCGAGGACGCCCAGGAACCACCACTCGGCACGCTCGAACGGCGGCACCTTGATCGTCGCGACGGTGAACGTCACGGCCAGAACCCCGACCACACCGCCGACCGGACCCTCCCAGCGCCCCGACGCCTCGGCGCCGAGCAGGAAGCTGCCGGCGTCGTAGAGGCTCACCGCGACCACGAGGAACGTGGCGACCCACAGGTCGACCTGCAGGGCCAGCACGATAGACGAGGCGGCGATACCTGCAGGCAGGGAGGCCAGCGCGACGGTTGCGCCGGTGACACGACCGGCCAGTACCGACACGAGCCCGGCGACGGTCGCCGACACGACGAGTGCGGCGCCGGCAAGGCCTGTTCCGTATCCCGCGGCGACGGGGACAGCGGCCGCCAGCAGACCTGCGAGCAGCGCCGGGATTCGACCCGCGCCGATCGGTGCGACCCCGTCGTCCGACTCCGCCTCGGCGCGCACGATCGCCCACGAGCGGGCCATCTGGTAGCCGGCGGCTGCTGCGACCAGCGCGCAGAGCGCAGCGGCCCACCAGCGCCCGGCGGTCACGGCGGCGAGCAGCAGGAAGAACCAGAGCACCCCGACACGGATGCGCGGTCCGCCGATGTCGGGCGGCACGATCAGTCGTTCCAGGCCGCTGGGCTCTGCAGGTGGACGAGGAGGGCGTCGAACCGGTTCGACCTGTTCGACCTGGTCGATCGCACCGGCACCGCTGGGCCGCTGCCCCTCCACGGTCGGCACGTCGGTCACCCCAAGACGATACCCGTCGGGTACCGTCGGACCCCAGGCCGGTCGCCGCACGCAGCGACTTCGGGTGGACCCACGAAGGTCCGCTCCGGCGCGCCGCACTGCTACCGTCGCCGCTCGTGACGAGGATCCTGGTGGTGCGCCACGGCCAGTCCGAATGGAACGCCGACGGCCGGTGGCAGGGTCAGGAGAACCCGCCGCTGACCGCGCTCGGTCGGCGTCAGGCCCACCACTCGGCGGCGGCTGTGGGGGCGGTCGACGCTCTGTACGCGTCGCCTCTGGACCGTGCGGCAACGACGGCGATGCTGATCTCGGAGTCGATCGGGGTGGGTCCGGTCGTGTTGGTTCCCGGGCTGATGGAACGTCACGCCGGTGAGTGGCAGGGCCTTACGAGGGACCAGATCGAGGACGCCTACCCGGGTTACCTGGACGCGGGCCGTCGGCCTCCCGGCTGGGAGGACGACCAGCACGTCGAGGACCGGGTGATGGGCGCCCTGGACGAGATCGCCGACGCGCACCCCGACCAGCACGTGCTCGTGGTCGCGCACGCCGGGGTCATCTTCGCTATCGAACGGGCGCTGGGGGCACCGTGGGAGCGGCTGGCCAACCTGGGTGGGCGTTGGGTCGTCCGCAACGACCGGTCATGGTCGGCGGGCGAACGGGTTCACCTGCTGATCGACGAGACGATTCCCGATCAGATCTGAGCCGACGGGGAACCGAAGCGCTCGGGCGACACGATCGCCGAGATCTGCGCGGCGGCCTGCTCCCCGTCGAGCCCTTCACCGCTGACCCGGTCCAGGCTCTCGATCGCCTGCTCGACCGCCACGAGATCCGACTCGAGCGCGTCGAGGACCGCCAGCTCGTCATCGCCCGACTGCTCCGGATCGGTGCTGCGCTGCTCGTCCATGACGCCGAAGGGTAGCCCGGGTCGCAACTACGATCGTCCGGCCGCCCGACCCAGGACCCCCATGTTCGCAGCCGAGATCCAGTCAGGGACGCTCGTGCGATCGCTGTTGATCGCAGCCGTGATCGTCTCGCCGTACGCGCTCTACAAGATCAACCAGGTCCGCTCGCTGCGCCGCGAACGCGAAGCAGCGGAGGCCTCCGATGAGAACAGCACACAGGACCGCGGTCCCCGACTCGAGGACGTGATCGCCCGTATCGGTGAGCTCGGCGCAGACGACTCGTCCGACTCGGCGACCGTCACCGTTCCCCACGGCGTGACCGTGGACGGCGACGTGGCGCCGCCCGGTCTGGTCGACGCCCTGGTGCGCGACGCGCTGCGGCGTTCGGGCCTGGTGGCCACAGCCGAGGTCGACACCCCCACCGGGCGTGTGATCGAGGTGCACCGCCGCCAGGGTTGAAGCACCATGGAGGCATGAGCCCCCAGCAGACCGTCCTGGAGCCCACAGGCGCGACGATCACGCGCACCGACGAGCGCACCGAGACCGAGGACGGTCCCGTCGCCCACATCGTCCGAACCAAGCCGGGCGAGGACGCCGCCGCCAAGGTCCTCGAGGCACGCATCGAGGGCACCCCGCTCGAGGCGCTGTGTGGGCACACCTGGGTCCCCAGCCGCGACCCCAAGCAGCTGCCGGTGTGCCAGAAGTGCAAGGACATCTACGAGATGTACCGCAGCGTCAACGACCGTCTGGACGAGACTCCCCGCATGTGACGGCCGCATGTGACGGTCGCATGTGACGGTCGCATGTGACCGCGCTGGTGCCTGCTCATCCCAGGGTACAGGTGGCGCCGTCGACGGTGACAGTGCGCCCGATCAGCTCGCCGGAGAGCCCCGCGGCGAGCAGCCCGGGCTCGTCGCTCGTGCCGATCCAGCGGGTCGAGTCGTCGACGTCGGCGATCACGAACGCCTTGGCCGCGACCCCACCCTCATGGGTGACGGTGAACGTCGCCACCCGGGCCGAACCCGTGTGTTCGGCGACGACCCGGCGCCGGGCTGTGACCTCGTCGGCCCGGTCGGCCAGGTCAGCGACCAGCGCAGGTGCACCGGGTTCGCTCGACCACACTGCCAGCGCCGGTTTTGTGAGCAGCCCCGACACGGTCGTGACCAGTCCCAGGCTCCCGGGGTCGGCGCGCACAGCGCGCACCACCGCCGCTGTCGACTGGTACGTGTAGTTGTTGAACGGCCCGCCACCGAAGCTCATCCCGCCGGTCGACGTCGACGGGTCGGCCGGGTCCAGACCGAGCTCGCGCTGCTGTACGCGCACCGCCGAAGGGAAGCAGCTGTAGATGTCGCGGTGCTCGATCGACTCCAGCGACACTGCCAGGTGATCGGCGGCCGCACGGCCCAGCACCTCCATCGCCGGCCAGCGGTGCAGCTCGGCGCGACACGACAACGGCACCGACGAGGACGACTCGACGAGCACCCGGGGGAACACCCAACGGTCCCGCTGCACTCCGAGCTCACGGGCGACGGCGACCGAGCACAACAGCAACGCGCCTGCCTGGTCGACACCCCACTGGGTGCTGTGCCACTTGGCGTAGGGGTGTGCCAGCGGGCGGTTGCCCGGGCCCGGCACCCGCAGGAACCGCGCATCGCGATGCTCGGGGAACGCCGCTTCGGGGTTGGCCGCGGCCGCCTGGTTCAGCCGGTGCCAGAGCTCGGCGTTCGTGTCGAGCTGCTCGTCGAGCGACATCGCGTCGGCCGCGGCGAGTGCGTTGTCGATGCACGCGTAGTGCTCGACCGCGTCCCACATGCCGGCGTCGATCTCCGCCTGGGCGACGATCTCCCCCTCGGCCGACCAGCACTCGTCGGGGTCGACCCCGTCCTGTTCGGTCCGGTTCTGCTCGGTCACGATCGGTCCGAGTCCGGCGCGGGAGCGTCTCTGCTCGGTTGCCTTCGCCTCACCGCCGACGACGAGGGCGACATCCAGCTCACCGGCGGCGATCAGTTCCCATGCGACCCGCACGGGTGTCTGCTGGGACACCCCGACCTCGACCCGCACGGTGTGGACCGTCTCAGCGCGCAGCCGGTCCGCGACGAGCCGGTCCGCGACGAGCCGGGCGGCGTCGGAGTAGCTCCACGTGCCGACTGGTACCGCCACCCATCCGAGCCGCGACCTAAGCTGGTCCGCGACAGCCGCGTCGTCGAAGGCTGCGTCGTCGAAAGCTGCGGCCGCCGCTTCGACCATCAGTTCGAGCGCCTCGACGTCGGGCACCTCGATGTCGGGCCCGGCGCCGCCGGCCACCGGCCGGTACGCCGTTCCCACACCCACGAGAACCGGGGTCAGCGGGTCGAGTTCTGTGTCGTCGGCCACAACGGCGCACCGTACATGTGACAAGCGGACGGGACCGAGCGGGAATTCGGCCGACGGTGATGGTGGTTGACTGCGTGCGTGCCGACACATGAGAACGAGCTCACCCGGCCGGTGGACCTGTGCACCGGCGACGGACGTCACCTGAACCCCGCCGCCCGCGGCTGGTCCCGCCGGCCTCTGCACACGGCCAATCTGCGCGGCCGCAGGTTCAGGACCAAGAAGTGGGACTACTGGGCGGTACTGGCAGGCGACCTGGCGATCGGTCTTGTCTACGCGGACGTCGGCTACGCGGGGCTGGCGAGCATCTGGTGGGGCGACCTGGTCAGCCACGACACGGGCGGCGTCGACGTGGTCACACCGCTGGCCCGGGGCGTCTCGCTGCCCGACAAGCCGGGCACGGCGCCGTTGGAGTTGGACCACTCGAAGCTGCGCATGCGCCTGAGCGACGACACCGACGGCACCCACCTCTACGCCCGTTGGACCGAACGTGACGGCAGCGCCGGCGAGCTCGACGTGACCGTCGCCCTGCCCGACGGCCACGAGTCGCTCAGCGTCGTCATCCCCTGGAGCGAGACGACGTTCCAGTTCACCACCAAGGACCAGGCCCGCCCGACCTCGGGACGCTTCGTCCGCCGCGGTGTCGAGGAACCCGTCGGGGGTGACACACCAGCGTGGGGTGTGCTCGACGTCGGCCGCGGCCGCTGGCCGTACTCGATCCGCTGGAACTGGGGCGGCGGCGCCGGCAACGCTCAGACAGGTGAGCTGGTCGGGGTGCAGTTCGGTGCCAAATGGACCGAAGGCACGGGCTACACCGAGAACGCGGTCACAGTCGACGGCCGCATGCACAAGATCGGCACCGAGCTCGACTGGCGTTACAGCTGGGACGAACCGATGGCGCCGTGGCGTGTCGTCGACCCAGGCGGGGCGCTCGACCTGACCCTCACACCGCGGCTCGACAAGCACTCGCGCACCAACGCCGGGGTCCTGTCGATGGAGGTCCACCAGGTGTTCGGAACATGGTCGGGCACGGTCACAGCAGAGGACGGACGGGTCCTGCAGGTGGATGGGATCCAGGGATTCGCCGAGGAGGCACGCAATAGATGGTGAGCGAGATCGAGTACTTCTTCGACCCGATGTGCCCGTTCGCGTGGATCACGAGCCGCTGGGTCACCGAGGTTCGCGAGCACCGCGATCTGGACGTGACGTGGAGGTTCATCTCGTTGGCGATGGTCAACGAGCAAGCCCTGGACGAAAGCGACGCAGCCGTCGCTGCGGGCGGCGAACCCACCCTCCCACAGCACTACCGAGCGGTGACCGAACTCGGCCGCCGACTCCTACGGGTGGCTGCCGCGGTGCGCGAACGGCACGACAACGAGTCGGTGCTCGACTTCTACACGGCGGCCGGCGAGCTGCTGCACCCCGGTGGCCGTTCGAAGGCGATCTGGACTGGCGGCGACCCCGGAGACGTCGTCGCCGAAGCCCTCGAGCGCGCCGGGCTGCCCGCTGAGCTCGCGTCCGAGGCCGACGACCCGAGCCACGACGAAGTGCTGCGAGCCGAGACCGAGCTCGCCATGTCACGCACCGGCCCCGACGTCGGCACGCCGATCATCACCTTCGACACCACGCGCGCGGACGAGGCGTCACTGTTCGGCCCGGTGCTCAGCAGGATCCCCCGCGGTGACGAGGCGTTGGAACTCTGGGATGCAATGTCGTTCGTCGCCACCACGCCAGGCCTGTCGGAGTTCAAGCGTTCCCTGCGCGCCGAGCTGGCATTCGACTGACCGTGCCCACAGCCGCACCGACAGCCGTGCCGACAGCTGTGCCGACAGACGCATCGACAGCCGTGCCGAGGCGGCCATGAGCGTCACCGTGTTCGACGCACTGCTGGTGCTGGTCGGTGTCGGACTGACCGTGTTCGCCATCCGCGCAGCCGGCGGGGAGACCATCCCGGCCTCTGAGGTGAGGGTGTTCCGGTGGGTCAACAGCTGGCCGGACTGGCTGTTCTACGTGCTCTGGTTGCCGATGCAGTTCGGCAACCTGGTCGTGGGCGCGCTGTGGGGGTTCGGGGCGGCCTGGGCTACGAGCAACTGGGACATCGCGATCGCCACAGCGGCCGCCGTTCCGCTGAAGCTGATCATCGAGCGCGTGGTGCGTCATCGCCTGGCGGGGCTCCGGGAAGTCCGTCAGCGGCCGGCGACGTCGGTCCCCGGGGCGAAGCGACGCGGCGGCGATGTACCGGAGTCCGGTCCGAGCTTCCCGTCCGGGCACGTGATCATGGCCGCGACGATCGGCACGGTGATCGCCGTCGACACGTGGCCGACCTGGAGCTGGGCACCGGCGCTGCTGATCGCAGCCGTCGCCGCCGGGCGCGTCTACGTGGGTGCGCACAACCCGCTGGACGTCACCTGTGGGCTCGGTATCGGGCTCGTCGCCGGTGGCGTGCTCAGCGCTCTGACCTGACCGCCAGACACGCTGACCTGCCTCCGCGCGTCAGCCGTCGCCGTCGGCGTCGCTGAAGCTCACGGTGAGACCGAGGAGACTCGCGACCTCGGTCGACATCGTCGTTCGCAGCCCGCCCAACAACTCGTGCGCCTCGGTCAGGTCGTCCATGGCTGCGGTGTCGACGGCCGGGTCAAGGTCATGGATGGGCGACCCGGCCCGGGTGATCGCCTCGGTCGCGTTGGCCAGGACCTCGATCATCGACTCGGCGGTGCGCTCCGCCCCGGCCGCCGCGACCAGCGCCGCCAGACCACCGCCCCCGCCCTGGCCGCCTTCACCGTCGACACCCGCGACGATCGCTTCGATACCCGCGATCTCATCGAGCATGTCGTCGCTGAGGCGATGCGCCGCTCCCCCGTCAGCCTCCTGGGGCGCGGGGGCCTCGCCGTCCACCCCGATGGCCGGGCCGAGCTGCATGTCGACCACGGTGGTCAGCGCACCGAGCACCCCGTTGAGGAGATCCTCGAGCGACTCGGTGGTGTCCGACCACATGCCGTCGTCGCCGGGGTTCTTCATCTGCTCCGCAGCGGGTGCCTCGCCCTCGACCCCGTCGACCCACGCTGCGCGTGTCTCATCTGCCGCCGCCGCGGACAGAGCCGCGCCCGCCACTGCGTACGAACACGCCCGGGGAGTCAGCTCCGCGACCATCGCCGGCGTGAACAACAGGTACTGAACGGCGTTGAGACCGCGCAGGTCGGCTCCCTTGCCGTGCAGCTCGTCGGCTGTCACCGGCTCGGCCGAAACCGCCGCGAACTTGGCGATCTTGTCGGTGTCGACCGCGTAGTTGATCCGTGCGAGCAGACGCAGGTCCTTGATCGGACCGAACCGGTAGGCCGCTGTGTGCGCCCACGCCGACTGCGCCGTCTCCCATGCGTCACGCGCGCCGGCAAGCGTCTCGTCGGTCGGTGAAGCGCACAGCTCCTCGGTCGCCGTGACAAGCGCTGCGGTCTCGTCCGCGAGCTTCTCGTAGCCGGGAACGATCACGTCGTCGACCGCGGCGGTGACGATCTCGCCACGGTCCGCTGCGGTCACGTCGCTGTTGCCGTCACCGCCATCGCCGTTGCTGTCGTCGTTGCCGTCGGAGCAACCGGCCAGCAGCGAGCCGACACACAGCACGGCGATGCACGTTGCGGCGATGCCGCGCAGGGACCGGTGTTTTGACTGCATTGCTGGGGTCCTCACAGGGAGTTGAGGAAGGCGATCAGGTCGTCGCGTTCGTCGGCTGACATGCGCAGGAATCCGTCGCGGGCGGCCTGCGCCTCCCCACCGTGCCACAGGATCGCCTCGGTCAGGTTCCTGGCACGCCCGTCGTGCAGGAAACGGGTGTGGCCGTTCACCTCGTCGATGAGACCTATCCCCCACAGGGGCGCCGTGCGCCATTCACTGCCGCTGGCCTCGAAGTCGGGACGATCATCGGCGAGTCCTTCACCCATGTCGTGGAGCAACAGGTCGGTGTAGGGACGGATCGTCTGGTCGGACAGCGACCTTACGTCGGTGCGCCCTGTACGCAGCTGCGAGACGTGACACGCCGAGCAGCCCAGATCGGAGAAGGCCTCCTCACCACGCCTGGTCGCAGGGTCGTCGACGTCTCGTCGAGCGGGGACGGCGAGCGTGCGCGTGTAGAAGATCACCCGGTCGAGCTTCTGGTCGGAGATCTCGGGGTCACCTCCGGTCGGGGCCGCCAGACAGAGCACCTGCAGCGGGGTGCAGTCCTGCTGGCGTTGAAGCCGCGAGGTGATTCCGATGTCACCTACGAACGCTCCCGCCGTCTGATCGGCGACGCTGGCCACGTTGGCCTTCCAGCCGAAGCGGCCGAACTCCATCTCCTGGGTCGACGGGCTCCACACCAGGTTCGGCCTGCCGCTGACCGTCCCCTCTTCCTCCTGGCGTTCGGCCAGGTCGCGGATGAACTCCTCGGGCACTGCCTCGAGCAGTCCGTCGCCGAACACAGCAGGGGCGATGCGTGGCGAGATCATCGTCTCTTCGCCGAGCGGCCCGTAGGCGAGTTCGCTCACCGAGTACTCGGGCGCCTCGAGCGTGTAGGGCGTGCCATCCTCGAACTCGCCGTGGATCTCGCGGGTCGTTACCTGCACCGCGCCTTCGACCGGCACACCGTTGATCGCTCGGTCCTGGAGCTGACCCCCGTATGCGGCGTTCGGAACCGGTCCACCGTGCTCGCCGTCGCCGGGCACCGACAGGCGCAGCAGCAACCCGCGTTCCTCGGGATCGTCGACGGTCATGGGTGCCGCCCTGCCGTCCTTGAAGTGACACGACGAGCAGGACTGCGCGTTGAACAGCGGGCCGAGCCCGTCGCGCGCCGTTGTCGACGACGGCGCTGTCACCCAGTTGTCGTTGAAGAAGTTGTTGCCCACCGCGTGGGCGCGCATCTGTTCGCGGTCGAGCCCCGGCACCGGCTGGGCGAACGCCTGCTGACCGGTGTTGTGCACCGTCGCCGCACCCCCCGAAGCCTCCTTCTCCGCCAACGAAGCTGCCGGCTCGGCAGTGGGAGGTGTCGGGATGCTGCCTTCGGCCCCCTCGGTGCAGGAGGAGATGAAGAAGGTGAGGCCGATGACCACTCCCAGCGCAGCGAGGGACCATCCGGTCACCTGGCGAACTGTTGCCAGGCGAGCGGTCCTCTCGCTGACGCTGGTCGTGGTCATGGGTTTCAGACTGTCAGGTCGACCTGGATACCGAGAAGGTCTGCGGCCTCGGCGATGAGATCGCCCTGGGTCTGCAACGCCGTGACTGTCTCCTCGAGCGGCGCCTGGTCGTCGACGAGCATCGTGTCGAACGTCTCGGTGTAGCTCTCGGTCAGGGCAACGGTCGCCTGGATCTGGTCGGTCAGCTCGGTGTTCAGATCCGGATCGACCGCCTCGACGAGGGTGTCGAGGCCGGGACCGGCCTCGATCGCCGGGTAGCTTCCCGTGTACACCCACTGGACTCCCAGGGCGTTGGCGTGCACGTCGGCGTTGGTGTTGTCGCTGAAGCAGGAGTGCTCGTCCTCCTGGTCCGCCGTCTCGAGGGCCACGGCGATGCGCTCACCGGCGAGCTCGCCAACAGTCAGGGCGCCGATGCCACGGAACATGTGGGCGACGGCCTCGACCGGGTCGGACAGGAACTCCTCGCGGTACTCACCGTCGGGAGCCCACTGCTCGGCGACCGAGGTCAGATCGGCGACGAGCTGGTCGGCGAGCAGGTTCAGGTAGGTGGCGCGACGTTCGGCGACCGGGCTGGTCGTGTAGTCGGTGACCGGGCGGGAGCCGGGACCGTCCTCGTTGAGGTCCTGTCCCCAGAGCAGGAACTCGATCGCGTGCCAGCCGGTCGAGATGTTGGTCTCCCCGCCTTCCTCGTTGGCCGAGACGATCACGTCAGCGGTGATCTCCGGGTAACCCTCGACGTCGTTGATGATGCCGGCGTTCTCGTCGCCCTCGACGTAGTCGACGTAGGCCTCGTCCATCGGCCAGGCGTTGATCTGACCTTCGGGGCCGTCCTCGGGATCGTCGATCGGTCCGTCGTAGAAGCGGAACGCCTCGGTGGGCCCGTAGTCGTCACGGGCGTCGAGCCACATGTCCTTGGCCGTCTGGAGAGTCGCCTCGGTCGGGTTCTCGGTGAAGGCGACCAGAGCAGCCTGGAGTTCGGTCGCCGAGGTGATCGACGCCTCGTAGCTGGCGTACACGCCGTCGGCGTAGTGGGTTGCGACGGGTTCGGCCTGCTCGGCGGTCAGCGCGTCGACCGCCTCCTCGACCGTCGTGGTCGTCGGGTCGGCCGATTCGTCGGTGCAGCCGGCAGCGAACAGCGCTGTGGCTGCCAGCGCCGCTGCTGCGAAGCGGTGGGGGCGAAGGGTGCGTGACATACGACGGTGGTCTCCCTCGAGCAGTCCGTGCTCAGATCAACGGATGGGCCGCATGGTTCCTATCAGAAGTTAGGCCTACCTACCAGCATGAAGTCCCCGCGCAGCACGTCGAACGCAGTGGCCTCCCCGGCGACCTCAGCCGCCGCAGCCACCGCAGCCACCGGGGCGGTCGCTCCCACCAATGGCACCTCGCTGGCGGTTGTGCGGATCGTTTTCGGCGCGATCGGCGTGTTCAGCGCGGTTCGGCTGTTCGCTCGAGGGTGGGTCGGAACCCTCTTCGCCGATCCGGAAGTGCACCTGCGCTACCCCGGCCTCGGCTGGGTGCCTGTGCCGCCGAGTTGGGCGATCCCTGCGCTCGTCGTCGTGATCGGGCTCGCCGCGCTGGCGATCGCGATCGGATGGCGGTTCCGGATCGCGGTCGTGGTGTTCGTGGTCGCGTTCAGCTGGCTGGAGCTGGTCGAGGTGACCGTCTACCTGAACCACTACTGGTTCATGACGCTGGCAGGTGCGTTGTTCGCGTTCCTGCCGATGTCGGCCAGGTGGTCGCTCGACGCGCGACGACGGGGCCCGGCCGACGTGCCGAAACTCGCCGTGTGGATGGTGCGCGCCCAGGTCGGTGTCGTGTACACGTTCGCGGGGATCGCCAAACTCAACGGCGACTGGCTCGCGCACGCTCTTCCGCTGGCGATGTGGTTGCCGGCAAGGTCGCATCTGCCGGTTATCGGGCCGTTGCTCGCCGAGCGGAGCACGGCGTTCGTCGCCAGTTGGGCAGGTGCACTGTTCGACTGCACGGTCGTCGCGCTGCTGTCCTGGAGACGCACCCGAGCGCCAGCGTTCTGCGCTGTCGTCGCGTTCCACCTGATCACATGGTGGCTGTTTCCGATCATCGGGGTGTTCCCGTGGTTGATGATCGCCATGGCCACGATCTTCTTCGAGCCTGATTGGCCAGAACGGACGCTCGGTGGGACGCTCGAGTGGCTACGCACGCGTCGGAGCGCCCGCGTCGGAGCGACAGATCCGCGGGATCAGCAGCACCTGCCGGTCGCCGGCGGAACCCTGCCGGTCGCCGGCGGAACCCTGCCGGTCGCCGGCGGAACCCTGCCGGTCGCCGGCGGAACATGGTGGCGCCGC
>CAYVDN010000007.1:41658-91275 GCA_964450685.1 uncultured Microthrixaceae bacterium
CCTGCCGGTCGCCGGCGGAACCCTGCCGGTCGCCGGCGGAACATGGTGGCGCCGCCACAGCCGTCTCACCGCCGCCGCCGTGTGCCTGTGGGCGTTCGTGCAACTTGCCCTGCCGTTGCGCCACTTCCTCTACCCGAGCGACCACCGTTGGAGCGGTGAGGGCATGCGCTTCGGTTGGAACGTGATGCTGATCGAGAAAGCCGGAGCGGTGACGTTCCGACTCGACGACCCCGAGACCGGTGAACGCTGGAGCGACGACGCCAGCGGGCTGCTGACACCCCAGCAGCTGCGGGTGATGCGCACCGATCCGGAGCTGATGCGCCAGACAGCTCATCTGCTCGCGGACCAGCGTCAGGCCGACGGCTTCAGCCGCCCTCGGGTGCGAGTCGATGCGGTGGTCTCACACAACGGACGGCCCGCAGCACCGATCGTCGATCCAGATGTCGATCTGGCAGCGGAGCCGTGGCGGCTCGGTCCGCAGCGCTGGATCCTCCCGGTGCCGACCAGCCCGCCACCCGGCTAACTGGACTCGCTGGGCTGGGGAACGGGGAAGGGGTCGTACGGGAGGAACGCTGCGAAGAAGCAGTCCCAGTGGATCTTGTCTCCCTGCCAGTGGCTACCAGCACCGTCGTGGTCGATCTCGAGGCCGTGACGGGCATGGGTGTCGACGATCTCGGCCAAGCGACCCGTCATGGACGGAGCGCTCTCGCTCACCGGTCGGTCACCGCTGGCGAAGATAGCGTCGGTGGCCGTACCGGTCAGGGTCCAGCTGTCGCGGTGGATCGCCCGGTGGTGACGGCCGCACAACAGAAGCAGGTTCGACTCGGCTGTCGGTCCACCGTGCTCCCAATGGACTATGTGGTGCACGTGCAGGCGGTAGCGACGATCACAGCCCGGGAACCTGCAACACCCACCGTCACGCTCGAAGATCTCGCGGCGCAGTGCGGCACTCGGGAACCGCTTGCTCCGGTCCTTCTCGTTCTGCGCGTTGCACGCGCCCGAACGATCAGACCGATCAGGCCGGGTGGGCCGAGTAGGTCGGGTGGTCACACGGGCATCACATGACCGCTGCTCGAGCTCCGACCCGGATACCGGGTGGCCGTCACGGGTTCGGGCATCGACAGCTCCAGCATCGACAGTGCCTGAGTCAACCGAGCCGGCATCAACCGTGCCGGCACCGGTATCGCCGGACACACCGACCATGGCTGTGTCGCCAGCGGGTCGCACGACTATCTGCGGTTGGGCAGCGAGTGACGAGTCGACGCTCCCTGCAGCACTCAGCAGATCCAGCAGAGCGTCGAGGCGACGGCACCCGAGTGACTCCTCGACCATTCCGGCCTCGTCGAACGTGGGGCCGGCGGTGGCCTTGTCGACCTGTTCCATGAACGCCTCGGCGTCGACTCCGGCCGGGATCCGCGCCCTGACGATCAGGTCACCCGTGTGATCGTCGGTCATCCACGACAACGACCGACACCGGAACGACGAATCCTCGTCTGCCGGCCGAGCAGCACCCGCACGCCTGAGCGCCGAACAGGCCTTCTCCAGCTGGCTACCCGTGCTGTACCGCGCCAGGCTCAACAGGTCTTCCTGGTTGTCGGCGCTGGCGACCCGGGTGATGGCACGGACCTTGCAGTACGAGATCGTCCCGGCAGCGAACGCTTGGTGTATGGCAGGCAGCTCGCGCAGCCGGCGTGCCACCCGGACTTGTTCGCGCGCCGCGACCACTCCCACCCCGCATTGCCAGCTCAACCAGTGCGCGCACGACAGCGCCTCCCATGACTCCCACGCGCGGCGGGCGTCGTACTCCCCCACCATCGTCAGGAACGCGCAGGTTGCTGCGGCCAGGTGGCCCGCGAGACCGAGCATCTGGTGTTCGAGTTGCTCAGTTGGCACCTGCTCGACCGGCTGGTCACCCAGCCATGCGGACGCCACGAATTCAACCGACGGGGAATCACCCATCCTGCCTCCCAGCCCACAGGGTTCCGACGTGGATCACGATACGGGGAGGGTGTGACACGCAAACGGCCGGTCCCGGAGTGATTCCGCGGAATCATCACGCACGATCCAGCGCACGCGATTCCGCGGAATCATCTCGGCACGCGATTCCGCGGAATCATCTCCGTTCTGTCAGGCGGTTCGACGCCGGAACCGGAGCATCAGGACTCCCCCGACGGCGAGCAACAGCCCCGACAGGACCCAAGCCAGGTGGTTGGCGCCGGTGAAGGACAGACTCGACGGGCTCGGGTTCTGCGAGTCGGGTGCCTGCGCGCCCGCTCCGGCAGCTCCCGGGTCCGTCGGCAGGAACGTCACAGGCAGTGCGGTCAGGGTTCCGGCGGCGTCAGCTGTGTTGTTGTCGGCGGTTGTCTCGGACTCGGCGCCCGAGACCTCGACTCGGTTGACGACCGGTCCGGCCGGGGCGGTGGGCGACACGGTGGTCGACACACGCAGTGTGGCGGTGTCGCCCGGTTCCATCACACCGTCGAGCACGCACGCGACCACGCCTGGTGAGCGGGTCGAACAGGACCACGTGGTGCCATCAGCACCGACGGCTCCGGCGAACTCGAGCCCGGCGGGCAGCGTGTCATCGACGGTCACAGAGGTCGCACGCGAGGGACCGTTGTTGGTGACGACGACCTCCCAGACGGCGGTCGCGCCTCGCACGAGGGTGCCCTCGAGGCTCTTGGTGATCGTCAGGTCAGCTGTCGGGTCGAGCGGGTCGGTGACCGAGGCGGTGTTGTCCGACGGGTCGGGGTCGCCGACCCCAACTCCGGTCACGGTGACCGTGTTCGTCTGGTCGCCGGTCGCGTCCAGGCTGACGTCGACGACGACTGTCAGCGTGGCTGTCTGTCCAGGCGCCAGGTTGGCGTTCGTCCACAGCCAGGTGTCGGTGTCGATGGTGCCGCGGTCGACCCGGGCCGACACGAGTGACAGGTCGGAAGGCATCGTCTCGTTGACCGACAGATCCGCGACGGTCATCGGGCCGCCGTTGGTGACGGTGATCGTGTAGGTCGCCTCGGCGCCGGGCACCAGGGCGTCCGAGCTCAGCACCTTGGCGACGGACAGGTCGGCACCGGTCAGGTCGGTGTCGGTGTCGGTGTTGTCGGCCGGGGTCCGCTCCGGACCGTTCGCACCGTCGTCGCTGACGGTGACTGTGTTGGTCAGCTCGGTCGTGGTGAGCGGATCCAGCGGATCGGCGACCGTGACGTCGACGGTGTAGGTGACGACGTCGCCGACCTGCACGATCCCGGTGTTCCAGGTGACGGTCCGCGCCGACGGGTCATAGGTGCCGCCTCCGGAGGCGGAGACGAACACGTGGTTGCCGTCGAGCGTGTCGACGGTCAGCACTCCGGTGGCGCCACGGTTGCCGGTGTTGGTGACCCGCACCGTGTAGGTGAGCGAGTCGCCCGGAACCACAGCTGTGACCCCGTCGTCCTTGGTGACGACCAGGTCGACCTGCGCGTCGACCGTCGTGGTCACCGCGTCGGTGTCGTTGGTCGGGTTGACGTCGTCGGAGTGCGAGACCTGCGCACTGTTGGTGACCGAGAGCCTGCCAGCGGGCAGCGGGTCGGTGACGGTCGCCCGGACCGTGAAGCCGGCCGACGGGGTGGCTCCCGCGGCGCCTGTGAGATCGACTCCGGTCCAGGTGATCGTGCGGGTTGCGGAGTCATAGGTTCCGCCGGCGGTGGCGGATACGAACTCGAGGCCGGCGCCGAGCACGTCGGTGACGGTCGCGTCGTCCGCGTCGCGGTCACCCAGGTTGGTCACCGCGACCCCGTAGGTGATCGGGTCACCGGGCTCTGCGGTGACGGGTCCCGTCTTGTCGACCGACAGGTCCACGACCGAACCGAGTCCGACCACGACGCTGTCGTCGTTGTTCGAGGGATCGGTGTCGGCACCGTGGGCGCCGTCGTCGGCGGCTTCGGCGATGTTCGTGGTGCTCGTGGCGCCGACCGGCAGCGGGTTGACGACCTCGACGGTGACCGTGCGGGTGGTGCTTGCCCCCGCGGCCAGCGGGAACGCGTTCCACGTGATCGTGTTACCGCTGACGGTGTTGGATCCGGACGCCGACACGAGGGTCACGTTGCTGCCGAGCGTGTCGGTCAACACCACACCGGCCGCGTCGCGGTCGCCGAGGTTCTCGACGGTGAGGGTGTAGATGATCTCCTCGCCGGCGTCCGC
Organism: uncultured Microthrixaceae bacterium; assembly: GCA_964450685.1. Lineage (GTDB taxonomy): Bacteria > Actinomycetota > Acidimicrobiia > Acidimicrobiales > Microtrichaceae > JBAOHV01. Next base: position 45,838 of record CAYVDN010000007.1, read on the forward strand.
GGTGGCGACGTCAGCGACCTTGGTGACAGAGATGTCGACCCCTGTCACATCGAGCGTGTCGGAGCCCGAGCCGGTGACGGTCCGCTCGTTCGAGTCGGTCCCGTCGAGTGTCGTGGTGGACGCGTTCGCCGTGTTGGTGTGCGTGGAGGGCGCGGTCACGTCCGCCACGAGCGTCGCGGTGAAGCTGAACGACTGCGATCCGGACGGGGCGATCGCGGTGCCGGCGTTCGCCGTGTAGGTGACGAGGGTGTCGTCGCCCTGGGGCACCGCTGTCGCGGTCCAACCGGCAACGGCGTTCGGGGTGACCGAATCGAACACGTCACCGTCGACCACGTCGGTGACGACGGTGTCGTAGGCGGTGGATGTGCCGGTGTTGGTGACGGTCAGCCCGACGGTGACCGAGTCGTTGGCAGCGGCCTCGTCGGGGGTGAACGTCTTGGTGACCGACAGGGCTGGCACCACGACTGTCAAGTTCACCGGCGACGAGTTGAACTGGGTTCCTGCAACGGTGACGCGGCCGACGTTCGACAGCGTCGTACCGGCTGCGTTGCCGACCACGTCGGCCACCCTTGCGGTGAGAGTGATCGAGAACGAGTTGTCAGACGTGCCGGGGCCCGAGCTGACCAACATGTTCTCGAACACGAAGTTCACGTTGTTGCCGGACAGCTGTGCGGCGGGCAGTGCCGGCGAGCCGGTCCAGGTGCCGGCGAACGTTCCCAGGTCGATGGTCGCCGAGCCGGGCACGTACACGAGCCCGGCGGGCAACACGTCGGTCACGGTGACGGTTCCCAGGTCGCCGTCGGGCACGGTTACGCCGAGGGTGAACGTGGCGGTCTCGCCGATGGTGACGGACGCACCGTTGGTGTGGGTCGCCGAAGTCGACGCCAGCGACTTGGTCACAGCAGACGAGTTGACCGCCACGGTGGAAGAGCCGGTGCGGTTGTAGGTGTTGGCAGCGCCGCCGGTGTCACTGGTCGAGCCGGTGCGCTCCACCCCGAGGGTGTTGTACGGGCTGAGCGAGCTGGAGTGCGTGCCGGGAAGGCTGGTGTAGGTGGCGCGCGCGGTGTTGGTCACCGACGGGCCGTACGAAGTGGCGTCGTCGCGGACGACTGCCTGGAGAGTGAAGGTCGACGTGGCACCCGGCGCGAACGTCGTCCAGGTGGCCGACGCCGCCGACGTGTCGATCGTCGTGGGGGCGACGCCTGCCGTGTGGGCGAACGAGCCAGCGACGTAGTCGACCCCGGACGGGAGCGTGTCGGTGAGCACGACGTCGTGAGCGGTGATCGTGCGGGTAGCCGAGCTGGCCGACATCGTGACGGTGTAGGTGATGGTGTCACCGGCATCCGCGGTCGTGGGCGAAGCCGACTTGGAGACGCTGAGCGACGGCTCGTTGATGCGGATGTTCGGCGCGCTCACCGCCGTGCCGACGTTGCTCGACCCGATCCGACCGACGACGGAGTTGTTGCGCGAGCCACCGGTGGTGTTGCCGGTCGTGTTCAACAGCACGACCGTGTACTCGAGCGTGATCGTCTCGGCTGTGGCGTTGTCGGTGTCGGAGTTGGTGATCGTGTCGAGCGGGACGGTCGCGAGGGTGCCGCTACCGGTGACCGATGTCGCCGCGAGGGCTCCTGTGAAGCCTCCCGCGTGACTGGTCGACAGCCCGGCCGAAGCGGTGATCGAGTCGAACGACACGAAGGCCAGGCCGGCGTCGAGGGTGTCGCGGATCGAGAAGTTCGCGGTGGTGCCCTCGGGAACGGTGGCGACGACGCGGTAGACCGCGGTCGAGCCGATCGGCAGCTCCAGGTTCACGGGGGTCGTAGGGCTGACACCGATGCCCGTCGCGATGACCGACTTGGTGAACGAAGGGGTCGCGACGCGCACCGTCGCGGTGTCCTCGATCGGCGCGGTGACGAAGTTGGGGCCGCCCTCGGTGCCCGAGTAGTTGGTCACCTCGGCCTCGTTGGTCAGCAGCTGGTTCATCGAGACAGCGGCGTCGAGGGTCGCGTCGAAGGTGACGACAGCGACATTCGTGGCGGAGTTGGCGTCGTAGGGGGCGAGCGCTCCCTGGTCCGCGGCGGGGTCGGTCAGCGTGACCGACGACGGTGTCGTGCCGGAGTGTGCCAGGGGTGTGCCGTTGCCATCGGTGACCGACAGGTTCCAGCCACCCGACGGCATCGAGAACCCGGCGGGCACCGCGTCGGCCATGGCGACGTCGAACGCTCCGCGGATACCGGTCCCGGTGTTGTTCACGATCACCGCGAACGTGACGGTGTCGCCGGCGTCGACGCGGCTCAGGTTCGAGTCGACCGGTGCCGCGGCGAGCACCGCGGAGCTGAGGGGACCTCCGCTGAAGCGGGCGCCGGCACTGCCCGGGGCCGACCAGGTGATCCCGGCGGGACCGGTCGCGCTGGGCGAGAACACGCCAGCCGGGTTGTTGGTGGCGACAACACCCTTTGTGATCCCCAGGACGGGCTGGGTCAGGTTCACCTGGACGATCACGTCCTGGTTGACGATCTCGTCGGGCGAGTTCGCACTCGACAGGCGCGCCTGGTTGGTCAACAGAAGCCCGTCGGCGAACGGCTGGTCGTTGGCGACGACGGTGATCAACAGGTCGATCGTTCGGGCTGTGGTCCCGGGTGCCGACTGGTAGTCGGGGTACTCGGCGCGCACCGAGTTGCCGACCTGGTCGACGCTGAGCGTCGGGATCGACGAGGTCGACGACGAGAATGTGTCGGTCGGGCCGAGCGCCACGGACCAGGCGGTCGGGCTGAAAGGACCGGGGGCAACCGGGCCGGAGCCGGTCAGGTTCGTGAACGGCGTGGCTCCCGAGGGGATGTCGAAGGTCGGCAGCGGCAGGAAGTCTGTGATCGACAGGTCGAGCACGTTGGTCAGCGGAACGGTCGCGACGATCCGGTAGGTGACCTGGTCGCCCGCGGCGATGTCGGGTCCGGTGTCGGCGGTGTCGCCGTTGATCGCGTAGACCGACTTGGACGTGGCCGGGGCGACGATCGTGACGGAGTCCTCGGTGCTGTCGGTGACTGTGCCGCCGCCCGGCACGTCGACGACACCCGAGACGACAGCGACGTTGTCGATGACGTCTCGCGAGTTCACTGCACCGCCGCTGAACCGGCAGCGGTAGGAGGCATCGATGACCGTGCGGTAGGTGATCGTCGCGACGGTTCCGCCTGACGCGTTTCCGTGCCACACACCTCCCGATGTGGGCTGCTCAGAGGCCAGGAAGCCGGCCAGGTCGACCCCGATCGTCGTCGCGCCCGGGTCGGTCGCCGCGCAGCCTCCCGGTGAGCCGGGGCTGTTGACGCTGGAGGAGAAATGGGCGCCGAGGGTCGTGGAGCCGCTGCCCTCGGGCGTGCGGTACGAGATGGTCGGCGAGAACGTGGAGTCGAGTGTCTGACCGTCGGCTGCGATGTCGTCGAGGGTCAGGTTCCGGAAGTCGAAGTAGTCCGAGACCTGCACCTGCACGGTCCAGGTCAGGGTGTCACCGGGGGTGGGTCCGGCCCGGCCGGTGTCGGTGCTGACCGCGACGGACTTCTGCGTGGCGACCGACCGTGCGGTGATCGTGTCGAGCGGACCGGCCGGGTCAGCGACCGCGTTGTCTGTACCTGCGGCGTCGCGCGGGTCGAGTGGGTCCCAGTCACCGAGCGCCGAGGCGTCGTTGCTGATGGTCGCGGGTGCGCCGCTGGTGGGGTCGAGCACCGGGTCCGTGCCGGCGTCCAGTTCCGGTACCCAGAACGCCACGTCGTAGGAGGCCTGGTTGGTGGCGCTCGGGTAGGTGACCGTGACCGACTCCGACGCCCACGGCCCGGGGCCAGCCGGCTGGTCGGTGACCGAGCCGGAGGGCGCGATGTTCTGGACTCCGGCGTAGACGACTGCGTCGGGCAGGTCGTCGCTGACTCGCAGGTTGGTGATGGTCTGACCGGGAGCGATCTCGACCTCGATGTTCCACAGGCGAGCGAAGTTGGGGCCGGTGGCCGTTTCGGACTCGGGTGCGTTGTCGCGCTTGGTGATGGTCAGCAGCGTCGGGGTGACAGTGCTCGTGACGCTGCCCCCGACGATCGCCGGGTCGGTCAGCGGGTTGTCGAGCGGGTCCGCGCCGAAACGGAACCCGCCCCGGGCCACGACCTGGAGTGCGTGGCCCGGGTCGGCGAAGTCGGACAGCTGGGTGACGACCGAGATCGTCGCGGCGGGCTGGGTCGGGGTGAACGACCCGAACGGCAGGGTGAGCGTCGTCATGGTGTCGCCCGCGGTGTAACCCGAGGGGCACGTGACCGGCTGGCCGGTCAATGGATGCACGTCGGAGCCGTCACAGGCGAGGACCGTCACCGTCGACGGGACTGCCGAGCCCAGGTAGGACGCGGAGACGAACGAGATGCCGTCGCGGGGACCGCCGCCGCTCAGGCCGTCGGCGCCGTTGGTCGGCAGGAACAGATCTGTGAAGGGCCCGTAGCCGGTGTCGGCCGGCGAGGGGTTGGAGAAGGTCAACTCCATCTCGACCTGTTCACCGATGAACGGCGACGTGTCCACGTCCAGGCTGACGATAGGCAGCGGTGGCGCGGCGGCTGCCGGGCGGGCGCCGGTGAACACCAGCACCGAGGCGACCAGCAGGGTGACCACGACAGCGGCCAGACCGCGTTTGGCCACGTCAGCGATCAGGGAGCGGCGATCAAGGGGGGAACTTGCTTCAACTGCATGGGACACGAGGAGCAGATCGGCAGATCGGTCAGTCCTGTGAGCACTACCGAGCCATGGGCCGGATGTCACAACGACACCCCTCGCTTCGCTGTTCACGGCCGCCCGCTACGTGACCGACCCGCGATCAGTTGGTGGTGGAGGTGTCTTACAGTCGGTCCGGGATGAGCGAGGCCGCCGTTGGAAGGAACGATCCGCCCGCGCGCGCGGAGATGAACTGGCACTCGGCGACGGTCGCCGAGGTCGAGTCCCACCTAGCCACATCATCACACGGACTGACCTCGGAGGAGGCGGCTGAACGCCTCGCCGTCCATGGCCCGAATGTGCTGCCCGACGAACCACCTCCAAGAGCGTGGGTCGTCTTCCTGCGCCAGTTCTCGAGCACGTTCATCATCATCCTGCTCGTCGCGGCCTGCGTCACCCTCGCAATGCGCGAGTTCCTCGACACCGCGCTGATCCTGGTGGCGCTCCTGTTGAACGCCGTCATCGGCTTCACCCAGGAACGGCGAGCCGAAGGAGCGGTGCGCGCCCTGATCTCGCTGGTAGTCCCGCGGAGCCGAGTCGTGCGTGACGGACAGGATTGGGAGACCGACAGCCGCGACATCGTTCCTGGCGACCTGATCGTGCTCGAACCCGGCACCCGGATCCCTGCCGACTTACGCTTGTCGTCCGTTAACGCGCTGACGATCGACGAGTCTCTCCTCACAGGCGAGTCACTCCCGTCGACCAAGACGTCCAGACCGGTGGGCGAGCACACGATGCCTGCCGATCGAACCTCAATGGCTTACACCGGCACCATCGTGGCCAGCGGACGCGGCCGTGGCTACGCCGTGGCGACCGGAACGAATACCGAACTGGGTGAGATCGCCGGACTCGTCCGTCGCGAACAGGTCGGCAAGCTCCCGCTGCAGGACAGGATGTCGTCGTTCGCCCGTGTGATCGGGACCCTGGTCCTGGTGGCATCGCTGGTGGCGTTCGTGTCGGGAATCGCCCGCGGGGAATCCGCCGACGGGATGTTCCATGTCGCAGTCGCGATGGCGGTCTCTGCCGTACCCGAAGGCCTACCCGTCGCGATGACCGTCACGCTGGCGATAGGCGTGACCCGGATGGCGCGCCGCCATGCGGTGCTACGCCGCTTGCCAGCCATGGAGACACTGGGCAGCACGACGGTCATCGGCTCTGACAAGACCGGCACTCTGACCCAGAACCGGATGGCAGTTCAGGCCATCTGGGCCGGAGGGCGGGTTTTCACCGCCGAAGAAGCCGTCGGATCGACCGACCATGCCCTCCTACTGGCCCTGAAGACCGGAGTGCTCGCCAACGAAGCCGAACTGGTCCACACCGATGATGGACCGGTCGCCACCGGGGACCCCACCGAGACCGCCCTGTTGATCGCCGCAGATCAGGCGGGCATCGACCCCGGCGAACTGCGAGACGAGCATCCCGTTCTAGCCGAGATCCCCTTCGAGGCGCATAGACGCTATTCAGCTTCTTTCCGGGAAGGTCCGAATGGCCAGGAGGTGTTCGTCAAGGGGGCACCCGAGCAGATAATCAAGATGTGCTCGACAGTGCTCACCCCCGACGGGCCGATCGAGCTCGACCCCGCGGCGGCCCACGCCGCTGCAAGTGATCTGGCCGCTCGCGGCCTGCGAGTCCTGGGCATGGCCTACGCGGCCGATGCAACGCACATGAGCGGGTCGGACCAGGACGATGGCTTCGCTGATCCACACGACCTCGTGCTGGTCGGGTTGCAGGGGATGATGGATCCTCCTCGCTCGGGAGTGAAGGAAGCGATAGCCGCGTGCCATGACGCTGGCGTTCGGGTCGTGATGGTCACCGGGGACCACTCGATAACCGCCCGCGCCATCGCGATCGAGCTCGGCATCGCGGACAACGAACACGCGAGGGTTCTCACCGGCACCGATCTCAACCACTTGGATGACGACGCCCTCCGTGATCTCGTGAACGAGGTCGCTGTCTACGCCCGGGTGTCACCGCACGAGAAGCTCCGAATCGTCCGCTCCCTAGAACATCACGGTCATGTCGTGGCGGTCACCGGCGACGGCGTCAACGACGCCCCCGCGCTCCGTGCGGCCGCGATCGGTGTGGCGATGGGACACAGCGGCACCGATGTCGCGCGGGAGGCATCCGACATGGTGCTCTCGGACGACAACTTCGTGAGCATCGTCTCGGCAATCGAGGAGGGGCGGATCGCGTTCTCGAACATCCGCAAGGTGTCGTTCTTCCTCATCTCGACAGCGGCTGCCGAGACGCTTGCGATCCTCCTGTCTGTGTGGCTCGGATGGCCGCTGCTGCTCGTCCCGGCCCAGATCCTCTGGCTCAACCTCGTCACCAACGGGGTCCAGGATCTGGCCCTGGCTTTCGAACCGGGAAGCCGCGACAACATGCGACGCCCTCCCCGCCATCCGCGCGAGGGGATCCTGTCACCGATGATGTGGGAACGCACCGCGCTGGTGGGGGTCGTCATGGCTGCCGGGGCACTGCTCATGTTCCGGTGGGAACTGGGCCAAGGGGGTTCCCTGGTTGCCGCCCAGAGCGTCGCGCTCAGCACCCTCGTGATCTTCAACATCTTCCAGGCTGGCAACGCCAGGTCGGTCAGCCGCTCGGTCTTCACCCTGAACCCGGTGGCCAACCCGTTCCTGTTCTGGGCCACCATCGGTGCCGTCACCATTCAGGTCGCCGCCCTCTACTTCCCGCCCACGCAGTTCGTGCTCGGGGTGGAGCCGATCAGCGGCTCCGCCTGGCTACGGGCGATCCTGACCGCAGCAAGTGTCCTGATCGTGGTCGAGGCCCACAAGGCGCTCAGACGCCGCTGGCCCATCCCGTTGCGACATGTGTCGGCCGATTGACCGCGCTGCCGCGTTGCTTCGGCTGTGGGTGATCACGTCGCGTTGGCGGTCTCGTAGTCGATGGGGCCGAGCAAGAAGCTCCGCGTCAGCAGAAGCGCGAGACCCACTCGCTGATGCTGACGTACCAACGCATCCAGCTCCGCCCGTCGTGAGCCTTCACCCAGCACGAGTTCAGCGCTGCGAACCACTTCTCCGGAGTCGCCGACCAGTGACTCGACTGCATCGGCTACCGCGTACTCGAGCCAGAAGCCACCCGTGTGAAGCTTGGACCGCAGTTGCTTGTCAGCATGTCGGTGGCCGCCAATAGCCTCGGAGCACCACCGACAAGGGAGAGGAACCCACCGTGTCACGACTCGACTGGAAGCTCGCTGTGCGCATCGCCGGCTTCGCGCTGCTCGCTCTGCTCGCGCTGAACAACTTCTACGCCTGGACCCCCGACAACGACAGCGGCGGCGCAGTCGACAGCACAGAGTTCGATTCGGCGACGTACTCGGAGCTTCTCAGCGCGGCTGCGGCCGACAACGAGGTCAACGCCGACAACACCGACTCGGCGCCACAGCAGCAGGTTGCCAACGGCTGGTACACCAACGACCTGCTCAACACGATGACGCTGCACAACATCGAAGCGCTCGACACCATCACCGCCAACCAGACCGCCCAGGTCGACCTCGCCTCCGATTCCGGGCATCGCATCGCGACCCTGCTGCTGTTGGGCGTATTGGCAGTGGTGTGGCACGGAGCGACGCTCTCCTTCGCCCCAACTCGACGAGAGCGCGGAGCAGCGTTCACCGTGACGAACCTCCCGCCCCCACCACCGAACGTGGCGGGGCGGCCCTCTCCCCCAGCACCCTGAACCCGCGGCGCTATCCCGGAATAGCTAGCGACCGCCGCCAGACGCGCTAGAGCGAATCACCCAAGACAGCCGCCGTCGGTTCGGTGCGCACGTCAGGCGACCCCGGGACCGCCATTTTCGGGTGCTGGTAACACCCGTTATCTCGCGCGTTCTCTTGCGGGTTATCTTGCAGTCCCGGGCCTCTAGCTCAGTTGGTAGAGCAGTGGACTTTTAATCCATCGGTCGTGGGTTCGAGTCCCACGGGGCCCACTCCACAACAGGCTGCTTCCCACCAGTCGGGTGGTGTGATCAATGGACGTGGCCCCCAGCGGTGCGTAACGTTGGTCAGCGACGTGCCGGCCGGTAAGGCCGGCTGATCACTGGGCGAACGATCCGGGGGGATTCATGGGGCAGATTTCCGTACCAGCACGACGCGCACGCCGCTGGGCGTTTGCAGCGCTGGCAGCACCGGCACTGGTGCTGGGGGCGGCGTGCACCACGCCACCGCAGCCGACCGCGCCGCTGGTGGTCAACACGACCGCCGACACCTTCGACGGTACGTGTGACACGACGGACTGCTCGTTGCGTGACGCAATCGCCGCGTCGAACGCGTTGGTGCCGACGGGCGGACTGCCGAACCGGATCAATGTCCCTGCCGGCAACTTCACCCTCGCCACGGACACGACGATCGCCGTTACACGGCCCGTCATCATCAGTGGCGCGGGCGCGGCGCTGACGACCCTCGACGTGACCGGCTCGACGGTCCCTTCCCCGGGCGGAGTGATCCAGCCGCAGGCGTCGGTGGTCATCGGATCGATGGCCTTCGTGAGCACCGACGCAACGCCGTCGGACGTGCTCCTCTCCTGCACAGGTCAAGCGGTGCGCACGGCGACTGTCATGAACGCCACGGCGTCTGGGCTCGCTGCCCTCGTGGCGGAGTGCGACTCGACCGTGGTCAGCACGGCGGTGACCGGCCCGACCACTGCGATCGCTCCGTTCGCTCTGGCGGTCAGCAACAGCACGGTGCCGATGGCTTCCGGAACGCTCGACCCGGTGCGCATGTCCTTCGTGTCGAGCGTGGTGACCGGCCCGTCGGCAGCTGACGGCACCGTGGAGAACACGGCGCTCAGCATCCAGCCCCGCCTGAGCCAGGTGAACGTACCGGTGTCGTTCACCGGGTCCCGTCTGATCGGCGTCGACCTGGTGCTGGGCGGTGTGGCGCCCGGGTCGCTCGACGTCGCGGTGCTCTCTTCGAGCTTCGGCCAGACCGGCCCCGATGGTCCCGTCCAGTTGAAGATCGGCGCCGGCTCCAAGGCACGTATCGTCAACTCGACCGTCTACGGCGGTGGTCCCGCCGGTGCGATCATGGTCGAAGGCACCCTGACCGCCGAGTCGGTCACCGCTACGACCAACGGCCCGACGATCGTGCGCAGCGCCATCGCCTCGGTCACGACCCGTCGTTCGATCCTCAGCGCCGCTTCGGGCGACACCTGCTCGGCCGCGATCAACAGCCTCGGCTACAACCTGACCGTCGGTTCCTCGTGCGGCCTGGCCGCAGCGACGGACTCGACCGTCGCGAACGAGGCAGCGCTCGGACTCGATGTCATCGACACCTGGGGCAACGTCGCCCCGTCACTGCACCGAATCCCGATCGCGGGCAGCCCTGCGCTCGACGCGATCGCGCCGGGTCTCCCGAACGACCTGGACTGCCCGACCGAGGCAGGTCAGGGCCGCAGCATCGACGCCCGCGGCGTCCTTCGCCCGCAGGGGACCGGGTGCGACATCGGAGCGCTGGAGCTACAGGTGACCCCACCACCCCCAGAACCGGCCGAGTGATCGCCTGAGCTGACCGCTCAACCGGTTCAACTGAAGCGCACCGACGTCCGGCAGCGGCCGTCGCCCTCGACCCACATGGGGAAGTTCGTGCCCCACAGGTTGGCGTGTACGCACACGTGCCAGCCGTCCGACAGCCAACCGTCCGGCAGTGCCGCCTGCTCGTCGTCCCAGACGAGCAGGCGTGGAGGGCCGGGCGCCACCAGGCCGGTGTCCATCAGGTCGATCGTCGTACCGTCGGAGTGGACCAGGCGGTCGGCCACATGGAGTCGTCTCGCTCCACCGGCGACGACGTCGAACGGCGACACCTCCGCACCGAGCTTGACCATCCGCCACCCGACCGGATCGGTCACCCGCGGCGACAGCCGCCACCACAGCGCACCCGGCCACCGGGCAGCGGGTCTGTCCCACCAGGCGAGTTCCAGCTCCAGCCCCGTGCCCGCCGCGGCGGAGCGGAGCGTCGTGCGGTAGCTGGACGGCACGGCGACCGGGTCGTCAGGTGCTGCGTCGATGCGCTGCTCTACGACGAGCAGCGGACCCCTCTCGTCTTCGCCCACCCACGCACCCACCAGCCTCGTTCCCCACCAAGCCGATCGGGCCCCGCTGTGCTCGAGTCCCGGCTTGGTGTTGTCCCATCGAGCCCACCACTCGTTGTCCGGGGTGACCGAGGCGTTGTAGGTGGAGTACCAGCGTTCGAAGTCGTCTGCGTCGAAGGTCTGCTGGCCGACCGCACACAGCACGCCGGCGCCATCGAGCACAGATCCATCGAGCACGGAACCGTCGCTATCGACTCGCAGCGAGCGCCCTCCGAGTTCCACCACCTGGTCGACGGCAACTGGCTCGAGCGCTTCGGTGGACAGCCGCCGGGGCGACTCCCGCGACGACGCGAGCTCGGCCGCGGCGTCATCCGCCAGGCTGCAGTGGCAAGACGCGCGCAGCAGTTCGACGTACTCGTCCAGCAGGGACCGCTGCTCCTGCCAGCTCGCCTCGAACCGCCTGGTCGCTTCGTCGTCGCGGACCTCGGCCAGCTCGGACGCGCTCCAGTGCGTCGTATCGGGCCAGTGGGACTTCTGGTCAAGCCCCCACGTGTGCTCTGCGACCAACAGCAGACGGGTCGACGCGGCGCGCAGGCCGGGGTCGTCGGCGGACACCTCGCCGTCGCGGATCCACCCGGCTCGCTGTCTGGCCAGGGCCCGGAAGCCCGCGACCTTGACCGGATCGGATCCCACACCGTGGATCCAGGTATCGCCCAGCTCGGCGGTCACGACAGGCAGCGTCGCACGGGCCGAGCGAACAGCCAGCGCCACATCGTCGAGCGTCCCCGCCACCACCTCGGCACCGGGGAACCGCGCGGCGAGCGAGTCGAACGCTGCGGTCACCTCGGCTGCCGAGCGCGGTCCGAGGTTGTCGCCCGTCACGTCCACTGCGACCGCCACCCCGGTGCCCCGGATCACCTGGACATCGCCGTAGCCACCCGGCTGGTACATCACCGAGATCTCGGCTGATCCGGCACGCCACACGAACTGATCGGGAACCGCGGGTGTGGCGGCCGCCGGGTTCACGCCGATGTGCAACAACTCGACCCCCGCGTCGGCGAGCAACGGGACCAGCGAGCGGGTGTGGCCAGGCACGTCGGTCATCTTCGCTGCGAGCGTGCGTCGACCGAACCGGCGGTCCAGCTCGGCCGACAGCGACAGTCCGTGCTCGACGAGCGAGCGGTCGGCGAACTCGGTGTGCAGCGTGAACGGCATCGCGTGCCAGCACAGGTCACCCTGCTCGATCGCCCGCTCGATCGTTGCCCTTCGCTGCCGATCGACGGTTTGCAACGCCTCGGTCAGGATCCACGAACCCGTGGTCCAACGAAACCGGGCGGGACCGCCAGCCGCGCGCAACTCGGCGGCAGTGGCGACTGCACGGGGAAAGAAGTCGTCCAGGTACCGCTTCCTGACCGTTGCGGCCAGATCGGTGAAACCCACGTCCAGGTGAGTCTTGGCGACGTAGAGGACCCGCTCGACGGGAGGTTCCGCTGCGTCACCCACCCGTGCGAGCGTACCGACCGGCCCGCCATCTCGTGGCGCCCGGGCAGACATCGCAGTCACCGGCCCGGCGGCGAGGCACCACTAGGGTTCTTGACCATTGAGGTTCGGGGGATACCAGGCGACCCTTTCTCCCGGACCGATCCTCTCCGAGCGAGGAATCCTGAACTGGTTGTCAACCCGCCGGGCGGGCGAAGCGTTGGTAGGGAGTGTGGTGCGACGAAGCCGAGGCGATGACGCCTTCCGGGAGTTCTACGAGCGGATGCAGCCCCGTGCCGTCTCGGTGGCGCGCCGCCTTGTCGGCAATCCTGCGACTGCCGAAGACCTTGCGGGCGAGGCGTTCGCACGTGCCTACGCCCGCTGGTCCAAGGTCAGCGTCCACCCCAACCCCGACGCCTGGGTGCTGCGGGTCGTCGGGAACCTCGCCGTGGACCACGTCCGCCGCGAGGCCCGCCGTCCCGACCTGCGCGACGAGAGCGTCGCGGGCGACAACGCGGGAGACGGCGCGGCACTCCGGGTCGATCTGGCACGGGCGCTGCACCGACTATCGGGGAGACAACAAGAGGTGCTGGTGATGCGCTATCTGATCGACCTGACCGAGGAGGACGTGGCTGTGTCGCTCGGTATGACGACCGGGTCGGTGAAGACCCACTTGCACCGTGCGACCACCAAGCTGCGGTCCGAACTCGCCGACGTCGACCTGACAGCAGGAACACCAACTGGTTCGGGGGTGAGTGATGTCTGAGCGCAACTCGCAGTCCTTCCCGCCTGTGGGCGACCCCGACCGGCTGGACGCGATCGTCCGGCGTGGCCGCTCCCTGCGCCGACGCCGCCAACTCGGCGCGGCGGGCGCCGGCCTGGGTGGCACCCTGGCGGTGGTGCTCGCGGTGACTCTGGCGCTGGGCAGCGGCGGCGGCTCGACCGATCCGGACATCGTCGCCGACGACCCGACGTCGTCGACCACCACCACGACCACCACCCTGCCGCCCATGCCCTCGACGCTGACCGTCACCGTCGAGTCCGGCTCCCCTGCGACGATCGTCGTGGCTGACCCCGCCCAGCCTGCAGGGTCGACCACCACCCAGTGCGTGACCGTGACCCTCTACGGGCCCACCACCGACACCGGCGACCCGGCAGCCGCACCGTTCGCTGGTGAGGGCACGGCCTGCGCGCCGGGTTCGTCGCTGAACGGCACCGGTGTGGTGGACATCAGGCCGGCCGGACCTCAGCTCGTCCAGATCGGCTGTGCAGCGGTGGTCAAGTCTCCGCCTCCGGCAGATGTCGCCAGCGATGCCGTAGCGCCGGGGCGCACCACCTTCCGCCTGTCCGCACCCGACCTGGCGGCAGGTGAGTACACGGTCGATGCCTCCGCGGTGTCGGGTCTTGGCGACGGCTGCGACCCCGAACAGCCGGGCTTCGAGCGGGAGAACTCCGCCACCGGATCCGGCTCCGTCCTTCTGCCCTGACCGTTCTGGGGTCCTCCGACCTCTGCCAGAATTGGGGGCGTGAAGCCCATCGGCGGCCTCTGGCGAGCCATCTCCGAGACGGCATGGTCCGGCGCACTCGACGTGGCCGGCAGCTGGGCCGACCGGGTGGACCGCTCGACCGGCGAGGGCTCCGACGTACGGACAGGACCCGGCCCGGGACTGCCGGCGACCCTGTGGGCCGGAGCCAAGGCGTCGGCGGGAATTGCGACGATGCCGGTCACGCTTCCCGCGCTCACACTCGCCGCACTCGGATCAGCCCGGCGAATCGGTGACCGCATCGACGCGTTTCCCGACCACCTGCTGTCGATCAGCAACGGCTCTGGTCCCGTGCTGCCCGGACCCCGCACCACGTCGCTGTCGTCCGAGCACCGCTTCCTGATCACATCCGATCTCCACCGCTGCATCGCTGGACGCCTCGACTGGCCGCGCCGCCAGGGAGTCAAGGAGCTGTACGCCGAGGTGCTCGTCGGCTACGCGCAGGACGGCTGGCACCTGGTGGAGAACGGCGATGTCGAGGACTTCTGGATGGTCGGCGGGTCGACGTGGGGAGCGGTCTACGACGTCGCGTACCTGACCGGCGCAACCGTCGGCACGCGCCGGGTCGAGGCGCGCCGGAGGCTGCTGGGCGAGCACCTGTCGAGGATCGTCGCCAACAACGCCGACATCTACCGGGTGCTGCGCGAAGGCTTCGCTGTAGACGGCCGGTACCACCGCACGATGGGCAACCACGACGACGTGTACGCGGACGAGGTGATGGTCGAACGCCTGGCCGAGCACGTGGGCGGGGTCGAGGTGTCCGACACGATCCTGCTGCGCGGCGGCGAGCGTGACACCGCGTCGGTGCCCTCGATCGATTCCGTCGACGCGGTCGTCGCCCACGGTCACCTGACGGACTCGTGGAACGGACACGACGTCGCCGCGCTGGGACGTGCAGTCACCTGGTTGGCGACTGGGCTCGACGACCTGCCACGCGGCGGTCGCAGCAACGGGCTGCCCGACCCGTCCGCCGTCGACAGGCTGCTGACGCGTGGTGCGGCGAACCGCCTGATCGCGGTCGACCCACGGCTGGGCGGCAACCGGCGTCTGGACAGCCTCGACGAGGTCCGCCTGTTCGAACGTCTCGACGAAAGGGCACCCGAGGGCGGGTGGCCGTGGCTGATCCACGGCCACACCCACTTCCCGATGCTGTCACCGCTGGACCCAGCCGACCGGCCGGTCCGCTACGCGAACTCCGGCTGCGGTGTGCTGCGCGGCGGTTTCACGGCGCTGGAGTGGGACCCGACCGAACCGGACCATCCGCTCCGACTGGTCCTGTGGCACATGGAAGGAACTCGCCCCACGCGAACCGAGCTCGTGCCCGACGGCGAGGTCCTCGTCGCCGGCTGACCCTCTGTCTGTCGGCCTGACGGGCGAACGGTTCAGCGTCCGGTGTGGCCGAACCCTCCGTGGCCCCGCTCGGTCTCGTCCAGCTCGTCGACCTCGACGAAGTCGACGTGCTCGACCGCCTGGATCACCAGTTGGGCGATCCGCTCGCCTCGTTCGACGACGAACGCCTCGACCGGATCGGTGTTGATCAGCAGCACCTTCAGCTCGCCGCGGTAGTCGGAGTCGATCAGGCCGGGGGTGTTGAGACACGTCACCCCGTGGGTGAGTGCCAGGCCGCTGCGCGGCTGGATGAACCCGGCGTAGCCGCGCGGGATGGCGACCGCGATGCCGGTCGGAACGAGTGCCCGACCGCCGCCGGGTCCGAGCGTCACAGCCTCGGTCGCCCGCAGGTCGACGCCCGCGTCGCCTGGCTTGGCGTACTCCGGCAGGGGCAGATCGGGGTCGAGTCGGCGAACTGGCAGCTGGAGCACGCAGCGAGGATAGCTGGCGACGTGTACACCTCCGGCGGGCGCGCCCCGTAGCCTGACCGTGTGCTTGCCTGGATGGATCTCGAGATGACCGGCCTGGACCCAGCGAAGGACGTGATCGTCGAGATGGCGACGCTGATCACCGACGACGAGCTGAACATCGTCGCCGAGGGGCCCGACCTGGTCGTGCACGCCGATGAGGACCAGCTCGCCGGGATGGACCCTGTCGTCGTCGACATGCACACCCGCAGCGGGCTGCTCGAGCAGATCCGTGCGTCGACGATCGCGTTGGACGACGCTGGCGCGGCGACGCTCGAGTTCATCAAGCAGCACATCCCCGAGCCGCGCACGGTGCCGCTGTGCGGCAACTCGATCGGCATGGACCGGCGGTTCCTGGCCGTGTACCTACCTGCGATCGAGGAGCATCTGCACTACCGGTCGATCGACGTGTCGACGATCAAGGAGCTGGCCCGGCGCTGGTACCCGGCCGATCTGTCCGGGCTCCACAAGTCCCAGTCGGCGCACAGGGCGATGGACGACATCCGCCAGTCGGTCGAGGAGTTGCGTTACTGGCGAGAGAAGGTCTTCCGCTGAAACAGGAACAGCTGCCCGCCGAGGACGACGCGACGGAGGTCGCGCCCGGGGTCGTGCGCGTCCAGCTTCCGATCATGCTGCCGGGGCTGGGCCATGTGAACTGCTACGTGCTCGAGGACGACCGGGGCGTCACGCTGATCGACCCCGGTCTGCCGGGGCCCGACTCCCACCACGAGCTGACCACCCGACTCGCTCGGGCCGGCTTCCCCGTCGAGCGGGTGCACACGGTTCTCGTCACCCACTCCCACCCGGACCACTTCGGTGGTGCAGGGCGACTGAAGGTCGAGCAGCGCTGCGATGTCGTCGCGCACGAGCAGTTCTCGACCCCATTCGACCGGGCCGAGAAGGAGCACGCGGCCGCGTTCCTGCTCGACGGCGACCTGGACGAACTGGTCGACGTCGCCACCGAGGAGCCTGCCCGCGTCCTGACGTTACGCGAGGCGTTGTTCGGCGACGGGGAGATCCCCGAGGTGCCGGCCAGGCTGACCCCGTGGGGCGGCGAGGGGTTCCGACCGAGCGTCGAGGAGATCGAGCACATCCGTACCTGGGACCGGCTCTCCAAGGAGGGGCTGCTGTCGCTGGACCCGACCGTGAAGGTGCAGGACGAGCAGGTTCTGGTTCTGGGAGGGCGAGAGTGGGTCGTGGTCCACACCCCGGGTCACACCGGTGACCACGTGTGCCTGTTCGATCCCGAACACGGCACGTTGCTCTCGGGTGACCACGTGCTGCCGAGCATCACCCCGCACATCTCGGGCATGACCGAAGCACCGGACTCGCTCGCGCAGTTCTTCGCAGCACTGCGCCGTGTCGCGGCTATCGACGGGGTCACCAAGGTGCTGCCCGCGCACGGCCTGCCGTTCGAGGACCTGGCAGGCCGCGTGGACGAGATCATCGAGCACCACCACGAACGCCTGGATCTGTTGTACGGGATCGCCACCGAGCTCGAGGACGCCGACGTGCGCAGCTATTCGCACCGGCTCTTCCGGGAGCGGTCGTGGGGGCCGATGGCCGAGTCCGAGACGTACGCCCACCTGGAGCACCTGCGGCTGGCCGGTCGGCTCCGTGGCCAGCGTAGGGACGGTCAGCTGCACTACTCACCGATCGACGAGTAGTGCAGCCCATCAGCGGACGAGACTGCACGAACAATCCCGAATAATCCCTTGACGCCACACCCGGGCGACTGCTTACGTCGTACGAACGGCATCCCCGCCGCACCAGGAGCGCCACACACCATGAGCACCACGACGCAGACACATCGGAGCGCCACATGGCGCACCGACGCGCGCCTGCGCTCCCGTGCCGCGGTGGTGGGTTCGATCTCCTCCACCTGCATCAACGGGAACAACGGCATGAAGCCATCCGTCACCGAGGTGACGATTGCGCACTTCGTGCCGACCCGACGGGGAGCCCCTCCGCTGTAGCCCTCCAGCTCAGCGAGCAAGGTCTCCACACAGCCGTCGGGATTCCATCCCGGCGGCTTTTCGCGTCGCCCGCCCACATCCACCCACCCAACCGCCGACGAAACACGACCTGAACGAAGGGGAACCCAGATGACCACCATCGAACGACTCGACCTGACCCTCGCATCCGACCTGGGCCTGGGCGCCGACGACACCTGGATGGCCCACTCGGGATGCCGTGACCTGGACACCGCGCTGTTCTTCTCGGACGAGCTCGACGACATCGCCGAGGCCAAACGGGCCTGTCTGGCCTGTCCCGTCAGGGCTCGATGTCTGGACGCCGCGGTCGACCGCGGCGAGCAGTACGGCGTGTGGGGAGGACACCTGTTCGTCGCCGGACGGATCGTCCTGTCCAAGCGCCGCAGGGGTCGCCCTCCGAAGGTCGCCCGACCGGGCGACACCCTTCCCGAGGTCGAGGTGCCCGACATCTACCGACCTCTGGTCGTGGCCGGCGTCTGAGTGTCCGGCGGTCAGCAACGCTCGCCGACCTGACCGCTGAGACCCGGCTCGATACGGTGGGGGGACCGGGTTCCCGGCCCCCCACCCGGTTCTCCCCAATGCCCGACCCCCAAGACATCGACCAACAGGACGGCGCTGCCACCCGCAGGAGCCGCGCCGCGAAGGTGTTCGGCATCGGGCCGCTCGGGTTCTTCCTGATCACCGCGGTTGCCCTCCTGGCAGCTTTCACCGCCGGCCGCCTGGCGTTGGAATGGCTGGACGAGGATCCGGTCGACATCCAGGAGATGCTCGACGACTCGACCAAGGCACCGCTCGTGGTCGACACCGAAGCCCGCGTCGAGATCGGTCAACCGGCACCTAGCGTGCGCCTGGACTACCTGGACGGCACCAGCCAGGAGCTCAACGAGGTGGCAGGCGTCGGCACCCCGGTGCTGCTCAACTTCTGGTCGTCCACCTGCATCCCATGCCTGAAGGAGATGCCGGCGCTCGAGGAGGTCAGCCAGGAGCTCGACGGTGCCGTGACTTTCATAGGTGTCGACGTGACCGACACCGCCGAAGCCGGCCGCGAGATGGTCGACCGAACCGGGGTGACGTACCCCAATGCCCGCGACCCCCGCGGCGAGATCTTCGCCGTCTACGGCGGGCTGGCGTTGCCACGTACGGTGCTGATCGACGCCGACGGTGTCGTCGTCGCCACCCACTCGGGCGAGCTGGATTCAGACGAGATCCGTTCCCTGCTCGAAGAGAACGGCATGCTCCCCGGATGAACGCGAACCTGGCGCTCGCGTTCTCGGCAGGGATGGTGGCCACCATCAACCCCTGCGGATTCGCGATGCTGCCCGCCTACCTGTCGTACTTCCTTGGCCTCGAAGGGCAACAGACGAGCACCGACGCAGAAGGTGTCTCTCACGCTCCCACCGCTCCCGTGCCCCAGGCGCTGCGGGTATCGGCCGCGGTCACCGCTGGCTTCCTGGTGGTCTTCGGCATTCTCGGAGTCGCGTGGTCGTCGGTCTCGGGGTTGATCGGCACACGGCTGCCGTACGTCACGATCGTCATCGGGCTGGCCCTGGTCGTGCTCGGCATCGCCATGCTGCGAGGGTTCGAACCGGCGGTGTCGCTACCGAAACTGCAGCTCGACTCGAACCGCCGCGAGCTCGGCTCGATGTTCCTGTACGGAATCTCGTACGCGGTCGCCTCGCTCAGCTGCACCATCCCGATCTTCGTGGCGATCGTGTCGACCACCCTCAAACAGGAGAGCTTCGTCGCCGGGGTCGCCACGTTCGTCGCCTACGGGCTGGGCATGGGTATGACGCTCGCGGTGCTGACCCTGGCGGTCGCGCTCGCCCGCTCGGGCATCGTGCGGACGTTCCGGCGGGTGCTGCCGTACATGAACCGGATCTCCGGGGTGTTCCTGATCATCGCGGGAACGTTCGTCAGCTACTACGCCTGGGTGTCGATCCAGGAGCTCCGTTCCGGCGACGGCTCCGCCATCGTCGACTGGACCTACGACGTCCAGAACTCGCTCACCGCCTGGGTGGAACGGGTCGGCGCCGGGCGCCTGGCGGCGGGCGCAGCGATCGTCATAGTCGCGGCGATCGCCATCACCTGGGTCGCCCGCTCCGGCTCCGACGAGTCGACCACCGACAGCTGAGCTGGGCCGCCAGGTCACCGGGGTGCTGAACGACACAGGCCGTCGCTGAGGGCCCCGACCCGGCGGCGGTCTAGCTTGAGCGATCGTGACCTACAGGACGACCCTCGAGAGTGACTTCCCCGGCGCCGTCAGCTACGAGCGGTACCTGGCCCGGGTGGAGAAGGCCGTACTGCCCCTGGGGTTCGACCGCGAGCACACCTTCGCCGCGGTGTCGATCTGTCGTGACGAGCTCGCCCAGCCGTTCATGCAGGCCGTGTCACGCCGTTGGGACCACCCGTTCCACCTGGGCGGCCTGGGAGCGGTGCCGTCGCTGGGTCGTACCGGCTGGCGTGCAGCGCTGGCTCACGTCCCCGACGACAGCCGTGGTCGGCTGATCGTGTTCGGTCTCCCCCACATCGGCATCGACCCCGACGGTGCCATCGGCGACAGCCTGCGGCGTCACCAGCACCGTGTCACCTCGACGTGTGGCGCGCTGACAGCGCTTCTCGACTCGCTCTCCCAGCCGGTCGAACCACCAACTCCGGGCCTGGACGACCACGAGGCCGACCGCCTACGCGAGGTCATTGCTTCGTACGTCGGCGAGCAGCTCCCAGCCGACCTGCTGGAGCTGACAAGGGTCGCTGCAGCCGCGGTCGAGGCGGAGATGTGGACCGAACTCGACGCACTCCGCGCCCACGACGACATGGACATCGTCGTGCTGTGCGGCATCCAGGTACACCTGCCCGACGACGTCGATCACGTGCTTCCCACTTCGGCGATGTTCTGCGGAGCCGACGGAGACCGCCGCCCGCTACAGATCTGAGCGGGGTCCGACAGGGTGATCAGGGGGCCAGGCGTTCGATGCGCCAGGAGCCGCCCATACGCAAGTAGTGCAGGCGGTCGTGCAAGCGGCTCGGCCGGCCCTGCCAGAACTCGAACTCGGTCGGGCGGATCCCGTAACCACCCCAGAACGGTGGGCGTGGCACTTCCATGCCCTCGAAACGTCGGGTCACGGCCGCGACGGCGGAGTCCAGTTCTTCGCGCCCCGCGATCACCCGGCTCTGATGACTCGCCCACGCACCGATCTGGCTCTCACGCGGCCTACTGGCGAAGTACTCGTCGTTGCGGTGGTCCTCGATCGGCTCCGCAACACCGGAGACCTTCACCTGCCGGTGCAGACCGAGCCACGAGAAGAGCAGACAGACGTTGGGGTTGGCCGCCAGGTCAGCGCCCTTGTGGCTCGACCGGTTCGTGTAGAAGCACAGCATCCCGGCCGTCTCGTCGAGCCCGCGCAGCAACACGTTGCGAAGCGACGGCCGTCCGGTCGCGTCGACGGTGGCCAGCGCCATCGAGTTGGGTTCCGGAACGCCGGCCTCCTCGGCCTCGGCGATCCAGCGTGAAAGCTGGGCGACCGGGTCGGGGTCCAGGTCCTGTTCGGACAGCGTTCCCCAGTCGTAGTCCAGTCGGCGGTCGAGAGCCATGGGACCGGTTCTACCAGCTCAGCTGCGACCGAAGGTCGTGGGAGCGTCGAGTGCCGAGCGGAAGAACTCCTCGTCCTCGAACAACCCGACGTCGGCCAGGAAGATCTTGCCGTAGCGTTCGAAGTACATGAGCTGCTTGGAGAGCATGAACATGCCGCGGTCGAAGTCGGAGTCGTACACGCCGTGCGCCTCGACAGCCGCGCGGATGCGCCGCTGTTCCTTGAAGCGGGTGTAGATGGCCCGCAGGCTCAGCTGGGTCTCCTCGATGCCCTTGATCTCGGCGACCTGGCGTTGAGGTGCGGCGAGCAGATCGGCGAGCGAGACGTCTCCGAAGGGTCTCGTCAGAAGCGGCTCCAGGGTCATCCTGATGAAAGCTTCGGTCTGGTCCAGGTCCATCCCCAGGTTCTCGTGGAGCACCGGTCCGTACATGCGAACGGCCTGCTGTGCGATCTCGGGCCAGGCGTCCTGCTCGCCGAGCGCGGCGCGGATCATCGAGCGGAAGAACCGGTGGCTCTCCAGGTCGAGCCGACCAACGATCCCCCAGTCGATCACCCCGATCCTGCCGTCGGGCAGCAGCAGCAGGTTGCCGGCGTGGACGTCACCGTGGAAAGTGCCCCAACGCACAGCTGTCAGCAGGAACCCCTTGATCACCTCCTGCACGATCGGTGCCGGGTCATAGCCGTACCGTGCGATGGCTCCCAGGTCGTCGACCGGTACCCCGTCAAGGAACTCCATGGTGAGAACCCTCGCCCCGGACAGCTCCGGGTACACCTCGGGGACCGTGACGCGCGGCAGGTCGACCTGTGCCAGCAGTCGCCGGTAGTGGACCATCGCCCGCGCCTCGTTGCGCAGGTCGAGCTCCTCACCGATCTGGACCCGGAACCCCTGGAGCATGGCGAGCATCTGCCCTACGGCGAACTCGCCGGTCTGCTTGGCGATCAGGTCGAGCAGCGGCTGGAACAGGTCGAGGTCGCGGGCCACGTGGTGCTCGATTCCCGGGCGCAGCACCTTCACCGCGACGTGTCGGCCGTCCC
The DNA here is from genome assembly GCA_964450685.1 of uncultured Microthrixaceae bacterium. Lineage (GTDB taxonomy): Bacteria > Actinomycetota > Acidimicrobiia > Acidimicrobiales > Microtrichaceae > JBAOHV01. The sequence continues at coordinate 68,114 of CAYVDN010000007.1, forward strand.
GGGTCACCGCCGAGTGCACCACCGAGATCGACGCCCTCCCGATCGGCTCCCTGGAGAAGCTCCGGAACGCCTCGTCGAGCGGCATGCCCAGGTCGATCTCGATCGTGCGGCGGACGTCGTCGAAGGGCACCGGGGCACCGGTGTCCAGACAGGTTCGGAACTCTGCTGCGACCTTCTCGCCGAACATGCCCGGCGAGGATCCGATCAGCTGGCCGAACTTCATGAAGGTCGCGCCGAGCTCCTCGAACGTCTGTCGCAGCGGCCTCGCGTACGCGTCGGGCTCGAGGCGACGGTGCAGCGCCGTGCGCGTTGCCAGCGGGGCGAAGTGCCTTGTGGCGACCAGCGTGATCTGGGTCGCTCTGCCTGCGACGTCCCGCATCGAGGTCCGGGGAAGCTCGCGGGGAAAGACCCGTGGCACGGTTCCGGAACTCTCCTCCGCCGGTCCCGCGCTCGTCTCCGTGTCGTCGATCATCTCGACGTCATCGATCGTCTCGATGTCATCGATCGCTCCCATGGCCCCCGTCATCCCCCTGTACAACCGTCACTTCACCGACACGTCATGGACCGGCCGGCGGCTACATGGTGGTCCATCGCCACGGCCGGTGCACGGCGTTCCGTCTGTCAGCGATCGAGCTCCAGGTCGCCCGGTTCCCAGTCCTGGACCCCACCCAGGTCGTAGACCTTGGTGAATCCCGCCTCGACCAGCTTCATGGCGGCTGCGAGGCTCCTTCTACCACTTCGGCAGTAGACGATCGTCGGGCGGGCCGGGTCCAGGCCAGCGGTCCGTGTGTCCCACAGGTCGGTGTCCTCGACCGGGATGCTCTGTGCGCCCACGAGGTGGCCCTCGCGGTACTCCTCGACCGAGCGCACGTCGACCACGAGTGCCCCTCCCGCTTCGATGAGTGCCTTGCCCTGGGCCGAGTCGATCGTGGTGACCTGGCCGGCGACCGCCTCGGGTACCGCTGCTGCTTCCTCGCCACCGCAACCGGCTGCAGCCAGCGCGGCGATCACCAGGGCCACCAGCACTGTCAGGGACATCGAGCGGCTGGTTCGTGGCGCGGTCGAACGCCTTGGGGACGGGGTCGTGGCCATCGACCTGACGCTACCGAACCCCACGGAGAACGAGGCTTCACCCCACGGGGCGCGAGACTTCGCCCGTGCCCGAACCGGTCGAGCCACCTGTCGAGGAACAGGCCGAGCAACTGCGCCTGCCGGTGATCGACGTGATGGACGAGTTGCTGCACGCACTCGACGGACCCGGCGCTGCTGTGCTGGTGGCGCCTCCGGGCACCGGCAAGACAACGGGTGTGCCACCGGCACTGGTCGACGAGCCGTGGATGGGGGACGGCCGGATCGTCGTCGTCGAGCCGCGTCGACTCGCTGTCCGGGCGGCCGCCGCCCGAATGGCGGAGCTGGCCGGTGAGCCGGTTGGCCACGGTGTCGGCTATTCGGTGCGCGGGGAGCGCCGGGTCGGACCGCGGACCCGGATCGAGGTCGTGACCGAGGGGTTGTTCCTCAGGCGTCTGCAGTCCGACCCGTCCCTCGATGGCGTGTCGGCAGTGCTGCTCGACGAGTTCCACGAGCGGTCCCTCGACGTCGACCTGGTGCTCGCGCTCGTGCTCGACATCCGCGCCGCGCTGCGCCCCGACCTGCGGCTGTTGGTCATGTCGGCGACGATCGATCCGGGCCCGGTGGCAGAGCTGATGGGACCGGGCTGCGTGCCGATCGTGCGCGCCGAGGCCCCGTTGTTCCCCGTCGAGACGCGCTACCGGCCGGGTTCAGCGCACGACCCACTCGAATCACGGGTGGCGCACGTAGTGCGCGAGGCGCTGAGCGATGACTCCGGCGACGTGCTGGTGTTCCTGCCCGGCCGCGCAGAGATCCGCCGGACCCGCAGGATGCTCGAACCGCTCGTGGCAGCCGCGGTGGAGGGGGGAACCGTCGAGCTGGCCGAGCTGCACGGCTCGTTGTCGCCCGACGAGCAGCTGCACGTGGTCAGACCCCCTGAGCCCGGGCGTCGGCGGGTGATCCTGTCGACGAGCCTGGCCGAGACGTCGATCACCGTCCCCGGGGTGCGCGTGGTTGTCGACGCCGGCCGGCGACGCACCCAGCGGGTGGACCCGGACTCAGGGCTGCCAGCGCTGAAGACCGGTCCGGTCAGCATGGCCGGAGCCGACCAGCGCCGTGGCCGCGCGGGCAGGGTCAGGCCGGGGGTCGCATACAGGATGTGGGCCGAGTCAGACGAAAGGCACCGCCCGGCACACGACACGCCCGAGATACTCGACGGTGACCTCGCCGCGCTGGTTCTACAGCTCCACGCCTGGGGTGTCGGCGACCCGGGGGATCTCGCCTGGCTCGATCCCCCGCCAGCGGACGCCTTCGCCGCGGGGAGCTCCCTGTTGGTGCAGCTGGGCGCCCTCGACGACGAGGGTCGCCTGACGCGGCTCGGTCGGGCGATGGCCGAGATCGGGTTCCATCCCAGGCTGGCAGCGATCGCGGTCGAGGCCCGAAGACACGGCCTCGTCGAACTGGCGGCCGACACCCTGGCCCTGCTCGAGACCTCACGCTCGGGCAACCCCGATGTGGTCGAGCGCCTGCGATCCGCAGGCAGCGAGTCTGGTGACCACCGTCGGGCTGTGCGCATGTGGCTCCGAGCGCTGGAGTCGGTGGACCTGGCACAATTGGAGGTGGCACAGCTCGCCCGCTCGGAGGAGCTCGCTGGGTCGGAGGAGCTCGGCGCAGGACCGGCCGCGTCGATCGACTCGACCGTCGCGCGGTTGCTGCTCGCCGGGTTCGCTGACAGGGTCGCGCGTCGACGTGACACCGAACGACACACGGTCGGCACCGTCGGCACCGTCGGCACCGTCGGCAAGGCCGGCAAGGTCGGTCGCCAGCAGGTGGTGTTCCACCTGCTGGGCGGCGGAGAGATCACCCTCCCGCCCCAGGACCCGTTGGCGGATGCGCGCTGGCTGGTCGTCGTCGATCTGGATGCCGGCGCGCCGGGGCAGCCTGGCCGGGTACACCTGGCTGCGCCCATACCCGACGACGTCGTGCGCGGACAGCTGGAGCCACGGATGACCATCGAGTCGTTCGTGCGTTGGGACCAGTCCGCTCATGACGTGATCGCGCTGCGACGACGGCGGCTCGGGTCGATCACGGTGTCGGAGGGCGCTCTCCCCCGTCCAGACCCAGCGGCGGTGAGGGCGGCGCTCGAAGTCGGGATCGACAGGGAGGGTCCGGGTCTGTTCCCCAGGTTGTGCGAGGCCGACGACCTGCGGAGCCGGGTCGCGTGGCTTGCCGCGACCCGGCCGGACGACGGCTGGCCCGACTGGTCCGACCATGCGCTCGTCGCAGGTCTCGACCTGTGGGCCGGGCCACGGCTCGGATCGGTGAGGCGAGTCGCTGACCTGCGACAGGTGGATGTCGTCGCCGCACTCTCTGCGACGCTCGACTGGGAGCAGCGCAAGCGGCTCGACAGCGAGGCACCCACCCACTGGGTCTCCGGCTCTGGCCGGAGGATCCGGTTGCGCTACGGGGATGTGGACGGCGATCCGACCTCGGTCGTGGCATCAGCTCGGATAAGGGACCTGATCGGTGTCGACGAGCACCCGAGCATCGGTAGAGACCACGTCAGGGTCACTCTGGAGTTGCTCTCACCGGCCGGTCGCCCCGTCCAACGCACCGACGACCTGCCGGGCTTCTGGCGCGGTAGCTACGCAGCAGTGCGGGCGGATCTGCGTGGCCGCTACCCCAAGCACCCGTGGCCCGAACGTCCGTGGGAACCGCTCAGGCCGACCTGAGCCACTTGCGTCCCACGACGAGCCGACGGTCGAGCTGATCCAGTGTCGCCTCGGATATCCGCCGGATTCCCGCCAGGCGGTTCAGCTCGGCGTTCACCTGCGGGTGGCTCCAGCCCGTCACCCTCACCAGCTCGCGGGCCAGATCCGCGTTCGCGTCTCGTAGGGCGACCTTGCGCTGACGGAGTGTCATGCCGTGACCGGATGCTTCCGCGGAGTCATCCGCGCCCTGACCCGGACGGGCCGAGCGTGCTCCCCCGCCCGGCAGCGGCGGCGGTAGCAATACCAGGTCGACACCCGGCTCGTCGCGCGGATCGCGGGCCGAGCCGTCGGGATCGTCGCCGAACACGCCCTCATCGGGATGAGCGTCGTGCTCCCCGGCGGGTCCGCTGCTGCCCGATTCTCCCAGCGCCACCGACCCGATGACAGCGAAGAGGCTCATCTGCTCGTCGTCGCCCTGGTCTACCGCGTCCAACTCCGGTTCGTCGGGTACCGCCGACGGCTCGGCGTCGGCCCGTTTGCGCAGGCTGTGGCGACGCTGCTCGGTGAACGTCGCAGCGAAGTGACGAAGGCGCGGGTCGTCGGGCAGGAAGAAGTAGGCCTTCTGGCGCGGCACCCCGCGGGTCCAGCGCACGATGCGCCCGACCGCCTGACGGAAGAACAGCTCGGTCGTGGTTGTCGTCGCGAACACGGCGATCCTCAAGCGGGGGATGTCGACACCTTCGGAGACCATGCGCACCGCGATGATCCACGGCTGGTCCGAGCGCGAGAAGCCGGCGATCTTGTCGGACGCACCCGGGTCGTCGGACACCGCCACGACAGCCCTGACCCCGTGCCGGCGGAGCATCAGCTCGGCTATCTCCTGAGCATGGGTCTGGTCCGTGGCGATGATCAGCCCACCCGCCTCGGGGTGGGAGCGACGCAGTTCGCCCAGACGTTCGTGGGCCTGATCGAGCACCGTGGGCAGCCACTCCCCTTCGAGCGACAGCGCGGTGCGCAGCCGCTGGTTGGCAAGCTCGCGGGGCAGCTCGTCCTCGAAGGTGGCGGCGACGGTCTCACCGCTGGGCGCGACCCATTCCATGAACCCGTTTATGCGAGGGAAGTAGACGGGTCGCACGACTCCACTGTCGGCAAGGGCTTCTCCGTAGCCGTACTCGTAGTCGGAGCGGGCCTCGTCGAGGTGGTAGTCGACGAACGGGATCGCCGAGGTGTCGGACCGGAACGGGGTCCCCGACAGCGACAGCCTGCGGGCGGCGTGCTCGAACGCGTGCAGCACCGCTCCACCCCAGGAACGGTCGTCGGCGGCGTGGTGGATCTCGTCGAATACCACGAATGCTCCACGGGCCAGCGGTGCGAGCGCCGCGGCCGAGGTCGACACCTGCTGGTAGGTGGTGACGATGCCGTGCATGTCGGCCGGCAGCGCCCCGTCGCGTGACGACCATTCGGGTTCGAGGTGCAGACCGAAGCGGGCGGCGGACTCGGCCCACTGGTGCTTGAGGTGCTGGGTTGGGGCGACGACGACAACCCGGCGTCCGGGGAACTCACCCAGGTCCTGGACGGCTGCGGTCAGAGCGAAGGTCGTCTTGCCGGCACCGGGGGTGGCGACCGCCAGGAAGTCCGGTCCGTCCTTCAGCGTCAGGGCATCGAGCGCCTGGGACTGCCACGGCCGCAACCGGATGCGGGTCGGGCGGAGGGTGGAGTTGGTGGCGGCGGTGGCGTCTGCGGGGCTCACTGTCGGCCGGAACGGTGCACGTCGGGGTTCCTCGGCGGGATCGGGGACCTGCCAGTCTATGAGCAGGCTCAGTCGTCGAGCAGCACGCGACGGACCGACAGCGCGAGCCGGCGACGCTTGCGGTCGAGCTCCAACACCTTCACGTTGAGCTGCTCGCCAGGCACGACCAGCTGCTCCGGCCGGTAACCCGGCACGTCTGACAGCTCGCTCGTGTGCACGAGACCCTCGGCCCCGCCGTCGTCCAGGCGGACGAACGCGCCGTATTCGACCACGCGCAACACCGTCGCAGGAACTATCGAGCCCACCTCGACCGACTCGAACGGGTCCGGGCGCGTCGCACGCAGGGACAGAGCGACCCTGGGTTTGGACTTCTGCACGTCGAGCACGACGACGTCGACCCGGTCACCGACCGCGACGACCGCGTCGACGGACTCCAGACGCCCCCACGTCAGCTCGCTGCGGTGCACCAGTCCACGCACCCCACCGAGATCGACCACCGCGCCGTAGTCGGCAGTGCTGACGACGGTCCCGCTGACGGTCACACCCGGTTCGAGCGATCGCAGGAGCTCCTTCTCGGCATGGCGTCGCTGGCGACGCAGATGGGCCCGTACCGAGACGACGACACGTTCGTCCTCGCGGTCGAGCTCGGTGACGACGACGTCTACCTCGGTCCCGACGAGTTCGGCCAGGTCGGCTCCTGGCGACTCTCCTGCCAGCGAGGCCGGCAGGAAGGCGCGCAGCCCCAGGTCGACGACCGCGCCACCCTTGGTCCGGCGAACCACCTTCCCGCGCAGCGATTCCCCTTCGGCGAAAGCCTGTGTCACCTTCTCCCAGGCCCGCTGCTTGCGTGCCCACGCGACCGACAGAACGGGGCGCTGCAACGGGTCCTCGCGGGCCAGCTGGGCGGCTTCGACGACGTCGCCCTCACGTACCGGTCCATCGAACTCCCCGAGCGGCACGACCCCGACTCGACCGTCGGCGAGGCGGACCTGCACCTCTCGTTCCCCCAGGGACGAGACGGTCACCTCGACTATGTGGCCGACGTCGACCGACGGACCGACGCGGGCCGGTGACGAGGGGGTGTGGTTGGGCAACGACGGCGGCGGGACGACTGCTCCCGCGGGGGCGGACTGCCCTATCACCGGGTGAGCCGGCAGCGCTGGACCCGCTCCTTCGTCGGAGCTGACTTCGTCGGGGCTGTCTTCCATGGTCGGACGTCACCCTACCGTCCGACCGACGTCAGCTACCGTGGCGCCGCAAACGAGACAGAGGGGCGTCACATGGAACCGTACGGGGCGGACGAAGGCGTCGCAGTCGGATCGATGCTGTTCACCTTGGTCGATCCCGAGCCCGGAGCCGAGGTCGCCTACAACCGCTGGTACGAGCGCGACCACCTGTACTCGGGCTGCATGATCGGACCCTGGTTGTTCGCCAACCGGCGCTGGGTCGCAACCCGTGACCTGAAGGACCTGCGCCTACCGGAGGGCACCCCGGCCGAGCACGCGGTGGCTGCGCCGCTGGACCGCGGGTCGTACCTGGCCACGTACTTCATCCACAGGGGCCACGAGGCCGAGCACTTCGCGTGGGCGAACCGCCAGGTGTTCGAGCTGTACGAGAACGGTCGGGGTTTCGACCAGCGCGTCCACGCCCACACCTGCGTGTACTTCTTCGTGGGTGAGGACCACCGTGACCCCGACGGCGTTCCTGCCCACCTGGCGCTCGACCACCCGTACCGCGGGCTCGTCGCGGTGCACGTCGACCGTGCCGACGGGGTCTCCCACCCGGAGTTCGCCGAGTGGTTCGGTTCGCAGGCCGCACCGACGCTCTTCGCTGACCAGACGGACGGCAGTGCGTCGGCGATCGACCAGGTCCTTCACTGGCGACCGGTCATACCGAAGGGCTCCGAGGGCGACGCTCCGATGGAGCTGGGCACCGGGCCTGGCACGCGCCAACGCAGCCTCCAGATGATGTACCTGACGTCGGAACCGTCCGCCCAGTGGGAGCGGATTCGCAGCTACGTCGACCTCGTCGACGGGTCGGGGCTGGCGACCGTGCGCTTCGCGGCGCCGTTCATCCCGACGATCCCCGGGACCGACACCTACACCGACCAGCTCTGGTGAGACGGTGACCGCCCTGCTGAGCGGTCATGACGAGGAGCGCGTCGGGGTCCTGGCCGGAGCGGCCGCCTACGGCGTCTGGGGCCTGTTCCCCCTGTACTTCAGACTGCTCGAACCAACCTCCTCGGTGGAGATCCTCTGCCACCGGATCATCTGGAGTCTCGTCGTGCTGGCAACGGTCCTGGCTGTGGTCGGCGACCGCGGGTGGTTGCGCGAGCTGTTCTCGGACCTGCGCCGTCTGGCGCTGCTGGGCGCGGCGGCAGTGCTGATCGCCGTGAACTGGATCGTGTGGGTGTTCGCCGTCACCAACGACAGGGCCGTCGAAGGAGCACTCGGCTACTTCATCTGCCCGCTCGTCACGGTTGCGCTGGGGGTCGGCGTGCTGCGGGAGCGACTGCGGCGTCCGCAGTGGTTCGCCCTGGCGCTCGGCTCCGTCGCGGTGGTCGTGCTCACAGTCGCCTACGGGCACCCGCCGTGGCTTGCGCTGACCCTCGCCGGCACATTCGCCGCGTACGGGTTCATCAAGAAGCACATCGATCTGGGCGCTACCCGGTCGCTCGCCGGCGAGACCGCCCTGCTCGCACCGGTCGCTGTCGCGACAATGGCCGTGCTGATCGCCCGTGGCGAGGCAGAGTTCGGGCAGGGAGGCGCCGCGATGAGCGTCCTGCTGGCCGGCACCGGCGTGGTGACGGTCGTGCCGCTGGTCCTGTTCGCCTCTGCAGCGACACGTATACCGCTGTCGCTGCTGGGCCTGCTTCAGTACCTGACGCCTGTGACCCAGTTCGTCCTCGCGGTCGTCGTGTTCGACGAGACGATGTCGCCGCAGCAGTGGTTCGGATTCGCCCTGGTGTGGGCAGCGCTGGGATTCCTGTCGGTGGACGCAGTGGTGAGCCTGCGTCACCCGCCCCCCGGTGCGACCGGCGGCCCCCACAGCGCCTCAGCCAGTACTGATGCTCCTGCGGCCAGGTCGCGGGCGCACCGGCGGTACACCCGGGACGAACGGCCGTAGGGGTCGGTGACGTCGAGCCCGCCCGCGGACAGCAGGGCGCGGGTGCTCCGCCCCTGCCCCATCACCTCGATCCAGGACTCCAGGCCTCCCGCTCGAGCGGCGGCCCAATCCCGGTTCTCGCCAGACTCCACGCGGGTGATCAGCTCCCGCCAGGTGAACGTCCGAGCGAACGCTTCCGGGACATCCACGACGATCGTGCGGACGTGTGATGCCTCCATCGTGAGGATCAGGTCAGACCCCCGGACGATCTCCTCGGTGACCCGTCGGCTCCGATGCGCCGACAAGTCCACTCCGAGTTGACCCATCGCCCGCACCGACCCGTCGGCTGCCGGGATTCCATCGGCGGCCAGGACACCGGCCGAGGCGACGCCCACGGTCAGAGCCACGGCAGATCCCCGCGCGGCCGCTTCGCGGAGCAGGAATGCCTCGGCCATCGGGGATCGACAGATGTTCGCCGTGCAGACGACCAGCACGCGGTTCATGCAGGCTGGCCCCTCAAGCCGTCCGGTGCTGGTCGTCGAGGAACCCGAGGGTCCTGGTCCACGCCAGATCGGCCGCGTCGGCATCGTGGTGGGTGACCACGCCTGCTTCGGCGAACCAGTGCCTCGTCCCCGGGTAACGGTGGATCTCGACGTGCTTGTCGGACAGCAGCAGCCGGGCCTGCATCTCGACCAGCTCGTCCTCGCTGACCAACTCGTCGGTCTCGGCGAAGTGCCCGAGCACCGGGGCTGCGAGCGTGTCGAAGTCGATGTTCTGCGACCCGTAGTAGGCGATCACGGCGCGTACGGATGCGGGTTGGCGTGTCGCCGCCCACAACGCCCAGGATGCACCCATCGAGTAGCCGACTATCGCGACCGGGTCATCGGGAGTCACGCAGTGGGCACGCAGAGCGGCGATGCTGTCGAGAACGAGCGCTGCTGTCAGGTTGGGGTCAGATGCCGCCAGCAGCCGGCTGGCCTCCTCGCCGTCCTCGGGCCTGCGCCCCAGGAGCAGATCGGGTGCCATCGCCGTGTAACCGGCATCTGCAAGCTCCTCGACCGCATCCTTGACCGACCGGGTAAGACCCCACCACGAGTGCAGCACGAGGACCCCCGGTCCCGGACCCTCGTCGGGCTGCACCAGGTACGCCGACCCTGATGACCTGGCCTGTTCCATGCCGAGAGGCTGCCACGGTTCGAGAGCACCGCGCGGCTCGTGCCAGCATGTCGAGCGTGGCAAGCGTTCTTTCCGTGCTCAACCAGAAGGGTGGTGTCGGCAAGACGACCGTCGCCCTGGGACTCGCGTCGGCGGCGCAGCGTGCCGGGGACCCGGTCCTGGTGGTAGACCTGGATCCGCAGGGCAGCGCTGGCTGGGCGATGGGGGTCGAGGCCAGCGACGACCACCTGTCGGTCGGCGACGTGCTGCGCACCGGCGACCCCCGTGTGGCTGAGGCCGCCACCGTGACGTCCGGTTGGGGGGAAGGGGTCGACGTCCTCCCGGCCAGCGGGAACCTGATCGACCGCGAGGCCGACGAGCGCGACACCGCCTCCGCTCTCCGGCTCCGAGCTGCGCTGGCTCCTCTGGTGGAGAACTACCGCTACGTGCTCATCGACTGCGCACCCAGCCTGGGGCCGACCACCCGTGCCGGGCTGGCCGCGTCGGACGGTGTGCTGGTGGTCGTCGAGCTGTCCGCGCTGTCGCTGCGCGGAGTCGATGTGGTGCTGCGCACCATCGACGAGATGTGGCACGAGCTCAACCCCGAACTCGGTGTGGGTGGCGTGATAGTCAACCGTGCGCCCGCGGTGTCCGCCGAGGCGACTCGACAGGCGGAGGAACTCGAGCAGCTCGTCGGCTCGGACGTGCTCATGCGCCCGTTCATCCCGCAGCGCACGGTGCTCAACGAAGCGGTCGCCGACCGTGCTCCGATCCATGCGCTCGGCTATAGGGCTAGGAGGGTGACGGCGGTCTTCGACGAGCTCTACGACCAGGTCCGTCAGCTGGGCTGAGGGACCGTCAGCCGCGGCGAGAGCGCTGCAACTGACCCGGCGATCGCTGCTGCGAGCACGAACACCGCTGCGAGCGGCGGCCACGAGAGTGTCGTGACACGGTCGCCGATGTTCACCACGACACCGGCGACCCCGGTGCCGAGAGCGATACCCAGGATGTCGGTCATCTGCAACGCGGACGTCGCCGCGCCCTGCTGGTCGGGGTCGGCGAGTGCCAGGGTGAGCGTCGACATCGGGGCGTAGGCGATCCCCATGCCGAACCCCGTCAGTGCGCCCGCTGCCAGCCATGTCCACAACGGCACGGCCTGCCCCAGACAGAGCACCATCACCAGGCATCCCGATCCGACGGCCAGTCCACCCAGACGGACCAGACGGGCCGCACCCCAGCCGGTGTAGGTGCGCGCCTGCAGCCACGACCCGGCTGTCCACATGAGCGAGGAGCAGGCCAGCACGATCCCCGCGTCACGGGTGCTCGCCGATCGCACCGAGGTCATGGCCAGCGACACGAACGCGTCCGCCGAGAAGAACGCCCAGGTGAGCAGTCCCCTGGTCAGCACCGTCGCAGCCAGCCCTCGCCTGGCGCTGAGGGTCCCGGGTGGTGTCAGGGAGCGGAACGCCGGCAACAAGACGATCAGGCCGACCACGGCTACGAGCAGACCCGCGACCGCGGATTCGAGTGACAGACCTCCGAGCAACATCGCCGAGCCGAGCACGAGCACCAGGACCGACCGGACAGCGTTGGACTCCGAACGAGCGCGTTCGCCGATCGGTGCGGGGGTGACGGTGCGCAGCGCCGGTACCGCCAGAGCGGACACGACGACGGTGACGGGGACGAGACCGAGGAACACCCAGCGCCAACCGACCTGCTCGGCGACCAACGACGCGAGCAGCGGTGATACGAGCGACGGGACCACCCAGGCTGTCGACATGACTGCGAACACCTTGGGCCGGAGCATCTCAGGGAACCCCCGACCGACGCACACGTAGCTGACCGCCGGAACGACTCCGGCCCCTACTCCCTGGAGCAACCTGCCGGCGACGAGCACCGCCATGCTCGGAGCGAGCCCGCCGATGACGAGCCCGGCCAGGAACACCGCGATGCCCACGGCCATCGGCCCGACCGGGGCCACCCTGTCGACGGCACGTCCACCGACGACGACCCCGACCAGGTTGCCCAGGTAGAACGCGGAGAACACCCACCCGTACAGCCACAGGTCGCCGAGGTCGTCCTCGACAGAAGGCATGACGGTGCTGATCGCCATCGCCTCGGTCGCGACGAGCGTGATCAGACAGATGATGCCGACCAGCAGGAGCCGGTGCTCGGGGTCCCCCAGACGCGCCGGAGGGGCGCCATGATCACTCACGTGCGCCCCTCCGGTCCGGTTGAGAACGGCTCGCTCAGCCGGCCAGGTTCTGTGCAGCGAAGTCCCAGTTGACCAGGTGGTCGAGGAACGTCGAGATGTAGTTCGGCCGGGCGTTGCGGAAGTCGATGTAGTACGCGTGCTCCCAGACGTCGATGGTGAGCAGCGCCTTGGAGCTGTGCTTCATCGGCAGGTCGGCGTTCGAGGTCTTCATGATCTCGAGCCCGGAGCCGGAGTCGACGAGCCAGGCCCAGCCGGACCCGAACTGAGTCGTCGCCGCCTCGGCGAACTTCGCCTTGAACTCGTCGTACGAACCGAACGCGGAGTTGATCGCGTCGGCGAGCTCGCCGGTGGGCTCACCGCCGCCGCCCGGCTTCATCGAGTTCCAGTAGAAGGTGTGGTTCCAGACCTGAGCGGAGTTGTTGAACAGGCCGGCGTCGCTCTTGAGGATCACGTCCTCGAGGGAGGCGTTCTCGAACTCGGTCCCCTTCACCAGGTTGTTGAGGTTCGTGACGTAGGTCTGGTGGTGCTTGCCGTAGTGGTACTCGAGCGTCTCGGCCGAGATGTGGGGTGCAAGCGCATCCTGGGCGTAGGGAAGGGCGGGAAGTTCGAAGGCCATCGTCGGGTCCTCTCGTCGGTTCGGTTCTGTTCGCCACGACCTTACCCACCCGGGCACCCACCCCGACGAAGCTTGCCCGGCGACGCGGAACGACCCCCGGCAGGGGGCCCGGGGGTCGTTGCGCTGATTAGGACGGAACGTCGATCAGATGAACAGACCGATGATCTTCAGGATCGTCATCAAGGTGTCGAGCTCCGCCGCGGTGCAGCCGGTAGAGAGGACAGCCACCACCGCTGCGAGTGCGGTCATCGAACCCGCGTTGCGCAGTCGAGCCGCCTGGTGTCCGGTCATTGTCTCCATTTGCTGAATCTCCCTCAGTCGCCGGGTCCGAGAACCGTAACAAGTTCAGCTGAGGAAGTGAACAGGTCGGAGGTCACTCAGTCGACCGGCCCCTCGCAGCACAGCCACCCGTCCACGACTTCCAGATGTGCTGAAAGCCAGCCGGATGCGGTATCCGGTTCGGACGGAACCTCGTCCGTCTGCACGCTCCACTGGGCGACCCTGAGCTCGCCCGGCCACCCGCGGTGGGCGATGAAAAGCAGGTCCGCGCCCGGCACCGACCAGACCTCGTGACCGAGGTCGGGAGCGTCCGGGGCACAGAGGACCAGCACTGCTCCATCGGCACCCGGCTGTCCGAGGCCGGATCGACTGAGCCGCCCCAGGGCGATCGCCAACGCCGAGCGTCCCACTACAGGTTTGCCGACGAGCGATGGGGGCACCAGCAGCGTCCGTCGGCGGTAGATGTTCACGACGACGTGAGGTAGCACAAGGGCGTCTGCCTCCCCGCTTGTCCGGGCCAGCACCACGATCGGCCTGCGGTCGGCCGGTGGGCGGTGGTCGAGCACCAAGTCGTCCGGGATCGTCTCGGCGACGAGTGGGGCGTCGAGAAGTACCGCCCGGTCGCGCAATTTGCCGCGGACGAACCATCCGAGCAGCAGGGTGTGCGCTCCGGCGAGCCGCTTCGAACTCGGCCCACCGAGCAGCGGGGAGACCAACCAGAGCACCGCCAGGGCAGTGGCCGTCACGGCATCCCTGAGCAGCGCCATCACCGCGGCGACCCAGCACCGGAGTGTGCGCTGCACCGATGGACGTACGAATGACACCGCAATCATCACCAAGGCCGCCACAGCGAGCAGTGGCGCTGCGACGACCATTGCGGCCACGGCCAGGGTGGCGAGCGCGACCGTGGCCGCACCTGTGCGGGCGTTCGTCGCGGCGGTCGACATGGGAGACGATGGTTCCACAGCCCGGTAGCGTCGGACCATGCCGCACAAGCCGCGGGTGGCTGTCCGCCACAGCGAGGTCCATCGCAGCGACCGCTCCGGATGGCTCCGGGCGACCGTGATGGGCGCCAACGACGGCATCCTCTCCACGGGTGCGCTGCTGTTGGGCGTCGTGGGCGCCGGCGAGGCCCGTGTCGTGGTGCTCACCGCGGGGCTGGCCGGGCTGGTGGCCGGTGCCGGGTCCATGGGGATCGGCGAGTACGTCTCGGTGAGTTCGCAAAGAGACGCCGAGGATGCCGACCGGGCGATCGAGGAGCGCGAACTGCGAGCGGATCCGCGCGGTGAGCACGCCGAGCTTAAGGGGATCTACGAGCGACGTGGCCTGTCACCGGACCTCGCGGCGCAGGTGGCGGAGGAGCTGATGCGAGAAGACGCCCTCGGCGCCCACCTCCGCGACGAGTTGGGACTCACGGAGACCCGACGAGCACGCCCCGTGCAGGCGGCGTGCTCGTCGTTCGCCAGCTTCACCGCCGGAGCGCTGCTCCCGGTCGGGGCGGTGGCGGTGAGCTCGACATCGACCAGGGCACCGCTGCTGGTCGCGGTCACGCTGTTGTCGCTCGTCGCGCTCGGCGCCATCGGCGCTCGCCTGGGTGGAGCGTCGATGGCACGGGGCGCAGCACGCGTGGGCATCGGTGGAGCGCTCGCTCTCGGACTCACCTACGGCGTCGGGCTACTGATAGGAACCGCTGTCTGAGGCATCCGGACGGCGACAAGTGCGGATCAGCAGCCGGAGCCGTTCCATGCGGAGCGGCCTCCGTTGTTGTACACCCACAGGGCGACTGCGTCCTGGACGTACCAGGGGGCCTGGCTGGCACGGGCGTAGCCGCTGTGGCCCGACCGGGCGGAGACGTTGCGCCAGGTGCTGTCCAGGAACTGGTAGGCGCCAGAAGCGGAGCTGCGTGGGTTCTGCGCGGCGTAGCCGTCGTCGTGGGGGAACGAACCACGGTCGGATTCGTGGTGACGCACACAGGTGAGGAACGGGTGCAGCTGCACCGAACGGCGCTGCTGGTCGATCGCGGCGAGCACCTGATTGATCACGTCCTGCTTGTGGCGGTCGACCTCGGCGTCGCTCACGTGACCGTCACCGTCGAAGTCAGGCACCCAGGTCTCGACAGGCCCGGTCGGGAAGCAGCCCGTGGCGACCACGGCGAGGATCGCGGCACCGGCCAGCGCACCGATCACCCGCGAACGGCGGGTACGGCGGGAGGCCGGCGCCTGGGGACTACTACTCCCGCGGTGACGGTACGAGGTCGTAGCTCGCTCAGTGGAACCGGCGTCGATGGCGGTAGCGCGCGTGTCGTTGATGGATGAGGTCTGGTTCATTGGTTCGCCCTTGCGTTCGTGGTTCGTTTCCCAGCTGCCGTCGAGAGACGACCGAACGATTATTACGAACTTCGGGCGACTTTGTAATAGTTGACTCAGAGTTTGTGACCGAGCTCACAAGCTTGGGGGCTCCCCGACTTGCACTGCGCAACTCCGCGCGACTAAACGCTCCGCCCGGCGACCACGGGAACCGAGAACTCCTGAAATTTCAGGGTTCCGGCCGATGTGAACTCCGGATAGGAGTGGCTGATGAGCGGCCCGGCGCGGCCATCCATGGCTGAGGTACCCGGATGTGACCCATGCCCGAACGCGGCTCAGGCGGGCCGCGAGGCCCGCCTGAGCGTTCGTCCGACCCCCCCCCGGGAGTCAGGTTGTTACAGCGATGTGACCGTCAGGACGTAGCCGCGCCGTTGTCCCAGATGCTCAGAGCCAGTCCAGTCGCGCCGGCCTGGCCGACGTTGCCGCTGTTGCCTGCCCGACCAACCTGCCCGGCAGTTCCATTATGACCCCACGAGTCGCCGAAGGTACCGCCAGAGCCTGCAGCCCCACCAGCACCGCCAGCACCACCAGCACCACCGGCTGCCCCGGAGCCCGAACCAATTCCCCCGGTTCCGGTCCAGCGGAGCTGCCCTCCGCTGTGGGTCACGGTCCCTGATCCCTGATGGAGCAGCGCGATGGATGGCCCACCTGCACCGCCCCCACCGCCGGACCCACCGGACCCACCCGAGCCACCAGCGCCACCGCCACCCGAGCCAGCCTGCAACGAAGTATTGGCATTCCCGCCGCGTCCACCGGCTCCACCTGCACCGCCAGCTCCGCCAGCCCCGCCGGCACCACCAGCGCCACCGGCTGCTGCTGTCAGGTCGGAGCTCGTGACGGTCACACTCGCATCAGATGCGAACACTGCGAAGGAACCGCCTCCGGCAGCACCCCCGGAGTTGCCGGCACCCGCAGCACCGCCGCCGCCACCAGCTCCACCGCCGCCGCCCCAGGTACCCCAGCCGGTTCCGCCGCCGCCGCCTGCGCCGCCGCCACCACCGCCGACGTTGCCTGAGGCACCGGCACCGCCGCTGCGACCGACCCATGTAGCGGCCACCGAGAGCGGCGTGTTGGCGGCCGACGCTCCGGCAGCGCCTGCGACAGCCGCGGCGTTGGCAGCGTTGCCGCCCGTTCCACCGTCGGCGGAACCGAACCTGCCGTCGCCGCCAGCACCACCGGTTGCACCGCTGCCGCCGCCCGCGGACCCCGAAGTTCCGTCGTGACCGTCGAAAGCACCGCCGTTGTATCCACCACGACCACCGGCACCGGAGGCGGTGACACCGGATCCGCCGCAGCTAGCACCTCCGTAGTTGTTGGAGCTGTTGTAGTGGTTGCCAGCATTGCCGACGCATCCAGCAGCGCCTGCGGACCCTGTCGTCGAGTTGGACGCCCCGGCAACTCCGCTCTGTGCAGTCACAGTCGAGTCGGTCACCGTCGCGTTGGAGTTGTCGACGACACGAATGCCGTAGGCGCTGGATCCAGCACCCGTCGCGGTCCCGCTGTTGACGATCAGCGTCGAGAGATCGACAACGCTGCTGCCCTGGACCAGAACACCCGTTGTCTGGGCTCCGCCTGAGCCATTGATGGTCAGATCGGCGAGAGCGGCACCCGACGTGGCGCCTTCTACCACCACCGTGGACCCGACGGTTGTGCTTCCGGAACGGGACAGGAAGTCCGACGAATAGCCACCGCGAACCACCAGGTCGCCCGTGAGAGTGAACCCGGTGTACGTCGAGCCGCTGGCGACCTGGACCACACCCTTGCCGGATCCGTTGGCGTTGGCCACACCCTGGGCGATCGTCGCACACGGGCTGGCGAGCGATCCGCAGCTACCGCTGTCCGCACCACCGGCGGCCTTGACGAAGATCGTGTCGGCGAGAACACCGTCGACGCCGTCGCAGTTCGTGTCCTTGCCGGTGCTGTCGAGGGTGTCCGTCGCTCCCGGGTAGGTCGCGGCGTCGCTGTCGTTGCAGTCGGCCGTCGGCTGGTGACCGTCGCCGTCGTCGTCGATGTACGAGGTGATCGACACGGTCACCGGCGTCGAGGACTTGCCCCCTGCGTCGGTCACGACGAGAGTCGCCGTGTAGCTGCCCACCGCGTATGTGTGCTGCGGGTTGGCAGCTGTCGATGTGCCTCCGTCACCGAAGTCCCAGGCATAGCTGAGGGCCGTTCCCTCGGGGTCGACCGATGCAGCGCTGCTGAAGCTCACGACCAGCGGCCGAGGGCCGCTCTGAGGTGTGGCGTTGATCGCAGCGGTCGGAACCTGATTCGGGTTGACGACTGTCGTCACCTCGGCCGTGTCGGTCGTGCCGAAGTCGTCTGTGACGGTCAGCGTCGCTGTGTATGTACCCGCGGTCGTGTAGGTGTGGGACGTGTTCGCTGTGGTGGCATCAGGCGTGCCGTCACCGAAGTCCCAGTTGTACGAGGCGATCGTCCCGTCGGGATCGTTCGTGCCAGCGGACGTGAAGTTGACCACCAGGGGCTCCGTACCGGTCGAGGGGTTACCCGACGCGGCAGCCGTGGGGGCCTGGTTGGGGGTGATCGTGATCGTCGCGGTCGAGGCGGAGACGATCGCACCCGCGTTGTCCGTGACGGTCAGCGTGGGCGTGTAGGTGCCTGCGAGCAGGTACGCCTTCGACGGGTTCGGGGCGGACGACGTGGTTCCGTCGCCGAAATCCCACAGGTAGGAGGCAATCGTCCCGTCGGGATCGTTGGTGCCAGCTGACGAGAACGAGATCGGCAGACCGACACGCTTGGTCGTGTCGCCAGCCGAAGCGACGACGGTCGGTGCCACGTTGGGGATCGGATCGACATCGATCACCAGCTGGGACGTCCCGGTCGCACCTTCTGCATCGGTGACGGTGAGGACAGCCGTGTAGGTGCCCTCGGCGCTGTAGGTGTAGGTCGGGTTGGCGCTCGACGAGGTGTTCCCGTCACCGAAGGCCCAGTGCCAGCTGACGATCCCACCGTCCGTGTCGCTCGACGCCGTCGAGTTGAAGTTGACCGTCAGCGGGGCCTGCCCACCGGTGACATTGGAGCCGGCCACAGCAGTGGGCGCCTGGTTGGCGTTCGCCTGCACGGTGACCGTCGTGGAGTCGGTCGCGCCGTTGTCATCGGTGACCGTCAGCGTCGCGGTGTGGGTTCCAGCGGTCATGTAGGTGTGGGACGGATCCGCGCTCGTCGAGCTGGCGCCGTCACCGAAGTCCCAGGCGTACGAGGCGATGGAACCCTCTGCATCGGTAGAGCCCGAACCGGTGAAAGCGACCGCGAGGGGAAGCTTGCCCGACGTCGGTGTGGCAGAAGCGACTGCTATCGGGTTGGTGTTGGGGTCGACCTGGATCGTCGTGGTGGCGGTGTGGGTCGCACCAGCGCCGTCGGTGACCGTCAGGCTCACGACCTGTGAGCCGACCACTGTGAATGTGTGGCTCGGGTCGGCGTCGGTCGAGGTGGCACCGCCACCGAAGTCCCATGCGTAGGAGGCGATGGGACCCTCGGCATCGGTCGAGCCCGAACCGGTGAAGGCCACCGTGAGCGGTGTACGGCCCGAGGTGGGAGTGGCGCCGATGACGGCGACCGGCGGCTGGTTGACTGCGGCTACCTGGATCGAGGTGCTCGCCGCCTTTGTCCTGCCCGAGGTGTCGGTGACCGTGAGGGTCGCCGTGTAGGTCCCGTTGGCCGTGTAGGTGTGGGTCGCGTCCGGTGTCGTCTCGACCGGCGATCCGTCGCCGAAGTTCCAGCTGTAGCCCGTGATCGTGCCGTCGGGGTCGCTCGATCCGGCGGACGTGAACGACACCTCGAGCGGAGCGGGGCCCGACGTGGGATTGGCGGTCAGCACCGCGATCGGGTTGAGGCCGGTTGTCGGTGTGGTCGGTGGTGCACACGCGGCCGAGATGAGACCGACAGCAGCGATCAGGCACAGCAGTGCCGGACGGAACCTTCGCGTTGGATTTCCCCCTCGTCCCCGCTTCGCCTTGCGGGACAGCTGAGCGAGAGTCTGACTGAAGGTCCGCGTCGAACGCAAGAACCAACCTGCGGATCAGACCGCTAGCGGCTCCTCGACCATGGCTTCGTCGGTCACGCGGGGGCGCTTGACGTCCCAGATCACGTGGAGTTTCTCGAGCATCACGAGCACTTACCAGGTGGCGTCGATCTCCCACCAGCGCAGTCCCTGGCGGCAGACGTACGCGGCCTTGTGGTGGTTGTTGTGCCACCCCTCGCCCATGGTCAGGATCGCGAGTGCGCCGTTGTTGCGGCTCGTGTCCTCCGTCGCGAACCGACGTGAGCCGAAGACGTGGGCGAGCGAGTTGATCAGGAACGTCGAGTGCCAGAGGGCGACGGTCGAGAGCAGGAACCCGATCAGCAGTCCGGGCAGCCCGGCGATGACGAAGCAGGCGACTCCGAGCGCCCAGGGAGCGATCCAGTCGTGGCGGTCGAGGAATACCAGCTCTGGGTACTTCTGGAAGTCCTTCATGGTGCCTTCGGGCATCGCCGAGGTCTCGTCGGAGAGGATCCAACCGGCGTGGCTCCACCAGAAGCCCTTCCGTGGGGTGTGCGGATCATCGATCGTGTCGGCGAACCGGTGATGGAGCCGATGGTGGCCCGCCCACCAGAGCGCGCCCTTCTGCACGGCGGTTCCGCCACCGAAGGCCAGAACCAACTGGAACGCCCTACTGGTCCTGTAGGTGCGGGGAGAGGTAGCGGTGGTAGCCGCCGGTGATGCAGAACATCCGCCCCCAGAAGGTCACCGCGAAGAGGATCCAGACCCTGGCGGGAACGCCGGTGAAGATCGCCAGGAACGGCAACAGGTGAACGGCGAAGAAGGGTATGGAGGATCGGGGGTTGATCCGACCGTGGGGGAGGTCGTGCATGGTCGGGAGAGACTACCGACCTCCTGTGGTCGAACCCGAACCGGCGCTGTGGAGAAGCTCGGCTATCACGCAGCTGCGTGCCATCGACCGAGCGAACGTGTCGCACCGGCGCTCGTGCTCCGGGTCACCCGGCCGCGTGCGGAGTTGGACCACCGTCACCTCGAGCGCCGTGTCGACGTGAGCGCTGACCCCGGCTGTGCCGACGGTGTCGGTTCCGACCATTCCGTCCTCGAGCGCTTCAGCGGCGGAGTCGGCAAGGACAGCAGCGATGCTGTGGGAGTCGATGAACGTGGGCCACCAGCGTCCGGTGCATTCGCTGTCACCACCGTCGAGGTGTACGACACCGTCACCGAGATGACGGACGATCGAACCGCCGACGGTGATATCGGCGAGGTCGAACATCCAGCGCAGCCCGACGGGCGCAGGGTCTCCAGCGAGCACTGCCATGACCAGGGCCCGCAGCGTGCACGGCGAGAGGTCCGGCTGGTGCTCCGGCAGCCGCGAGACGACGACCGACGGGCCGTCCACCGGCCAGAGCGTCATCGATACGTTGGGTATCTGGTGCGCCGCCGCGGCGGCCAGGCGGAGTCGATCGAGCTGTTGCATAGTTAGGTATGCCTAACTCTTTGGGTTGGAATAGTCAAGAGCGCGATGCTCGATCGTCCGGCTTACCGTTGCATCCGTGCCCGAGCTCTCCTCCCCCGACTGGATCCGGCGCGACGCCGCCGTGGTGTGGCACGGGTTCACCCAGATGGCCACCTACGAGGCCAACACACCAGTGATCGTCGAGCGGGCCGAGGGACGCGAGCTCATCGACGTCGACGGCAACCACTACCTGGACGCGATCAGCTCGCTGTGGGTCACGACCCTCGGCCACCACCTGCCCGAACTCGACGAGGCGGTCGTCGCGCAACTCGACAAGGTCGCCCACTCGACCCTCCTCGGAAACGGCAACAGTGCCACGATCGAGTTCGCCGAGGCGTTGGCTCCGCGCCTGCCGATGCGGTCACCCCACCTCCTGTTCGCATCTGACGGCGCGGCAGCCGTCGAGCAGGCTCTGAAGATCGCTTTCCAGTTCTGGACCAACCAGGGGGTCGGCGGCCGCACCCGCTACCTGGCGTTCGGCGGCGCCTACCACGGCGACACGATCGGATCGCTGTCGGTGGGCGCCGGTGGTTTCGGCACCGACATCTTCGACCCGCTGCGCTTCTCGGTGCTGCGAGCTCCGGGATTCGATGATCCCGACTGCATCGAGATCGCGTGCGAGCTGATCGCCCGTCACTCCGATGAACTGGCCGCAGTCGTAGTGGAACCGCTCGTGCAGGGTGCTGCCGGCATGCACCTGCGCCCCGCCGGTGAGTTCGCCGCGCTCGGCTCGGCGTGCGCCGAACACGACGTCCTGTTGATCTGCGACGAGGTCGCCACCGGCTTCGGGCGTACCGGGGCGCTGTTCGCGTCCGAGCTGTGCGAGCTGACCCCGAACCTGATGTGCCTGGGCAAAGGCATCACCGGCGGCTACCTGCCGATGGCCGCCACGGCCGCCGACAAGCGGGTCTACGCGGCCTTCCTGGGCGAGGACCTGGGCGAGCGCACGCTCTACCACGGCCACTCCTACAGCGGGAACGCGCTCGCTGCGGCCGTCGGGCGCCGGCACCTGGAGCTCCTCGACGAGTGGTCAGTGCTCGACAACGTCAGGTCGCGCGCGGCACAGCTGTCGGAGCTGCTCGCCGAGCACATCGCACCGCTGTCCGAGGTGCGCGTGGTCCGCCAGCAGGGGCTCATGGTCGGTGTGGAGCTGTCTCCGCCCCCTGGCGCCACACGCTGGGGCCGTCGTGTCAGCTCGGAGTGCGTGAAGCGGGGCGTGTTGATCCGCCCGCTGGGAGACGTCGTGGTCGTGATGCCGATCCTGACCTCCACCCCCGAGGAGATCGAGCGGATCGTCGCGGTGCTGACCGAGGCGATCACCGCGGTGGGCGTGCAGGGGTGAACGTCTGGGCGCAGCGGATAACGCGGCACAACGCCGCCACCCGTGCCGAGGGGCGCTGGCGCTCTGTGCGCACCCTCGAGAAGGGAACTCCCGTCACCACCATCAGCTCCGATGGCAGGGCCGTGGTGACGTTCGCCTCGAACGACTACCTGGGACTGAGCCAGCACCCCGCAGTCGTCTCCGCCGCGCACGCGGCCGTCGACCGCTACGGAACGGGCAGCGGCGCCGCTCGGCTGATCGTCGGCGGACGCCCTGTCCACGACGAGCTCGAATCAGCCTTGGCAGCCTGGACCGGTCGTGACGACGCCCTGCTGTTCCCCAGCGGCTACCAGGCGAACGTCGGCATCCTCGGTGCGCTGGCCCGCTGTGCTCCGGAGATGGTGGTGTTCTCCGACGAGCTCAACCACGCGTCGATCATCGACGGCTGCCGGCTGGCACGGGCGCGGGTCCGGGTCTACCGCCACGCCGACCTGGACCACCTGGCCGGAATGCTCGCCGAGCTCCGGGCGCAGGACGTGTCGAACGGAACTTCCAAGCCGACGGTCGTGGTGACCGACTCGGTCTTCTCGATGGACGGCGACAGCGCGCCGCTCGACGCCATCTCAGAACTGTGCGCTGACCACGATTCGCTGCTCGTCGTGGACGAGGCCCACGCCGTGCTCGCAGCCGACCCGCCCCCCGGTTCGGTCATCGTCGGCACCCTCTCCAAGACCCTGGGCGCAGCCGGGGGCTTCGTCGCCGCCGACCGTGAGCTGGTCGCGTTGTGTCGCAACACGTCACGGTCGTTCATCTTCACCACCGCGGGCACCCCGGCGGACTCCGCCGCAGCACTCGCCGCGCTGGCGGTGCTGCGGTCGACCGAAGGTGACCGGCTGGTGGATCGTCTGCGCTCGAACATCGAACACCTGGTACCCGGACACGACTCCCCCATCGTGGCGATCCTGCTCGGCGACGAACGCCGCGCCGTCGAGGTGGCTGCAGCGCTACTGGAACGAGGCATCCTCGTGCCCGCGATCCGCCCACCAACGGTCGCACCGGGCAC
>CAYVDN010000007.1:91375-94646 GCA_964450685.1 uncultured Microthrixaceae bacterium
GGTCTGTCCGCAGTCGCGCTGGTACCCGGTGGCGATGGCGCCTCCCATGGCCGCAGACGCTCTCGGCCGCGACCCGATCCGACTCGGCGATCTCGCCGACGAACTCTCCTCGTCATGGGGCGACGACCACTTCGGCATCGGCGTCGTCGAGCTGGCCGGCGGGCTGTGGTCGCCGATCGCCCACGACGGCGACTGCCTGGACCTGACCAGGGAGCTCGCCCCCGACTCGGTGCTCCTCGTTGCCGACGCCGGCCTGGGCACACTCAACGCGGTGCGTCCGGCCGTTGCGGCGCTGGCCGCCGTGGCGCCCACCTCGGTGTTCCTGAATCGCTTCGACCAAACCGTCGAGCTGCACCGGCGCAACGCCGAGTGGCTGCGCGCCAACGACGGCGTCGACCCGATCGTTTCCATCGAGGCGCTGACCAGGGTGCTGTCGGACCGGCCGGTAGCGTGAGCCGGATGGATGTCGACGTCACGGTCTACTGGCGCCCCGGCTGCGGCTACTGCTCGATGCTGCGCCACAAGCTGAAGCGCACAGATCTCACCTACCGCGAGGTCGACATCTGGCAGGACCCTTCTGCCGCGGCGGTCGTCCGGTCGTACGCCAACGGCAACGAGACGGTTCCCACGGTGGTCATCGGTGACCCCGGCCATCCGGACGCGGTCGGGCTGGTCAACCCGTCCGCACGCAAGGTGCTCGCAGCGGTCCAGGCGCACGGCGGTGCCCGCAGCTGACCTGCCGGTTCGGCCCGGTCTGACCATCCCCGCGGCGGAGATCGAGGAGCGCTTCTCCACCTCCGGCGGACCCGGCGGCCAGCACGCCAACCGCTCCGCGACACGCGTCGAGTTGCGCTTCGACATCGCCTCGTCACCGACGCTGAGCGACCACCAGCGCGCACGACTGACCGAGCGCTTCGGTCAGGAGATCAAGGTGGTGGCGGACGACGAGCGATCCCAGAACCGCAACCGTGCAATCGCCCGCGAACGGCTCGCCGCACGGCTGGCATCCGCGCTGGCGCCTACCCGCCCCAGGCGTCCGACCCGACCGACGAGAGGATCCCAGATCCGGCGTCTCGACCAGAAGCAGCAGCGTTCCAGGACAAAACGGGATCGCCGGCGCCCCTCGCACGACGATTGATCACGCTCGCCACCAGCGATCCCTAGGCTCAGCTGCCCATGCCCAACTCGACAGCCCTGTCGCTACTGACGATCTGCGCCGCAGCGGTCGTGGCACCGCTTCTCGCCGAGATGCTTAGACGCTGGCGCATACCCAGCGTCCTCTTCGAACTGATCCTCGGCATGATCATCGGCCCGGCCGTCCTCGGCTGGGTAGACGTCGACGGGTTCGTGCGCGGTCTGAGCGAGATGGGCCTGGCGGTGCTGTTCTTCCTGGCCGGCTACGAGATCGACTTCGCCAGGTTGCGTGGCGCGCCGATGAACCGGGCGATCGGCGGTTGGGTCATCAGCCTGGTTCTCGGCCTCACCGTTGCGACGGTCATGGCGTTCGAGGGTGTCGTCATCTCCGGGCTGCTGGTCGGGCTGGCGTTGACGACCACGGCGATCGGCACCCTGCTGCCGATGCTGCGCGACCGCGGTCTGCTCGAGACCCGCTTCGGCCAGTTCATGACCGCTTCGGGTGCCGTCGGCGAGTTCGGCCCGATCCTCGCGGTCACGGTCCTGTTGAGCGGATCCAACCCGTTCACCGAGGCTGCGTTGCTCGTCGCCTTCGCACTGCTCGCCGTTGCAGTCGCGGTGATGGCATCAAGGCCTCAGCCACCGAAGCTGGTCGAGATACTCCAACGCCACCTGTCCACATCGACCCAGCTCCCGGTGCGGATCATCATCCTGTTGCTGGTGGCGCTCGTCGTCATCGCTGCGGACCTGGGGCTGGACAACCTGCTCGGAGCGTTCGCTGCCGGGATGATCACCCGCCTGGCGCTGAGCCCGGAGCAGTCCCATGCGCTCACACCGCGGATCGAGGCGATCGGCTTCGGCTTTCTCATCCCGGTGTTCTTCATAGTCAGCGGCGTCAACTTCGACCTGGACGCGCTGTTCGGTTCGACGTCCACGCTGCTGCGCGTTCCCATGTTCCTGGCCCTGCTGCTGGCCGTTCGCGGGCTGCCGGCACTGTTCGTCTACAGGGGCCTGCTCGAGCCGAGGCAGCGGACGTCGCTCGCGTTCCTCCAGGCGACCGCGTTGCCGCTGCTGGTCGTGATCACCGAGATAGGTCTGGCGACGGACCGGATGACCAGCCAGAACGCAACCGCTCTGGTCGGCGCGGGAATGGTGTCTGTGCTCGCTTTCCCGTTGATCGGCTTCGCGATCCAGGGCAACTCGAATGACACAGGGGCCGGCGACTCGAGCGACCGGGTGAACGCCGTCGACTAGACGTTGCGGCGGTACTGGCCGCCGACCTCGAACAGGGCCTCGGTGATCTCACCGAGGGTGCAGCACCGCACGGTGTGCATCAGCTCCGCGAAGACGTTTCCGCCCGAAAGGGCTGTGGCACGCAGACGTGCGAGCGCCTCGGGTCGTTCGCCGGCGTGTCGGTCGCGGAACTCCTGAACCGCTTCGATGCGCTCACGTTTCTCGGCTTCGCTCGACCGGGCTAGTTCCATGTCGGCCGGCACCTCGTTCGACTCGGGACCGATGAACGTGTTGACCCCGATGATCGGCAGGGAACCGTCGTGCTTGCGCTGCTCGTAGAGCATCGACTCGTCCTGGATGCGGCCGCGCTGGTAGCCCGTCTCCATCGCCCCGAGCACACCGCCGCGCCGGTCGATGCGGTCCAGTTCGTCGAGCACGGCGTGTTCGACCAGGTCGGTGAGCTCCTCGATGATGAAGCTGCCCTGCAAGGGGTTGTCGCACATCGACAGGCCCCACTCGTTGGTGATGATCAGCTGGATCGCGAGCGCCCGGCGCACAGATTCGGCGGTGGGCGTCGTGACCGCTTCGTCGTAGGCATTGGTGTGCAGGCTGTTCGCGTTGTCGTACATGGCGCACAGCGCCTGCAGCGTCGTGCGGATGTCGTTGAACGCCATCTCCTGGGCGTGCAGGCTCCGGCCCGAGGTCTGCACGTGGTACTTGAGCTTCTGTGACCGTTCGGCCGCGCCGTAGCGGTCCCGCATCGCAATCGCCCAGATGCGGCGGGCGACCCGGCCGAGCACCGAGTACTCGGGGTCCATGCCGTTGGAGAAGAAGAAGCTGAGGTTCGGAGCGAAGTCGTCGATGTCGAGGCCGCGGGCCAGGTACGACTCGACGTAGGTGAACC
>CAYVDN010000008.1:0-85063 GCA_964450685.1 uncultured Microthrixaceae bacterium
CGACCGGCTTGGACTTGGCGGCCATGATCCCATTGAAGGAGGGATAGCGGGGCTCGACGACACCGGCGGTCACCGAGACGACCGCCGGCAGCGGGCTCTCGACCTCGTCGTAGCCGGCCTCGGTCTGTCGCTGGACCTTGACCGTCGAACCGTCGACAGCGATCTCCTTGGCGAAGGTGACCGACGGGAGCTGGAGCAGCTCGGCGATCTGCTCGGGCACGACACCGGTGTAGCCGTCCGACGACTCCGTGGCCGCCAGGATCAGATCGGCCTGACCGGCACGCTCGATCGCCTTGGCGAGCACCTTGGAGGTACCGAGGGCGTCGGTGCCTGCCAGGGCGTCGTCGCTGACCAGGACGGCCTTGGCGGCGCCCATCGCCAGGGCGGTCCGCAGACCGCCGACCTCGCTGTTGGGAGCCATGGAGACGAGGGTCACCTCACCGCCACCGGCAGCGTCGACCAGCTGGAGCGCCATCTCGACGCCGTAGCTGTCGGACTCGTCCAGGATGAGCTTCCCGTCACGCTTGAGGGTCTTGGTATTGGGATCCAACGCACCCGGGTCGGCCGGGTCCGGGATCTGCTTCACACACACGACGACGTTCATGACTGGGGATTCTGCACCGCGCTACCGACCGGTAACAAACCGCGGCGACATGACAGGTGGTGGCACGGCCCGAGGCACGCCACGGTGCACACTTCTGCGGTGCACATCCGCCTGGTGGTGAACCCAGCTGCCTCCTCGACCACCCCGCAACGGCGCGCAGCGGTCGCGGCAGCCCTGGCCGAACACGGCGAGGTGAGCATCGTCGAGACCGAGCGCCGAGGCGACGCAACGACCCTCGCCGCAGAGGCGGTCTTCTCGGGCGTCGACGCGGTGGCCGTGCTGGGTGGCGACGGGACCCTCAACGAGGTTGCCAACGCTCTGGTGGGCACGCGGGTACCGCTCGTCGCCCTCCCTGGTGGGGGAACCAACGTGTTCTGTCGGACCCTCGGACTTCCCGACGACCCCGTGGAAGCCGCCAGGATGCTGCTCCCCGGCGACGGCCGGGTCGAACTGCGTCGGATCGGGGTGGGCACGATCGAGGGCAGCGGGTTGACCGGCCGGGACCACCGGCACTTCTGCTTCCACACCGGCATCGGATGGGACGCCGCCCTGGTTGCCGTGGTGGAGCGACACGCCCACCTCAAGCGACGATACGGCCACGGCCTCTTCGTCTACGCGGGACTGCGGACCTTCTTCGGCGGTTATGACCGTCGTCGCCCGCACTTCATCGTCGAACTGGACGATGGAACCACTGTCCACGACGCGTTCTTCGCGCTGGTGATGAACAGCGATCCCTACACCTTCGTCGGTCACAGGCCGTTCGTCGTCGATCCGGGAAACTCGACCGACCGAGCGTTCACGGTGGTGGTGCTGCGCTCCATGCGTGTGCGCCACTTCCTGGCGACGATGATCCGGGCTCTGCGCGGCAAGGGCCTTCGCGAGACCCGCAAACTGGTTGTACGCAGCGACGTCCGCTCCGTGACGGTTAGGAGGACGTCGTCACTTCCGTACCAGGTCGACGGTGACCACCTCGGCGACGCCGCCGAGCTCCACCTGGTCCACCGACCCGACGCGCTGACCGTCGTCGTGCCGGCAGGTCCCGGCACGGATCAGAGCAGCCGAGATCAGAACAGCAGGGATCAGAGCAGCAGGGATCAGAGCAGGTAGGACAGCGCCAGAGCGGGTGTGTTGGTGATGATCCCGTCGACCCCCAGCGCGGCCAGCTCGATGATCCGCTCCCGCGAGTCGACGGTCCAGGGTGTCACGGCGAGTCCGAGAGACCGGCATCTCTCGACCAGCTCTGCATCGACGAACGGGTCCCACGGGTTTATCCCTGCCGCTCCCCTGTCGGCCGCCCGCTCGATCATCGTCGGGTCGGCGGACAGGTCGAACACCAGCTGGGCGGTCTCCAGCGAGCCGTCGAGTGTCCGGACTCGTGCAATCGTCGCCTCGTCGAAGCAGGAGACGGCGATCGGCTGACCGACCCCGCGTTCGCGGCGTCCGACGACCGTGGCCACGACGAGCTCGGCCACCAACGCGGCGGCGTCGGTGCCGGGTTCGGGGACCTTGATCTCGATGTTGACGCCCATGCCCAAGCAGGCGTCCAGTGCATCCTCGAGGAGAGGCACTGTCTCCGGCCTCTGTGCGGCATCAACGGAGGAGACCAGCCGACCATCGGAGTAGCGGGGGTCGTGCACGATCGCGAGCTGTGAGTCAGCGGTCAGATGCACGTCGAGTTCGACCCAGTCGGCGAGCTGTTCGCGGGCCCCCGCGAACGCCTCGAGCGTGTTCTCGGGATGGTCCGCCGAGGCACCCCGGTGAGCACAGATCAAAGGTCGTCGGAGATCGGACATGTTCTGGAAACTTTTCCTTTACACAGTGGGAGTGCAGCAGTACCGTGGACTTTGTTCACGGATTCACAAGTTCCCAGCCGTCGCGAACCCGGATGAAGGTTCCAGGCGGGAAACCTAGGTCTCCGGGCACTGAACAATCATCCCTTCCAATCCCATATCGGACGCGGACCCCCTCGCGTCCCCCCCATCGGAGGAACAGTGGCGCTGACCTCGAGCCGTAGCCTGAACACCGCGACCGACTCCTGGCGAGCGGTCTCGTCCTGCAGGGACACCGCCCCGGACCTCTTCTTCCCGGTCGGCACGACCGGACCGGCCCTCGAGCAGATCGCGGCTGCGAAAGCCGTCTGCGACAGCTGCGAGGCCAAGGCACCGTGCCTGGAATTCGCTCTCACCACCAACCAGGACTCGGGCGTCTGGGGTGGAACCTCCGAGGAGGAGCGCCGCAAGCTGCGTCGCGCATGGGTCGCCCAGCAGCGCAGGGCCGCACAGGCCTCCTGAGCCCCCGCAGGACGCCTCCTGCTTCGCTCACAGACCTACCGAACGGCCTCCCACACCGGGAGGCCGTGTCGCGTCCGGCTCCGGGGCGCGCACCACGGGAACGGACAACTCCACCCGTGTGCCAGGCCGGCCACCGGCGGACTGCGCCGACCCCGTCCGGACAGCCGGAGCGAAGGTGATCGTGCCGTCCAGCTCTGCGACCAGCCCTCGAACTATCGACATTCCGAGGCTGGTCGTGCTCTCGGGATCCAACCCCTCCCCCGTCCCGATGCCGTCATCGACCACGGCCACGTGCAGCACTCCGGCTCCTTGTCGGAGCTCTATCGTCACTTTCGCGGTCTCGTCGGCGCCCAGGGTGCCCGGCGGATAGGCGTGATCCACGACGTTCTGGAGCAGTTCCGTCAGCACGACCGCGAGTGACGTCGCCGCCGGTGACGGCAACCGGCCCGAGTTCCCCGAGATCGTGAACACCACGGGCTGGTCCGGCGAGGTCAAGCCCTCCTCTACCATCCTCACCAGCGGGCGGAGGATCTCACCGAAGTCGACCTCGTCGCCGGACTCGCGCGAGAGGGTCTCGTGCACGAGTGCGATCGAGCGGATCCGCCGCACGGACTCCTCGACCGCTGCCTTGGCAGACGGCTCGGTCAGCCGGCGACCCTGCAGCCGCAGCAGCGACGAGATGGTCTGCAGGTTGTTCTTGACCCTGTGGTGGATCTCCTTGATCGTCGCGTCCTTCGATACAAGAAGCCGGTCCCTGCTGCGCAGCTCGGAGATGTCTCGCAGGAGCACGATCGCCCCGTCGACCCTGCCCCGGTCGATCAGTGGTATGCACCGCAGCACGACGCTGGCGTCGTCACGCTCGACCTCCTCGGCGGCCGGGTGGGCGGTGAAGAATGCCCGGTAGGTCGCGGCGGTCTCCGCTCCGAGGTCGGTGAGACTCTGGCCCTGGATTCGACCTGAGACACCCAGACGCCTCAGGGCGGAGATGGCGTTCGGCGACGCGAACTCGACCTTTCCCTGGTCGTCGAGCAGCACCACTCCGTCGCCGACACGGGGACCACCGGCAGCTAGGACCTCCTCCTCGGCGAAGGGGAAATCACCTGCGGCCACCATCCGTGCCAGTCGGTCGAAGACGTCCAGGTAGACCCGCTCGAGCACCCCGGGCTGACGGGTCATCGACATCGCCGACTCGCGGGCGAGCACTGCGACGATCCGTCCACCGAAGCGCACCGGGATGGCGGTGACGCGGATCAGCTCCTCGAGCCACGGTGACTCGAGGACCGTCTCGACGATCTCACCGCTGCCGGCCGCCTGGGCGATCGCCGGTCGCTGCGTCGCGTCCATGGTCCGCCCGACGACGTCGTCCAGGAACAGGGTCTGGCCGGTGTTCGGTCGTACCTGGTTGGCCACCAGGTAACGGTTGCGACCCTCGTCGTGCGCCGGCAGAGGCACGTACAACAGGAGATCCGAGAACGACAGGTCTGACAGCATCTCCCAGCCGACGACCAGGCGCTTGAGGTGTCGGGACGCCTCGACCTCGACCGGCGGCACGACCATCCCGACGTGCTCGGCGGTGAAGTCCCGGTCGTCGTCCAGGTCGTCGATATCGGGTGCGTCGTAGTCGGGGTTCGTGTAGCTCGACATGCCGAATCGCGGCTCGTCGTCGTATGTGCCCGTCACCAGATTCCCTGCCCCAGTCGCAACAACCCCTCGAGCGAGTGGATGTCATCATCGAAGTACGGAACGGTCAGCGCCAGATCGGGGATCGCTGCCAGCTCCTTGCGTTGCTCCGACTCCCGACGGGCAACGACCTGGTAGTCGAGGAAGCTGCGGCCGACCTCGGCGAGGATCGCACCGCAATGGGGCATCTCGAGCTCGAGCTCCTGGTCCAGCTGCGCACCGATCTCATGGCCGTGCTTGGCGAGCAGCCTGGCGGTCTCGGTCCCAGCCTTGTCGAGCAGCAGGTCCGGCAGCACCTTGTTCAGCACCAGTGCGCCTACGTGGTAGTGGCGCTCCTCGAGCAGCGAGAGGAAGTAGGCGGCCTCGCGCGACGGGGCGACCTCGAGGGTCGACACCACCAGGAAGCTCGTCTGCGAGCTGGCCAAGAGCTCGGTCACGGCGTGAGCCCGCTCCACGAAGCCGTCGTACATCGACTGGAAGAGGATGAAGAACTCGGCGATGTCCTCGAGGAACTGGGTGCCCAGGATCCGGTCCGCAACCGAGTAGAAGGGTTTGGATGCGAGCCCCACGAACCTGGAGCGGTAGGGCGCTATGAGCCAACGCAACAGCCGTGACGAGAAGAACTCGGCCATGCGCTCGGGCGCGTCGAGGAAGTCGAGCGCGTTGCGGGTCGGCGGCGTGTCGACGACTATCAGGTCGTAGCGCCCCGAGTTGTGGATCTCGTAGAGGCGCTCCATAGCGACGTAGTCGTGGCTCTGGACGAACTTGCCGGTGATGTTCTGGTACAGCGGGTTGGCCAGGATGGCGTCGCGGGTGGCCACGTCAGGAGCGTGCAGTCGAACGAGGTCGTCCCAGGACTGCTTGGTGTCGAGCATCGCAGCCCACAGCTCACCCTGAGCCTCGGCGCCCGCCTCGGCGAAGGCCTTGTCGGGGACCCGCGTCTCGATGTTGCCGAAGCGCTCCATGCCGAGCGCGTTGGCGAGACGCTTCGCCGGATCGACGGTCAGGACCAGCACCTTGATGCCCAGCCGAGCGGCTGCGGTCGCACCCAGCGCGGCCGCTGTCGTCGTCTTGCCCACACCACCCGAACCGGTGGAGACGATTATCTCCTTCGCCGCACACAGCTGCTCGAGCGAGTCGACCCGACCGTGATCCTCACGCCCCGGAACGCCACTTCCAGCCATCAGAATCCGAGCTCCTCGCCGAGCGCTTCGGCGATCTTGCCGGTTGCCCGCACGCCATGGGACCGGGTGAACAGGAACGGCAGGTTCAGCACGGCCATCCCGCGGGGAAGTCCCTCCCGCAGCCGCGAGAGGTGACGGACCCTGCTGCGTCGCAGGCTCACCGCCAGGTCGGCCCCCTCCATCACCGCAGTGATGCCGGCACCGACACGTTCGGCCAGCAGAGCCTGTGCGTCCGGCTCCCGGAGTCGGTCGAAGACCGCCTCGTCCCCTCGGGAGAACAGCTCGGGAAGCACGCGGTTCACCACGATGGCGGCGACCTCGATGTCGGTCTCGTCGCCCAGACGGTCCACCAGCTCGAGGGTCTCCGACACGGGCATCTCCTCGGGCACCGTCACCACGACCACTGCGGTCTGGTCGGGATCCGTGAGCATGTCGATCATCCAGTCCGTCTGGTTCCGGACCATCCCGACCTTCACCAGTTCGTTGATCGCCACCGGCGACGCGAGCTGGCCGACGACGTGCCCGGTCGCCGCGGCGTCCACGACGACCAGGTCGTAGTGGTTCTCGCGGACCTCCCAGGCGAGCTTGCCGACGGTGAGGATCTCCTTCACCCCGGGGGCTGCGCTGGCGATGAAGTCGAACGTGCGGGCGAGCGGCCCGAGGCGGGCCAGCAGCGGCAGCTTCAGCTGGAGCGACAGGTACTCCTTGAGCGAGGCCTCGGTGTCCATGGCCATCGCATGGAGGTTCGGTCGGACCTCGGTCGGCTCGAACCTGAGGGGACCGACACCGAAGAAGTCCCCGAGGTCACCCTTGGAGTCGACCTCGCAGACCAACGTTCGCTGCCCACGACTCGACGAGAGCTGACCGATCGCGGAGGCGACCGAAGTCTTGCCGACGCCACCCTTGCCGGTGACGAACAGCAGTCGACGGTCGAGCAGCCCGAGAGCTGATCTCGGGCCGTTCACCGCTCAGCTCGAGAAGCCCATCGGGCGCGACTCGGTCGCGCTGCCCAGCTCGACGTAGGCGATCTTGTCGACCGACACGGCGACCTCCCGACCTTTGCGGTCCTCGAGCCACAGCGTTCCTTCGCCCGACGAGAGCGCTTCCCCGATCTGCTTCTTCAACGCTCCACGGTCGGTGTCCTCGGCGAGCTGCACCTCGATCTCACGGGGGGTATGTGTCACGCCGATGCGCACGTCCACGTCAGCCTTCTCCTGGTTCGATGAACCAGTCACTGTATTTCCCTAGGCTCAGCGGCATGAAGCCAGCACTCAAATACGGCATCTCAGCAATCGTGGTGGTGGTTCTACTCGTGGCCGCCGGGGCATACCTGTTGTTCGGAGGGGACTCACCCGACGAGGTGGACCTGGACACAGCTGTCGGTGCGGTCTCGACGACCACCGGCTCGGACGACAGCTCCGGCGGCTCGGGAACCGAGACCGACATAGCCGGCACTTGGAGCATCGACTCGGAGACCGGAGAGTTCGACTTCGAGTCGGCGACCGGAACGTTCGTGGGGTTCCGCATAGACGAGGAGCTCGTGAACGTCGGTGCCACCGAAGCCGTCGGCCGCACCGGTGACGTGACGGGAACTCTCGTGATCGACGGCGACACCGTGGGTTCCGTCGACGTCACGGCCGACATGACGACGATCACGACCAACAACTCGCGGCGCAACAGCAGGGTGCAGGAGGCGCTGGACACCGATCAGTTCCCGGAAGCGACCTTCTCGTTGACCGAGGGGATCGTGCTCCCCGACGGTGCCGCCTCCGGGGAGAAGGTATCGGTGACCGGTGTCGGTGAGCTGACGGTCCACGGGGTCACCCAGCAGATCGAGATCCCCCTGGAAGCCCAGTTGGCCGGCGACACGATCGTGATCGTCGGCTCCACCGAGATCACCTTCGCCGATTTCGACGTCGAGGTCCCGTCAGCCCCGGTGGTGCTGTCCGTTTCGGACACCGGCACGCTGGAGCTCCAGCTGCTCCTCAAGAGGAGCTGATTTCCCGGCTCAGCTGCCGAAAGACGGACCGAGCTGCCGGACCGCTGTCAGCAGCGTCTCAGATGATGTTCAGAGCAGGGTTGTAGCGACGGGTGGGTGCCAGCTCGACGTCGACCCGTTCGGCAATCGCCGCGAACGCCTTGGCCGCTTCGGAGTCTGGTTCGACCGCGGTGATCGGCCGACCCTCGTCGCCACCCTCCCGCAGCAGCGGCACGAGCGGGATCTGACCCAGCAGCGGCACGTCTGCGGAGTCTGCGAGCTCCTGCCCGCCGCCGGCACCGAAGAGCTCGTAGCGCTTGCCGTCGTCACCGGTGAACCACGACATGTTCTCGATGACGCCCTTGACCTCGAGGCGGACCTTCTCGGCCATCGCCGCAGCACGCTGAGCGACCTTCTGGGCGGCTGGCTGCGGCGTCGTGACGACGTACAGCTCCGCCCGTGGAAGGAACTGCGCGAGGGAGAGCGAGATGTCGCCGGTCCCCGGAGGAAGGTCGACCACGAGGTAGTCGGGCTCGTCCCAGAAGACATCCGTGAGGAACTGCTCGAGCGCCTTGTGCAGCATCGGTCCACGCCAGATGACCGGCTGGTCCTCCTCGACGAAGAACCCCATCGAGATGCACCGCACGCCGTACGCCTCGGGCGGGACGATCATCTTGTCGATCAGCACCGGCGGGCGCTCCACGCCGAGCATCCGGGGGATCGAGAAGCCCCAGACATCGGCGTCGACGACAGCCACCGACTTGCCACGCTGCGCCAGAGCGATCGCCAGGTTGGTCGTGACCGACGACTTGCCGACTCCGCCCTTACCCGATGCGATCAAGAGCACCCGCGTGCTGGACGAAGGATCGGCAAACGGAATCGACCGTCCCTCGGCATGGCCGTGGGCCTGCTGCGACCCGGCGGTCGCCGCAGGGTCGCCGTGGAGCTTGCTGCGCAGCACCGCCCGGTCCTCGTCGGTCATCGATGTGAAGTCGATCGACACCTGCTCCACCCCTGCGAGCGCGCGCACTGCGCTGTCGACCCGGTTCTGGATCTCGGCCTTGAGCGGGCACCCCGGCACGGTGAGCGCTATCTGGATCGTCACGGTCGGCAGGTCGACAGCCACGGAGCGAACCATGTCCAGCTCCACGATCGATCGGTGCAGCTCCGGGTCCTGCACGGGCCGCAACGCTTCGATCACATCCTGCTCGGTGACGGTCATGGGCCGAGCATAGGCTCGGGCCCGTGCCACCTCTCAGTCGCACCGAGTTCGCCTCGGCGGTAACCGCCATCACCTCGGCGTTCGGCGACCCCACCCGCCGTGAGATCTACCTGTTCGCCCTCTCGAGCGACTCCGGAACGACGGCCTCCGAGGTCGCCCAACAGTTCGGCCTGCATCCCAACGTCGCTCGCCACCACCTGGACAAACTGACTGCCGGCGGTCACCTGGAAGTGGGCACAGAGCGCTCTCCCGGCGGGGCTGGGCGGCCGTCCAAGCGCTACCGCAGCACGACAGACGAAGCGAGCCTCGACGTGTCGGTTCGCCAGGACGACGTCGTCGTCACCCTCCTCGGGCGGGCGCTGTCGGAGCTCGGCACCGAACGGGCTGCGGCGATCGCCGAGGAGGTCGGCGAGGAGTACGGCCGCACCTTGGCGACGGCCATGGGCGAAAGGCACCACCGTTCCGCGAAGGCCGCACTGAACGCTGTCGCTGATGCATTGAGCTCACACGGATTCGCTGCGCGCGCCGAGAGCGAGGGCTCGTCGCTGCGCATCGTCACCGACCACTGCCCCTTCGGTGACGCTGCTGTGCAGAACCCCGTCCTTTGTGCTGTCGACCGCGGCATGGTCAAGGGCATGCTCCGCGCTCTGCACGGCGAGACCAAGGTCGACCAGGTGAGTGTCCACTCCTGTGGCGACGACCACTGCGTGACCTCCGTCGGCGCCTGACGTGGCGCGCTCATACCTCGACCACGCCTCGACATCACCGACCCGGCCTGTCGCCGTCGCTGCACTCACCGCATGGTTCGACGGGGCGAACGCGGACCCGGGGCGCATCCATGCCGAGGGTATGAGCTCACGCGTCGCGTTGGAGGAGGCGCGTGAACAGGTGGCGACCATGCTCGGCGCACGTGCGAGAGAAGTGGTGTTCACGTCGGGCGCGACCGAGGCGATCGCTGCCGCGTGTCACGGCGCCCGCCTGCGCGACGGCGCCCGTCAGGCGATGGTGCTGTCATCGGTGGAGCACTCAGCCGTGCGTCAGTGGGCGGCTCGAGGGCCCTTCGTGGAGGTCGGTGTCGACTCGGTCGGACGTGTTGACGTCGACGAGTTGCTCGATGCGGTCGACGACCACACTGCGTTGGTCCACCTGCAGTGGGGAAACCACGAGGTCGGGACCCGCCAGGATGTCCAGGAGGTCGTGGACCGGTGCCGTGCCAGGGGCGTCCTGGTTCACGTGGACGCAGCGCAGGCCGCCGGGCGCGACGACATCACGTTCACCGAATCGGGAGCAGACCTGATGTCGGTCTCGGGCCACAAGTTCGGTGCGCCACCGGGCACAGGGGTCCTTCTGGTGCGCCGCGGACTACGCCTGTCCCCCCTGCTGGTCGGCGGCGACCAGGAACGTGCTCGACGCGCGGGGATGGAGAACGTGCCTGCACTCGTCGGTATGGGTGCGGCCGCTGCCGAGCTCATCGAGAGCCGCGAAGCCGAACAGGCGGTGCAGCGACTACTCACCGAGCGGATCATCGAGTTCGCCGGCAGGACCGACGGAGTGTTCGTGCTCGGCGACCCTGTCGACAGGCTCCCCCACCTGGTCTGCCTGGGCATCGAAGGCATCGAGCCGCAGCCAGTGCTGCTCGGATTGGACCAGATGGGCGTGGCGGTGCACTCGGGCAGCTCTTGCAGCACCGAGTCGCTCGAGCCGTCCCCCGTACTCGCTGCGATGGGAGCGGACGCCGAGCGGTCGCTGCGCGTGTCGGTCGGCTGGTCGAGCACGGACTCCGACGTCGACCGGTTCATCTCAGCACTTCCCGCGGTCCTCGACCGTCTCCACTCACTCCGGGGCTGAAGTGAGCCCGGGACCCGAGGCGGTGATCTTCGACCTCGACGGCGTGGTGCGCGACTGGAACGACGACGACATGTACCAGCTCGAGGAGAGCTTCGGGCTGCCCGCGGGAACGATTCTCGGGATCGGGTTCGGAGCGGAGCTGGGTCCGCTCGCCACCACCGGCGCAATGACGTACCGCGAGTGGATGGACGAGATCCGTCGCAGGGTCACCGCTTCCTACGGAGCGGCCGTGGCACCTGCGCTCGACCGGTGGGAGGCCAACATCGGAGTCGTCGACATACCGATGCTGGGGGTGCTGCGACAGGTTCGCAGCCGTTGCACTGCAGCGGTCCTGTCGAACGGGACGACGAGGCTGCGAAGAGATCTCCACGCGCTCGACCTGATCGACGAGTTCGACCTGATCTTCAACACCGCCGAGATAGGGATCGCCAAGCCCGATCCCGCAGTGTTCCACCACGTGCTCGGGGCGATGGGCCTCGACACCACCCAGGCGCTGTTCATCGACGACCTGCCCGAGAACGTGGCCGCGGCCCGCTCGATCGGACTGTCCGCACACGTTCACACCGACGTCACCTCCACGGTCGAGTTCCTGCGCTGCAACGGTTTGCAGATCCGCTGACATCGGTGCGGGTTGCTGCGGCGTTCATCCAGGGGCCGAGCACGCGGATAGCTTGAGACGCCGATGACCACCTACCTGGTCCGCCATGCCTCGGCGGGGTCGCGGGACGACTGCGACCCGCACGACGCCGACCGGAGTCTCGACGACGTCGGTCTGTTGCAGGCCGAGAAGCTCGCCGGCTGGCTCCGCCACGAGCCTGTGGAACGGATCCTCACGAGCCCGTACCGCCGTTGCGTCGAATCGGTGGAACCGCTCGCCGCGGCGTTGGGACTGCGCATCGAATGCAGCGACGCGCTCGGCGAGGGAACATCCGTGGACGTGTCCTGGAAGCTGCTCGAGCGCCTTGCCTCCTCGACGACCGTGTTGTGCAGCCACGGCGATGTCGTACCCGACCTTGTCCGCCGTGCACAGGGGCGCGGGATGCTGGTACCCGGTAAGTCCGGCTGTGCGAAGGGCTCGGTGTGGACCCTCCAGCACTGGGACGGGACGACCTTCGCCACGGGGATCTACACGCCCGTACCGGGGAACTGACCGGTTCTCACCGCTCATGACAATGCAGTTGCGCTACGGTCCGCACGACTGCGTGCGACGGCTGGTTGTCGCACCGAGGGGGGTCATGATGCGCCGTTCGTCCGTCTTCTCGTTGCTCGTGGCTGTGATCGCACTGATCGGTTCCGCGTGCGCGGCACCCCCGGACCCGACCGAGTGGAAGGTGTCTCCCAAGTCGATCACCGTCCACCGGGGCGAGGACCGCGATGGCGGGGACGAGCCCTACGTGATCCAGGTCGGGTTCCGCTCCAAGCTGGGTGTGCCCGGCTCCTCTTCCACGAGCATCTCGTCGCAGTGCAAGCGCAACCGGCTGCCCGCCACGAACGCTGCTCCCGACGGCACGACGGTGGACATTCCGGCTGGTTCGGCCGACATCGCCTTCCCAGGGGTGCAGAACCTGGAGGTCTCCGACCTTGCATCCGGCGAGATCCCGTTCGAGGTGATCGGCACGCTCAGCTTCGTGATGGAGCGCGACGGAATCTTCTCCGGCTGCGCCGTCACCGACCTGTTCGACAACGCCCTGCGCGACGTCCTCCGCGATGCTCTCGAGATGCTGATCGCCAACTCGGACACACCTCCCACCACCGAGGATCTGATCGATCTGATCGTCGACAACCTCGGTGACTTCATCGCAGCCGCGGGTGACCTGATCGCGGCTGTTCTCGAGGGCTTCGGCAACCCCGACGACATCATCGGCGTCGCCGCTCAGATCCACCTCCCGACCCGCGGTGCGCTCACCGATCTGATCCGCACCGGACTCTCGGTCGGAGGGTTGTTCGCCCCGGGGCTGGAACACGGGTTCATCCCGGTCGACGGCCTGCCCAGCTCGTTGCAGATCCGTGTCGGAACGCTCAGCACTTCGACGGCCAACTTCCGCTTCACCGTGCCGGGCGTGGCCGACTACAGCTACCACAGCGCCGTCACGCGCTGAGCCTGCCCCTTCAGGGGCCACGGACTCAGCTGCCCACTACAGCAGTTCGCGTCAGCCCCCACCGGGGTTCGGCACCCGGTCATCCACGGTCGTGGTGGTCTGGGGCGCACTCGTGGTGGTTCCCCCCTCCGAGGAGGATGAGCCAGCGCCCCCCTCGGCTTCGTCGAGTGCGTCGCGCAGATCCGCCGGGGATCCGAACAGGAACGATGCTGTCGGGCGCGGAAGGCTGTCCAGCACTGCCAGATCGGAGCGGACGTCCTCGGCACGGGCCTGAGCGAACGCGAGCGACGCCCTGAGCAGGAGTGCGTTCGGGTCCTGCGGATCCGCGGCAACGGCGAGGTCAGCCAGCTCGACCGCCCTGCTCAGGTCGCCGGTCTCACGGTCCACGCTCGTGTATGCGAGCGACACCAGCGCGTCGACGTTGTCGGGGTCTCCGGCGATCAACTGCTCGAGACAGGAGCCGAGCGAAACGAGGAACGCCTCGGCATCGGTCTCCTCAGGGTCCTGTGCCTCGGCAGCCTGCTGCCAGCACGACCTCGTGGCAGCGTCGATGGTCGCCACGAAGATCTCGCGTTCGAGGCCTTGGGACTGCAGGACCTGCACGGCGATCGGGGAAGGGTCGTTGCGGTAGAAGCGGTCGATCTCGGCGGCGGCGCGCACGTAGTCCCCCTCGCGGGCGGCCAGCACCGCGCTGAACACCCTGGCGTCCGGGTAGTCGGGCTCCAGCTCGATCGCTCGGGCGAGGTTCTGGGCACCCTCGTCGACCCGGTCGAGCCGGATCAGCGCCCAACCCTGATAGGTCAGCGCTTCGACGTTGTCCGGGGCGTCATCGAGGATCGCCTCGTAGCACTCGACCCCCGACTCGGGGTCCTGGAACGACGCCTGCTGACAGGTCGCCAGACGCGCTCGAGGTGTGTCCACCGCACCGCTGATGACTCCGCCTCCTCGCTGTCCCGCGTTGCGGGCCACGACGAACCCGGCGACCACGGCCAGACCGACGACGGCCGCAACCACCAGCGCTGTTCGACCTCGCCCTCCCGAACGCCTCGGCGCCACGAGGGCCCTGCGCTGTTCGATCGCCCTGATCGTCTCGGAAGCACGCACGGTGTAGTCGTCGTGGAGCGCCCGGTAGTCCGCCTCGTCCAGGTCACCGGCGGCGTACTCACGTTCCAGGTCCTCGATCGAGCCGAGCAGGTGGTCCCGTTCCTCCTCGAGCAGCGCCAGCTCGTCAGGGTCGAGGCGGTCCGCGGTCATGAACCGGTTCGCTGCGAACGGTCCCGCAGCGCAGCGGCGACGCGTGCCTCGTCGTCGTCGGTCACTTCGCGACCTGCGGCCTCGCTGTTGCGACGACGGTACGAACCGGCCAGCAGGATCCCCGCCCCCACCAGCGCCACGACCGGCACGACCCAGACCAGAGAACCCACGCCCGATGCCGGCGGCGTGAGCAGGATCTCCTGGTCGTAACGGTCGGCGAAGAAGTTCAGGATCTCGTCATCAGTGCTGCCCTTCGCCATCTGCTCGGCGATGGCCTCCCTGAACTGCACCGCCGAGGGCGACTGCGAGTCGGCCACCGACTCGCCCACGCACTGCTGGCACTTGAGCTGGGATGCGATGGCGAAGAGCCGTTCCTGGCTCTGTCCGTCCGTAGGGGCGCCCGAGCCGGCCATGACTATCCCAGCCACGCAGGTGACCCCCATCAGAGCCCACCACCACCACTTCTGGCGTTGGGGGTGGCGGGCTGTACCAGGGCTCATGAGCCTGCCGTCCGGTCTGCGATCACCTGGTCGAGCTCGTCCGCGGTGACCCCACCGTTGATCTTCGCGACGACGGTTCCCGAGGGGTCGATGACGAACGACTCCGGGAGCTTCTTCACGCCGTAGTCGAGCGAGGCACCCGAGGCACCAGCGGTGACGACGGGCCAGTCCCCCCCGTTCTCGGCGAAGAACTGGGCGACCTTGTCGACCTCGGTGTCGTCGAAGGCGACGCTGACGAGCTGCACCTCGTCACCGTTGCGCTCGGCGAACTCGACCAGCTCGGGGTGCTCCTGGACACAAGGCGGGCACCAGGTGGCGAAGAAGTTCACCACCACCCACTGCCCGCGGTGGTCGTCTATGTCGAACTCGTCACCGGTCAGCGTCGTACCGGTCAGCGCCGGCGCGAGGTTCCCCACGACCGGGCTGGAGTCGGCGCGTTCGGCCCGGTCGGGAGCGAGCGCGAAGAGCGCCACCAGCGCCAGCGCTGCCACGCCGACGATCCCGGCGATGATCGGAGCACGGCGGCCCTTCATCGGCTTGCCTCCTGAACCTGTTCGTCGGACAGCTCGATCGGTGCCGGTGCCGAGACCGGGTCGAGCGGATTGCGGCGCCTGCCCGGGAACAACGCCAGCACCGTTCCCAGAGCGATGATGAATCCACCGACCCACAGCCAGACGACCAACGGCTGGACGGTCACACGGAGCCCCAGCGTCGGATCGTCCTCGCCGGGTGCCCGAACGATCGACAGCATCACGTCACGGGTGAACCCGG
The DNA here is from genome assembly GCA_964450685.1 of uncultured Microthrixaceae bacterium. Taxonomy (GTDB): domain Bacteria; phylum Actinomycetota; class Acidimicrobiia; order Acidimicrobiales; family Microtrichaceae; genus JBAOHV01. The sequence goes on from CAYVDN010000008.1 coordinate 15,432, forward strand.
TGCGGACCGACGGCGTGACGACCGTCTGACCCGACTGCCTGTAGCGGTTGAGGCGTGGCTCGTGGACCGGGCCTCCGTCGATGCGGACGTCGGCGATGAGCTCTACGCGATTGTCGAGGTCGACGGTCCTGGACCCGAGGTACTCGACCTCGTGTCCTGCGATCCGGGCCGTCTGACCCTCCTCCAGGTCGAACTCCGCCTGGCTCACGTAGCTCATCGACGCCGCCAGGGCCACGCCGACGACGATCACCCCGAGGTGCACGATCATCCCGCCGTTGGCGCGCCCGACGAACCCGCGCCAGCCCTGTCGGCGGGTGGCCAGCGCGATCTGACGGAGTGCCGAGCCGGCGGCGAACCCGCCGAGCCCGAACGCGAGGAGCGTGGCGACACCTGTAGCTCCGATGGCGACCGCCACGACGAGAGATGCCACACCGGTCCAGGCCGGCCACCAGAGCCGCTCGCGCAGCAGCTCGCCACTCGCCTTGCGCCACGGCAGCACAGGAGCGACGGCCATGAGCAACAGGATCGTCAGGCCGATCGGTGTCGTCATCCGGTCGAAGTAGGGCGGACCGACCGACAGGGTGTCGCCACGGGTCGCCTCGATCACCAGCGGGAACACCGTCCCCAGCAGGACGACGAACGCGAACGCGGCGAAAACCACGTTGTTGGCCAGGAACGCACCTTCTCGGGACAGCGGCGAGTCGATCCGCCCGGCCGACCTCAACCGGTCGCCGCGCCAGCCGATCAACCCGACGGACACTGCGACTATCAGGGCGAAGAAGCCCAGGAGCATCGGCCCGACGGTGCCCGAGGAGAACGCATGCACCGACTCGACGACACCCGAACGGGTGAGGAACGTGCCCAGGATCGTCAGGGCGAAGGTCGCGCACAGCAGCGACAGGTTCCAGACGCGCAGCATCCCGCGCCGCTCCTGGACCATCACCGAGTGCAGGTAGGCGGTACCGGTCAACCATGGCAGCAACGATGCGTTCTCGACCGGGTCCCAGCCCCAGTAGCCACCCCAGCCCAGGACCTCGTAGCTCCACCAGGCGCCGAGCATGATGCCTGCTGTGAGGAATCCCCAGGCGAACAGGGTCCAGCGCCGGGTCTCGACCAGCCAGCCCTCGCCGACCCTCCCTGTGACGAGTGCAGCTATCGCGAAGGCGAACGGCACCGAGAACCCGACGTAGCCCAGGTAGAGCATCGGTGGGTGGAACGCCATGAGGACGTGGTTCTGAAGCAGCGGATTGGGCCCGGGACCGTCGTACCCGGGCGGCGCGACATTGACCTGGAACGGGTTGGCGGCTGTGAGCATCATCCCGAAGAAGAACACGCAGATCACGAACATCGTGATCAGTGCCCAGCCGACCAACGGGTCCTCGAGCCGGGCCCGGAACTTCGTCGCGACGACCGTCAAGTACCCGGCGAGGATCAGGCCCCAGAGCAGGATCGAGCCTTCGAGCGCCGACCACATCGTCGCGATGTTGAACAGCAGCGGAGTTGTCGACGAGCCGTGCTCGGCGACGTACAGGACCGAGTAGTCGCGCTGTGCCAGTGCGGTCTGCATCGCCACCACCGAGGCGACGGCACCGATCAGGACGATCACCGAGTACGGCAACGCCATGCGCATCAGCGCTGGTTTGCGGGCACGGAGCCCGTAGAGCACGACCACTATCCCCAGGACTGCGGCACCGAGCGCGACGACGATCCCGGAGACCCCGAGAGCGCGGTTCATCAGGCTCCGCCGGCGCGTTGCTGCGCGTCCTGCTCAGCGTCCTTCAAACGATCGCTGTTCTCCTCCTCGTAGGTGGAGTCGTGGCGGATCAGGATCTCGTCGCTGACGAAGGTGTCGCCATGGAAGCTGCCCTCGATGATCACCGGGATCTTGTCGTCGAACAGCTCCGGTGGGTCACCGTGGTGGGTGACCGGGACGGTCGCGTCACCGAACGCGAGCACGAACTCGACCCCGTCATCGGTCTGGTGGATCGAACCGGGCAACGCGTTGCCCTGCATCCGGAAGCGCTGCTCCCCCAGCTCGTCACGCCTGGCTACGGCCTCGTCGACGTTGTAGTAGAAGGTGGCCGCGTCGGTGAGGCCGTTGAAGACGACGACGGCCAAACCGCCGAGCAGCACGACGAGCACTGCGACCGCCACGTAGGTGCGCGTCGAGGACCGCCGCGGGCCGGAGCTCCCGGCGTCTGCACGAGGAGACAGGTCGAGCGGAGTCCCGGCCACGACTTCGGCCGCGTCGGCGGACTCCTCCTCGTCGAAGCTCACATCCACCTCCGCTTGTCGGGGGCGACGACCTTGGACAGCTGCCTGCCCCGACGGATCACATGCACGGCGTAGCCGCCCACGGAGGCGAACGTCACGATCCAGGCAAGGGCGATGTACCCGTCGGTGCTCACGACGCTGCTCCTTCTGCGCGCCGCTCGGCCAGCGCCTCGTCCATGCCTGCGTCTGCGGCACGCTCTGCCAGGTAGGCGACCCGGAACCGGTGCACCATCAGCCACGCGAACACCAACAGCCCGGTTATCAGCGACGCGTACATGGCGAGCAGCTGCGATCCGCCCATCTCCGGGTCGACCGTGGCGAGCACGGTGCGACCCTGGTGCAACCCGCGCCACCAGTCGACCGCCTTGTGCACGATCGGGATGTTCACGACTGCGACCAGGCCGATGACAGCACAGCGTGTCGCCCGGACGTGGGCGTCTGCGGGGATGGACCGAACCACCAGGTAGCCGATGTACATGAGCAGGAGAACGGCGGAGGTCGTCAGTCGCGGCTCCCAACGCCAGAAAACACCCCAGGTGACCTTGCCCCACAGTGCTCCGTCGACGATCGTCACAGCGAAGAACAGCACACCGATCTCCGCCGCCGAGGCCGCCAGCAGGTCCCATCCCTCGGTCTTCTTCCACAGGTACATCGCCGAGCCGACAGCGGTGACGAGGAAGGCCGCGTAGGCGGCCATCACCGTCGGGACGTGCAGGTAGATGATCCGGATCGTCTCTCCCAGCTGCGCGTCCGGAGGGCTGATGAACAGCCCGTAGAGCACCGACAGCGCCACGCCGACCAGGCAAAGGGCGCCGAGCACCTTCGTGCCCCGTGACCCCGTGCCGACGGGCGCCGCGCCGTCCGGGGCGTCAGGAGTCGAGATCGCGAAGGTCATGCATCCTCCAGGAGGGGCCGGAACAGCACCGCTCCGAGCGTCAGGTAGGCGATGGCGAACGCGCTCAGGAGCGCGGCCCACGCCCACCCTCCCCCAACCTGGCGCTCGAGACCAATCTCGAACGCCCGCGTTGCTGAGATCAACACAGGAGCGAGTAGCGGCAACATGAGCAGCGGCATTAGCGTGTCCCGGCTCCGCAGACGGGCGGAGAGGATGCCGTAGACGGCCCCCGAACCGGCGATGCCGAGTGTCGTGAGCAGGGCCACGGTCACCAGCAGCTCCACCCTGTGGAAGGTCGCGCCGTAGAAGACGGCCACGCCCACGGCGAGCACGACCTCGAGTGCCAACAACTGAAGCGTGAGGGCGGCGACCTTGCCGAGGAACACCCCGGCCGGCGCCAGTCCTGACAACCTCAGCGCATCGAGCACACCGTCCTCGGCCTCGACGGCGAAGCTCCGCTGCAGCGTGAGCACCGACGAGAACAGCACGGCGACCCAGAACAGGCCGGGGGTGGCACGCTCAAGCACTCCCCTGTCCGGATCGAGCGCGAAGGCGAACAGCAGCAGGACGAGCACGGCGAACGGCAGCACCTGGGCGATCCCGACCTTGGAACGCCGTTCGACGCGCAGGTCCTTGCCCATCACCAACCACGCGTCGCGGAGCACACCACTCATGCCGTCACTGCTTCCACGACGCCACCGCTGACGGTGACCGTGCGAGTGGCGACATCCTGGGCACGGTCAAGCTCGTGGGACGAGAACATGACGGTCGCCCCCACCGACGCGGCCTCGACCATGAGTGCGTCGATCACGTCCCTGCCAGCGACGTCCAGCCCGGCGTGCGGCTCGTCGAGCAGCCACAACTCGGGTCGCCTGCACACCATCGCAGCGAAGCTCACCCGTCTGCGCTGACCGGCGGAGAGGGATTGGACGGGCAGGTCGAACAGACGCGCGGCCACACCGAGACGATCCAGGGCAGCGCGCCCATCGCTGATCGTTGCGCCCGCGGCACGGGACCAGAAGTCCAGGTTCTCGACGACGGTCAGGTCGTCGTAGAGGTAGGTGGAGTGGCCCAGAAGGCCGACCCTGCGCCGGACGGCGGACGGGCGGGCGACCAGGTCGTGGCCCAGAATGGTTGCGACCCCGGACGAGACGGGTACGAGACCGGCACAGACCCGCAGCAGGGTTGTCTTGCCTGCACCGTTGGGGCCGCGCAGGAGGAGGATCTCGCCTGGGTCGACGTCGAGGTCGGCTCCCGCCAGTGCGGGGAACCGCCCGAGGAGCGCCACGGCGTTGCGGAGGTGGACGACAGGCGCCATCGGCTGCGAACGGTACCGGAGCTACCTCATCGCGGACCATGCCGGATACCGTGACCGGGTGTTCGGAAAGCTCCTCGGTGCGGTTGGCAGGATCCTGATAGTCGCGGGACTGCTGATCCTGGGGTTCGTCGGGTTCCAGTTGTGGGGCACGAGTCTCGAGACGAGCAGGGGGCAGAGCCAGCTGACCGATGAACTCGTGTCGGAGCTGGCTCCCACACCGGCGAGCGAGGAGGACACCCTCGACCTGGACGACCTGACCGAACAGCTCGCCCAGGTGGACCCCGTGACCGCGCCCCCGATGGCGCCACCTCCGGAGGGTGATCCCCTCGGTGTCATCTCGATCCCGCGGATCGATCTGGACAAGGTGATCGTCGAGGGTGTCAGCAAGGCTGACCTCAAGAAGGGACCGGGTCACTACCCCAGCACCCCGCTGCCCGGCCAGCCCGGCAACTCCGGGATCGCGGGTCACCGCACCACCTACGGCGCGCCCTTCAACCGCATCGACGAGCTCGTCCCCGGCGACGAGATCACGGTGACCACGGTCCAGGGCGAGTTCGTCTACGAGGTCATCGCCGCTCCCGGCCAGCCGGCGGACGGGCAGGCCTGGTACGCGGTGTCACCGGGCCAAGTAGAGGTGCTCGCCGACATGGGCGACGATCGGCTCACCCTCACGGCCTGTCACCCGAAGTACTCAGCCAAGCAGCGCATCGTGGTGCATGCGTTGCTCCGCGGACCCGTGGCCAGAGCAACCGTCGTGACCACGCCATCCGGTCCCGACACGTCGAGCGCAGACACCGAGCCGGTCACCGCCATCGACGAAGGGCTCGAGGGCGACCCTGACGCCCTGCGCAGCGTCCTGTTCTTCGGTGGGGCAGCAGCGCTCGTCGCCGCGGCCGCCTGGCTCCTCTCCCGGTACATGAGGGCGTGGATCGTGTGGCTCATCGCCACACCGGCGATCCTGACGCTGGTCTGGTTCGGCTACGTCTACATGGACAGGTACCTTCCGGCGCTGTGAAGGTCCGCCACCTGACGACACGACGGTCGGCGGTGGCCGCACTCGTCTGGCTGGTGGTGATGGTCGCGCTCGCCTGTTCGAGCGAGGACGGCTCAGAGGGCTCCGGGGGGACTTCCACGACAGCATCGTCCGTCGTCGAGACGACCGCTGCTCCCGCGCCTGCACCGGGCTCTGTGACGACTGGGCTGCGAGAACTCGAGGTCGGCCAGTGCTTCGACCGGATAGATGACGCGGTCGCTACCGACAGGGCAGTGCAGGTCCTGGACTGTGCGACTCCGCACACCTACGAGGTGTACGACGTGATCACCTACACCGGTGATGGTGCGGGGCGCGGCACCGACTACCCCGGTGAGGCAGCGGTGCAGAACTGGGCCGAGCAGGCCTGCTTCGACAGGTTCGAAGCCTTCGTGGGTGTCCGCTGGACCGTGTCTGAGCTCGACATCGAGGTCTGGTGGCCGAGCGCCGAGTCGTGGGCCCGCGCAGATCGGGGTGTCATCTGTACGGTCATGTCCGACACCGGCGAGGAGCTGACCGGCTCACAGCGTGGCGTCGGCCACTGATACAGCAGCTCCACTGATACGGGAGTTCCACTGTCACGGCTGGGCGTGACCCCGGCTCAGCGCCCGCTGAACCTCGGTGATCTACGGTCGCCGAAGGCTCTCCGACCCTCGACCAGGTCGTCGGATGCCCAGGCCCTCTCGAATGCAAGCAGGTAGGTGCCGTCGGGATCGAGCGTCGTGGCGTCGCTCTCCAGCAGGTTCAGCCCGAGCTTGCTTCCGGCGAGGGTCAGCGGAGCCAGCTGCGCGATACCGGCGGCCAGTTCCCCGGCGGCGGCGATGACCGCTGCGCCCGGCCCCTCGGCCCCTGCTGCGACGAGGTCGTGCACGAGACCGACCTCGGCTGCCCTCGCGGCGGAGATCGGCTGCGCGGTCAGCACCAGCCAACGGGCCATCGAGTGACCGGCAAGCAGAGCGAGCCGCTGGAGTGTCCAGTGGTCGACCATCAGCCCAAGTCGGGCGACCGGCACGGCGAAGCGGGCATCGTCGCTGGCCAGGCGCAGGTCGCAGGCGAGTGCCAGCTGCATCCCCAGGCCCATGCATGCACCCGAGATGGCGGCGACTGTCGGTACCTCCAGAGCAGCCAGGTCGTCGAGCATCGCCCGCAGGGCACGGGTGAACGCCAGGTCCTCGAGTTCCTTCAGGTCGGCCCCGGCACAGAACTGGTCGGCGTCGCCGGCGAGAACGAGCGCGCGCACCTCTTCGCTCGCCGCTCGCCGCACGCAGTCGTGCAGCTCCTCGAGTGCCCGGTGGTTCAGCGCGTTGCGTCTCTCAGGGCGAGAGATCGTCAGATGCGCGACCGAGTCGTGGCGTTCGTAGCGGACGATCAAAACGGTGCCCCCGGCTGCCAGATCATCGCCCAGAGGGCGACCACCATCAGCAGGTGCATCCCGCCTGTCAGCGGCTGGACCAGCTTGGTGTCGGCCTTCTGGGCACGGATCAGGAAGAACATGACGACCGCCATGGCGATCCACAGCGTGAACGCGATCGAGATCCACGTCTCGGCGAAGATCTCGCGAGGTTCGAACGTGTAGGCCTCCATGATCCCCGAGAACAACAGCAACGCCAGTGCCGGTGCCTGGATGAACGTCGTCACCTTCGCCAGCGCCGGCCCTGCACCTTCGGTGTCGCGCGTGACCATCGGGCCCGCGAAGAACGCACCGAAGGCGACGATCGCCGAGAGGATGTGGAGGAAGAGCCAGAAGGACTGCATGGGTGCAGTTCTAGTCGGAGGCGCCCAGCCGGCTCACACCCTGGCTCGCCCGGTCGGGCTAGCGTCGATGCGGTGGCGCTGCTCCCCACGCTCCTGGCCATAACCGCCGGTGCCGCTCTTGGCGTTCACTGGGGTGGCCGGGTCGACAACCTGTTCGCCTGGCGTCCACCGTTGTGGCAGGCGCTGGTCGGCGGCGTCGTCGTCCTGACCTTCCTCGACCTGCTGCCCATCGGCGGATCGTTCGCGGTGCTGCTTCGTGTGCTGGCCCTCGGCGCAGTCGTCGCTTTCGGGATCGTCAACCTGCGTGTCGGTGGCATGGTCCTGGTCGTCGTGGGCACTTCGCTCGATCTCCTGGTCACGGTCGTCAACTGGGGTATGCCGGTGAGCGGCTCCGCTCTCGTCTCGGCGGGGATCGTCGACGAGGCAGATCTGGCAGCCGTGCAGCTGAACGGTGGCCGGGAGCTGGCAGAAGGCGCCCTGCTCGGCTTCCTTGGCGACGTGATCCCGCTGCCGTGGGGGCACGTCATCTCGATCGGTGACGTACTCGTGCTCGTGGGCGTGGTCCTGGTGACGGCGAGCGTGGCACGCCGCTACCAGGTGGGTGGCGGGGGCGCCAGCAACTACGAGAGCCGCAACGGGCTACGCCTGGTGGGTCGCGCCGGGCCGACCGACTACCGCTCTGCTCTCGACGCCCTCGGCAGGGGCCCGGCACCCCGACGTGGGCCGGGGCTGCACCCGTCCCGCACACCGCTGAACACCGACCGTCGCAGACGCCCTTCAGCGGGGCGGGGCACGACGACAGGGACGCGACCGGGGCGCGGTCCCCGCTGACTTATCCAGCCGGATCGTTTCTCCTGTTTCGTGCGCCGCACACGGCGCGACGAACAGGAGGAACTTCCGATGGCACAACTGGGAATGGACACCGAGCAGATGGGTGCGCTCGGCAAGGCGATGCAGCGCGACGCCAGCCAGATCCGCACGCTGTCCAAGCAGCTCGACAGCCAGCTCCGCGGCGCATGGTGGAAGGGCACCGATGCCGACCGCTTCCGTGCCGACTGGGACAGCAGCCACCGGGCACAGCTCGAGCGTGTGGCTGCGGCACTCGAGGCATCGGCCAAGGTGATCACGTCCAACGTGACCCAGCAGACCCAGGCTTCGCAGGGCTGACCCCACCACCATGTGGCGTCCACTTCGACTCCAGCACGACCCCGCCGGGAACGGCGGGGTCGTCGACGTCCTGGTCGATGTCGACCCGACCGCGACCGTCGGCGAACTCGCAGACGCACTCGCTGCATCAGTAGGGGCCCCCGCTGGTTGCACCGTCGCGGCCCGATGGCCCGACGACCTGCGCGACACCCCACCCCGACGTGATGCTCCGCTGATGACACACGGCCCGCATGCCGGGTCGACTGTGGCGCTGACCCCCGCCTCCGGTGCACCCGAGCAGGTGAAGGCACCCGTGCGGCTGATCGCGCCGGGCGGTGGGGAGGTCTCACTGGACTACGGGCCGAACTGGATAGGCACTGCACGAATCGATGTGACCGAGCACGTGACTGTCCGTGCAGAGGGAGGTGGTGACGTGCGCGTCGGTGGACGTCCCTTGATCGGCGCGTGCCGGCTCTCGCCCGACGACCTGCTGACAATCGATGCCGCGCCGTGGACGGTCCGCTCCGACAGCAGGCTGGCACCGCCCCTCGGTGCCGGCTGGACCGGCGAGCACCGCCCGCGACCACCGCTCGCCCCGCATGGCGACGTCGCACAGTTGCGCCTTCCGACCCCTCCCCCGGCCACCCGCACGCCCAGGTTCCCAGCCCTGTCCGCCTCGGTGCCACTGCTGATGGGACTCGCGCTGTGGTGGGCCACCGGTTCACTGCTCGCGGCCGGATTCATGGGGATGAGCGTCGTGTTCGTAGTGGCGTCCGCAGTCGAGGCCCGCCGCGACGCCAGGGCCGAGGACCGTGAGAGGGTCGCCGAGTTCCGTGCAGACCTCGCGGACGCCGTCGGATCCTTGCGTGCTCAGGCGCTGGTGCAGCGGTCCCGTCACGCTGCTGACGGGCTCTCCCGGTCAGAGCTGCTGGACCTGTCACGTGGCGGCCCCGGCGCGTGCGAGCGGTTGTGGGAGCGCAGCGCTCTCGTTGGACTGCCATCCCTGCGAGTGCGTGTCGGAACGGGCAGGAGACTTCTCACCGGCCGCCCCGAACTGCCCGACACAGGTCGCCGGGATCTCCGCGCCGAACTCGAGGCGACGGTGACGGATCTGTGCGAGGTCGACGACGTAGTGACGGTCGATCTGCGGGAGACCAGCGGCATAGTGATCGAGGGACCCGACGAGCCGGCGGCCGCAGTGGCACGGGCGGTGCTGTTGCAGCTGTGTGCGCTGATCGCACCGGAGCACCTGGCGGTCGAGTCGCAGATCGCCTACGACCGTCAGGACGCCTGGTCCTTCCTCCGCTGGCTCCCCCACCACGGAACTAGTCCCCGAAGATCGCGCCTGGTCGTCGTGGACGGCACCGAACCGGACGGACTCGACGACCATCCCGACCAGATCGTCATCTGGGTGACCCCACCGGGAGGGCCTCGACCGTCGGATGTCACCGCTGTCCTGCACGTCGGTGACGAGGTCGGCTCCCTCTGGGTCGCCGACGAAGCCGTCGGTGACGCCGGACCGGTCGCACTCGAACCGATCAGCGTCGATGACGCGGTGCCCTTGTCCAGACGCATGTGCCCGCTGGTCCTCGCGTCCTCGACCCTGGTCGGCAGGTACGCCGAGGACGGCTCACCCGAGCAGCTGCCCAGGTCGGTGGCTCTCGCCGAGGTGGCGGCTTCGCCGTCGATGATCATCGACCCCCAGGTCGTGCTCGACCACTGGAAGCTCACCCCTGACGAGCATCTTGCGGCACCGGTGGGCGTCGACCGACTCGGGGCGGTGGTCAACCTGGACCTGGTCGCCGACGGGCCTCACGCGCTCATCGCCGGCACCACCGGCGCCGGCAAGAGCGAGCTGCTGAGGACGTTCCTCGTGGCGATGGCATTGCACCATCCTCCGGAACAGGTGAACTTCCTGCTCATCGACTACAAGGGAGGCGCTGCGTTCGGCCCGCTCGGGGCGCTCCCCCACACCGTCGGTACGATCACTGATCTGTCAGGTGCCATGGCAGATCGGGCGCTGAAGTCGCTGCGAGCGGAACTTCGCCGCCGTGAGGAGATCGTCGCTGATGCGCGTCTCGACCGCTGGACGGGCGCGGCTCTGCTGGTCGTCGTCGACGAGCTGGCGACTCTGGTGACAGAACGGCCGTCCTTCGTGGAGGGTCTCGTCGATCTCGCCCAGCGGGGCCGCAGCCTCGGTGTGCACCTTGTGTTGGCCACGCAGCGACCCGCCGGGGTCGTCACGGACTCGATCCGGGCGAACGTCACCATGCGGATCTGCCTTCGGGTCGCGGACGAGGACGACAGCCGCGACATCGTCGAGGTCGGCAGCGCCGCGCACCTACCCCGCGACGTCCCGGGAAGGGCGTTGGTCCGCCTGGGAGCGGAAAGGGCCGCGCCCATGCAGGTCGCGCACTGCGGGCCGGTGCGCTCGGAACGTCCCCCGGTGAGCGTGGCGCTCGCCGACTCCGGGGATTCGAGATCGGGCGATGTCGCCGACACCGGCAGGTCCGGACTGGACGAGCCCAGACCGAACGAGCCCAGACCGAACGAGCCCAGGCCGAACGAGCTCGAGCTCGCCGTGGCGACGATCGTCGAGGCCGCGGCGATCGGGGGATGTCCACCGGTGCACCGACCGTGGCTCGACCCCCTGCCCGCGGTACTGGCCGCGACGACAGAGGACATGGCGCCAGCAGGATCACTCGTGATCGGCCTGGTCGACCGACCCGACCTCCAGTGCCAGACGCCGCTGTCGGTCGACCTGGACGGAGACGGAGGCGTCCTGGTCGTCGGAGCCAGCGGGTCAGGTGCGACCAGCTCGGTGAGGGCACTTGCTGTTGCTGCCCATGACCATCCACACGACCACTGGCACGTGCACGTCGTCGATGCTGGTGGTTGCTCCGACGCCCTGCGCAGCATCCCGGTGGTTGGCGACGTGGTGGCGGTGCAGGACGTCGAGCGTGTCCGGCGGCTCCTGCGCTCGACGCTCGCGGAGATCGACCGACGGGTCGCTGCTCGCGCCGCGCTGGTCGCTGGCGCGTTGCCGGGCGGCGCTGGGATGCACAGGAGAATGCTCGTCATCGACGGGATGGCGGCGTTCGAGCACCACCACGGGGGGATCGACCGAGGCATCGCGATGGATCAGCTGGCCAGGATCGCGAGGGAGGGGCGCAGGGTCGGAGTTCACCTCGTCGTGACCGCACAACGACGGGCGGAGATCCCGATGGAGCTGGTCGGTCTTGCCGGTACCAGGATCCTGCTTCGTTGCACCTCGGCGGACGAGGCCTCGCTGTGGGGACTCGACGATTCGGCAGCGACACAGACCTCGATGCCGCCGGGGCGATGCCGGGTACGTGGAAGCGAGGCACAGATCACGTGGCACTCGAGCACTCACGACTCGTCCGGTTACTCGGTTCGCGCCGGCGGGGCGCAGGCCGTGCCGCGTTGCCCGACATCCGTCGACCGGGCCGATGTGGCCGCTGTCGGCGACGGCCGCTGGGCCCTGCCTCTGGGACTCGACGCGGACGAGCTGGTCCCGGTGACGATGGACCTTGCGCACCACCACGCGATCGTCGCCGGACCTCCCCACAGCGGGGTCTCGACCGTCCTCGCTCTGTTGGTCGGAGCCGTCGACGGTGCGGTGCTGGTCCGCAGCGACGACCCGACGGTCCTCGGATACGCCGTCGACGCAGCGATCGCCCGCTCCTCAGGTGGGCGCCCGGCGCTGCTGGTGGTGGACGAGGCGTCGTTCGCACTCGAAGGCCCGGACTGCGACGAGTTCGCCTCCCACCTCGAGCGGGCAGTGACTGCCTCCCGGGGCCTGGACCTCAGGCTAGTGATCGGCGGCGAGGTCGACTCACTGAGTCGCAGCTATCACGACGTGATCAGCAGGATCCGTCGTGGTCGCACGGGCGTGATGCTCGGAGGGGACCCCGATGTGCACGGTGTGCTCTGGCACGCCACGCTCCGTCCCAGTTCTGACCTTCCTGCTGCCCCGGGAAGGGGTTGGCTGCTCGGGCCTGGCACGGCTTCGAGGGTGCAGGTCGCTCTCCCCTGAGCTCGCAGATTCCACTCCCTGAGCGTGCAGGTCGCACACCCGTGGGGCAGCGACTCGACAAGAGGGTCAGCTCGCCAGGTCCGTCGATCCCGGTGGGCCATCGAGCAACACGAGGTCTATCGAGGTGACCAGGCCGACCTCGACCGCGTGTCGGATCAGGTGGCGACGGCGCTCGGACGCCGAGTCCCCCGCACCACCGTGCACTCCGGCGACCCCGGCGCGGTGCAGCTTCTCGCACAGGTGGTCCAACTTGCGGTTGAACTTGGGCGGACTCCAGCCGAGTCGATGTGCGTAGTGGCGGTTGCTCGGCAACGGCCCGTCGACCGGACCGGGATCGGTCAGCCATGGCTCGCACATGGCCACGAGCAGCAGACGCTGGTCGTCGTTGAGCGCCACCCGCCCCCAGTCGAGCGTCCGGGTGCCCGACAGCCCTTCCGGGCCGAGCAGGTCGATCGCCCATTGCTGCTCCGCCAGCGCGCCGCGCAACTCATAGCTGACCCGCCCGGCCGAGAATGCCACCACGAACTCGGCGTGGGTCAGAGCCATGGTCGACCCGGGAGCCAGCACCGTCGACGTGGGACCGTGCGAGTCGCGCACCGTCAGCGGTGTTCGTGCTCCCACGTGGTCCAGGTACCAGACACCGCCGCGGTCCACGAACCGCCCCAGCCGTCGGTGCAGGTACGGGTTGGTGTCGATCTCAAGATCGGCGACCCGCCCGAACACAAGGGCACCGCCCGGGTCGATGACGTGCTCTTCTCCGCAGAACTCGACAAGCAGGGATCCAGTCATGCCGATGAAGCTACCAGATCCTTCAGGGTGTTTCAGTACCTTTCATGCCGTTCCAGAGGATGGCCAGGGTCGACCACGACTGTGGTACCGCCCCTCCTCCGTGGCCGTCGTCAGGATCCCAGTACTCGGCCCAGCCCGAGACCAGCGCTCCGGCCCGACACGCACGAGCGAGCTCGGCTGCGGCAAGAACTCCGGCGGGGAACTCCGATCCTGCGAGGGCGAGGATCAGCAGATGGTCGATCTGGGGCCAGCTCGGCCCCCGCCAGTAGCTGTCACGGCGGAAGGTCACCTCACCCCGGTGGACCTGTGAGGGGCCGAACCGTCCTCCGAACGCCGCTGGGTCTGTCAGCTCGGCGGCGACGGCCCTGACGATCGACTCATCGGTCGCCACGAGTGCCGGCAGGAGGGCCTCGGAGGTACGTACCCTGCCAGAACCGGACTCGCTCGGTCCGTCATCCACGAAGGTCCGCCGCTCCGGGTCCCAGCGTTGAGCGAGTGAGCGGCTCAGCTCGTCGGCGAGGTCCGCGAGAACCGGGTCAGCCGCGATCGGCGCGAGCAGACGAGCACCGTGGGCGACGATCGCCGAGAACGCCACGGAGCCGACGGGGAATTCGTCGTTGGCGACAGGCGCTCCGTGTCGGTCTCGTTGGATGGTGCTGAGCAACTCGGACTTGCGACGGAACCAGAGCTCACCGTCGAACCGGTCACGGCCGGGGTCGCCCGGCACGAACAGGTCGTCCCAGCGGGGGCTGTGGTCGCAGCCCGATTCCCACGGGTGGACGATCTCGATCAGACCGGCGGGGCTCCGCCGGCGGCGGGTCAGCAGGAACCTCAATCCGTCGGCGGCACGCTCGATGATCTCGGCCGGCACGTCGACCCCTCTCGCCGCCAGGTCGGCGACGGCCAGCGCGTAGACCGGGGGCTGGGTGATCGAGGAGGTGCTCGGCTGCGACCCCGACGTCGTGCGGCCCCAGAACCCGTCGAAGCGGCGAGTTCCGTCCAGGTAACGCATGTGCGGCACGAAACCCGAACGGTCCTGGCCAGCCAGGACCTGGTGGAGCTCGGACAGAGCGCGGTCCACCTCACCCAGCTCGGCCCAGACGATGGCGTGGAAGCACGAGTCCCACAGCCATAACCATGGGTAGGTGCCGGCGTTGGGACAGGTGAACCCTGGCTCGCGCCAGTGCGCACGGAGCACCTCACGAGCACTTTCACGCACATCGCCCTCGGCGCTGCGCTCGGTGGGCATCATCGACGCACCCTAACGTGTCGCCCCCATGGGCCGAACGGTCGCGTTCCTGTCCTTCCGCTTCGGAGCAACCGATGGTGTCTCGGTCGTCGCACGCTCCTGGATGCGCGCGCTGGAACAGCTCGGAGCAGAGGTGCTGACGGTCACGGGCTCACCGACCGAGGCGACGCCGTTTCCGAACAGAGTGGTGCCGGGGCTGGGCATCGAGGATCGGGTCCCCTCCGACGAGGTCGAGGCGTCACTGCGGGCCGCCCTCGATGACGTCGACCTGGTGGTGGTCGAGAACCTACTGACCATCCCGTTGAACCTCGAGGCGTCCCGGGCCACTGCCGCAGTCCTGGCGGGACGACCAGCCCTGCTGCACCATCACGACCCGCCGTGGCACCGGACCAGGTTCGCGCACATCACGTCTCTTCCGGCCACCGATCCAGCCTGGCGACATGTCGCCATCACGCACCTGCTCGCGGGCGAACTGGCCGAGCGGGGCATCGACGCGCGGGTGATCCACAACTCGTTCGAACACCCGCCTCGGCGCAGCGACGACGAACGTCGCGAGATCCGCGAGCGGGTACGAGCAGAGGTCGGTTTCGCACTCGACGAGCGTGTCGTCGCTCACCCGGTCAGGGCCATCGAACGCAAGAACATCCCGGGCGCCATTGCCCTGGCTGAGGCGTTGGACGCGACGTACTGGCTGCTCGGTCCCGCCGAGGAGGGCTACGGCGACGAACTCGCAGCTCATCTCCGGTCCGCTCGCTGCCGTGTGGTCCACCACGGCTGGAGCGACCCCGAGGGCTTCTACCTGGCGGCCGACCACATCACTTTCCCGTCCACATGGGAGGGGTTCGGCAACCCGCCTATCGAGGCATCGCTGCACCGTCGGACAGTCAGCGTCGGCGACTACCCGGTCGCCGCCGAGTTGCGCTCCCACGGTTTCGGCTGGTTCCACCCCGGACAAGTCGATGCCATCGGCGAAGCGATCGACGATCCCGATTCACCGGCGCTCGTCGAACTTCTCGACCACGACGAGCGCCTCGCCATGACCGACTTCTCGATCGAGACGATGACCTCGCGTCTCGTGGACCTGCTCGATGAGGCAGGCTGGATCCCGTGACAGACCCCGTGCTCGCACGCCGCGAACGGCTCAGACGACTCTCAGATCTGGGCCAACGGATCGGCTACTGCTGCTTCGGACTCGCCGTCGTGCTGTTCGTCGTCGCCTTCTTCCTGCAGTTCCCGGCCTGGCTCGTCACGGTGATCATCGTGTCGATGGCGGTCGGGTCGCTTGTGCTGGCACCCGCCATCGTCATCGGATACGGGGTCAAGGCGGCCGACGCCGACGACCGCGGGGAGAAGTTCGGGTACTGACCCTCAACGGCTCCCGACCGCTCGCCGGTCGCCCGAATCGGTAGTTACCGGCCGGTAACATATGATTGTCGGCGTATGCGTCTCCCTGCTGCAGAACGACGGGAACAACTGCTGCACGTGGCCGTCGGCGTCTTCGCCGATCACGGCTACCACGCCACATCCATGAACGACGTCGCCGAGGCGGCGGGTGTCACCAAACCCGTCCTGTACCAGCACTTCAGCTCCAAGCGTGAGCTGTTCGTCGAACTGCTCGCCGACATCGGCGACGAGCTGCGCGACACCATCGCCAAGGCCACCGCCGACGCCCCGGGACCCCGCCAGCAGATCGAACACGGTTTCCGCGCCTACTTCCGCTACGTCGACGAGAACACCGCTTCGTTCAGGGTCCTCTTCGGTTCCGGCGCGCGCCGCGACCCGGAGTTCGCCAGCTTCGCCCGCAACGTCGAGGCGTCGATCGCCGACGCGATAGCCGAGCTGATCGTCGTCGAGGGCGAACCGGTCGCCCAGCGGAGGATGCTCGCCCACTCGATCGTCGGCATGACCGAGGCGGCGTCGCGCTACTGGCTGGCCCACGACCGCGAACCGGACGTCGACGCGCTCGCGGCGCAGCTCTCCCAGCTGGCATGGTCGGGGCTGCGCGGCGTGCGTAGCTCGGACAGAGGCGCCTGACCCTGCTTGCGGACTGCAGGTAAAGGTCGCGACTCAACTACCCTCACCCGCCATGACTGAGCAGACCCCCGCCGCGTTCGAGATCGTCGTCGAGATCCCGCAGGGCTCGCGCAACAAGTACGAGATCGACCATCACACAGGTGACATCTGGTTCGACCGTCGACTCTTCTCGGCTATGGCCTACCCGACCGAGTACGGCTTCTTCCCCGACACCCTCGCCGAGGACGGCGACCCGCTCGACGCGCTGGTGCTGCTCGAGGAGCCCACGTTCCCCGGTTGCCACATCAAGATCCGCCCAGTGGCCGTGCTCGAGATGTCCGACGAGGCAGGCCGCGACCTCAAGGTGCTGTGCGTGCCTGCCAAGGACCCGCGTTGGAACCACTTCCGGGACCTCGGCGACGTTCCCCAGACCCTGCTCGGTGAGATCTCGCACTTCTTCGAGCGCTACAAGGATCTGGAGCCCGGCAAGGAGAGCAACGTCGGCGACTGGTCCGGTGTGGAGTCGGCGCTCGAGGCGATCGCTGCGTCACGGGCCGCGTACACAGCCTGACGGCCGGGTCGACCAACACCTCTCGGTCGATAAGCACCGCTTTGCAGCGGGTGCTGGATAGCTTGACGACCGTACCCACGGTCTCCACAGCGGATCCGTACGGACGAAAGGTGCATGCCCATGCTCGCCCAGTTGACACAAGAAAGCTCCAACGCGGGGGCTGGATTCGCCGCGTTCGGCCTACTCATGGTCGTCTACCTGGCGTTCTTCGTGATCTACCTGGTGGGCATGTGGAAGCTGTTCGTCAAGATGGGACAGCCGGGCTGGGCAGGAATCATCCCGATCCTCAACTCGTACATCATCTACAAGCTGGGCGGTAAGGAATGGTGGTGGGTGCTGCTGCTGTTCATCCCCTGCATCAACATCGTCGCACTGTGGTTCCTCGCCGACTGCACCGCCAGGGTGTTCGGCAAGGAGATGGGTTGGAAGATCCTGCTGTTCCTGCTTCCCGGAATCGGCCACCTGATCCTGGCGTTCGGTGACTCCCAGTACATCGGCCCGAACGAGAAGGTCATCTGAGCCACCGACTCAGTCATGACAACGAAGAGGGCCCGGCCGTCACGGCCGGGCCCTCCTCGTTTTCAGCGTCCAGCTGCTTTGCTCAGCCTTCGGCCGCTGTTCTCAGCCTTCGGCTGGATCAGCAGTCGGGGTCCTGGAGGAACCGGTCGGTGTCGCAGACGCCGTCCGACGGGTCGCTGTTGATCTCCCCGAAGTCGTCCTCGATGTTGTCGGCGGCGGAACCGAGCACGAACACGAACAGGATGACGATGATCGAGATGATCGTTCCGATCGCTCCGGTGACGATGCCGGCGATCGCCAGCCCTCGTTGCGGCTGACCCGGCAGCTCGTTGGCCTTCTTCATGCCCAGGAAACCGAGCACGACGGCGATTATCCCGAACAAGACGCCCGAGCCGCAGAAGAACGCGCCCAGGAGGCTCAGGATTCCGAGGACCAGCGCTGCGACAGCCATGCCGTTGTTGCCCGACGACGGCTTTGACCCGTACGGCGCGGCTGGGGCGAAACCGCCGGGAGGCGGGACCGGAGCCGGAGCACCGAAACCTCCAGGCGGCGGTGGGACGGCACCCCCCGGAGGTGGCACCGAACCCGGAACCGGTGGGACTGCTCCTCCGGGCGGCGGAACCGCGCCCGGAGCCGGCGGCGTGAAACCACCGGGCGGAGGCGGCGTCGCACCCGGAGCCGGCGGCGTGAAACCACCGGGCGGAGGAGGCGTCGCACCCGGTGTGGGCGCCGGTGGAGGCGCTGCGGGTGGGGTGCCCATCGGCCCAGCGGGCGGTGCTGGTGGCACCGACGGCACGGTCGGTTCACCGGCGCCGGGCGGCGGTGGCGGCGTGCTCGACGAGGCGTCGTCAGGGGGTGTGTCAGTCATGGCTTCTTCGGCTCCCATGTCGGTGGAGGACTCCACCCTGACACATGGCGAGCTCTCAGGTGGGGTCCCTCGGCACGTCGACATCGACGATCGTTCCGCGGACCCGTATCTCACGCTCGGTCAGCGCCTCGTAAGCGGCCAGGTCGGCGTCGGTGAGGGCCCGCCCGGACAGACTCCGCGGCCACCTGCGCTCGTACAGAACCGCTGCCAGTTCGACGCTGTAGAGATAGAGCATCCCGACCAGATAGGTCCACGACAACAGGCCGAGCACGACTGCGAACACCCCGTAGGTGTCGGATGACTTGGTGACGTACCTGGCCACGAACCAGCCACCGAGGGTCTGCAGCGCCCACCACCCGACACCGGCAGCAGCCGCGCCCGGGAGCTGCGCCATGAAAGGAACCTTGCGCTGACACAGCACCCAGTGCAGCCCCAGGTAAGCCAGCGCACCGGCAGCCACCGGCATCAGAACCCCGGCGAGCCATTCGGCGAGAGCGCCGGCATCCTCGGCCAGCACCCAACGCGCAGCGCCGGAGAGCACCGCACATCCGGCGATCAGAACAGCCCCGGGCAGGCTTCGCAGACGGCGCAGCAGCCACGGAGGCCGGTCCACCTGACGGACCTCCCACGCGGTGTTGAGCGACTCCTGGAGCATGTCGAGCAGCCCGAGCCCGGCCCACAGCGACACCAGGATCGAGCCGACCAGCACCACCACGCTGCCTTCGAGCGACTCGGCGCTGTTGACGATCTCGGTGCCGATGACCGGCACGCTGGCAAGGGTCGAGTCGATCAGGTCCTCCCTCAGCTCGTCGTTGCCCGCCAACACCAATCCGAGAGCGGTTACGAACGCGAGCATCAGGGGGAAGATCGAGAAGAACCCCTTGTAGGCGAGCAGCATCGCGAGCTGACCGCCACGGTCCTCGCCGTACTTCTTGATCACCCCGTGAGCCACCGCCAGCGGTGCGACGCGACGCTGCAGTCCGTCCACACGATCGATGGACCTCTCGATCAAGCTCGGCGTCCCCGCTGGATCGGCCATCCGGGCTCAGTCCAGGTCGAGCTGTACGCCGAGGGCGTCGGCGCGGCGTCGGTACTCGGCGATCTCGCCTCGCTGGTTCCGCGCCATCCGCGCCGCGAGCGCCCGGACCCTCGGATCACCTGCACGCTCCGCCGCGTCGTCGGTCATGTGCTGGCCGCCGGCGTGGTGGCGGGCCATCAGCTGCAAGAACAAGGCGTCCGCCTCATCACCCTGCGCGGAGCGCAGCGCTTCCATCTCCTCGGCCGACGCCATGCCCGGCATGTCCTCCACCGCAGCGGGCATGCCCATCCAGACCATCGCGTCGCGATCGACGGATCCGGTGTCGTAGCCCCAGTCCTCGAGCAGCGCTGTCATGTAGCCGATCTCCCACTGCTGGGCGATGACCGACTCCTGGGCGAACCTGACGACATCGGGGTCCTGTGCGTTCGCCACACCCAGCAGGCCGAGCTGCACCGCCTGCTCGTGGTGCGAGATCATGTCCCGCAGGAACCCGACGTCGACGGAGTCCTCCGCCTCGCCGTCGAAGCGCGACTGCAGGGTGAGCGCCAACAGCACCGCGACGAACCCTGCGACAGCGACCAGCCCGGCGACCTTGAGATTCGTCCAGCCCTCGGTGTCGCTCACGTCGCACAGGGTACGGCTGCCGTGGTGCTACACGGTCCACCCGCGTTCCGCTGTCCATCCGCTGCTGAGCGGCTCCACAAGCAGGTGGACCCATCGCGCATCGGGACCAGGACCGACCGGTACCGTCTCGGCCGTGGGAAAGATGCAGCGCGTACGGACCGGTGCCAACCCGACGGCTGTCGTGGTCGCCATGGCCGCCGTTGTCGTGGCTGCACTCGCTGTGATCGCCGTCCTGGCAGTTGCAGCGTTCGACCCGTTCGGATCCGAGACGGTCGACCGCTCGGGCCCCGCCGTGCTGGCCCAGGTCCGCAAGCTCGAGGAGTTCACGGCGGCTGAAGGTTCGTTCACCCAGGACGTCGACATCGAACAGGACGCCAAGTACCTGCCGGACTTCGTCGCCGGTGAACGCGTGACGGCCCTGGTCACAGGAACCGTCAGGGCGACGGTCGACTTCAGCGGACTCGACGAAGACGCCATTACGGTCAGCGAGGACGGAACGACGATCACGCTGACCCTGCCGGACCCGGTGCTCAGCGATGCCGACATCGAGGAGGCGTCCGCGCGGGTCATCAATCGGGACCGAGGGTTGGTGGACAGGTTCGACGACTTCTTCTCGGACAACCCGACCGACGACACCGAGCTCTACGCGGCAGCCGAACGCAAGGTCGAGGAGGCGGCTCGGGAGTCCGACCTGGTCGATGAGGCACGCCGCAACACCGAGGTCTGGCTCACGACCTTCCTGGGTGCTGCCGGATTCGAGGAGGTCGTGATCAACTGGCAGGACGCACCCGCGTAGGCTGCTCTGCCGGCCAGGTCCACCTCGGCCGGTAGCCCGCCTCTCCACTCCGCCTCACGACGCCACAGAGCCGAAAGCGATCGAACACATGTCATTCGACACGACCGTCGCGCCCTCCACCCCGCCGCACGGAGCATCCGCTTGGGCCGCACAAGTGATCCAGGCCTACAAGATCTACGGACAGGGCGAATCCGAGGTGCGCGCGCTGGACGGCGTGACCGTCGGCTTCGAACGAGGCCGGTTCACGGCGATCATGGGCCCTTCGGGTTCCGGCAAGTCCACGCTCATGCAATGCGCCGCTGGCCTGGACCGACTCACCAGCGGACAGGTGTTCATCGGCGACGTCGACATCACCCAGCTCAACGAGAAGCAGCTCACGTTGCTGCGACGCGACCGGGTGGGTTTCGTGTTCCAACAGTTCAACCTGCTGCCTACGCTCACCGCCCAGGAGAACATCACGTTCCCGTTGACCCTGGCCGGTCGGACCCCGGACCCGCAGTGGATGGACCACGTGGTCAGCACAGTCGGGTTGGCAGACCGTCTCACGCACAAGCCCTCGGAGCTGTCCGGTGGCCAGCAGCAACGTGTGGCCGTGGCGCGTGCCCTAGTCGAGCGACCCGAGATCATCTTCGCGGACGAACCCACCGGCAACCTCGACTCGCACAGCTCGGCTGAGATCCTGTCGTTCATGGCGGCCGCGGTGCGCGACTACGGCCAGACGGTCGTGATGGTCACCCACGACCCGGTCGCCGCGGCGTACGCGAGTCGGGTGCTGTTCCTCGCCGACGGACGGATAGTCGACGAGCTCATGTCCCCCACCCGCGACACGGTGCTCGACGCGATGCGCAGGATCGGGAACTGAGGTGTTCCGCTACGCGCTGACAAGCCTGCGCGCCAACGCGACCAGGCTCGTGGCCACATCGCTGGCCGTGATCATCGGAATCACCTTCCTCGGCTCGGGCCTGATGCTCACCGACGCCATGCGATCCGGGCTGACAGCCGACGTCGAGGCGCAGTACGAGTCCCTCGACCTGGCCGTGCTGCCAACCCAGAGCGACGAATTCGGTGGCGACGCAGGTCTGTCGAGCGTCAGCCCCGAGGTGCTCGACCTCGTCAGCGCCACCGACGGGGTTGCTGCTGTCGCAGGTGAGATCCAGGCCTCGGCGACCGTCAAGCGTGCCGACGGAACGACCGCCAACCTGCGCAGCCAGGGCCGGGCGTGGATGGAGGACGAGCAGCTCAACCCGGTGCAGCTGGTCGAGGGTTCGGCTCCCCGCGGTAGCGACCAGGTGGTGCTCGACCGGAAGCTCGCCGAGGAAGCAGAAGCCGAAGTAGGCGACGAGGTCGAGCTCGAGACTCCGATCGGGCGGCACGAGGCGACCGTCGTCGGCATCTCATCCTTCGGCGACGCGGACTCCCTCGATGCCGGGGGAACCCTGTGGTTCGACCAGGCCACCGCGACCGAGGTGCTCAATGCCGGAACGCCCGGCTTCTCCACAGTGCTCGTGCGCACCGATTCGGACCCGATGAGCGTCGCTGTCGAGCTCCAGGACGAGCTGCCGGCGTCGGTCGAGGTTGTCACCAGGTCTGAGTTCATAGCTGACCGCACTGCTTTCGCCGCTGCGGTGGTCATGGTGCTGCGACCCGTACTGCAGGGCTTCGCCTACCTCTCGATGTTCGTGTGCGCCTTCGTCATCTTCAACACGTTCTCGGTGGTCGTGACCCAACGGTTCCGGGAACTGGCACTCATCCGGGCTGTCGGTGGCACCCCCGCGCAGGTACGACGCTCGCTGATGCTCGAAGGGCTGGTGATCGGCATCGTCTCGAGTGTCCTCGGGATCGTCGGCGGCCTCGCCCTGACCTTCGGCGTGCAGGCCGTCCTTGACCGCTTCGAACTCGGTCTGCCCAGCGGTTCGATCGAGCTGACACCGGGCACAGTGATCGTGTGCATGCTCGTCGGCACGGTCGTGACGGTTCTGTCGGTGATCATCCCCGCCTTCAGGGCGGGACGCACCAAGCCGGTCGAGGCGATGCGCGAGAGCGCGGTGGACACCTCGGGCACCTCCACCGTTCGGGCGGTCCTGGGAGCCGTCTTCCTGGGTCTGGCCCTGCTGCTGTTGGCGCTCAACCAGTTCACCGACCCCAAGTGGTACTACCTGGCGCCCGGCGGGTTCCTGCTGTTCGTCAGCCTGTTCGTCGCGGGCCCGCTGCTCGCCCGGGGATTCGCGCTCGCTGTGACTCCGGTGCTGTCACGGATCGGCATGACCGGGCGACTCGCAGCCGACAACTCGGTTCGCAATCCGCGCAGGACCGCCACCACCGCCAACGCGCTGGTCATCGGGCTGTTCCTCGTCACCCTGGTGACAGTCTCGGGCGAGGCGATGAAGGCATACCTCGTCGGCGAGCTCAACAAGCTGGCGTCGTCCGACTACGTGCTCGCTGCGCAGCGCTCCCTGGACGACGACCTGATCGAGGAAGTCCGCGGAATCGACGGAGTGGCCGGAGTCGCGCCGCTTCGCTTCGGTCAGGTGACCAGCTCGGAGGGACAGCTCGTCATCAGCGCCACCGACGACCCGGAGGAGCTCGGCGACGTCGCCGGAATGACGGTCGTGGATGGCTCGCTCGAGCAGGTGATGAACGGCGACGGCATGGCGGTCCCGAAGATGGGCGATCTGGGTGGCGGATCACCTCAACTCGCCCTGGGCGACGAGGTCGTCGTGATGGACGTCAACGGCGCCCAACGCACCTTGACAGTCGCGGCGATCCTCGACGACGGGGGCATCAACTCGCTGATCGTCTCCAACCTGGTCAGCGAGAACACGCTCACCGAACTGACCGGCGAGCAACCTGTCGCCATGGCGTTCATCCGTGCCGAGCCGGGTCAGGCCGAGGAGGTCGGACGAAAGATCGAACAGGCCTTCGACGGCTACACGGGGATCGAGCTGATGGCCGGCAACTTCGTCGGAGACATCATCGGGACGATCTTCGACTTCCTGATCGGCGCTGTGAACGCCCTGCTGGGCATGAGCGTCGTGGTCGCCCTTGTCGGCATCGTCAACACGATGACCTTGGCCATCTTCGAACGGCGGCGCGAGCTCGGCATGGTCCGGGCCCTGGGCATGACCAGACAGCAGGTGGGCCGCACGATCCGCCTCGAGGCGGTGCTGATCGGGCTGTTGGGGACGATCGTTGGTATCGGCGCAGGGATCTTGTTGAGCTGGACCGTCGTCTCGAGCATCCCCGAGATCGAGATCGGCCTGTCGTTCAACTGGGCGCGGGTCGGACTGATCTTCGCGGTCGGCGTGCTCGTCGGCGTCCTCGCGTCGCTGCTGCCGGCCCGCCGCGCCACACGCCTCGACATGCTCGACGCGATGCGGAGCGAGTGAGTCCGCTCAGAGAAGACTGGCCACCAGCGCGAAGTGGCACGCACCGGCGGCGATCGTGAACGAGTGCCAGACCTCGTGGTAGCCGAATCGGGTGGGAACGGGGTCGGGGCGACGCTTGCCGAGGATCACCGCTCCCACGGTGTAGAGCACTCCGCCAACGCCCAGCAGCACGAGTTGCCATGCGTTCAGCGAGGTGACCAGCACCGGCAGTGTGATGACCGCACCCCAACCCATGACGATGTAGAGCCAGCTCCCGCTCGAACGGTCCCCCACCCCCAGGCGCGCCATCTTGAGGATCACTCCGGCGAGAGCGGTCACCCACGCGACCACAAGCATCGGGATCCCCCAGATGCGCGGCAGTGCGATGAGACACAACGGCGTGTAGGTGCCGGCGATCAGCACGTAGATCATCGAGTGGTCCGCCCGACGGAACCACAGAACCGAACGGTGGGTCCTGGCCAGGCGGTGGTACGACGCACTGGTGGCGAACAGCCCGGCCAGGCTCGCCCAGTACACGGCGACCGCGACCTGAGCACCGACGGAGTCCGCCGCGGCCAGCAGGAAGATGCCTGCTGGCATGACCACGAGGAAGGCAGCGAAGTGCAGCCATCCCCGCCAACTCGGACGCAGACCGTAGGGGTCGGACGCCTGATCGGTCAGAGGTGCGGGGTCGACCGCCTCCGGAAGCGACATCCCCCTACGGTGCCATGATCCTGACCTGTTGTCACTGGCGCCCCTGGTCAGATCGGTCACCCAGGGCGGCTTCGATCCTGGCGAGCGTCGCGCGGAGCTCCTCCATCTCGGATGGCGACGGCTCGGTGTAGTTGCTCTGGGCGCGCCGCTTGGCCGCCTGCTCGACATAGCTGGCCGACACCTGGGCGGTGACGACCGCCAGGGTGAGGATGCCGATGGCCATGATGCCAACAGCGGTGGCTCGACCGGCCCAGGTGACCGGGTACATGTCGCCGTAGCCGACGGTTGTCACCGTGACCGCTGCCCACCACAGGGAGTCACCGATCGACGTGATGTTCGCACCCGGTGCATCCCGTTCGTAGAAGTACACGATCAGCACCCCGTTGAGCAGCATGAGCCCGGCCGCGACGAAGAACCGTTCGATGTGTCCCCGGCGGAACAGCGAAGCTACGAGGCGAAGGCTGAACAGCACCCTGACCGGCGGCAACAACACCGCGAAGAGGCCCAGTGGGTGGGTGCGAAGGTAAGCGAGTGGCCGCGGGGCGAGCATGCTGCGGATCGCCATGTCCACTGCGAACACGACCGAGATGCCGATCCGCAGGACCATCCCCTCCCACGTCACGTCGCTCCCCGGACCGAAACTGGCTATCGGCACCGCGATGATCCACAGGGTGCAGAGTGCGAACACATCCAGCGGCTCGCGGGTCCTACGGATGTAGTCCTCGAGCCGCGGTGAGGTGTTCGGCTCCCGCGGCGATCTCTTCGTGTCGGGCATCGCTGACATGGTCGCCGTTGCGCAGGCTCCGGCGGTGGACCGTCCCGGTCAGGCGGCCGCCGAAGGAGATCGGCCGGAGTCAGAGGTAGCTGTGGCGTTGCAACCAGCGCATGGCAAGCCACCCCCACAGGGGAGGCAGGTAGAACGTGAAGAGCCGGAAGACCAGGGCGGTCGCCGTAGCCGTCGGTGCGTCGATCCCCGCCGCGATCAGGCCGGTCATGATCGCCGCCTCCATCACGCCGATGCCGCCGGGCACGGGCATCATCCCTCCGAAGAGCGCAGCCGAGACGTACACGACGACGAGCGTCGCCAGGTTCAACCGTGCACCGAACGCGACGAGGACGGCTCCGAGCGCCAACGCGAACAGCAGCTGGTTCGCCAGGTTCCCTCCGAACAGCTGGACGAGCTTTCCGACCGAACACAGACCTCGGAAGGTCTGCATCACCTCTGTGACCATCGGACGGACCCTGGCGACGATCCGACGCCGGATACGACCCAAAGCCAGAGCGAGCACCGCCGCCACGACCAGGACCGCTGCCAGCACGCCGAGCAACTTCAGGAGACGGTCCACGTTCACGTCGCCCGGGATCGCGAGGTTCATCTCCACCGAGCCGATACCGAACACCAGGGTCGCCAACAGCAAGGCCATCTGGACCAGGAAGCCCGAGAACCCGTCGATGGCGGCGATCGACACGGCTGACGCGGCGGGCACACCCTGTCGTTGGAAGAACCGGATGTCGAGCGCCAGGCGCCCCGCGGTGGACGGTACGGCCAGTGCGATGAACCCGATCGACGCTTGCAACAGAGCGACTGGCCCGTAGGGCAGTGGTCTGGGACACGCCCCGCGTGTCGCCATCGCCTGGGACAGGAACGGCAGCTGGGCCAGGACCAACGCCAGCAGGAGCCACTCGGTGTCGCCTGAGCGCAACGTCGCGACGATCTCGGCCGGGTCCACCTCGCCGAGCGCTGTGATCAGGGCGAAGGCCACCAGGACCAGCAGTGCGACGGTCAGCAGTGTCCGGGGTGAGACCCGTCGGAGCTGCGCCATCTCGGGTTCATCCGCTCCGACCACACCCGCTGCCGCCGAGCGCAGCGCATCCAGGTCGAGCCCGGCGTCCTTTATCGATCTGCGCAGGTCCGGCCCCATCGCCGGGACCTGCAGATACGCGAGCAGGTCGATCACGCCCTGATCACCGAGGGAGTCGGCCGCGGCAAGGACCGCTCGCTCGATCCCGAAGACGGCAGCTGTGCTGACCATCGTCTGGGCGAGGTCGACGCGCAGGTCGTCCTCGGAGGGGGCCACCTGCGCCGAGCCGAGGCCGCTCAGGCGAACGTTCCCGTCGACCACATGGAACGAGTCGGGTGAGAGCGCCCCGTGGACCAGACCGGCGTCGTGGAGAGACCCGACGACCTCCCATACCCTGGAGAGCAGCTCGGGGTCCCCGTCCCTCTCCACGTCTGAAAGTGCGGTCCCGCCACCCGAGATCACGACCAGCGCGTCGTGCGAACGTGTCTCGGCAGCGACCAGCACCTCTGGCACCGGAACCCCCCGACGATCCGCCAACAGCGTCATGAAGCCTTCGTGCTCCACCTGCTGGCGGCGGCTGGACGCCACCGGTGTCGCGTCCCGGTACCAGGCAGAGCGCCACGCCCGCGACAACACCTGTGTGTCGCGTGCGTCCCGTCCGTAGACCTTCACAACGACCGGCTCCCCGTCGTGGACTCCTTCGACCACGAGGACTCCGCTGTGCTGACGTTCCTTCATCCTCAGCTCGGCCACGTCCAGGTCGACGTCAGCCAGGGCGACGGCCACCTCCTCGATCGACGGACGGCCGGCCCTGGACCCGATGGCCAGGTGCACGACAGACGCTGCGGCTACCGCTCCGAGCATCGACAACACCGCCCCGACCGGGGTCGTGGCACCGAGCATCGCAACCGAACCGGCTGCACCCCACACCAGCCATCGGCCGAGCCGGCGGAACGGCAACGACAGGTGTGGTGACGCAGCGAAGGAGACCGCCACACCCACCAGCAACGCCACCAGCGGAACGGAGCCGAGCGACCCACCGGTCACCGCCTGCGAGGTCGACGGCCACGAGCCCTCGAGACCACGCTGAGCCAGGACGGCACCCGCCAGGGCGACGACAGCTGTCGTGAAGGCGTCTATCAGTACCTCTCCCCGACGCCGTACCACTGCTGCGATCAGGATGACGAAGACCCAGAGCACCACTGAGATGGCACCGAGTCGCCACAACAGGTCCAGTGCAGGTGGAACCTCACCGATCAGGTCGATCAGCGCCGACTCGAACCCCGATGGAGGTATCGCAACCGCGGCGAGGATGACAGAGAGCGTGCAGGACACGACGAGCCACAGGACGTCTGAGCCGGATCGCTCCCGCTTACCGCCCCGAGCGGATGCGAAGAACGGCACACCACGCCCCGCCGGGCGCCACAACGCGCCACGTGACCCACTCACACGCTCAACGTAACGCCCGCAGGCTCAGCCGCGGGTGACCATGACCTGCTGACCCGCGGCGTTCCAGTCGAAGGTCGCGCGGCGCCTGGCGGCGGATGCGGCTGCCGCGGTGTCGCGTCGGAGCGCGTCCACCGTGTGGAAGGTGACCCGGGCGTGATCGGGTGTGCACTCGAGCAACCCGAAGCCACGCCGCGAAAGATCCGCATGGCGAAAACTGGGGCGGAGGGTCCTGGTCCCGTCCGCCAGCAGCGGCGCCAGATCCCCCGCGTAGTCGACCCCGCGGGACGACACCGAACCGCAGACGAACTCCTGGGCCACCACTGGACTTGTCGGGTCGTCGTAGTCCTCGATCACGTCGGACTGGAAGAACGCGTGGATGTCACCGGTCAGGAACCCGACTCCACGGATCGACTCGGTGCGGAGGAACGCAGTCAGCAGGTTGCGCTCGTCCATGTAGCCGGTCCAGTCGTCGAAGTTCGCGTAGACGCCCGCGTTGCGAGGCAGCCTGGGGTCGAGTTGACGCAGCGCAGGCTCGTCCAGGTCCACGAGTCTGATCGGCGAGAACATCACCTGGTTGCCGACGAGCTTCCAGGTGACTCCGTCGGCCTCTGCGGTTCCCCATCGATCCAGCAGCCAGTCACGCTGATCGGTTCCCAGGATGGTACGACCGGCCCGATGGGCCACGCGTCCCGGAGGGCCTAGCGTGGAGGCGAGCATCAGCGTCCCCCCGCCGGGTATGTGCGGCTGGGGATCGCGGTACTGGCGGGTGTCGAGCAGGGCGAGGTCGACGAGTCGCCCCCAGCGCACACCCCTGTGGATCCGGTTCCCCTCGATCCGCATGACCGGCTGGTACTCGAACCATGCCCTGTAGGCGGCTGCTGCACGTTCGGGCTGCTCGACGAGGGTCAGGCGGTTGTAGTCGTTGAGCACCTCGTGGTCGTCCCAGATGGGGGCGAACGCGTGTGCCGCGTGAGCGGCGCGCAGGTCGGGGTCGGAACGGTAGAGGCGGTACTTGGCCCGGTACCCCTCGAGATCGGTCGCCTCCACCGGGTCGAGACGAACGTCGAGCGGGCTCGTCGAATCGGACTCGTAGATGTAATCGCCGAGGAAGACGACGCCATCCAGATCCGAATCGGCTACGGTCCTCCACGCCGGGTACAGACCCGCGCCGTAGTTCTGACAACTGGCCACGGCGAGACGCACAGAAGCGACCTGCGCGTCCGAATCCGGGAGTGTCCGGGTGCGCCCGACAGGACTCGACACGCCGTCGACCTCGAAGCGGTACCAGTAGGTCGCGCCGGGCTCCAGGCCTTCGACGAGCACCTTGGCGCAACCGTCCGCGGTCGGATCCGCCACCGCGGTACCAGCGGCGACCACGTTCGTCAGGGACCCGTCGGTGGCCACGAACCAGCGAAGCTCGGTGGCGTTCGACGCGCCCGGGGAGAACCGTGTCCACAACACCGTCGAGCCCGGTCCGTGCACACCCGACGCGACACCGCAGTCGAACGGCCCCAGGTCCACCTGGGGACCGGGTGACGGCGAGCACCCGAGCACATGGACAGCAGCGATCCCCCCTGCGCCCACCAGACTTCCACGCAGCATCGTCCGACGGTCCAACGCCGTCCCCCCTCCGAACTAGCACCGGTCGACCCCAGGCGGGCTCGCCTGGGTGGAGGGTACGCCCGGAATGCGTGGCCGACCAGTGTTGTTGGCGGACCCATGGCACTCGATCCAGCACTCGCGGAGCTCGCCCGCTCCAAGAACTTCGCCGCCTTCAGCACCCTGATGCCGGACGGCCGACCCCAGACACAACTGATGTGGGTCCACGCCGACGACGAGCATCTCCTGATCAACACCGAGGTCGGACGTCAGAAGTTCCGCAACATCGGACGTGACCCCCGCGTGACCGTCACGGTATTCGACCGCGAGAACCCCTACCGGTACGTAGAGGCTCGCGGCCGCGTCGTGTCCACCGACGCCGGTCCCGCGGCCAGGGCGCACATCGACGAGCTCGCCCAGAAGTACACCGGGGCGGACTACGCCAACCCGATCGGAACCGACCGGGTCATGCTGCGGATCGCGGTGGAACAGGTGCACCGCAACGGCGTCTGAGCCCAGCAGCGTCCGGTCGCACGGAGGGTCAGATCGTGACAGCCATGTTCGACGCCAGATGGAGGCCCATGGCCTGGTCACCAGCAATCTCCAGGTCTGCCCCCAGGTGCAGATCGGCGCTGGTGCGCCCACCGCTCAGTCGGAGGAACAGCGTGTCTGGCATCGCGAGTGTCACATCGGGTTCGTCGTGGGTGCCGTCGAGCAGCTGACCACGCCCACCGACGACGCCGATCATGTATGTACGTACGACAGGACCGGTGAGGTCGATCCGCACCACCGTTCCCTCGGGGAGCGCAGCGCGACGTGACACCACGAAACCGAGCGCGCCGTCGACCTCGGGAAGTGCCGCCGCCATGGCCGCCACATCGGCCCTGTCGGCTGCACCGACCGCGTCTCGGATGTCGAGCTCGTGCAGGTAGATGTCGAAGTGGCGTATGCGCATGAAGCGCCCGTACGTCTCGTCCTTGCCGACCGGCGTCCACGACGGGGCGTCGAAGTCGGCCTGTGTCATCGACGCCAGCGATGCCCGACGGCGCTCGACGGCCCGACGGAAGCCGTCCAGCACCTGGGTGCCGGTGAGCCCGCGTTCTGACTCGACCCACACCTCGACCACCGTGTCGAAGTCGGTGTTGACGTGGTCGAGATGTGCCACCTGCACATCGGGTGCGGGGTCCCCCTCCAGCGACCGTTCGATGCCCGTCACGTGGGACAGGACGTCCTTGACCGTCCAGCCGGGCAGACAGGTCGGGGTTGACCACTGGTCCTCGTCGAAGCCGCTGCACAACCGGTCGAGCGCAGCGAAGTCGGCGAGGAGCAGGTCACGCATCGGCGCGATGTCGACGATGGTTCCCACAAGTGGCCTCCTGTCCAGGTGTCCGACCGAGCAGTTGTAGCCGAACGGCCGGATGTCGTGGAACAGATTTCCTCGACCCGGGCGCCGAACGCGCCGATGGGGTCCATGTGGAACCCGCACAGGCGAACGAGGCAGCCGGGCGATCGCCCGATGAGCTGTCGTCCGCCGTCCCTCCATCCTGGCGCCAAGGACTGCACCTGCTCGCCGAGCACCTCCCGCTGGGGATCTTCGTCACCTCGGCCGAGGGCCGTCCGGTCTACGTCAGCCCTCGCTGCGCCGAACTGCTCGATGCCGAACTGCGAGAGGACGGGCAGTGGGACTGGTGGCACCGCATCCACCCTGATGATCTGCCCAGGGTCCGTGACCGCTGGAGCGAAGCGCTGAACACTCCGTGCAACGGTTTCGACGAGACGTTCCGACTCACCGGCGGAGACACCGAGAGATGGATCCGCTCGCGTGCCGACTTCGTGCTGAGTGGCGACAATCCCGTCGGAGCGGTCGGCTCGGTGGACGACGTGACGGACCTGCGCGAACTCCGCAGACGCTCGACCAAGCGCGAGCAGATGCTCGACGCCGTGCTCAGCAGCTCCTCGGACCTGATCGTCGTGATCGATGAGCAGTTGAAGCTGTCGTTCGTGAGTCAGGGTTCCTGGAAGGTCCTCGGCCGCGACCCGGCAGAGTGGGTCGGAAGGGACGCGTTCGAGCTCATCCACCCCGACGACGTCGGTCGCGCGGCTGAGTCGGCGTTGGACTCGATCGAGGCCGACAGCGGCCCGCGACCAGCAATCACGGCAAGGCTCCTCCACGCCGACGGTTCGTGGCGCCAGATGCAACTCGTCGGCAACAACATGGTGGGCGACGACCACGTGCACGGGCTCGTGGTCACCGTGCACGACCTCTCGCAGCAGCTCGAGGCGGAGGCGACCGCAGCTGCCGCGACGGACAGGTTCGAGCAGGCGTTCGCCAGGGCCCCGATCGGGATGTGCCTGATCGCGAACGACGGGCGACTGATCCGCTCCAACCAGGCGTTCGCCACCATGCTCGGCCGGACCGTGCAGGACCTCGCAGGTGAGCAGCTGATCGCTCTGGCCCACCCGGAAGACCGTGCGATGGCGACGGAACGGGCGCTGTCCATCCTTGCCAACGACGACCGCGACCCGATCGAGTTGCGATTCATCGGACCCGGCGGTCGCACGGCATGGGTTCGCGCGACAGCAACGGTCGTGCGCGACGAGGACGGCAACGCCGAACACACGATCGCCCACCTCGAGGACGTCACCGAGCAGAGGTCGGTACGCGAACAACTCGAACGCGCAGCGGCACACGACCCGCTGACGGGCCTGCTCAACAGAGCGGGGTTCTCACAGAGGTTCGAGCGGGCATCCGCGGACGGCGAGTCGACCTCCGGAGCGCTGCTGCTGATCGATCTGGACGGGTTCAAGCCGATCAACGACGACCACGGCCACGCCGCCGGTGACGAGCTGCTGGTCCAGGTCGCTCGACGCCTGGCCGAGAGCGTCCGCTCGAGCGACCTTGTCGGCCGTCTCGGCGGCGATGAGTTCGCGGTCTACCAGGCGGGGGCCAGCGACGCCGCAATGGTGGTTGCATTGGGCGAACGGGTCCGGGCGTCGCTGGCCAGTCCGTTCCAGATCGCTGCCGGCTCGGTACGGATATCGGGTTCGGTTGGAGTGGCGATGCTCGACGGCGACGTGGAACTGAGCCGCGCCCTGGCTGCCGCCGACGCTGCGTCCTATGCGGCAAAGCGATCCGGAGGCGACCGCATAGAGCTGACGTGGTGCACCGAACTCGGTTTCGCAGGCTTGGAGCGCTGACCCCGGCAGTGGAGCTAGGTTGACACCCAGGGGCGACTGATCAGGGAGAGTTGTTCAGTGCGGGTGATGATCGTCGACGACCACGTCCTGTTCGCAGAGAGCCTGGCTCGTCTCATCGAGGACCACAACCGTGGCCACGAGGTGGTGGTGATGGACTCCGTCGCTGCAGTACGCGACGTCGATCCTGCGGTGATCAGTCGTACCGACATCGCTCTCGTCGACTGGCAGCTCGTCGATGGCAGCGCACCGCAAGTGATCCGCCTGATCAGGGAGCAGGCCGCCGACGCCAGGATCCTTGTCGTGACCGGAGCCGTGCAGCCTTATGTGGTGAGCGAATCGCGGAACCTCGGCTGTGTCGGAGTGCTCACCAAGGACCAGGCGGCCAGCGAACTGTGGGCGGCGCTCGAACACGGCGACGACGGGTTCGTCATGTCGCCGTCGGCCATCGATGCGATGCAACGTCCCGGTGCCGGTCTGAGCGCCAGGGAGATGGACGTGGTTCGTGCGCTCGCCCGGGGTCTGACCAACGCCGAGATCGCGGACGAGCTGTTCATGAGCGTCAACACGGTGCGCAACCACATCCAGCGCATCGCGGCGAAGCTGGGGGTACGCAGCCGCCTCGACGTCGTGATGAACGCGTTGCGCAACGGGCTCATCGACATGCCCGACGACCAACCGGCCTGACGGGCTGACAGGCTGACAGATCAGCCGACCTGCTCAACCCACCGGTTCAGCCCACGCTCACGATCGGACGCTGCTGTCGATCACAGCTGCCAGCTCGTCCACCCCGTAGGGCTTGACCAGCACGGCGACGTCCACCAGATCAGCTTCATCGACCAGGTCGTCGACGAAGCCCGTCATGAACGCGACCGCCAGTCCGGGCCGCATCGTGCGCGCCGCCCTCGCCAGCTCCACACCGTCGGTGTCGGGCATGCGTACATCGGACAGCAACAGATCGATCTGGGCACCCTGGTGCAGAACGGCAACCGCTGCCGCTGCGCTCGACGCCTCCAACACGGAGTGGCCGAGCTGTTCGAGCAGCGCCCTGGTCGAACGCAGGACGCCGAGATCGTCGTCGACCACGAGCACCCGAGCAGCGCCGTCCTTGGCCCCCCCGGCCGTTCCCGAGCTGGCGGCAGTGGATGCTGGCAGCCAGAGCTCCATTCGGGTTCCTGCGCGGCCGTCGATCGATACGTTCTCGATCGCCACACCACCGCGGTGCTGGCGGGCGACCTCACGCACTATCGGCAACCCCAGCCCGGTGTTGTCCCCTGACTTGGTCGAGTAGAAGGGCTCGAACACGCGCTCCATCGCCTGCTCGGGAATTCCTCCACCGCTGTCGATGACGGCCACGACGACGTATTCGTCGGGTGGCAGCTCGTCGGGCCGGGCGTCACCGGCACCTGCGGATCGCCGTTCTACCGAGACGTGCACTTCGCCTCCGCCACGGGTTCTCGTGGCGTCGACCGCGTTGATGACGAGGTTCATCACCGCCTGTTCGATACGCGACCGGGATCCGTGCACGGTTGTTCGCTCGTCCTGGGGAACATCTACCACCAGTGCGATGTCGCCGTCATCCAGGCCTCGACTCATCCCGTCGGCCAGCCATCTGACCAGGTCACTCATCGACTCGTCGCATCGCGGCTCTGCCCGCCTACGACCGACCCTCAGCAACCGCCGCGTCAGCTCGGCGCCGCGGGAGACGGCGTCGGCGATCTCCCCGGCGTCGCGGCGGACCACCTCATCGGTGGATGCGCGCCCGATCGCGCTCGCGTAGTTGTTGATCGCACCGAGGAGGTTGTTGACATCGTGCGCGGTGGTGGCGGCCAGGTAGCCGATCGCCTCGACCCGGCTGGCCCGCTCCAGTTCGCGTTCGAGCGCAGCACGCTCCAGAGCCGCCTGGCGTCGCTCGAGTTCCCGCTCGTCGGCCACGCGCTGCTGCTCTGCTCGGCGAAGTTCGGTTATGTCGCGGATCACCGCCAGGACCTCATCTCCCGAGATCCTCGCCACGCGTGCCTCGAAGGTGTGCGCCGTGCCACGGATGTCGAGGTCGTACGTGGTCGATCGCGGCACGCCGTCAGCGGCGACCGCGGCGATCGCGCCGGACAGCTTGGCCGCCACCCCCGGTGCCGATGACTCCGGCAGGACCTCGTCAACCCGTCTGCCGAGGATCCGCTCACGCGGTAGCGCCAGAAGCGCGTCGTCGTGGCTGTGCACCTCGAGATAGGTGCCGTCGGCGGCGAGCCGGAAGATCAGATCCGGCAGAGCAGCGATCAACGCGGCGAGCTGGTCGTTGGACTCGGTCATCGTCGGACATCATCGTGCAACTCGCAGCGTCGATGACACCCTTGCGCGACACTGCTGCGATCTAAGGAGCACCGATGAACAACGAGACCGGGACCACTCCGACCCTGGGCATGATCGGCTTGGGGCGCATGGGGGCGAACATCGTCCGGAGGCTTGTAGCCGCCGGCGGCTCGGCGTACGTCCACGACGTCGACCCCAGCGCTGCTGACTCGCTCGCCGGCGAGCTGGGGGCCTCCGTCACCGCGGCCCATTCCCTGGAATCACTGGTGACTGCGCTCCCAGCACCTCGGACGGTGTGGATCATGGTGCCGGCAGCGGGCACAGGTCAGGTGATCGCCGAGCTGGCAGCGCTGCTCGCCCCCGGCGATGTAGTGATCGACGGGGGCAACAGCGACTGGAGCGACGACTCCGCCCGTGCAACCGACCTCCGCGAGCAGGGCATCGAACTGCTCGACGTGGGTACGAGTGGGGGTGTGTGGGGCCTGGAACGGGGCTACTGCCTGATGATCGGCGGATCTGCGCAGGTGGTGGAACGACTGGCTCCCCTGTTCGACGCGCTCTCCCCCGCTCCCGACTCGGCCCCGCGCACCCCCGGTCGCGAGGGCGGGCTCGACGCTGCCGAGCGCGGGTGGTTGCACTGCGGACCCAGTGGTGCGGGGCATTTCGTGAAGATGGTCCACAACGGGATCGAGTACGGGATGATGGCCGCCTACGCGGAGGGGCTGAACCTGCTGGACAGCGCAGACACCTACGGCTTCGACCTCGATCTCGCAGCCACCACCGAGCTGTGGCGCCGGGGCAGCGTCGTCGGTTCCTGGCTGTTGGACCTCACCGCTGCTGCACTCGTCGAAGACCCTGGCCTGTCCGACTACTCGGGCATCGTCGGCGACTCCGGCGAGGGCCGTTGGTCGGTACGAACCGCGGTCGATCTCGGTGTTCCAGCTCCTGTCCTGTCGGCCGCCCTCTACTCGCGCTTCGCGTCACAGGGCAGGGAGTCGACCGCGAACAGGGCACTGTCGGCGATGAGGAAGCAGTTCGGCGGACACGCCGAGCATCCGACCGGAGGTGACGACCCAACCAGCGACTGAGACCCCCGCTCGGATCAGTCGAGGGCTCTCAACGCGGCTGCGACTGCTCCGGCGAGCCGGGGAACGCTCCGAGCGCCGAGCCCACCGTCTCCGCCACCTCGTCTTCGGGGACGTAACCCGAACCGAACGTGGTCGTGGGCAGAGGCACCTTGTCGGCAATCCGGCGCAACAGCCCCGGCGGATCTGCGAGCCGTTCCTGCCAGACCACGGCGTTGGTGAGCATCATCAGCCACAACAACGCTCCGACGATGAACAGGTACGCCAGCACCGTCAGGGCTATCCCCATCGCGCCGTAGGTCTCGGACGCGTTTGCGAGTTTCTCCGGCAGGTAGAAGGTCGCGAAGACCTGGAGCGCCAGGTAGCCGGCCGAGCTGACGGCCACTCCCGGGAGCAGCCAGAACCACTCCTTGGAGCGCCGCGGAAGTATCCAGGCCAGCCCGAGCAGGCCGACCGCCACACCCATCGCGTTCGCGGTGAAGCCAGCCATTCCCGCGACCAGGCCCGCCCGCCGGACGGCCATCGAGATGTAGATGACTCCGGCGAACACGAGCAGGCTTCCGACGAGGCGGAGGAAGGTCCGTGACTTGCCGGGGAACTTGCGGGTCGGGATCCCCCATGCGACCGCCGAGCTGTACTGGAGGGCTCCGAGCAGACCCCAGGCCGCTATCACGAACGAGACGAGACCGGTGATCAACAACGGCAGGCGGCTGCGTTCGGTGTCGTGTCCGGCCTGGGCGATCGACTGGGTTATCGCACGACCCAGGCGGAGCTTCTCTCCCGCCTCCTGGGAGCCCGTCTGGTCGAAGCCGGCGAGGGCCACGACGATCAGTCCGAGCGGCACCAGCAGCAGGAACATTCGATAGGCAAGGTATCCGGCGAGCATCGACCCGTTGGCGGCGGTGTGTCGCCCGACCGCCTTCGTGGCGATCTCGGCCCATGTCGTGCGTTCGAGAAGCTCCTGGTAGCGCCGCTCCAACACCGAACGGATCCGCTGCACGCGAACGTCGAGCTTGCCCCTCCAGCCGGTGGGTGTATCCGGGCGCTCATCGTCAGGGGACACGGTCGACATGGTCGCACAACCCTGGCATCAGCTCCGGCACCAGCCCCGGCGCCGACGAGGAGCAAGTCGGCCTTGGCGACCTCAGGTGGCAGGTTCCAGGCTGGTCAGCTCCAGAGCGATCTGCTCCTGGAACGTGGCAGGGCCCTGGAGCTCGAAGGTGCGCTCGAAGCGGACGGGCAGGTTCGTGGGCCCCCACCAGGTCGTCTCGGTCCATCGACCGTTGACGTCACCGCTGACCGGGAGGTCGATCGTCACCGGTGTCGCATCGACGGTCTCGCCACCCACGCTCACCTGCTCGGCGTCACCCGCCGTCGCGGTGCCCGCCAACGCGGCCGTGACGGAGAACGGGCCTCCTGACACCTCCAGCGTGCACTTCAGCTCCGCGGACGCGCCCGCCTCGAGAGGGAGAGCGTTGGGATCACATGTCATGGTGACCACGGGCGACAGACCGCCGATTGTCTGGTGCTTGGTGTGCACATCGATCAGCAGCGAGTCCTCGCCGTCGGCGCAGTAGCGGGTCGTCTCGGTGTGCTCGGCGAACATGTTGAACGTCCAGTTGAAGCAGTCGTCACCGTCGTCCTCGGCGACAGCGGTGATCGTCGCCCCCAGGGTCCGGTTCTCGGCCGGAAGCGGCCCCAGCTTCACGGTCTCCTGGCCAGTCGCGGTGAACGTGTAGACGCCCGGGGGCGGCGTCGACCGCTCGGCAACGGTCGTTGTCGTCTCCTCCTGGTTACGGGAACGGAAGTCGTCGAGAGCCTCCTCATCGCTGATCTCGTTTGTGGAGCGAGGGGCGAGCAGGAACGCCCCGACCCCCACCACAGCCAGCACGACGACGGCCACCACTATCACGGACTTCTTGTTCACGACTCTCCTTCTGACAGCACCGCCACGATGCCGATCGCCTGCAGGTTCTCCGAGTTGGCGGACATCGCACGGCGCATGGCGACCACCCGCTTGCGGGCATCTGGTTTGCGCAGCACGTTGAAGACGAACTTCGCTGCGCCGAGAACGCCTTCGTCTGCCACCAGCCGTTTGGGCTCGAGCAGGTGGAGCGGCACGCAGAACGACTCCTCGACCACCAGACCCTGCTCTGCCAGGAGCGACTCCCACCCCTCGACCGTCATTGGGGTGACATTCACCTTGATCGTCGAGGTCAGGTCCTTTGTCACCTTCTGGCGCGAGGCGTCATCGATGTCGTTCGGAGCGAAGGCGACCTCGTGGAGAGCGAGACGGCCACCCGGGCGCAGCACTCGGGTCAGCTCGGCTATCGCACGACGCTTGAGCGAATCGGGCTGCATCGTCAGGTACGCCTCGCCGAACACGACGTCGACGCTGGCGCTGTCCAGGCCCGTCTCGGCAACACTCGCGTTGACCATCCGGCGATCCGGTCCGTCGAGCAACGAAGCCACCAGATCCGCGGCGTCCGGGTCGCGGTCCACGCCCACGTAGCTGGCCGGCTTGGCGTCGAGCAGGAGCTTCGTCGTCGCCCCCAACCCGGGTGCCACCTCGAGCACGTCGTCAGTCCGACCGATCGCCACGCCGTCGAGCAGCCGGGCGGTCATCCCGACCCCACCCGGACGCAACACCCGCTTGCCCATTCTCGCGAGCAGCCAGTGACCAGGCATCCGGTCGGAGTCGAGAGCGCTTCCGGGGAGCGGCGCGTGGTCGTTCAGACTCTCCGTCATGCCTATTAGGCTGCCCTATCACCCGGAGGTAGGACAAGGGTCAAAGGTCATATGGCCGACTGATCTACGTGTTACGGGCTGCGACCTCCGGCCGACTGTGCTCTGGCCGTCAGCCCGAGGGCCGTACCAGGACGCTGACGAGGAAGTCGGATCCGTCGGTGAACGGGCGGAGGTCCCACGTGGCGAGCTCGAGCTCCACCACAAGGCCTGCCGACGCGATGTCCGCCCGGTATTCGTCGAAGTCGTAGTCGCGCCCGGCGCCGAATCCGACAGCGAGTCTCCCCTCGGGGGCCAGATGCCCACCCAGGGATGCGAGCACATCGCGGCGGGTGCTCGGGGCGAGGAACGTCATGACGTTGCCGCAACAGATGATCGCGTCGAACGGCTCGGCGATTCCCCGCGCGGGCAGATCCAGTTCGGCCAGGTCGCCGACCAACCAAGTCGGCCCGGGATGGTCGGCCTCGGCTGCTTCGATGAGCACCGGGTCGACGTCGACACCCACGACATCGTGACCGCGCTCTGCCAACTCCGCTCCCACCCGGCCCGGGCCGCAGCCCGCGTCGAGCACCCGTGAACCACGGGCGAGCATCGCGTCGACGAATCTGGCCTCGCCGGCCAGATCGTCACCAGCAGCGGCCATCGAGCGAAACCGTTCGACGTACCAGGTTGAGTGGTTCGGATCACGGTTGGTGATCTCGACCCAACGGCTTGTCTCGACCATGTGAGCCTCCAGTTCTGCCACCGTAGGCCCAGCCACCGCGCCCATCCACCGCCACGCCATCAGTCACCTCATGAGCACTACGGTCGTCGGAAGACGAATCCGCTGACCGGCTAGGAGTGACAATGGCAGCAACCGCTTCAGCACGATGGGAAGGCACCCTGAAGGAAGGGGCAGGTTCGATATCCACCGGGTCCGGGCTGGCCAGCACCTTCACCAGGGCGTCACGCTTCGCCGACGGTGCCGGCACCAACCCCGAGGAGCTCATCGGCGGGGCACACGCCGGCTGCTTCTCCCAATTCCTGGCGCTGCTCCTGTCCGACAACGACACCCCGCCGAGGTCCATCGACACCACGGCCAGGGTCTCGATAGAGGTCACCGACGCCGGCCCGACGATCACCAGGATCGACCTGTCGACCACTGTGGACGCCGACCTCTCGGCCGAGCAGATCGACGAGTTCGCACAGAAGGCCAAGGTCGCCTGCCCGGTCTCCAAGGCGCTGACCGGAGTCGGAACAATCACGCTCGAGGTTGCCAAGGCCTAGCCACAGGGCCCTGTTTCCTCTCCAGACCCGGCGAGCCACCAGTCCGAACCGGCCGCAGCAGCGGCGCGGATGACTGCCGCGCGGCCGAGCCGTGGCAGTCGATTCGGGACTTGCCCGCGATTACCAGCGAACTCTGAGGTTGGCCATGGGCTGCTCTCGGGTCCACGGTCGACGATGTTCATCGACACCACCAACGCAACCACGTGTTGAGAACACGAAGGAGACCAGATGCCAACCCGAACCGCGAAGATGGTCGCCGCAGCGGCCGCCACCGGAGCGCTCCTCTTCGGAGGTGGATCAGCGATTGCGTCCGCCCAGGACACCACTGACGACACCACCACCACGATCACCGAGGACTCCACCTCGACCACGGTCCAGGACGACAGCACCACCGACGACAGCACCACCGACGACAGCACCAGACCGGACGGGTGCGACCACGGTGCCGAGGGAACCGCCGAGACCGGCTCGGCCGAACTCGAGGCGCTGTAAGACGTCGCTCCCAGATTTCAAGATCCCTCCCCTGGCGAAGCCCGACCCTCGTGGTCGGGCTTCGCTGGTTCAATCGAGCAACCGGGCTATCTCCTGGCCACCCCTGAAGACGGTGATCGGACCGTCTTCGGAGACCTTCACGACGATCTCCAAGTGCTTGGAGAGGTAGCGGGCAGCTGCGGTCCTGGCGCCTTCACCCTCGCTGTCGTGGCTGGTGACGACCGCTCCGTACGCGAGCAGCCGGGCGGATCGGTCGAGGATGCACGCCCCGTCGATGGGAGATGGCGACTACCGCTGATCCGTCCAGAACCCCTCTGCGTCGACCACCAGGACCGCAGAGCGTCCGTCGAACACACCATGACGTCCTACCGCCCGGCGTCGGCAGGATCCCATAGCCGTTCGTTGCCCTGGTTGGCACTGTGAGCGAGAACGAACAGCACGTCGGTGATACCGTCTCGCTGCCGACACAGTCGGTATGAACAAGTCCCCGTGCGGGGGAAGCCGGTCGAATCCCGGCACTGTCCCGCAGCCGTAGGTGCCACTCCCCCCGGAGCGTCACGAGTCGGAATGCCCGTTCGGGGGCAACAGCTCAACAACATCCGTCGAGGACTGCGGAAGGTGAGCTCGGATCGTGTGGAACCGGCTCGCCGGGCGCCTTACGTTGCGAGAACTCGTCGGGTCCTCGCCAACGAAAGGCGATGCGATGTCTCCCACGAGACTGTTCACGCCCGGTGCGCTCCGGTCGAGGGCGTTCCTGGTACTTCCACTTCTGGCGACGGCTCTGGTGATCGGTGCATGCACTCCGACCACCCCGGTGCCGACCACCAGCTCCACGACGACCACAACTTCGACGACGACCACCACGGTGCCAGCTGGCCCAGCGGTCGAGGGCGAGGCCTGCCAACCCGACTCGGGGGTCACCGTCGTGGTCGACTTCACCGAGCTCGACAACACGGTGAGGATCGGCTGCGCGGCCGGCGAACAGGCCGACGGCTTCGCTGCTCTGGCGGCGACGGACTTCACCGTCGGCAGCGAATCGGGTCCGGGCACCATCTGCACCATCGATGGGTTGCCCGCCGAGGGCTACCCGTACTGCTGGCTCGAAGGTGGCTACTGGAGCTACTGGAAGGCCCCTGACCGCTCAACACAATGGGACTTCTCAACCGTCGGCGTCGGAGACGGGCCGATCGCCGAGGGCTCCGTCGAGGGATGGTCATGGGCACCCGGATTCAATGGCGTCGCCCCGCGGGTGAGCGTCGAGGATCTGGCCCAGTTCACACCCGATCTGCCCGAGTGCGAGATCCCCGACGCCCCGGTGCTCTCGGTGATCGACGACGACGAGATCCTTCCGTTCACCATCTCCGGTGGTGGATCGATCGAGGTAGCTGTGCTGCCGGCGACTGACGACGAGTCGAACGCCACGTTCACCGAGACGAGCACGCTGGCGCTCACTGGCCAGGCCGGTCTCACACGGGTCCTCGCCCGTTCGGCTTCATCGGGCTGCCAGGTCGTCGACCAGTTCGAAGCCGTCTACGACGTCCAGCCCACCTACGCAGGTCGACCCGATCTTGCCGGAACCTTCTCCCAGGCAGTGGCAGGGACCAGCTCCGACTTCGTCGGTTGGGCAACTGGCCACACCGACTACACACCGGGTGCTGACGTCACCACCAGCTGGCAGACTCCGGACAACGCGGTCGGCTCATACGGGACTGACCTGGTTGTGCTCGGCAACGGTGGCCGTATCACCATGACGTTCGACTCGCCGATAACCGACGGCACCGGCAACGACTTCGCTGTGTTCGAGAACGGCTTCACCAGTGGAACCAGTGAGCTGCTCTTCACCGAGCTCGCCTATGTCGAAGTGTCGTCCAACGGCAGCGACTTCGTGCGGTTCGACTCGGCCAGCCGTCAGACCAGCGCGGTCGGCGCATTCGGGTTCCAGGATCCCCGCCTGCTCGGCGGGCTCGCCGGCAAGGACCCCGGCGGTTGGGGAACCGTGTTCGACCTATCGGCGCTCACGAACAAGGCAGCGGTACGCAACGGCACGATCGACCTGACAGCGATCACCCACGTGAGGATCGTCGACGTGGTCGGGGCATCTGACTACCCGAACACCGGCGACACCTACCCGGACAGCTTTGCGCGGACGATCTTCGACGCGCACAAGACGACGGGCAGCGGCGGCTTCGACCTTCGCGCCGTCGGAGTGCTGAACCAAGCGGACTGACACTTCCTGACCGGGCGCTCCGGGGTCCCACGACGATCGTCGCGGGACC
Organism: uncultured Microthrixaceae bacterium; assembly: GCA_964450685.1. Classification (GTDB taxonomy): domain Bacteria; phylum Actinomycetota; class Acidimicrobiia; order Acidimicrobiales; family Microtrichaceae; genus JBAOHV01. Next base: position 58,673 of record CAYVDN010000008.1, read on the forward strand.
CGCGCCCGGACCAGTTGGACCCGATCCCTGCGACCGCTCGGGCGTCACGTCGCCCGCATACCCGACGCGAGCCAGCGTCACCCACAAGCCCAGGAGCACTTCATGAAACGCCCGATCACAACTGTCGTCTACCTGGTGACGAGCCTCGTGCTCGTCGCCGGAGCATGCACCACGCCATCGACGCCGAGCGGTCAGTCATACAAGTCCGGCCGGTGTGCCGGCACCGAAGGCGTCACCGTGGTGGTCGACTTCACACCGTTCGAGGACACGGTCGTCGTGCGCTGCGCGCTCGGAGCCCAGGAGAACGGCTTCAGCGTGCTCGACGCCGTCGACCTCGACCACGACCCCGGCGACATCCCGGGCACCGTTTGCCAGCTGGAGGGCCTACCGGCCGAGGGCCACCCCTACTGCTGGACCACCGGCGGCTACTGGTCGTACTGGAAGGCACCTGCGGCCGGCAGCCCCTGGGCCTTCAGCGAGTGGGGTGCCGGCTCAGGCCCGAGCCCGGAGCCGGGTGCGGTCGAGGGCTGGCGCTTCGCCCCGTTCAGCGAAGGCTCGGCACAGCCACCGCGTGTCGGCACCTCCGGCCCGATCGTCCCCTGATCGCGCCGACCCGGAGCTGACGCGGACGGTGGCGTCGCCCCCTACTTCGCGGTGTGGCCGGTCGAGGTGTGGCCGGTCGAGGTGTGGCCGGTCGAGGTATGGCCAGGAGCGCTGCTGCCCTGAGCCTCCACGGCTGGTGGATCGAAGCTCACACTGGCGTCGAAGGCTGCCCGGCGGGAGGCTCGCCGTAGGGTGAGCAGCACCGCCGGGCCGACGAGGACGATCGCCACCACGTTGGTGATGGCACGCCCGGTGTCCCACCCCAAGGTGGACGTGGCGATGGTGAAGAGGAAGAAGCGTTGCAGGTTGGATGCGACGGCGTCACCGGCGATGTAGGACAACTCGGTGCCTTCGCCGATCGCGTACGGCCAGAACCACATGTTCATCAAGAAGCCGAACGCGTAGGCGGCGAAGGCTCCGTACGCGGCGAGCATGGCGATCTCCGCTCGGCCACGGACTCGGTGGGGCAGCAGCCCGGCGCCCATGCCGACCCAGCCCGACGCGAGCATCTGGAACGGCAGCCAGGGACCGATTCCCCCGGTGATGATCGCCGACGCGAACAGCGTCGTGGTGCCCAGCACGAAACCGAAGCCGGGGCCGTAGACCCGCCCGGCCAGCACGAGCAGGAAGAACACGGTCTCGATACCTGCAACACCTGCGCCCATCGGCCTCAGCGCCGCACCCATCGCCGAGAGCACCCCGAGGATCGCCAGTGCCTTGGTGTCGATACCGCCAGCGTGGAGCTCGGACAGGACAACGGCGATGATCACCGGCAGGATCAGAGCGAACAGGAACGGGGCGTCACTGTTGTGGGACATCTCGGCCGGCGGGGTGAAGACGAGCGGCCAGAGGAACATGCACAGCCCGGCGAGCGACGCGAGAGCGAGAACGAGCGCCGGTCGCCACGCGACGGGAAGTGCGGACGGGTGTCGCGTCACCTCGCTCATGTACGCACCTCTCCGAGCGCTCCCCGGACCTGCTCGACCGTCAACCAGGGCTGGGGGGCGAGGATCTTGGCCACCTGCGGAGCGAAGGCCGGGGACGCGACCACCACGTCGGGCGTCGGGCCGTCGGCGACTACCTCACCTTCGGCCATGACGACGACCCGGTCGGCACAGGTGGCCACGAACTCCACGTCGTGGGTCGACACCATCACTGCGTGGCCGTCGGCGGCCAGCTCGGCCAGGACTTCGGCCAGGTTGGACTTTGCGTGGTAGTCGAGGCCACGGGTCGGTTCGTCGAGCAGCACGACCTCGGGTCCGGCGCTGAGCTGGATGGCGAGCACCAGCGACAGCCTCTGGCCCTCGGACAGGTCGCGCGGGTGCATCCCGGGGTCGATCCCGGGCACGAGTCGCTCGAGAAGGGAGGCACACGTTCCGCTCGGCGCGCTTGCGTCGCGGTCGGCCTGTGCGCACTCCGCTGCGACTGTCGACAGGTACAGGAGATCCGAGGGTGTCTGGGGCACGAGACCGACTCGTCGACGTGCGTCGGCTGAGCCGAGCGAAGACGTGTCGACCTTCTCCCCCGCCTGCCCGACCTGCACGGTGCCGCCAGAACGGGTACCGCTCCCCTGCAGCGCCCACATGAGCGACGACTTGCCGCACCCGTTGCGGCCCATCAGCGCCACGATCTCACCGCAGTGCAGGTCCAGGTCCACCTGGCGGACCGCGACGACGGGACCGTGGGCAACGACGACGCCGCGGGCACGCAGCGCCGGTGTCCCGGTCGGTGCAGCGGCGAGCGGCGCGGGACTGAGGTCCCGGAGTCGATCACGCAGCTCCGGCGCGCGGCGACGGGCGTCACGCACCGACAGTGGCAGCGGTGTCCAGCCGGCGAGGCGTCCCAGCTGTACGACAGGAGGAGCGATCGAGGATGTCGCGAGCACCTCCTGCGGAGGCCCTGAACGAACGGTTCCGTCACCGTTCAGGTACACGGCACGGTCCGCGTACTGTACCACGCGCTCCAGGCGGTGCTCTGCCACGACCACGGTTACTCCGAGGTCGTGCACCAGGCGGGTGATCGCAGCCAGGACCTCCTCTGCTGCGCTCGGGTCGAGCGCAGAGGTCGGCTCGTCGAGGACCAGCACCCTCGGGTGCGCGGTGAGCACCGACCCGATCGCGACGCGCTGCTGCTGGCCGCCCGAGAGAGCTCTCAACGCCCTGTTGCGCAGCTCGGCGATGCCCAGCAGGTCGAGTGTCTCCTCGACTCGCTTGCGCATGACCGCCGGATCTACTCCCAGCTGCTCCATCGCGTAGGCGAGCTCCTCCTCGACGGTGTCGGTCACGAACCCGGCGAGAGGGTCCTGTCCGACGACTCCGACGAGCTCGGCCATCTCTCGTGGTGGCCGCGTGGCGGTGGAGATTCCGTCGACGGTCACGGCGCCGCTCAGGTGACCACCGGTGAAGTGCGGGACGAGCCCGTTGATGCAGCCGAGAAGCGTCGACTTGCCGACGCCCGTGCGACCGGTGACCACGCAGAGCTCGCCCTCGTCGATGAACAGGTCCACCCCGGAGATGGTCGGGGTGGACGCGTCGGTGTACGTGACGCTCACATCGTCGAAGCGGATCACGACGCAACTCCGGTCGCATCCGGGTTCGGTGTCGGAGAGCCCGCGAGCTCCGCGCGGAGACTGGCACGCGGAGCGCGAGCCGGAGGCGGTGCCACGACGGCGGGTAGCGCTCCGACCAGGATCGCCAACGTGGGGCCGAGCGGGAGCTCTGGCCACTCGAGGGGTTGCAGCGAGGGGTTCAACCGGCTCGGGTCGATCGAGGACGACACGTACATCACGACAGCGACGAAGGCCCCGCTGGCGGCGACACCCCACTCGGCGAGACGCCAGGGGTCAGGGCGGTACCTGGTCCGCCGCACCCGCCCGTTGCCCGCCAGGAACCCGGCGGTCGCGAGCGCCAGGCCGATCAGGAGCATCGGGAGTCCGAGTGCTCGCGGCGCGGTGGCGTCGAGCAGTCCGTACGTGCCGACGCACACCCCGACCATCCCGGCGATGACGAGCACGGCGGTCACACGGCGGGTACGGGCTGCGATCCCACCGGAGCGGCCGTATCCACGGGAGTCCATCGCTGCGGCCAGCATCAACGACCGGTCAAGCGCGTCGGTCATCACCGGGATCACGACCTGCTGCACCCACCGTGTCCGCCGCCCCACCTCGCCGCGCAGCCTCCGGGCGCGCAGCACCCGGCGTCCACTCTCGACGAGCTGCGGCGCCACGCTGAGCGCCACGGTCACGGCGGAGCCCACCTCGTACAGAGCGCTCGGCAGCGACTTGAGCAGGCGCTTGGGGTTCGCGAGCACGTTCGCCGATCCCAGGCAGATGATCAACGTCGCCAGGCGTAGCCCGTCGTAGAACGCGGCGAGCACGCCCTCGAGCGACACGGGCCCCCCGAGGCGGATCCCGGCGGCTGCCTCGGGCAGGGGTATCTCGGGCAGGGTGAACAGCACGTGTGTGCCGTACTGCCCGTCGAGGAGCATCCGGAACAACACGCGCATCGCAACGATGACGAGACCGAGCACAAGATAGGCACCGAAGCCGTTGGCCCACGGAGCATCGCTGCGTCTGGCTGATACGACATATGCGACCACCGCGATCATCAGCCCCAGCAGCAGCGGATTTGTGGTCCTGCTCGCAGCCGTGGCCATGCCCAACGCCCACAGCCACCACGCCCCGGGGTGGAGGTCCCGAGCCAGGCGCACGTGACGCGATTCAGCTGACAACGCCACGACGGCGCACCATCCACGCCCCGCCACCGACGAGAACGATCAAGACGAGACCAGCGAACACCGGCCAGGGCGATCCGGCGCCGCTGCCGTCACCGGACAGGTCCAGGCCTGTCTGCTCAACACCACCCAGGGCCTCCTCGTCATGAGCATCCTGTCCATCCTGCCCGTCGGGGTTCTCCGCGTCATCACCGTCGACATCATGATCGCCCGGCTGTCCGGGAGTCGTGGTCGACCCGTCGACAGCAGCCTCCGGCAAGGACGGTGTGGACCCGATCGATCCTGACTCGGACAGTTCATCCACACCCGCTGCAGCGCCCGGAGCAGTTGTCGCCCCAACCGCCGGAACCGAGCTACTGGAGGGTCCGGCTGCAGACGATGCGGAGGACCCTCCCGTGTCCGGTTGCGCTGTGACAGTTGTCGAGGCGGTCGACGGCGCGGTGGTGGCCGTCGCCTGGGGCGCGGTGGACCGGCCGTCGCAATCGTCGGCGGGGAGCGCCAGGGGACTGCCCGCCACAGCGGCCGGGGGCACGATGCGCGGCGAAGGCGCCGCTGATGCACCCTTGTCGAGCGAGAACGACCAGCCCTCCACGCTGCCCTCTGGCGGGTTGCGGTTTCCGGCACCCCAGTTGCTGTAGCACCACTGCCCACCTCGGGGCGCGAGCCAGTATGACCAGTAGGCGCTGGCAGGGGATGCATCGATGCAGTGATCGCTGGACGGCTTGTCGGCGATCCGGCATAGGAACCCGGGGAATCGGATCGTCGTCCGGTAGTCGATCCCGGCCCGCTGGAGCGCCTCGAAGCCGGTCGACGAGGCACCGGGTGCGCAACGCACGTACACACCCCCGCCGAGTTCCTGGAAGTCGACCACCACGGTGACCCCGTCCGCTGTCGGACAGGCACCTTCGGTCCATGCCATGGCCGGTTCGGATGATGCGATCGGCACCGACGCGACCACGGCGACGACAGCTAGGGCCCTCGCCGCGCCGCATCTGAGCGTCCAACGGGATCCGGGGATCATGCGGTGCGCCGTCCGCGCGAACATGCGATGAGACAGACCCCGCCGACGATCGCCGACAGGCCGACCAGCACAGACACGGCGGAACTGCTTCCGGTCGATGCCAAGGTCGAGGTGGCAGCGCTCGAAGTCGCAGCGCTCGAGCCCGGTGACGCCGATGTCGGGTACCCCGACTGAACCACTCCTGCTGGCTCGACGTCTGCTGGCAGGACCTCGACCACCGGGTACGTGGTCGTCGTCGACACAGACGGCGTCGATGTAGTCGTCTCCACGGTGCTCGTGGTCGACGTCGTCGTGGTGCTGGTGCTGGTGCTGGTGGACGCGGTCGTCGTCGTTGAAACCGGACCGAGTGGCTCCAGGTCCTGTGGACCGTACGGCGACAGTCCGAGGGCGAGAACTGCCTGCGATGTCGCACGTCGCCACTGATCCCGGGTCTGGGCGGTGATCCCTCCTGCCAGGGCTGTGTCGCGGGACGATGGTTTGTAAGCGATCGCCCCGACGTCAGCCGCGGCGGGCGTTCCCGCGGCGACGGCCACCGACAACTGCGAGCCCGAAGCGATCCACGAAGCGGCACGGTCTGCCGCGTCCTGCTGGCCGGCGGCGCGCAGCGTCTGGGCGATCAGTCCGGAGCTGTTCGTGTTGGCCCCAGCGGTCGTACCCGTCCCGCCGAAGGATCCGTCGCCACCCTGGCGGACGAGCAGCCAGGCCAGACCGGACTCGAGGGAGGACTCCACCTGCGTGGTCCGGGGGGCCGCCATCAACGCCTGCAGTGAGATGGCGGTGGCGTCGGTGTCAGCCGAGGAATCGTCGTCACAGCCCGCTGGTCCGGAGTAGCTCAGGCGGAACCCGCTCGCGGGACACTGCTGGGCCAACAGGAAGGAGACCGACTCCGCCGGAATTCCCGACGGAGTGAGCGCCAGGCCGAGCATCGACAACGATTGAGCGAAGGCGTTGCTCGCGTCCCACGTCGGGTCCGGAACGCGGTCCTGGAACCTGCCGACCTGGTCACCGGTTGTGGCCATGAGCGAGCGCAGCTCGGCCTCGAGGTCGACCCCCTCTGCTGTCGCGGACCGGCCCATCGACCGGAGCGTGAGGACCACCTTCCCGGTGGCGCCTGCTACCCGCACCTCGGGCATCGACGGTGCCCAAGTCGTGTAGCCGGGCGAATTCGCTGCTATCAGATCGGTCGCCGTCCCAGCTGCTGTGTCGTCAGCACGCCCGGCGGCCACGAAGGCGAGCACGGCGTCCGCAGTCAGACCCCAGTCGTATGAGCCGGCGCTGAATCCCGGCATGGCTCCCCCGTTGGCACCGAGTTCGCTGGCGATCCAGTCGAGAGCGAGCCCGGCTTCAGCGGTCGGGACCGGTGGAGCGGCTCCGGCCCCTCGTGGTTGTGCGAGCGACACGACGAGACTGGTGGCGCAGACGATCAGCGCACACGACGAAGGCAGACGGCTCCGACGTCTTCCTACTGTGGAACTCGACATGTTGACCTCCCGGGCCCGAGCACCCTGGAGGCCCGCCGAACCGGCCGGTCAACGGTGCTCCGGTATCCGCAATCCTCGACGGACAGTTCGAAGCGTCACTCCGCAGGAAGCATTCCGGCTCGCAGGAGGGTCTCGGGGAACCTCCTGCTCACGGTTGCGGGACAGCGCCGGCTTCGACCGGCTTTCCTTCCCACGGGGTGTCTGGTTGTGACCGCCCATGAAATCACAGGGGTGCAGGCGCGACAATTCGTCCGCATCCCGCGCAGGTCGATGGATCGCCGGCATCAGAGATGGGCACGGAGGGGATCCAGGACGTCTACCGGTGCGTATCGAGTACTGCTCAGCAGCAGCTGTTGACCGGGTCGACGCCGACCGCGACGGACTCTGCTGCCGGAGCACAGCAGGCGGATCCTGAGTCATCGACGGAGCTGGTCATCTGTTCGGCGTCGCCCGTCTTCACGTACCACTCCCACTTGGCGCCGTCCGGGTCGGTGACCCAGGTCTCGGTCTTGGTGGCGTAGCAACAGGTGGTGTCGTCGACACCCGTGGTGTGCAGGCCGGCGGCCGACAGGCGGGCCTCGGCGGCTGCCACCTCGCCGGCGACCAGGGTCTCGACACCGAGGTGGTTGAGCGTCCCACCCTCGGTGGCCTCGATGAGCACGAGCTTGAGTGGTGGCTCGGCGATCTCGAAGTTGGCGTAGCCGTCCTTGCGCTTCGCGACAGGGGTGTCGAACAGCTTCTCGTAGAAGGAGACTGCGGCGTCGACGTCAGTGACGTTGAGGGCGAGCTGGATACGGGACATGGTGACCTCCCAGGGACCTGTCGAATCGATACCCATCGATCCGTTTCTCACACCATAACTCACACATCGACATCTGTCGATATGGTTTTGAGCCGTCGTTCTGACTTGGTCGACCGGCAGCGCTCGCCCACGAGGTCATCGAGGAGGTCCAGAACGCGGCGCTCGATCTCGTCACGGATGGACCGCACGGCGTCCACGTCGAGGCCGGCGGGGTCGTCCAGCTGCCAGTCGAGGTAGCGGGTACCGGGATAGAACGGGCACGCGTCACCGCAGCCCATCGTTATGACCACATCGGACGCTCGGACCGCCGCGTCCTCGAGGCGCTTCGGGTGTGCACCGGTCATCCGCAGGTCGATGCCGACCTCGGTCATGGCGTCGAGAACAGCGGGATTGATGGCATCGGAGGGGGCGGTGCCGCCAGAGCGCACCACGACGCTGTCCCCGCCGTGGTGGGCGAGCAGCGCAGCAGCCATCTGGGACCGGCCGGCGTTGTGCACGCAGACGAACAGCACTTCGGGACGAGTAGCTGGCATCGGGCCTCCGGACTCAGGTCGGGGCGTCGGGATGGAACAGCCGGATCAACGCAACCGCGATGGCGGCGCCCACTAGCTGCATGACGACGAACATCGGAGCGGACGCCGGCGCGATCCCTGCGAACGTGTCCGACAGCGTCCGGGCGAGGGTGACCGCGGGATTGGCGAAGCTGGTCGAACTGGTGAACCAGTAGGCCCCTCCGATCCAGGCGGCGACCGCGAAGGCGACGGCGTTCGACCGCCCGGTACGGACACAGCCGTGGATCACCAGGAGCAACCCGACGGTCGCCACGATCTCCGACAACCACAGCGCCGGCGAGGACCGCTGCGTCGTCGAGAACTCGACCGCGGGTAGCTCGAACATCAGGTTCGCGACGACCGCTCCGAGGCAGCCGCCGACGACCTGGGCGATGGCGTAGAGGGCCGAGTCGCGGGTGGTCGTCGTTCCCAGGATTCGGTCGACCAGGGTCACGACCGGGTTGAAGTGGGCGCCGGAAACGGCGCCGAACATGAGGATCAATCCGACCAGCGCGCCCGAGGTAGCGATCGCGTTCTCGAGAAGCTGCAGCCCCACATCGCCCGACGACAGCTGCGACGCAGCGATGCCCGAGCCGATGACCGCAACGACCAGGAACCCGCTGCCGAGACCCTCGGCAGCGAGCCTTCGACCCAGGCCGAGACGCAGGGCACCCGTTCCGGTCTCGGGCGCTGTGCGGAGATCGTCGTCTGCGGCGTTCACCGAGCCACTCATTCTGCGCTCCGCTCGATCGCCACCACCGACGCGATCCGGTCGCTCAGCTCAGCAATGACGGTGTCGAACGCTGCTGCATCACCGGCGGCGACCGGATCGGGCATGGACCAGTGGAGCCAGTCGGGATGATCCTTCAGCTCCTCGTGGGCCCGGTCGCAGACCGTCACCACCAGCGGAGGGAGGTCGGCATCCTCCAGCGCTCTCGGGACAGCGTCATCGAGGTCTAATCCAGCACGCCTTGCCGCTGCGATCGCACCGGGATGGACGCGTTCAGCCGGGTGCGTCCCGGCCGAGGACGCGTCGGCGCCAGCCACCGAGCGCCACACCGCGGCTGCGAGCTGGCTGCGCGCGGAGTTGTGGGTACACACGAAGAGAGCGTCGCTGACTTCCAACGCGGGTGCAGGCAGCAGCCCGTCCAGCGCCACCCTCAGCAGATGCACGTAGCGCCGGCGGCCGTCGCCGCTGGATCGGGATCGAACAATCAGGCCGGCCTCCTCCAACACGTCGAGGTGGTGTGCAAGCAGGTTCGACTCCAGGTCGAACAGCCTGCGCAGCTCAATCGGTGCCCTGTCCGCCACCGAGAGCTCGTCGACGATCGCCAGGCGGACAGGATCGCTCAACGCTGCCAGCCGTCTCACACGCTCCCCGATGTCGGTCACATCCACAAGCATGACCACTCAGCGCAAAATGAGTCAATCAGGGTTGAGCTTTAATGGAACGAAGCGTTGCGCAATCGGGCGACCGGCAACGCCGCCACCCTCCCCCCGACGGCCACGCCCAGCATCCTGGGTCGCTAGGCTTGCATCGATGACTGTCGATGCCGGAGCCCAGAGCGCCACCACGTTCAGTGCCTGCTGCGCCCCCGTCACCAGCGGTGTGCTGAGCGACGGCGACGCTGTGCAGATCGCCGGCATCCTCCACGCCTTGGCCGACCCCGTCCGGCTCAAGATGTACTCGATGATCGCAGCCAACGGCTCGGTCTGCTCATGTGACTTCCAGGAGCCGCTGGGCAAGTCCCAGCCGACCATCTCGCACCACACGCGCATCCTCGCCACCGCCGGGCTCATCGAGGGCGAGAAGCAGGGGCGCTGGACCGTCTGGACCGTCGTGCCAGGCCAGCTCGAAGCACTCCGCAGCGCCCTGCAGTAGGGGCCCGACCAACGGTCACCGTCAGACTCCCCTGCTCATCGCAGCTGCTGGCCCGGGTCATCGGAGAACCGTGATCGCCCCGCTGCGCTGAGCGCTTCCCATGCGTCCCACAGCAGTACTGCACCGACGATCGCCGTGATGAGGATCGGGGTCGGCTGCAAGACCCTGCCGAGATCCAGCTCGTCGGACAGGCCCGATAGGAACGCAGGGTTGACGAGCACTTCAGCGAAGGATGCCCACGCGACGATCGCCAGCAGGACCAGGTCGATCGCTGTGGTGGCCAGGGCGAGCGGCCATGACCAGGCTCCACGGATGTGAGCGGCCACTGCAACGACCGCGCCGGCGACGAGGAGCGCAATGACGGCCCAGATGGGGCCGGACCACAGATCGGGGTCGAGCAGCGGAACAGGTTCTCCGTTGGATTCGTGCACTGGCGACCACGTCCTCTGGATGAACAACAGGGAGATCAGGATCAGCGTGGTGACCACCTCGCCCGCCGTATCCGCAACCGTCACCCGAGGTCGGGCCGGCACCGCGGGCAGATCATCGGGATCCCATTGCGCGATCGTCTCCGGTGACTCGTCGGTTCCGAGCCGGTCGATCATCACGAAGACGAGCGTCACCCAGAAGCACACCTGGAAGACCGCCGTCGTAGCGCCCTCCAGGACGCCCAGCATGACCGAGCCGACCGTCGATTCATCGGCGGTCGCTGCGCCCACCGCGGCCAGAGCCGCTAGCAAGGGAACGGCGACGACCAGCCACAGTCGGAGATGGCGAACGTAGTCCGGGTAGTGCAGCTCGCTTATCAGCACCCTGCCCTTGTTGCGATAGCTCGCCGCCAGCATCGCCGGTTCACCGAGCTCGACCAGCGCCTCTCGCTCCCCGACCCCCTCTGCCATGTCGGCGATCGTCGATCGAAGCTCGGCTTCGATGTCGGGGCGCTGCCCCGAAGGCAACCTCTGCGTGACGGCCCAGACGTAGCGGTCGGTCAGGGTGTTGCTCATCGGCCCTCCTTGGCGATGTCGTCGATGGCGGCGACCAGTTCGGACCAGGCGAGCCGCAGCCCCTGCAACACCTCGAGCCCCTGCTGTGTGCATCGGTAGAACTTGCGCGGGCGGGAGTCGTCGGTGTTCCACTCGCACTCGAGCAGACCCTGGCTTTCCAGTCGGCGCAGAAGCGGGTAGAGGGTGTTGGCATCGACACGCAAGCCGCGCCCCTGCAGCGTCTCCATCAGCGCATACCCGTAGGTCGGGGTTCCCAACAGCTCGAGACAGGCCAGAACGACCGTGCCTCGGCGCAGCTCCTGGAGGTGAATCGAGAGAGCGTCGTCGCGATCCGAAGTCACAGCTAACACATTACTGTGTAAGACACACTATTGTCTAGCTCGTAGGCACCACGAGGATCTTCGCTCGCGCATGACGTGACCCGATCTCTGCGAGCGCGGCGGCGACACCGTCGAGGCCGACGACCCGGTCAACCTCAGGCACGAGGCGACTCGACTCCAGAAGCTCGCCCAGAAACGTGAGGTCGTCCAAGTCGGTCGCTTCGGTGAACTGGTGGAACGACGCGCTGGATCCGACAAAGGCCAGACGTGCCCGCATCAGGTACGGAAGCGGATCCACCCAGCGGTTCGCCTTGGGTCCGCTGACAGCCACGTAACGTCCCCCGTCGACCATCACGCTGCGCACCTCGGCGGGGCGCCGGTTGCCGACGATGTCGAGCATCACGTCGAAGCGGGCACCACCGGCAACGAAGTCCTCGCGGGTGTAGTCGATCACATCATCCGCACCGAGCCGCCGGACCATCTCGACGTTCCGGGTACTGCAAACAGCGGTGACGTGCGCTCCGAGTGCCGTCGCGATCTGGACCGCCATCGTGCCGACGCCTCCGGCTGCACCGTTCACGAGCACCCGCTCCCCCGGCTGGACCCTCCCGTGGGTACGAAGCGCCTGCAGAGCGGTCAGCCCCGCGACCGGTGTCGCGCCAGCCGCCTCGAACGAGACACCCTCGGGGATCGCCACCACGTTCGACTCGGCCACCGCGATGTACTGGGCACAGCCGCCGCCCGGAGCCTCACCGAACACCCGGTCACCGATGGCGAAGCGAGTCACGTCGGCGCCCACCTCCACCACCACGCCGGCCACGTCGGCACCCCGCACGATGCGCTTCGGCCGGCGGAGCCCGAACATCAGGCGCATCAGGTACGGCGTACCGGTGAGGAAGTGCCAGTCGAGGGCGTTGAGCGAGGTGGCGCGGACCTCGACGAGGACCTCGCCAGGCCCGGGCACCGGGACCTCGAGCTCCTCGGTTGCGAGCACCTCGGGGCCTCCGTAGGCACGCGCGGTGACGGCGGTCATCGTTTCAGCGGGGCGCTGTGGTGTCCGGGACTTGTTGGGGCTGGGTGACGACAATTTCGACTCCGGAAATCTCTCGACGTACAGCGTACGTTTTATGACATACGGTGTACGTTGTCCAGGGTGAATGCCGCGGCGAAGGAACGTGTGCCCCTCGACCGGAAGGCGATCGCAGCGCAGGCGGTCGCCTTCGCCGACGAGCGCGGGTTGGACGTGCTCTCGATGCGCAAGCTCGCCGCCGAGCTCGGCTACGAGGTGATGTCGCTCTACAACCACCTCGCCAACAAGGACGAGCTGCTCACGCTGATGGCCGACGCGGTGGCCGCCGAGATCCCCGCACCGGACCAGGGTGAGACACCCCTCGTCGCTGTCCGCGCCTTCGCGATCCAGACGCGCGCTGCGCTCGTTCGACACCCGTGGGCGGCAACGCTGTGGCTCCGACAGCTACCCGGCCCGGCGCGGGTGCAACACATGGAGGACCACCTGTCGATGCTCGCCGCGACAGACATGTCACCCGAGGTCGCACACCTCGCCTTCCACGCCGTCAACAACCACGTGCTCGGATACACCCTCCAGGAGCAGGCGATGACCTACGCCGCGCCGACCGAGGGCGCGGCCGAGGCACGAGCCCGCTCCTTCCTGGACGGCATCGACGCCGACGACCACCCCCACACGGTCAACCACGTCCGACAACACCTCGACGGCGACACCGCCAGCAGCTTCGAGATCGTGCTCGACCTCATCATCGACGGCCTGTCACGCCTGGCCTGAGCGGGTACGCCGCCCAAATGACTTCAACGGCACCCGACTGCCCCGATCTTTCGGTGCGATTGCTGTCACTCTCCAACAGGAATCGCACCGAAAGCCGGAATCAGTTTCTGCGGGGGCCTGCAGGGGCGGCTACTCCGACGCTGGACGTAGCACGTCGTGCTACGGTAGTCGCATGGCCCGAGAACTCACTCAACGGGAGCTGCGGAACGAGAGCGGCGAGATCATGCGGCGGCTCGACAAGGGAGAGAACTTCGTGGTGACCCGCAACGGCGTGCCGGTCGCGGAGCTGACCCCGCTGCGACGCCGTCGCTTCGTCGCCGCAGAGGCTGCGGTGGCGCTGTTCCGCAACGCGCCGAGCGTGGACTACGAACGATTCCGAGCCGACCTCGACCGGGTCGCCGTCCAAGACCCCGACCCGCGTGGCTGAACCCGAACGCCCGCCGCAGGGATTGCTCGACACCTCGGTCGTGATCGACCTCGGACGGCTCGACCCTTCCAAGCTGCCGATCGAGGTCGCAGTGAGCGCTCTCACGATGGCGGAGCTCGCCGCTGGGCCTCATGCTGCCAGCGACGCCGACGAGCGGGGACGTCGACAGGACCGCCTGCAGCGAGCCGAAGCCGCATTCGACCCCCTCCCATTCGACGGCGAAGCTGCCCGCGCCTACGGGCGCATCTACGCCGCCGTCACCGCTTCCGGCCGCAAGGCCCGCGGTGCCCGAGCCGTGGACCTGCTCATCGCGGCGACCGCCTGTGCTGCGGGCCTGCCGCTCTACACCCGCAACGGCGCGGACTTCGAAGGCCTCGATGATCTGATCGACCTCGTGGTGCTGTGACCCGGTCCCGGCGTGTTCGAAGCAGGGTCATCCACAAGGGGGTGGATGGCGCGATCCGTGCAATCTCACCGTGCCCGGGGCGGGACTCGAACCCGCACGCTACGAAGAGCCGAGGGGTTTAAGCCCTCGGCCGACCGTCACAGCTGGTGTTGCGGAGGCCGAGCCGGTGCTGGACTGCAGGCCGTTCCTGGCCTCTGGATCGGCGTTCGTGACGACCCGTGCGGTGCAGTGCGACAGATTCCGGGTAGTTCGCGACTACTTTCGCGACTACCTGCACCCACCCCACCGTCGTGGTTGGAGTAGCGAGTCGGTTCGACGATCGTCCTCCTCCCCGGGGCAGTGACCGGGGTCAGAACGGTTCACCCGGGCGAACCTCCGTGGTGTCATCCGCGATCGGTAGCCTGAGCACCGATGGTCGTACGTGTCGTCGTGGCAGAAGACTCGCTGTTGGTGCGCGAGGGGATCGCCACGTTGCTGGCCGCCACCGAACAGGTCGAGCTGATCGCGCTCTGCGACGACCTGCCGTCGCTGTTGGAGGCGGTCGACCAGTACGAACCGGACGTGGTGCTGACCGATATCCGCATGCCCCCCACAGGCACCGACGAGGGCATACGCGCTGCGGCAGAACTGCGCACTCGGCACCCGCAGGTGGGTGTGGTGGTGCTGTCGCAATACGTCGAGCCGAGCTACGCCCTCGCGCTGCTCGACGAGGGCTCGGACCGACGTGCGTACCTGCTGAAGGAGCGTCTGGCCGACGCCGATCAGCTGACCCGGGCGATCCTCGAGGTCGCAGGGGGTGGATCAGTGATCGACTCCAAGGTCGTCGAGTCGCTCGTGACCGCCCGCAGCGCCGCAGCCGCATCAACTCTCGATCGACTCACGCCGCGAGAGCGCGACGTGCTGGCCGAGATCGCACAGGGCCGCAACAACGCGGCGGTGGCTGCGGAGCTGGTGCTGAGCGAACGCGCGGTGGAGAAGCACATCAACTCACTGTTCTCCAAGCTCGGCCTGACGGAAGAACCCGACGTGCACCGGCGGGTCAAGGCGGTGCTGCTGTACCTGGCCGAACACGACCCGACCGTCTCCGCGTGAGACGGGGGCCAGCACCACTGCCGCCGGGGTGCGCCCACCCTGGGCAGTTCCGATCGGTCGTGCGACCATCTCGACGATGCAGACCGCACCGTCCCTCGAGGAGGCGACCATCAGCGACCCGACCGTGAACGTGCTGATCGTCGACGACCAGCCACCGTTCCGGGAGGTCGCGCGCACGGTGGTCGCCGTCACCCCGGGCTTCCAGGTCGCCGACGAGGCCGACTCCGGTGAGCTGGCCCTCGAGCGAGCTCGCTCGGTCCGACCGGATCTGGTGCTGATGGACATCAACCTGCCGGGCATCAACGGGATCGAGGCGACGCGCCGGATCCGCGCCGAGCTCCCGGACACCGTCGTCGTCCTGTTGTCGACCTACACCCGCGACGACCTGCCCGCCGACGCCGCCAGCTGCGGCGCAGCGCGGTACGTCCACAAGGAGGACATCTCTCCGGCGGTGCTGCGAGAGGTGTGGCAGGACCGCTGACCCGCGCGCCGCCAGCGGCGGGATCAGTCCGCTCCCAGCGGGATCCCACCTCGCACGGTCGAGCCCTGCCCCGGTGCCGAGCGGACCGTGAGCTCGCCGCCCAGCGCACCCAGGCGGTCACGCATGTTGACGAACCCCTGGCCGTCGCCGCCTGAGCCCAGATCGAAGCCCGCTCCGTCGTCGACGATCTCGAACCAGAGCGCGTCGCCGTCGCGTCCGACGGTCACGGCGATGCGTGCACCGGCACCCGCATGCTTGCCCGCGTTCTGCACGGCCTCGAGGCAGCAGAAGTAGACCGCCGCCTCAACCTCGCTGTCGTAGCGGGCACCGTCGAGCACCTCGACGGTGGTCGGCAGGGTGGCGCGGTTGGCCGCCGCCCGGAGCGCCTCGCTCAGGCCGCGGTCGCGCAGCAAGGGCGGGTAGATCCCGTGCGCCAGCTCGCGCAGCTCGGTGAGAGTCGCCTGCACGTCGCCGCGCAGCTGCTCGAGCAGGGAGTTCGCGGTCTCGGGGTCGGAGCCCATCAGCGTCGAGATCAGCCCCACCTTGACCGCCAGCGCCACCAGGTGCTGCTGGGCGCCGTCGTGCAGGTTGCGCTCGATCTGGCGGCGCGATTCGTCGGCCGCCGCCACGATGCGGGCGCGGGAGGCGACCAGCTCGGCGTTGCGCTCCCGGAGCTGCTCCAACGACGCCTGCAGGGCCGAGTCGAGGCGCACGTTGTGTAGCGCGAGTCCGACCTGGCGGGAGAGCTCCACCAGCACCCGGTCCTCGTCCTCGCTGAACGGAGCGTCGTCGGCGGGTCGCTCCAGCACGATCAACCCGAGCAGCTGACCCAGGTGTGCCACCGAGATCGAACGGACGAGTCGACCGTCGCGTCCCTCGAGCAGCTGCGGTGCCCACACCTGCAACCATGCGTTGCCCTGCGCGTGCGCTCGAGCGACCACCGACAGCTCGTCCGCCCGCAGCTCGAGTCGAGCCGGCCCGCGGTCCGGCACGGACACCGAGCGTGTGAGCTGCCCGTCGGACCCCGTCCAGATCTCGGCGACCGACAGGTGCATGGTGCTGCGCAGCGTCTCGACGAGCTGCAGCAGCAGCTCGTCCATGGGCACCGACCGCGACATCCGCCCCCCGAAGGTGCGCAGCGCTTCGTCCGGTGATCGGCGGTCCCCGTAGACCCGTTGGTTGGCCCACTCCTCCAGGCGGCTGCGGACCGGCAGCGCGAACAGGCTGGCCACCGCCGCCGCGCCGATCGACAGCACCAGGATCGTTCGCTCGTGTCCGACGGGCGTGCGTCCGAGGCCGAGCACCACGAACAGGTAGACGACGCCGGTCATGCCCACGAGGCCGGACACCACGACCGTGTGGACCACGACCCGGTCGGCGGCCAGCACCAGGCGGTGCGACCGCCCGACGAGCACCGAGAGCGGCACCAGCGCCCATGCGACGGCCCATCCCGCGAACGGCCGGGCGGGCCAGTCGACGAGCAGGCTCAGCGCACCGGCCGCCGAGGCCACCGCCACTGTGACCAGCTCGCCCCACACCAGCCACATGAGGCGACCACGTGCTGCACCGGTCGCTCCTCGGAGCCGGACCACGACCACCAAGGCGACCGCGAGCCACAGCACCGCGCCCGTGATCGAAAGCACCACGAGCATGCCGGTCAGCTCGCCGTCACCGGAGCGACGACTCCCGGCTCCTCGACGCGACCGTCCCTCATGCGAACAATGCGGTCCGCTCCGGCGGCCACGTCGTCGCTGTGGGTCACCATGATGATCGTCTGTCCGTCGTCGTGGAGTCGACGGAACAGCTCGAGCACCTCGCTGCCGCCTTCCGAGTCCAACGCACCGGTCGGCTCGTCCGCCAGCAGCAACGTCGGTTCGTTCGCGAGCGCGCGAGCGATCGCGAGGCGCTGACGCTGCCCGCCGGAGAGCACCGACGGGAGCTCGTCGGACTTGTCCCCCAGCCCCAGCAGGTCGAGCAGGTCGCGCGCCCTGTTCTCGGCGGGACGGCGGGCCGAGCCGGCGATCATCGCCGGGATCACGACGTTCTCGAGCGCGGTCATGCCGTCCAGCAGGTTGAAGAACTGGAAGACGATCCCGATGTGGCGCCGCCGCATGCGCGCCAACCAGTTGCTGTCGCGACCGGTGATGAGCTCGTCGGCCACCTCGATCTCGCCCTCGTCGACCAGGTCGAGACCCGCGATCAGGTTCAGCAGCGTCGACTTGCCGCAGCCGGACGGGCCCATCACCGCCACGAACTCCGACGGCGCGACCTGCAGGTCGACCCCCCGTAACGCGCGCACGGGTGCCAGGTCGGCCTCGAAGGTGCGGCGGACACCCCGCACCTGCAGCACCGGTCCACTCATGCTCCGCTCCTCCCCTGCACGACCCGGAACGCACGCACCGGGGTGTCTCGACCCTTCACATGTTGCACGCCCAGCGGCTCCACGTCCGGCGCGGCGCCGAGATGGGCAAGCGTCGGCTCGCTGATGACCGTCGTGCCGGCGGGTCGAGCCAGGTCCTGGAGACGTTGGGACAGGTTCACAGTGTCGCCGACGACCGTGTACTCCACGCGCTCCTCGCTGCCGAGCATGGCGGCCGCTACCTCGCCGGTGGAGACGCCGATGCCCAGCCCGAACGACGGGAGGCCTTCACGTTGCCAGACACGGTTGAGCGCGTCCTGGCGTTCGTGCATGGCGCCCGCAGCGGCGAGCGCCCGGCCGGCATGGTCCTTCTGCGGCAGCGGCGCCCCGAACACCGCCATCACCGCGTCACCCACGTACTGCATGACGGTGCCCTCGAGCGCGAGGATCGCTGCGTTCATCTCCCTGCGGTGCGCATTCAGCATCGACGCGAGCACGGTCGGGTCGGTGCGCTCGGCGATGCCCGAGTAGCCACGGACGTCCGACATGAGCACGGTCACCTCGAGTCGCTCGGTGCGCTCGAACGCGGACCGGTCCTCGCGAAGACGCTCTGCGAGGCCCGACGGGAGCAACCGACTCAAGGTCTCCCCCTGCTCCTCGCGAGCGACGATGGCCTGCTGGAGCATGCGCAGGCGCCGCAACGCACTCTCCTGGCCGGCGCTCGCACCCTTCGCCAGCACCAGGAAGAGCGACTCCATGGCATCGTTGACCGCCTCGGGGGTGGTCTCGAGCGAGGCGGCGATGGCCTTCACCGGACGGCCCTCGGCGATCTGGCGCAGCAGCGCCTCCTCGGCCTCGCTGAGGGCGCCCTCGACACGGACCGGCGACACGAGGGCCTGGACGATCTCGGGGTCGAGCATCGATCCACCGGTAGCGACCTCCCTAATGGCGCGTGCCAGCCGATTGCCGTCGGACACGCGGTCCTTCAGCAGGTAGGCGTACCCCGCAGCGCCCTCGTCGAGCAGTGCGATCGCGTACTCCGGGTCGTCGTACTGCGACAGGATCACCACTCCCGTGCCCGGATGGCGCTTGCGGACCGCCTTCGCCGCCTCGATGCCCTCGTCCTGGAAGGTCGGCGGCATCCGGATGTCGGTCACGACCACCTGCGGCGCGGCGCTCGTCGCCCCCTCCACCAGCTCGTCGTGGTCCGCCGCCACCCCCACGACATCGAGGTCCTCCTCGATCGCCAGCAACGCCCTGACGCCCTCGCGGACCAGGAGGTTGTCGTCGGCCAGGAACACCGTGATGGGTGCTGCCGCAGCGCTGTCGGGACGAGCAGGACCGCCCGGTTGATCGACCACCACCTCATCCGAGCGGACCGGACCCCGAGAGACAAGGGTGTGGTCGTCCCCGGCGGTGGTCGTGCAGGCATCACCTCCGGAGGCAGGTTGGCGCCATCGTCGCCGTCACGGCCGCTCCGTATCGTCGGTCGCATGCGCATCGAGTCGTCGGTCACGTCGCTGAGCTGGATCCCCTCCGAGGCGGTCCCCGGGTTGAACAAGGTCGTGTTTGGCTCCGGCTTCACCCACTACGACCCGCCGCCGCCCGACCGCATCGACGACCTGGAGGCGCTGCGCGATGCCGACCGGTTCCGCTTCGCCAACCACCTCGCCGCCTGGATCGAGGTGGTCGACGGCCGCGTCGTGGACGCCGGGCAGGGTGGCGGCGGCACCATGGGTGCAACCACCTTGTCGGTCGGCTCACGACAGGTCACATATGCGGCCGTTGCGTTCCCCGACCTGGTGCCCGAGCCCCGGATCGACGACCGATCGGCCCGATTCACCCAGACCGTCGGCGGGCACACGGCTGTGCCGGCGCCGCGGCGACTCCGTCGCCCGCCCTTCGTCGCGTTCCAGGCGCCGACGGTGTGGACCACGCTGGCGCTGACGTTGCACGCCGACGGACGGAGCGAGGCCGAGCTGGTCGGTGCGAGCCCCTTCCCCCGCCATTGGATCTACGACGAGACGCACACGTTGCACGCCAAGGCGGGCCTGGCCGACTTCAAGGAGTGGTGGCGCACGTCCTTCGGCGACCACACGCCGTGGGGTGACGTCGACTCACCTGCGCTGGTGACCGAGGTCGAGTCCGCGCTGGAGCGAGAGGTGGCAGGCCGCATCATGCGCGGTGGCGGTCGGCCGGGCATCCGGAGGCTCCGGCCGGACGACCTGCTCGTGCAGCAGGGGTCCGAGGGCGACGAGGTGTTCCTGCTGCTCGATGGCGTGCTGCGCGTCGAGATCGACGGCGAGGCGTTGGCCGCGGTGGGCCCTGGAGCCGTCCTGGGCGAACGTGCCGTGCTCGAAGGCGGTCGACGGACCGCAACGCTCCGAGCCGCCACAGCGGCAAAGGTCGCCGTCGTAGCGGCCGAGCAGGTGGACGTCGATGCGCTCGCCACCATCAGCGGGAGCCATCGCCGCGAGGATGCCCGAACCGCCACCGACCCGGCATCGGACGGAGCCTCCGCCCGGTGAAGGTCCGGTGCTGCGGGGTCAGGGGTTCGACGCCGGCACCGGGCGCTGCGTTCGTTCGGGTCGGCGGACACACCTCCTGTCTGGCTGTCACCGCGGCGGGCGGCGACCGGCCGACGCTGGTGCTCGACGCTGGCACCGGCATCAGGTCGGTCAGCGAGCTCTGCGCCGGCGACGCGTTCCGGGGCACGATCCTGCTCACGCACCTTCACTGGGATCACACCCAGGGGCTGCCGTTCTTCAGCGCCGCCGACCGCGACGACGCGCAGGTCCGCCTGCTGATGCCGATCGCGTCGACGGACGACCCGGTCGATGTCCTTCGACGCGTCATGTCGCCCCCGCACTTCCCGGTCGGTCCGGACGCGCTGCGCGGCCGCTGGTCCATCGGTGCTGTCTCCCCCGGTGAGCACACGCTCGAGTCGTTCGAGGTGCGGGCAGTGGAGGTCACCCACAAGGGAGGCATCACACTCGGGTACCGCGTCAGCGATGCAGGCGGCTCGTTGGCGTACCTGCCCGATCACCTCGCTGCACAGCAGCCGCGACGAGACGCAGCGATCGAGCTCGTCCGTGGCGTCGACGTCCTGGTCCACGACGCACAATTCCTGCTTCACGAGGCACGGACTGCTCACGAGTACGGACACAGCACCGTCGACGAGACCGTCGAGCTAGCCGTGGAGGCCGGCGTCGGTGAGCTCGTGCTCTTCCACCACTCCCCCGCTCGCACCGACGACGAGGTGCACGACGCGCTGGCGCACGCCACGACGCTGGCCGACGGCACACCGCTGGCGGTCAGCCTGGCGATCGAAGGTCGGGAGCTCGAGCCGGGAGTGCGCTCGCTGTGACCCTCCGACCCGGTACGCCACGTCACTCGTGGCGGAGCTGCTCCGCCGGTCGCAGTCGCGACGCCCGCCAGCCGGGGTAGGTCGCGATGAGGTTGGCGAGCAGGATCGTCGCGGGTGCGGCCACCACCACCGCAACCAGAGCGAGCGGCGGCGAGAACACCAGTGGCGTGTGATCGGCGACGACCCGCCAGATGACCCGTCCCAGCGCGACACCGATCGGAACACCGACCATCACCCCGATCACCGACAGGGTCGTCGCCTGCCAACCGAGCACGGCGCGGATCCCGCCGCCGGTCATGCCCAACGCCCGCAGGACCGCCAGCTCGTTGCCGCGGCGACGCACCACGCTGGCGGACACGTGGGCCACCGTGCCGACAGCGAGCACCGTGGTGAACACCGCGAACAGCAGCGGCAGCGGCCGGACGTTCTGCAGGTTGGTCACGTCGAGCGGCGCTTCAGGCGGGCGCAGATCGTGCAAGTCCGTGTCGAGTTGCTGCGAAATGCGATCTGCGGTCGACCCGGCATCAGAGCCGTCGGCCAGGTCCACGAGCTGCATCGGCACGATCGGTGGCGTCGCAGCTTCCTCTGTCGGCTCGTCCCCGCCCGGCAGCTCGCCGACCTCTGCACCGGCGAGAAGCACCTGCTGCGCCCGACTCAGCCAGGCACCCTGGTCGTAGTTGGAGTGCGGCGTCGTCGGAACCAGCGCAAGGCCGACCACCTCCAGCTGCTTGGTCGAGCCGTCGGCTGCGACCACGTCGACCTGGTCACCCACGTCGACGCCCGCCGCATCGGCGGTCTCGGGTCCGAGCGCGATCTCGCCGAGCGTGTCGGGGCGCCGACCCTGCAGGACGGTGAAGTCGAGGTCTCCCTTGCGCGGCGTGATCGACCAGGTGGGTGTCGTCACGCCGTCCACGACCAGCAAGGACTTGCCGGCGATGGCGGAGGCGTCCACGACGGCGTCAGCATCGACGGTCCCCATCGCCTCGTCGAAGGTGAGCGCACCGGAGAAGTCGTTGATCGACATCTCCAGGTCCCAGTTCGTGCCGAAACGGGACGGATCGGCGATCGCATCGTCGATCGCGACGAGCAACGACTGCGCGCCGATCACTCCGATCACTCCCATGGCGACGCCGGCCAGTGCTGGTCGCGTGGGGAGCGCCCGGCGATCGCGGCCCGGCTCCAAGGCCAATCCGGCGCCGACCAACACCGGCGGTCCGACGTTGGTGCCCGCCAGCATCGCGACGATCCGTGAGCGGCGCGGAGGACTGTTCACGGGCGCGACGGCGGTCGCCCGATAGGCCGACACCACGATGGTCACCGACAGCACGGCCGCCGTGAGCGCCACACCCAGCACCAACACGAGCCAGTCGACGTGCACCCCCGGGTCCGGCTCCACGTCACGGCCCAGCCCGATCGGGTAGAGCGGCGAGAGCGCGACCGCTCCGGCCGCAGCGACCAGTGCGGCGACGGCGACCACGCCGAGGTGTGGAAGCGCCAGCGCACGGGCACCGTCGGGACGGGTGAAGCCCATCGCGTGCAACGGCGGCAGGTCGACCGCGCCGGCTCGGACCGATCGGGTCAACGCCTGCCCGATGAGCACGGCGCCGGCGAGGGCAACCGCCAGGCCGAACAACGCGAGGCCGACCGACTCCAGGTTCGTGCCATTGGTGACCCGCTTGGAGGCCGCCTCCGCGTCGAGCACCGGCATGCGGGGGCTGTCGAAGATCGCACGAGCATCCCGCTCGAGCTGCGCCACCGATCCCTCGCCCGGCCGGAATCGTACGAGCAGGTTGTCGATGAAGGTGACCGGCGCTGCGTAGCGATCGTGGAATGCCGGCGTCGTGATCCACCCGGCGCCGTCGCCGGGGATCGTCGCCAACTCGAAGGTGGATCGGCCGATGCCGACGACGCGCAGCGCGACCTCGGGGCCCTCCGGCTCGCCAAAGATGTCGAGCGTCTCCAACTGCTCGTCCGACGGAAGCCGCACGGTGTACTCCTGGCCCACGGCGATCCCGAAGTCCCGAGCACCTGGTGGTGCAAGGACTTCGTGCGGATTGCTCGGATCCGGTCGACGACCTTCGAGCACGATCGGACGGTCGACATCAGTGCGCCAGTCACCGAATGGCACCGAGAACATCCCGCTCACCTGCTCGGCGACCCCCTCGGGCCCGTCCACGACCGACACGAACGGGATACCGAACGACCCCGCCGCCTCGACGTAGGGCAGCGCCGCCACCTCGCTCCAGTCGACGTCCGGACCGAAGATGTCGACCTGGCTGGCGAACACAACGGCATCCGCCGCGCCGGTCGCCTCACTCAGCCGATCCCACGCACTCGCGGATCGTCGGGATCCGGCGAACGCGGAGAGCGCCACCGCAGCGGCAAGGCCCGCCAGCACGCCCAGCACCAGCAGCTGCAGCCAGCGCCGCCCGGCCTCGCGACGCGCCCACAGGTTCGCCGCCGCAGCTGCTCCCGTCGCCATCGCACACCCCTCCCTTCGGTCGGCTTCGAGCGGTCCGACGCTCACACCACGGTGAAATCGTGCACCATGCCCAGCGCTACGTGCGGCGTGCCCTCGGCGTCGGGGATCGGACACAGCAGCACCCAGGTCCCCGGCTCCAGGTCCAACGTGACGACCGCCTCAGAACCCGGCGCCGCCACGTCGGACTCGAAAGTGGCTGCGATGCCCTCATCTCCCTCGGCAGCGAGCGCCTGCTCGACGGAGACGCCGTCCTCGAGCCGAGCCAGGATCGCGAGGTGCGGCTCGGCCCCCTGGTTGGTCATGACGAACGAGTAGCGCCCGGCGGTGGTCGGGAAGGCGGCGTCGAAGTGGTGGTCCGTCGCGACCACGTCCACCCTGGTGGCGTTCGGATCCAACTCGGTCGCAGCGGCGTCCTGGACCGTGCCGAGGCCGCACGTGCTCGCCTCGAACTCGGTCACCTGATCGAGCGCTGCGGCGTTGCCCTGGTCGCCGAAGACCGCGCCGAGGTCGTCGCCCGCTGCAGCGAACGCCGTCGCGAGGCGCTCGACCGCAGGGCGCAGGTCCTCAGGAGCGAGCGCTGCGTACTGCTCGAGCTGGTCGGCCGTCGGCGGCCCGTCCTGTTCGTTGACCTCTGCCGCCAGGTCGCACAGGTCGGCGAACCGCGGATCGACCTCGACGGCGGACTCGCCCTCGGAGGCGTTCGCCGACGCGGTCGTGGTGGGCGCGGTCGTGCTCGTCGGCCCGGACTCCTCATCGTTGCCGCACGCAACCCCTGCGACGAGCAGCGGCACCGTGCTCAAGAGCACGCGGGCCCGCCGAGCGGGGCGGAGGCGGTGGGGAAGGCGGTGAGCACGGTGCACGGTGGACGCTCCTGAGGTGGCTGCGGTCGGATCGCCAACGACGCTACGGAGCGCACCGATCGTGAGGAACCGTGATGGCATGCGTCCTCATGGGGGTGCAGGCCTCCCGGGTGAGCTCGGTGGTCGGCGAGGAACCAGCCTGAACCGCAGGCCTCGACTCCCTCACAGCGATCCGCGCCCGATGAACCCAGCAACACCACCCAGGTTGCTGGCCCATTGAGAGGTGGCCGCCATGCCGGATCCGTCGGGCGGATCGCACGTCTGCGCTCGAGCCAACTTCAGTCCGTGCGCGCTCAAGTCGGGCATGGATCGCCCGCCACGACCCGTGAGGAAGCCCCCTGGCGTTCGTGCGGTCCAGTCCCGTCTGGCGTGATCGTGCCCGGGGCGGGACTCGAACCCGCACGCTCCGAAGAGCCGAGGGGTTTAAGGAGCTGCGCGGATAGGTGCCGTCAGTTGGGTGGGTTCCATCGGTTTCGGTAGTCGATGAGTCTGCCGATGTAGAGCACTGCGGTGGCGAGGCAGAGTGCGGCGTGTCGGTGGTGGTTGCGCCGGTCGGTGCTGCGGCGGAGCTGCCCGTAGTTCGACCACCAGGTGTTGGTGGCCTCGACGACCCAGCAGAGCCCGAGGGTGAGTCGGTGTGGGGTGCCAGGTGGCGGTTTGGTGCCTCGCTTCTGGATGTCGAGATCGGTGAAACCACGGGCGGCGAGCTCGGAGCGGGTCTTGGGGTAGTCGTAGCCGCGGTCGAGGTGCAGGGTGGCGATGTCGTGGTGCAGACCGGTGGCCTCGACGGCGTCGAGGGTGGGTTGGAGCAGGCGGAGGTCGTTGCGGTTCGCTCCGTCGATCGCCCAGCCGATTGGGAGGCCGTGACCGTCGGCCGCAACGGACCAT
Source organism: uncultured Microthrixaceae bacterium (assembly GCA_964450685.1). GTDB lineage: Bacteria > Actinomycetota > Acidimicrobiia > Acidimicrobiales > Microtrichaceae > JBAOHV01. The sequence continues at coordinate 84,232 of CAYVDN010000008.1, forward strand.
TTCCAGCCGAGTTTGGCTCTGTCGGTGGGGTTTGGGCCGGTGCCTTCGCCGCCACAGGGCGCTTTGTGGAGTGACCCGTCGATGGCCACGTTGTCCAGGTCGAGTTCGATGATTCGGTCGAAGGCTGCGGTGGCTTCGTTCTTGAGCTTCTCGAACAGGCCTGCTGCGATCCATTCGTCGCGGCGGGCGCGCAGGGTGGTGTCGGAGACCTGGTGATCGAGGATGGCTTCGATGTCGACCCAGGAGGATCCGGTCACGAGACGGATCATGAGACCTCGGAAGCAGAGCCGGTCCGAGACCCTGGGGCGGTGACAGCCCAGCGGGTGGGTCCGATCCGGGGCCGGGACCATTGGCTCGAAGGCCGCCCAGAGGACATCGACCACCTCGGGGTCAAGCGCGCGCACGATTGTGGGTACCTCCACCAGCTTGTCGGGTTGTTGGGTGCACCCGCGATCAAACGCGGGCCACACCGACAACTGGTGGATGATCACGATCAGCGCCTATCCGCGCGACTCCTAAGCCTGAATCCGAGCCGGACGAAGCGTTCGCTCTACATCAGGCCGGACCCTGGTAAGACCTGAACATCACGGTGGGTTCGTCGTGTTCAGGTATGAACGCGAATGGGTGAACCTTCTGCGTCGCCCGCCGGGCCAGACAAACTTCTTGGTGCGGACGCCCAGATTCCCTGGCACAATGGTGGGGCCGACGGCACAGAGCCCGAGGTAGTGAACCCAGTTGATGGTCGGACGACCAGCAGCTGGGTTTGCGACTTTTTCAGGCTCTCCTGCTTCTTCCGTGGGTCAGTTTCGGCCGGGGAGGGGTGGGCAGTGAC
>CAYVDN010000009.1:0-76013 GCA_964450685.1 uncultured Microthrixaceae bacterium
CAGCTGTTGATCACCCGAGGTGCCCTCACGACCTTCTCGATCGCCAACGACGTGGCCAAGTACTTCGCGATCATCCCGGCGATGTTCGTGGGCGTGTTCCCCGCACTCGAGCAGATCAACGTCATGCGGCTCGGATCGCCGAGCTCGGCGATCCTCTCGGCGGTCATCTTCAATGCTCTGATAATCGTCGCCCTGGTTCCGCTGGCGCTGCGGGGCGTGCGGTTCCGAGCCGAAGCGGCAGCCGCGGTGCTGCGGCGGAACCTGCTGATCTACGGGCTCGGTGGGCTCGCCGCACCGTTCGTCGGCATCAAGCTGATCGACGTCCTCGTCACAGCAGCAGGAGTCAAGTGATGAAGTCCTTCCTACGGCAGCTCCGCCCTGCGCTGGTCGGCGTGATCGTCCTGACGGTGATCACCGGCGTGGCATACCCGGTGGTCGTGTTGGGCATCGGCCAGACTCTCTTCAAGGACAAGGCCAACGGATCGCTGGTGGAGGTTGACGGTCAGGTGGTTGGGTCGTCGCTGATCGCCCAGGGCTTCGAGGCTCCGGAGTACTTCCATCCACGGCCCTCGGCTGCTGGAGCGGGCTACGACGGGTCGGCCTCGAGCGGGTCGAACGCCGGTCCCACCAACCCTGACTACCTGGCGACAGTGGTCGAACGCGTGGAGGTCTACCGCCAGGTGAACGACCTGGCGCCGCTGGTCGCGGTTCCCGCTGACGCCGTGACTGCATCCGGGTCGGGGCTTGATCCGCACATATCGCTTGCCAACGCACGGCTCCAGGCCCATAGGGTCGCCGAGGCACGCGGCATGGAGCGCGACCAGGTCGAGTCGATGATCGATGAGCACACCTACGGTCGTTCGTTCGGGGTACTCGGTGAGCCCGGGGTCAACGTCTTGGAGCTGAACCTGGCGCTCGACGGAGTCGGCCGGTGAGCCGCTGCAGGTGGTCCGTCGAGTGAGTCGCGGCAGCCTACGGATCTACCTGGGCGCAGCTCCCGGTGTGGGCAAGACCTTCGCGATGCTCGACGAAGGCCTCCGTCGGAGGTCCAGGGGCGCGGACGTGGTCGTCGGGATCGTTGAGACCCACGGCAGGGAGAACACCGAGGCCCGGATCGCCGATCTGGAGGTGCTGCCCCGGCAGTCCATGGAGCACAGGGGGGCGCGACTCGAGGAGCTCGACATCGATGCCCTGCTCGCTCGTCATCCCGACGTGGCTCTGGTCGATGAGTTGGCCCACACCAATGTCGAAGGCTCGCGCAACCAGAAGCGTTGGGCCGACATCGAAGAACTGCTGGACGCGGGTATCGATGTCATCTCCACGGTGAACATCCAGCATCTGGAGTCGGTCAACGACGTGGTGGAGCGCATAACCGGCGTACGCCAGCGCGAAACGGTTCCCGACGAGTGGGTGCGCCGGGCGGAGCAGGTTGAGCTGGTCGACATGACCCCGGAGGCGCTCCGGCGACGACTGGCTCACGGCAACGTCTACCCAGCCGACCGCATCGACGCCGCCATGTCGAACTACTTCCGCCCGGGGAATCTGGCCGCCCTGCGCGAGCTCGCTTTGTTGTGGGTGGCTGATCGGGTCGAGGATCAGCTGCAGACCTACCTGCGCGATCACGACGTCGACGGAGCATGGGAGACGCGTGAGCGAGTCGTGGTCGCGTTGACCGGTGCACCCGGTAACGACTCGGTGATCCGCAGGGCAGCGCGAATCGCAGGGCGCGTCGGTGGCGAGCTGATCGGTGTGCACGTCATCGCCAGCGACGGACTGGCCGGGCTGCCCAACGCGAACCTGGGCGCGCACCGAAGTCTGCTCGAGGAGCTCGGCGGCACCTACAGGGAAGTGGTCGGAGAGGACATCGCCGCGACACTGGTGGCAGCGGCGCGCAGTGACCGGGCAACCCAGCTGGTGATCGGCGCGAGCAGACGGTCACGCTGGGATGAGCTGCGCGGCGGCTCCGTGGTCAACCGTCTCTTGCGGATGGCAAGAGACCTGGACATCCACGTCATCTCGGGTGTGAGCAGCCCCTCGGAAGGCTCAGCCCCTTCGGGCCCGGTCGTCGCTCAGCGGGGCAGTGTCCTGTCGACCCGCCGCGTCGCGAGTGCCTGGTTGCTGCTCGCCATCGGCCTGCCGGTCATGGTGGTGCTGATGAGCGCCGCAGGGGCGGACGCCGCGTTGGCCACCCAAGTTCTGATCGGCCTGGTCCTGGTCCTGTGCGTCGCGCTGCTGGGCGGAAGGCTCGCCGGTTTCGTCGCTGCGGTGGCGACCGTGCTGGCGATGAACTTCTTCCTGGTGGAGCCGACCGGCACGCTGACTGTGAGCGACCCGGAGCACTTGATCTCCCTGGCTGTGTTCGTGGTGGCAGCAGGAACTGTGTCGACACTCGTCGACCGAGTAGCCAAACGTTCCGCCGAGGCAGCCATGGCCACCGCCGAGGCAGCAGCGCTGGCCCGTGCAGCAGCGAGTCTGGCCGCCGCTCCGGATCCGCTTCCGGACCTGTTGATCCAGCTCCGCGAGCTGACCGACGTGGACGAGGTCTCGGTGCTCCAACGCGACGTCGATGACGGATGGGTAGTACAGGCATGCACGGGTGATGCCGCCCCGACCGAACCCGAGACCGGCTCGACGTATGAGCTCAACGCCGATCACCGTACGGTCGTGGTCTTCCGCCCTGCGCCCGCCCGCTCGGGTGACGGCAGCGTGCTGGGCGCCTTCCTTGACGCGCTCGCGGTCGCGCTCGAAGCGCGGCGCTTGGCGGCAGAGGCGGCGGACGCCGCGGTGGTCGCCGAGGCCGATGCGCTCAGGACCGGCATCCTCCAGGCCGTGTCCCACGACTTGCGCACGCCCCTGGCGGGAATCAAGGCGTCGGTCACGAGCCTGTTGTCCACCGACGTGACGTTCGACGCGGCGACGACCCGGGAGTTCCTCAACACGATCGACTCCGAGGTCGATCGCCTCGACCGGGTGGTCGGCAACCTGTTGGACATGGGCCGTCTCCAGGCCGGCGCCCTCAGCGTGATGTGCAGGCCGACCGCGCTCGAGGAGGTTGTCGTCGCTGCTCTTAACCACCTGGACCTCGCCGAGGACGAGGTGGAAGTGGATGTGTCTGAGACCCTGCCGTTGGTGGACGTGGACGGAGCGCTGTTGGAACGTGCGGTGGCCAACGTCGTCGCCAACGCCGTCGCCGTGCAGCAACCCGGGATGCCGGTGCGTGTGCAGGCGGCGGTGATACATGTCGGCGATGTCGAACGCGTCGCGCTGCAGATTGTCGACCGCGGACCTGGCTTGAACCCGCGTGCGCGGGCCAGGGCCTTCGAGCCGTTCCAGCGCCTCGGCGATCGTTCCACCCAGGCCGGTGTCGGGCTGGGCTTGGCGATCGCCCACGGCTTCACCCGCGCCATCGGAGGCGAGCTCACGCTGGACGACACACCCGGCGGAGGCCTGACAGCGACGTTCGAGCTAAGGGCTGTCCCGACCTGACAGTCCGATCATCTCGTGTGCCGACAAGGACGCGGCAACTTCACGACGGCCCGCGTCAAGAACGCGTCAAGACGTCTTGCGCGACGTGTCTAGGGGGAAGAGGTTCTCTGACGGGCCGACCGACGGGGTCGGCGAACCCCCTCCGGAGACCCGTCGATGGCATCGAACCTCAAGCGCTATCTCATTGGGCGTCCTCTCGCGACCGACGAAGCAGACCATCAACGGATCTCGAAGACGATCGGGCTGGCCGTCTTCTCGTCCGACGCGATCTCGTCGACTGCGTATGCGACCCAGGAGATCCTGCTGGTGCTGGTGCCGGTGGGGGGCATGGCGGTTGTGGCCCAGTCGGACTACACGTTCGGCTTCCTCACCCCGATCGCTGTCCTGGTCGCCGTCCTGCTGGCGATCGTGTCCAACAGCTACCGCCAGACCATCCACGCCTACCCCGACGGCGGCGGAGCGTACGTGGTCTCGCGGGAGAACCTGGGCGAGGTGCCCTCCCTGATCGCGGGTGGGTCCCTGTTGGTGGACTACGTGCTGACCGTCGCGGTTTCGATCGCCGCCGGAACCCAGGCGATCTACTCAGCCGTGCCGGAGCTGGCACCGTACCGAGTGGAGCTGTGCCTCTTCTTCGTAGCTCTTCTCACTGTCGCCAACCTGCGAGGCGTCAAGGAGTCCGGTCGGCTGTTCGCCGCACCGACCTACCTCTACATCGGGATCCTCGGACTGATGCTCGCCCTGGGCGTCTTCAAGCTGACCCAGGGGACGCTGCCCCAGCTTCCGCCCGACACCGAGGCGCTCGAGGACCTCGCCCACGAGACAGGGGCGGCACCCCTCGGCATCGGTGGAATCACCTTGTTCCTGTTCGCCCGAGCATTCAGCTCGGGTGCGGTGGCACTGTCCGGTGTCGAGGCGATCTCGAACGGGATCCCCGCATTCCGCAAGCCGACCTCCAAGAACGCGGCGATCACTCTGGTGTGGATGGCCGGAATCCTCGGGGTGTCGTTCGTCGGGCTGACGATGCTGGCAGAGCACATCCGGCCGACGCCTACCGAGACCGGCGAATCGGTCAGCTCGATCATCGGACGCACTGTCTTCGGTGGAACCGGGGCCCCCTACTGGATCCTCCAGGCGGCAACTGCCGGCATCCTGATCCTGGCAGCCAACACGGCGTACGCGGACTTCCCTCGCCTGGCAGCGTTGGTCGGCAAGGACGGCTACCTGCCACGGCAGTTCGCCAACCGCGGCGACCGACTCGTGTTCTCCAACGGCATCCTGTTCCTGGCAGGTGCCGCATCGGTGCTGCTGGTCGCTTTCGGCGGCAACGTCAGTGCGCTGATCCCCCTGTACGCGGTGGGCGTGTTCACGTCGTTCACGCTGTCGCAGTCGGGCATGGTCCGGCACCACTTGGAGCTGCGCGAACGGGGTTGGCGGTCATCAGTGGTGATCTCGGTGATCGGCGCGATCGCCACGTTCATCGTGATGATGGTCGTCATCGTCTCGAAGTTCACGATCGGCGCCTGGATCCCTGTCGTTCTGATCCCTGTGATCGTCGTCGGGTTCAAGGCGGTCAAGAAGCATTACGCGCACGTCGCCCAGCAGCTGCGTGTGCCGGACGACCAGATCGAACCGGAAGCGGTTCCGAGACACGGGGTCGTCGTGCTGGTCGGAGGTGTCAACCAGTCCTCTCTGGCTGCGATCCGCTACGCCCGCTCGGTCGGTGCGGCGGACGCCGTCGCTGTCACGGTGGCAATAGACGAGGACCATGCCGAGCGTTTCAGGGAGCAATGGGAGCGACACCGCATCGACTATCCGCTGGAGATCATCGAGTCGCCATTCCGGGACCTGACGGGAACGGTGGAGTCGTACCTCGACGAGCTCGACCGCCGTTGGGGCCACGACTACGTAACGGTGGTCATCCCCGAGTTCGTGCTGCCCCACTGGTACCAGGGGGTGTTCCACAACCAGTCGGCCCTCGCTCTCAAGCTCGCGCTGAAGTACCGCCCCGACACCGTCGTGGTGAACGTCCCGTTCCACCTGGGCGCCGATCGGGACGTCGCCGCCGAAGCGCGGGCACTGGGTGTGCGGAACCCGACCTCGGACGACGAGCTGACGCGCGTGCGCGTGCCAGCCGTGACCGACCGGGTGAACTGAGCCGGTTGCGCCGCGGCGCTCAACTGCTCCAGCGCGACTCGCCGAACTTGTAGCCGACCGACCGCACGGTCTGGATCAGACCGGCATGCTCCTCACCGAGCTTCGCCCGCAGGCGGCGTATGTGGACGTCGACCGTCCGGGCGCCTCCGTAGTACTCGTACCCCCACACCTGGGAGAGCAGCGACTCGCGGGTGAAGACGCGGCCCGGGTTGCCCGACAGGAATTTGAGCAGCTCGTACTCCATGTAGGTCAGGTCGAGCGGTCGCCCAGCGATCGAGGCCTGGTACGTCTCGACGTTGAGCATCAGGGTCTCGTACTCGATGATCTCGGGGCCGACTTGCACACCGGGCTCGGCAGCCAGCAGGTGGCGCAGCCGTGCTTCGAGTTCAGCCGGGTGGAACGGTGTCACACAGAAGTCGTCGAACGTGTCGTGGCGACCGTCAAGGTCTCCCAGTTGGGTTCCGCGTACCAACAGGAGCAGCGGTGCAAGGACCAGGTCCCCGCGGCGAAGCGCCCTGGCCATGGCCAGACCCCGTTCCGGCTGTTCGTCGGCCGCGACGATCGCCCCTGACCACACTCCAGCGCGGGCGCCTGACTCGTCCTCGACCGCCTGCCAGGGCAGCCCGGCCAGGTCGAGCAGGCGTACGAGGTCGGCAGGCGGCGGGGACGGCCAGATGAGCAGGGGGTTCACCGGTCACCAGGCCTTGAGGTACCGCTGCAGCTCGTAGCTGCTCACGTGGGTCCGGTACCCCGCCCATTCCGAGCGCTTGTTGCGCAGGAACCACTCGAAGATGTGCTCGCCCAGCGTCTCTCGCACGAGCTCGGAGTGCTCCATCTCGTCGAGCGCAGCCGAGAGGTTGGTCGGCAGCATGGACGGGTCGTCGGTGCGGCGCTCGGCCTCGGATGACTCGAAGAGGTTCGCCGTGGCCTCCGGCGCCAGCTCGTAGCCCTGTTCTATCCCTCGCATGCCGGCGGCGAGCAGGACGGAGAAGGCGAGGTAGGGGTTGGCTGCTGGATCGAGCGCCCTGTACTCCAGGCGGGTTCCGGCCGATTCCTTGTTGCGCTTGGGCACCGGCACCCTGACCAGAGCGGAGCGGTTGTTGCGTGCCCAGGAGACGTGCACCGGGGCCTCGTAGCCCGCCACGAGTCGCTTGTAGGAGTTGACCAGCTGGTTCGTGATGGCGGTGATCTCGGGTGCGTGGCGGAGCAGTCCGGCGATGAAGCACTTGGCCGTCGCGGACAGGCCGTACTCGTCGTCGGCGTCGTAGAAGGCGTTGTCGTCGCCCTGCCACAACGACAGGTGCGTGTGCATGCCGGAGCCCTGGATGCCTTCGATCGGCTTGGGCATGAAGGTCGCGTGCACCCCCGAAGCCATGGCGACCTCACGCACGATCATGCGCATCGCCATGATGTTGTCCGCCATGCCGAGTCCGTCGGTGTAGCGCAGGTCGATCTCGTGCTGTGACGGCGCGTCCTCGTGGAACGAGTACTCGACTGGTATCCCTGTCGCCTCGAGCCGCTGGATGGTGCGCAGACGGATGTCGGAGCATTCGTCGTAGGTCGTCAGATCGAAGTAGCTGGCGTCGTCGAGCGGCTCGGGCGTCGTGTCGGGGTCGTCGGAGCGCAGGTAGAAGAACTCGACCTCGGGTGCGGCCATGAACTGGTAGCCACGTTCGGATGCTGCTGCCAGGTTCCGCTTGAGCACCTGCCGCGGGTCGCCCTCGAACGGCGTGCCGTCCAGGTTCGAGATGTCACAGAAGATCCTGGCGGTCAGGTCGTCCTCGTCGTCGACCCCGGGCATGAGCTGGAACGAGTTGGCGTCCGGGAAGGCGAGCACGTCGCTCTCCTGCACGCGGCTGAACCCGTCGATCGCCGAGCCGTCGAACTGCACGCCCTCCTCGAAAGCAGCATCCAGCTCGATCGGGGAGATGGCCACCGACTTGATCTGTCCGAGGACATCGGTGAACCACAGCCGCACCAGCCGGACACGGCGCTCCTCGATGGTGCGCAACACGTAATCCTGTTGATGGTCCATGAGAGCTCCAGTCTGACACCGGAACGCTTCGATCCGGCCATCCGCGTACCAAGGGGGGATCCCCTTGGTACCAGTGCCCACGGCCGGTCGGTAGCCGCGTGTGTGGCTGTTCACGCTCCGTTCACAATCGGGCAAAACGGCAGAAATCGCGGCGCGGCAGCATCGTTGCCGCAGTGGACACCACCCCCGGTGTCCCTGGGACGACTCGAAGGAAGTGTCGACGTGGCGTACCGCGCTGAGTACATCTGGATCGATGGCACCGAACCGGTGCCGATGATGCGGTCCAAGACCAAGATCATCGAGGACGGCAAGGAGCCCGGCATCTGGGGCTTCGACGGTTCGTCCACCAACCAGGCCGAGGGATCCTCGTCGGACTGCGTTCTCAAGCCGGTCTACACGTGCTTGGACCCGACCCGCGGTGCAGGCGACATCCTGGTGCTCTGCGAGGTTCTGCTGCCCGAGACGTTCGAACCGCACTCCTCCAACAAGCGAGCACTCCTCACCCCGATCGCAGAGAAGTTCGCAGCACACGAGTCGCTGTTCGGTATCGAGCAGGAGTACACGTTCTTCAAGGAAGGTCGCCCGCTCGGATGGCCGAACGAAGGCTACTACTACCCGGCCCCCCAGGGCCCCTACTACTGCGGCGTCGGCGCCGTGGAGATCGCCGGTCGTGAGATCGTCGAGGCGCACACCGAAGCGTGCCTGCGTGCGGGCCTCGGCATCTGCGGCACCAACGCCGAGGTGATGCTCGGACAGTGGGAGTTCCAGGTCGGCCCGCTCGGCCCGGTCGAGGTCTCCGACCAGCTCTGGATGGCCCGCTACCTGCTGTACCGCGTCGCCGAGGACTTCGGTGTGAACGCGTCGATCTCGGCCAAGCCGATCCAGGGTGACTGGAACGGCGCCGGTTGCCACACGAACTTCTCGACGAACCGTATGCGCGAGGAGTACGACGCGATCATCGCAGCTTGTGAGTCCCTCGGGGCGCCCGGCAAGGTCGAGGAGCACCTCGAGGGCTACGGCCACGGTTTCGAGGAGCGCCTGACCGGTCTGCACGAGACCGCTCACTACTCCGAGTTCCGCTACGGCGTGTCCGACCGCGGTGCGTCGATCCGTATCCCGTGGCAGGTCGCACAGGACAAGAAGGGCTACATCGAGGACCGGCGTCCCAACGCCAACATCGACCCCTACGTCGTGACCCGCCTGATGGTGAACACGGTCTGCTCCGCCATCGAGCCGATCTGAGGCTCTAGCCAGAGATTCCTCCGCTGGTCATCGCCGGTACCATCCTGCGATGACCAGCGGGGATGTCTCCGGGCCCGATCGATTCTCGTCGTTGCGCGTGGCGCTCGCGCAGCTCGATCTGACGGTCGGCGACCTTGAAGGAAACGTCCAGCTGATGGCGGACGCCTACCGTCGGGCGGACGCGGTGGGGGCCGACCTGGTCCTCTTCCCGGAGCTGGCGATCTGCGGATACCCGCCCGAGGACCTGCTGCTCAAACCAGGTTTCGTCGAACACAGCCAGGCCGCGGTGGTCGAGCTCGCCAGGCGCTGCGAGGGGCACGCCGCAGCCGTGGTCGGCTGGGTCGAGGGTCACAGGTCGCTGGGAGCCGACCCACACGACGCCCTGGATGGTCCCTGGAACTCCGCTGCGGTGCTCCATGGCGGCCGGATCGTAGGCAGCTCACGCAAGCAGGCACTCCCCAACTACGGCGTCTTCGACGAGAAGCGCTACTTCGACCCGGGTGCTCCGCACCAGCCCCTGTTCCGGGTCGCCGGAGTGCTCGTCGCAGCAACGGTCTGCGAGGACGCCTGGGTGGCCGACGGGCCTTTCGCCGCGGCTGCGGCAGCTGGTGCCCAGCTGATCGTGAACGTGAACGCCTCACCCTTCCATCGCGGCAAGCAGCGCGAGCGACTGGAAATGCTGGCTGCACGCTGGGACGAGGTCAGGACCCCCATCGCCTACGTGAATCTGGTCGGTGGCCAGGACGAGCTCGTGTTCGACGGAGGATCGACAGTCATCGAAAGGGACGGTCGTGTGCTCGCCCAGGCGAAGAGGTTCGTCGTGAGCGAGTTGGTGCTCGACATCGAGGTACCGCCGATGGGTACGGTCAGCGGACCGGTGCTCGAGGTCAGCCGTTGCATCGACCGTTCACCAGATCTCACAGAGCCGATCGAACTGGCCCCAGCACAGACCCCGGTCGTCGGGACCGAAGGTCCTGGTGAGGTCTGGGCGGCTCTCGTGCTGGGCCTGCGCGACTACGTGACCAAGAACGGTTTCGGAGACGTCGTCATCGGGTTGTCCGGAGGAGTCGACTCCTCGATAGTCGCCGCGCTCGCAGTCGATGCGCTGGGAGCCGACCGGGTGCACGGCGTGCTGATGCCGTCCAGGTACTCGAGCGATCACTCGATCGACGACGCCATTCGACTGAGCGAGAACCTGGGGATCGACCACCGGACCATTCCGATCGAGGAAGCGCACTCCGCTCTCCTTGATCTGCTGGCCCCGTCCTTCGGCGACCGACCCCCTGATCTCGCCGAGGAGAACCTGCAGTCCCGGATCCGCGGACTCCTGCTCATGGCGCTGTCCAACAAATTGGGCTGGCTCGTCCTGACCACCGGCAACAAGAGCGAGACAGCAGTCGGGTACTCGACCCTCTACGGCGACACCGCCGGGGGGTTGGCTGTCATCAAGGACGTGCCGAAGCTGCTCGTCTACGAGCTGTGCCGTTGGCGCAACGACTGTGCCGGAACCGACCTGATCCCGGACTCGGTACTTGCAAAGGCGCCATCGGCGGAGCTGCGCCCCGATCAGCGTGATGACCAGAGCCTGCCTCCGTACGAGGAGCTCGACCCGCTGATCCAGGCCTACGTGGACGAGGACCTGACCGAGGCGCAACTGCTCGCTGCCGGCCACGATCGGCAGATGGTGGAGCGGATCACGGCGCTGATCGACCGCGCCGAGTACAAGCGGCGTCAGTCCCCGCCAGGGATACGTGTCTCCCAGAAGGCGTTCGGGCGCGACAGACGCCTCCCGATCACCAACCGCTACTGACCACCAACCGCTACTGGCCACCAACCGCTACTGGCCACCAACCGCTCGGGCCGGTGAGCGGTGAGAGCCTCAGTTGGCGGCGACTGCGTCCTCGTCGACAGCGACGCGAACCATCATCTCGCTCAGAAGATCGATGTCATCGGGATCGAGGAGATCGAAGAAGTAGCTCTTGGCCCCGCGGTCGTGGACGGGCTTGGCAGCGTCCACCTGGACCCTGCCCGCGGTCGTCAGGCTTGCCATCACGCCGCGACGGTCGTCGTCACAACGCTCCCGGGTCGCCCAGCCACGCCGTACGAGTGCGTCGAAACGGCGGGTGAGTCCGCTGGGCGAGAGCCGTGCCAACTCCGCCAGCTCGTTCATGCGGAGCCGCTGATCGGGCGCCTCTGCAAGGTGAGCCAGCACCTCGTACTCGGCCAGCGTCATCTCGCACTCGGAGCCCAGGTCGGCATCGAGCCGCGCAGTCACTCGGCGATTGGCAAGTAGGAAGTTCTGCCAAGCAGCACGCTCGGCATCCGTGAAAGATCGTTTGCGCCCCATCGAAATGAAAGCCTAGCGCCCACTTCGGGCCCAGATGCTCATGCGCCGTACACTTCGCTCGTGACCGACGACACCAGTGATCTGCAGCATCCCCACTTCGTCGGGCTGCTCGAAAGAGGCGCACAGGTCGGCCGGTGGGTATGGGTCGAACGTCGGGTGTTCGAGGTCTTCGGGCGCTGGGCGGGTACATGTGGCCATGACGGGCTCGACGCCTGGTTCGCCGACATGTCACGTCGTCACGGCTGGCATGCGGAGGTGCTCGCTGATCGACTGCCGGAGATCTCGGTCGTGGATGTCGACGATCTCGTGGTTCCCGGAGGGTCATCGACCGAGCACTGGTTCAGTCTGCTGGAGGGTGTCGGCTCGGCCGGGCCGTACGAGGCATCAGATCGGGCTGTCGGCGCCTACCGGGTACTGCTACCGATGTTGGTCGTGTCCTACCGCACCGGGTTGGCTTCCATGTCGGCGGTGGCGGAGCCATCGCTGATGCGCTGGGTGGACATCCTCCTGCGGGACGACCTGAACGAGTTGGCCGGTGGTGAGGGACTGGTCCAGTCGTTCCTGGTCGATGACTCAGCAGTGGAGGCATCTAGTCGGGTCGAGGCCGCCCTGGGTGTGGCGGCGCTCGGAACCTCGTTGACCGGCTGACCCAGCCGACCTCCTGATCGGCTGCCGCCGCTCAGGTTCGAGGGCCCGAACTGCCGATGTAGGCGCTGAGTCAGCACGTCGGCGGGAAGGGTGGCTCGTGCCATGGATCGAAGGGAACGCGATGACGAGGACCTCGTCCGGTTGTATCTGGCCGACATCGGCAAGCACGCGCTCCTGACCAAGGACGACGAGGTGGCCCTCGCCCAGGCCATGGAGCTCGGCGTAGCCGCAGGACGGGAGATGGACCTCCGCCCGCTACCGTCGCTCGGCCGGCGTCGAGAAGCTTCGCCGCCAGATACGCGCTGGTGAGGAGGCCGAACGGCGGTTCGTGCAGGCGAATCTGCGGTTGGTCGTGTCGATCGCCAAGCGGTACCAGTCGTCAGGGCTTCCCCTGCTGGACCTGGTCCAGGAGGGCAACCTCGGCCTGATGCACGCGGTTCACAAGTTCGACTGGCGCAAGGGCTTCAAGTTCTCGACCTACGCCACCTGGTGGATCCGACAGGCGATCGCTCGCGGGGTCGCGAACACCGGACGAACGATCAGGCTGCCCGTGCACGCTGCAGAGACCCTGTCCCGTCTCCAGCGAGCGCGGGTACAGCTGGAGGTCGACCTCGGCCGCGCTCCGACGGTCGAGGAGGTGGCACGCGAGGCCGGTGTGGATGTGTCGAAGGCCCACGAGGCGCTGTTCGTCGCCGCCGAGCCGCTGTCCCTGTCGGAGCCGCTCGGTGACGACAGCGACTCGATACTGGGTGACCTGGTCGAGGACCGTAGGGCCGTGTCGCCGTTCGAGGCGGTGGCCGAGGCGGCGCTGCCTGACGACGTCGCCCAGCTGCTGGACGCGCTCGATGGTCGCGAGCGTGAGGTGCTCGTGTTGCGATACGGGCTCGACCGGGGGCAGCCACGAACCCTCGAGGAGGTCGGCGCGGAGTTCCACGTCACCCGTGAGCGCATACGACAGATCGAGGCGCGAGCGATGTCGAAGCTTCGACACCCGTCCGCTCACGCCGGAGCAAGGGATCTGCTCGTCACGGGGTGACGACGGGAAACGTCGTGCGGCCCGGAGCCCGAGTGCTCAGAACCCCAGTGCGGCCCGGGTGTTCAACCGGCCCCACCCGAACTCGCTGTCGACACCAGGAAGTCCCGCGTCGACCGCGGACGTGCGGATCAGGTCGCGGAGCTGCCCGGGTGTACGGCTTGGGTCCACCTCGACCATGAGAGCCACGGAACCCGAGACGTGCGGGGCGGCCATCGAGGTACCGTTGAAGTAGCGCCACTGCGACCCGGGATAGGTCGAGAGGATGCCGCTGCCGGGTGCTGCCACATCGACCTGAGGCCCCTGGCTGGAGAAGTTTGACCGAGAGCCGCCGGAGTCGTGGGCTGCGACTGCTATGACGGTGTCCAGAGCCGCTGGGTAGGAGACGCTGTCGGCCGTTCCCGCGTTACCGGCTGCGGCGACCACCACCACGCCCCGGGACTCCGCGTAGGCGACAGCAGCCGCGACCGCGCCCGAGTACCGCCCGCCGAGCGAGAGGTTGATCACCTCTGCGCCGTGGTCGACCGACCAGGTGATCCCGGCGGCCACATCCTGGCTGTACCCGGCACCGGTGTCGTCGAGGACCCGCACCGGGAGGATCCGCGCGTACGGCGCCACACCGGCAGTCCCGATGCCGTCCATCGATCCGGCGGCAGCGATCCCAGCGACATGTGTTCCGTGTCCGTTTGGATCGACTGCCCCGCCACCTACCTGAGCGACACCACCGGTTCCGACGAACGAGACGCCGGGGTCGACGCGGCCGACGAGGTCCGGGTGGCTGGCGTCCACCCCGCTGTCGACCACCGCAATGTCCACGCCGTCGCCTGTACGGATCTCCCAGACCGACTCCATGTCGAGCACGTCGAGAGCCCACTGCTGGGAGCGGAACGGGTCCTGACAGGTCGCTGACACCGCGGATGCGGTCGATGTCGAGGACCTAGCTGCCGCTGAGGACGTGACTGTTGCCGAGGACGTGACTGCGGCCGATACGGGGATCTCCGGCTCGACAGCGACCACCTCCAAGTCGGACGCTGCCTCGAGCCATGCAGCCGTTGCCATCGCATGCTCGGTTGCAGCGGTGGTCATGTGGGGGCGGCCGTCGTCATCGACCGCGACGATCACCGAAGCAGCAGCGTCCACCCCGTCGTACCGTTCCAGTGAGTTCGCTTCGACAGCTGCATCGCTGGTGACCGATGACGCGGTCAGAGCTCCCGCGGTTGTAGACGCCGCTGTCGCGGAGGCGGAGCAGACACCACGGGGAAGCAACCGGTGCGCCGGCGAGGTCGTGGTTGGTGCGGCCCCCGGTGATGAGCCACACGCGGCAGTGAGAAGAGCAATTGTGAGGCCCAACCCCGCGAGGCGGATGATCCCTGCTCGTGTGCAGTTGCCCTGTCGATGTGATGGTGGGATCACGTGTCACCTCGTTCAACCTTCGCGGTGAACGGTCGGCGGGCAGAGGAGCGTCCTTTACCTTCTGGGTGCGAACGGCCTGCGGCCTGGGTCGAACGGCTCACCGGGCTGGGCGACCCGCTGCGTTCGTTGTCCTACAGGGATATGGTCGACTCGCAGCGTGAGGTGGCATCACCTGGCGCACGCGACGACCACTTCCCCCATCGACGTCACCGGTGCCCGATCGGGTATGGCGGGTGACCTCCGGGAGACGAAGGGTGCCGAGTGGATCCAACGATGGCGAGCATCGCCGCGGAGTTGACCACTGTGTGGTCCCCCAAGGGTGGAAGCGGAGCGACGGTCGTCACCGCTGCAATGGCGATAGGCCGTGCATTCTCCGGGGAGCGAGTTCTCCTGGTGGACCTGTGCGGGGACATGCCGGCGGTTCTCGGCATGGCAACGCCTACCGGCCCGGGGATCACCGACTGGTTGGCGGACCCGGAAGCAGCCGACGACGCAATCGCCCGCCTCGTCGTCCCAGTGACGGACGAGCTGTCGCTGCTGCCCGCCGGATGCGCGCGGCACGGTGAGTGGACAGCCGACCGTGCCGACGCCCTTGCGTCTGCCCTCTCGATGGCGAGCTCCACTGCGTGGCCCGGAGGCAACGGCACGTTGGCGGATTCCATCCTCGTCGATGCTGGTCGTTGCGGTGGACCAGCGACATGCGGACGTCATGACTCGCTGGTAGCAGGGCTCGTCGAGCGCGGTCGCTCACTGATGGTGACGAGATCCTGCTACCTCGCGTTGCGGGCAGCCATGTCGATGTCACTGACGGCCAACGGCGTGGTGCTCGTGTCGGAGCCGGGAAGGAGCCTCGATGAGCGTGACGTCGGCGACGTGCTGTCTCTGCCTGTCGTAGCGAACGTTTCCGTCGACCCGGCGATCGCCAGGACAGTGGATGCCGGCCTCCTCGTTCGCCGACTACCACGCAGTCTCCACCGGGCTCTCGTGGGTCTGTGGTGAGCCAGCCGGTGGGGGCTGGACCGTCTTTCCAGGTCGCGCTGGAGGGGAGGATCCGACAGCGCTTCCGCGGCGAGCACAGCGCGCTCGACCCGTACGACCGACTCTGCCGACTCATCCGCGAGGAGGCTCCGCTGCTCTCGGACGACTCCGTAGGAGACTGGGCGCGGCGACTGGTCGGGGAGCTGGTCGGACTCGGACAACTCCAGGCACTGCTCGACGACCCGGAGGTCACAGATGTGCTGGCCAACGGGCCCGGTGTCGTGTGGGTCGAACGCGCCGGGCGGCTGGAACGCACCTCTGTCTGTGTCGACTCCTCGCAGATAGAACGGGCCATCGAGCGACTGGTGGCACCGCTCGGGCTCCGCGCCGATCGGTCCTGTCCCGTGGTCGACGCTCGCCTGGATGACGGCACCAGGGTGGCGGCGGTGCTGGCACCGCTAGCCGTCGACGGTCCGGTACTCGCCGTTCGGCGGCACCTTCGTCGGTCGCTCCCGCTCGACTCGTTCATCGACAGCGAGGGCCTGGACCTGATCGATCGTCTCCTGGTCGATCGGCCCAACGTGATCGTGTTCGGGGCCACCGGATCGGGCAAGACGACGGTGGTCAACGCCCTCATAGCGAGGCTTGGAACGGACGAGCGATATGTGACCATCGAGGACGTCGCCGAGCTGCAGCTGCCCGGCCGTCATGTGGTGCGCCTCGAGGCCAGACCGGGGACCGCCGAGGGTGTCGGGCGCGTGGAGATGCGCCAGCTCGTGCGGGCAGCCCTACGGCTGCGTCCCGACAGGATCGTCGTCGGCGAGGTCCGTGGGCCGGAGGCCGCGGACATGGTCTGGGCTATGGCGACCGGACATCGCGGCGGCTTCTCGACATGCCACGCGGGGAGTGCCACCGATGCCCTCGAGCGACTCGAGACGATGTGCCTCATGAGCGGTGACGGGGTCCCCCACTCCGCCGTGCGGTCACAGGTCCGCTCTGCTGTGGATCTGCTCGTCGGGGTCCAGAGACTCGGTGACGGCAGGCGGGCGATCGTCGCGTTGCACCAGGTCGACCCAAACGGTGCCGGCCCCGATCTGCTCGGACTCGCGTCATGAACCAAGGTCCGGTCCGGAGACCCGGGCGCGCAGGTCGGCCGGGCCGAACGCGGAGAGCGGCCGGAGCACGGGCGCAGGTTCCCGAGGTGGCCGGTGTGCTCGCCCGCTCACTCGATTCCGGGATGAGCCTGTCCGACGCGGTGGGAGACGCCGGCTTGGTGGTTGCTGACCCTTTGGGAGC
The DNA here is from genome assembly GCA_964450685.1 of uncultured Microthrixaceae bacterium. Classification (GTDB taxonomy): domain Bacteria; phylum Actinomycetota; class Acidimicrobiia; order Acidimicrobiales; family Microtrichaceae; genus JBAOHV01. The sequence continues at coordinate 16,633 of CAYVDN010000009.1, forward strand.
CGAGCTCCGTCGGGTGGGCTCGGCAGTGACTCGAGGCGTTCCGATTGCAGACGCGTTCGAGCGATGGGCAGCGTCGAGCACTGCGGATGAGGTGGAGCTGCTCGCCGTAGCGGTCAGAGCCGCCGACGGCCACGGAGGCAACCTCGCCGCGGCGTTCGACGCGGTGAGCATGACCGCGTCGGATCGGATCGAGGCAGCGGACGAGGCCCGGGCGCTCGCTTCCCAGGCGACTGCGAGCGCCATGACCCTGGTGGCGCTCCCGGCAGTCGGAGCCGGTGCCTTCTGCCTCATCGATCCGGCGGTCGCACGAACCCTCTTCGGCACCCCCGCAGGGTGGGCTTGCCTGGTCATGGGTGCCGCTCTGAACGCAATGGGATGGTTCGCGATGCGTCGCCTGGTCATCAGGGCACTTCGATGAGCGGGTGGGTGTTGTCCCTCATCGGTGCTATCGCCGTCTGGGAGATGCTGAGACCGCGGCACCCGGTCCCGTGGCAGCGCGTCGTCGACCTCAACCAGACCCCGGTCCGGCATCTTGCGCTGCCGATCACCAGGCCTTCCCCGCGGCGCACTACAGGGCTGGCCGTGATGGCGGCAACGCCTGTCGGGCGGTCGAGCTCGGGCGGCGGTGCAACGGACCTCGGAAGTGTGATCGACGTGCTGCAGGTTGCGCTTAGCGCAGGTCATTCGATCCATACGGCTCTGATCGTCGCCAGCAGGTCGGTGGGTAACGGGCCGGTGGCGGCGTTGATCTCCGATGTGGTCGATGACGTGAGCAGCGGTGTCAGGTTGCTCGATGCACTCGGCGATCGGTCAACAGGCGCCGAGACCGGCACGCGGGCCCTGTTCGTCACCCTGAGCGCGGCTCTTAGATCGGGCACCCCGGTGGTGGAAGCGTTGCAACGCCTGGCTGACGCCGAACGGGCACGTCGTCGACGACGGACCCAGGAACGGGTCCGTCGCCTGCCGGTGACGCTCCTGTTGCCGCTCGTCTGCCTGGTGCTGCCCGCGTTCGTGCTGCTCGCGATCGTGCCGGTGTTGTTGACCGTAGCCAGCTCCGGTCTTGTGCCGGTCTCGACCTGATGGTCCGAACGACGACTGCAGAGCCCCTGGAGAGACAAGTGTCAACAATCAACCATCCATGCATCCATGACCGAGAACGTGGTCAGGGCACGGTCGAGTACGCCCTGGTCCTTCTCGGCGCCGCGGCGATAGCGCTTGCGGTCGTCGCTTGGGTGACACGCACCGGGATGATCGGCCGGCTGTTCGACACAGTGATCGGCCAGATCCTCCAGCAGGCGGCCTGAGTGACCGGCCGCCGCCGGAACCAATCGGCAGAGAGGGGTCAGTCCTCGGTCGAACTGGCCGTGCTGATGCCGCTCATTCTGCTGCTTCTCCTCACGGTGGTGCAGGTCGGTCTGCTTGCACGCGATCAACTGCTGGCCGTTCACGCCTCCCGGATCGCTGGTCGGGCGGTTGTGGTCGATCCCTCGCACGCCGCAGCCGCCGCGGCGCTCCACCGCGCCGGGCTGGACCGGGTCGACATCCGGTTGTCCGGTGATCTGCGCCGAGGAGGTTTCGCGACCGTCGAGGCGACGCTTCTGCCGACGCGTGTAGCGCTGGTTGGACGGTTGATCGGAGGTGTCGAGATCGCTGAGCGGTTGACGGTGCTGGTGGAGGAATGATCCGCCGGGCGGCTCGACTCAGGTACCGAGAGTCGCTCGTAGGAGTCGTGCGGCACCGTGCTTGTCGAGTGGATCGTTGTTGTTGCCGCACTTCGGTGACTGCACACAGCTTGGACAGCCCGACGCGCAGGAGCACTGCTCGATGACGGACAGCGTCGCGGCGAGGTGACTGTCAGCGGCGTCGAACGCGAGTTCGGCGATTCCGGCACCACCCGGATGCGCGTCGTGGACCACGACGGTAGGCCCACCTGTCTCGGGTAGCCACGGCGACGACACCCCACCGACATCCCAGCGGTCACAGATCGTGAACAGGGGCAGGATGCCTATACCTGCATGCTCGGCTGCGTGCAGCGCCCCCGGAAGCGCCTCGGCGGTGACGCGGGAGCGGTCCACCGTCTCGTCCGCGAAGCGATACCAGATCGCCCGTGTCGCGAGGCGCGAGGGTGGACGTTCCAAGGTGTGGGTACTGATCAGCTCGTGCCCGGCGGTGGTCCTGGTGCGGTAGCCGCTGACCTGCGTCGTCACCTCGACAGAGCCGAGGCGGAGTGTCGACGTGCCAACCCGGCGTGTGCGGTCCACCTCGAGCAGGCGGATCGAGGTCTCACTGCGGGGTTGGGTGTAGTGGTCGCCGCTGGCCGGTTCCACGTGCGCAGCGTGGTCGAGGTCGTCCAGGTCGACCACATGCCATGCGCGGCCCTGGTGGAGGTAGATGGCCCCCGGATGCACCGAGGTGCTGACCCGGGAGTCGTCGACCGTGCCGATCGTCCGACCCGCCGGGTCCACGACCCGGTACTCGCCGCGGGAGGCGGAGCGGAGTCCGATCGTCGGCGCCGGAAGACCTCGGCCCGTCCACACGACGGCCGGTCCGTCCCTCCGGTGCCGGACTGTGGCCCGCTCGTCGAGCACGAGCCTGCGCACACCGTCGTCGAGCTGGTCCGGCCAGAAGCTCAGATCGGTGTGGCGCAGGGGCAGCTCGTGAGCGGCGCAGCCGAGGTGCGGCGCGTAGACGTGGGGGTTGTCGAGGTTGACCACCGCAGGTTCGGGTGGACGTTCGAACAGCTGGTCTGGGTTCCGTACCATCCACTGGTCGAGCTGGTCCTCGCCTGCAACCAGGATGGCGAGGCTCGGTTGCTGTGCACGGCCACTGCGTCCGACCTGTTGCCAGAACGAGGCAATGGTCCCTGGGAACCCGCAGAGCACCACGGCGTCCAGGCCACCGATGTCCACCCCGAGCTCGAGAGCGCTGGTGGCTACGACACCTCGCAGGCGGCCGCTGAAGAGGTCGGCCTCGATCTCGCGGCGTTCCGACGGCAGATAGCCGGCGCGGTAGGCGCGGATCGAGTCGCCGACACCCGACGGCAACGACCGGCGAAGGTCCTCGGCCACGAGCTCGGTCCCACGACGCGAGGCGCAGAACACGAGTGTCCGCATGCCTGCCTGGATGAGGGTCGCGGCAAGGGCGCCGGCCTGGCCGTGCACGGACCAGTGCTCGTGGCTCCGCTCCTGAGGCCGCCACAGCGCGACGTGGCGGTCTCCGGTGGGGGCGCCATCACCTGTGATCCCCACGACCGGCAGCCCGCACATCTGGCTGGCCAGGACGTCGGCGTTGCCGATCGTCGCCGATGTGAACACGAAGGTCGGCTCGCTTCCGCCGTAGTGACGCACGAGTCGGCGCAGTCTTCGTAGGACCTGGGCGACGTGGGTGCCGAAGACCCCGCGCAACAGGTGCAGCTCGTCGACGACCACGAAACGCAGCGACCGGAGCACGCGCGCCCAGCGTTTGTGGTTGGCGAGAATCCCCAGGTGGAGCATCTCGGGGTTGGTGAGGAGCACGTTCGCGTTCTCTCGCACCCACAATCGCTCTTCGGGCCCGCAGTCGCCGTCGTAGGTGGCCGCCATCATGCCGGGAAGGTCCCACGAACCGAACGACAGGAGCTGGTCCTGTGCCAACGCCTTGGTGGGGTAGAGCAGGAGAGCGGTTGCGCCGCCCAGCGCGGCTTCGGCGATAGGCACCTGATATGTCAGCGATTTACCGGATGCAGTTCCGCTGGCCAGAGCGAACGACACCCCGTCACGTGCGAGGTCGATCGCCTTCGCCTGGTGAGACCAGAGTGCGGCGTGGGGCATCCGCCGGGCGACCTCGGCGGGGAGCTCACGTGCCAGCTCCGCGAAGCGGGCGGATCGGGCGGGGAGCAGGCGCACGTGCGCCAGGCGTGGGTCGTCGCCAAGCTGCTCCAACACGGACAGGATCTGTGCGTTGGAGCAGGCCGGGTCGTCCGGGTGGAGCACCGGCGGCGGAGCGAGCGCCAGGTCGGTCATGTCGACCTAACGGTACGGGACCGCAGGGACAGCGAGCGGTCGGCCCTAACCTCGGCGGATGCTGTTCGATGTCCGCACGGTCAGGGTGGGCGAGTGGGACGTCGTCCGGGTGCTGGGCGATGTGGATCTTTCGAGTCTGCCGACCCTGCGCACACAGATCGACCGTGCCGAGGCCGCCTGTGTGGCGTTGGACCTGGTGGACGTGGACCTGTTCGATCCGCTCGCTTTCGGTGTGGTGATCGCCGCGGCTCTGCGCTGCGCGCGAAATGGTTCGAGCTTCGCTGTCATCTGTCCTCCCGGTCGCCCCCGCGAGCTGTTCGCCGAGTCGGGGGTGGACCGGATAGTCACCGTCGTCGGGTCGCCCGAACAGCTGCCCGGGGCTGGTTCTCAGCTGGCGTAACGAGCCAGTTCCGTGCGTGCGATCTGACGACGGTGCACCTCGTCGGGGCCGTCGGCGAAACGCAGGGTGCGCAGCCCGGCGTACATCCGAGCGAGCGGGAAGTCGTCGGAGACACCGCCACCACCGTGGGCCTGCATCGCCCGATCGACCACACGCAACGCCGTGTTCGGCGCGACGACCTTGATCGCCGAGATCTCGATGGCCGCCCCCTTCGCCCCGACGGTGTCCATCAGGTGCGCGGCTTTGAGGGTGAGCAGACGTGCTTGTTCGATCTCGATGCGCGAATCGGCGATCCACTCACGGATCACCCCTTGGTCCGCCAACGGTCTTCCGAACGCGATCCTCTCGGTGACACGTCGACACATCAGCTCCAACGCCCGCTCCGCGATGCCGATGCATCGCATGCAGTGGTGGATGCGCCCGGGTCCGAGTCGTGCCTGGGCGATGGCGAACCCGCTGCCTTCCTGTCCGATCAGGTTGTCAGCCGGTACGCGGACGTCGTCGAAGCGCATCTCGGCGTGTCCCTCGCGGTCCTGGTAGCCGAACACCGGCAGGTCCCTGACCCGGGTGACTCCAGGGGTGTCCATCGGGACCAGGATCATCGACTGCTGGACGTGACGCGCCGCCGCGGGGTCGGTCTTGCCCATGACGATCATGACCTTGCAACGATCGGAAGCCGCGCCCGATGTCCACCACTTGCGGCCGTTGAGCACGTACTCGTCGCCGTCTCGTTCGATCGACAGCTGGATGTTCGTCGCGTCCGAGGACGCGACGTCCGGCTCAGTCATGGCGAACGCCGAGCGGATCTCGCCCTCGAGCAATGGCACGAGCCACTGCTCCTTCTGTTCCGGGGTCCCGAACAGAGTCAGCACCTCCATGTTGCCGGTGTCCGGTGCAGCGCAGTTCATCGCTTCGGGTGCCAGGTGGACCGCTCGTCCCGAGATCTCGGCCAGGTGCGCGTAGTCCAGGTTGCTGACCGGCTCGGGCGTCCACTCGGTCGGATGGGGGAGGAACAAGTTCCACAGTCCGCGCCGACGTGCTTCGGACTTCAGGTCCTCGACTATCCGAGGGTGGCCGTGCACGTCACCGAGCGCGGCCATCTGCTCCTCGTAGACGGCCTCGGCCGGGTACACCGAGGAGTCCATGAAATCGAGGAGGTTCTCGCGCAGCTCGGCGCCCCGTGGGCTCGGTTCGTAGCTCATGCCGGCGACGCTATCGCTGGTGCATCAGACGTGCGCCGAAGTGCGAATCGACTCGACCTGCGGGGACCGTGACCCCGTGTGGTCCTGATGGTCGGTGTTGACAAATTCCCGCTCCTCTTCATTAGCTGTTCCTCCAATGAGCAGTCCCCTCGTCATCGTCGAGTCGCCGGCCAAGGCACGCACCATCTCCCGCTTTCTGGGCGACGGCTACCAGGTGGAGTCGTCGATCGGACACATCCGTGACCTTCCCCGCAACGCCGCCGATGTGCCCAAGGAGTACAAAGGAGAGAAGTGGGCACGACTGGGTGTCGACACCGACAACCACTTCAAGCCCCTCTACATCGTCAGCCCCGACAAGAAGGACCAGGTCCGCAGACTGAAGGCGCTTCTCAAGGACGCCGACGAGCTCTATCTGGCGACGGATGAGGATCGCGAGGGCGAGGCCATCGCCTGGCACCTGCTCGAGGTGCTGAATCCCAGGGTGCCGGTGAAGCGGATGGTCTTCCACGAGATCACACCCGCAGCGATACAGCAGGCGATCGAGAACCCCCGTGACCTGGACCGCCGACTCGTGGATGCCCAGGAGACACGCCGGATCCTCGACCGACTGTACGGCTACGAGGTCAGCCCGGTCCTGTGGAAGAAGGTCATGCCGAGGTTGTCGGCCGGGCGCGTCCAGTCCGTCGCGACCCGGATCGTCGTGCAGCGCGAACGTGAGCGCATGGCGTTCGTGTCGGCGTCGTGGTGGGACCTGCAGGCGGTTCTCCGTCACGTCGACACAGGCAAGGACCAGACCCAGTTCCCCGCGACGCTCGTAGAACTCGACGGCCGACGCCTGGCCACGGGCAAGGACTTCGGTCAGGACGGCCGCATGGCCGACTCGGCTGCCGCTGCCGGAGTCGTGCTGTTGGATCGCGACGCCGCCGAAGCTGTCCAGAGGGGATTGGCCGATCGTCCGCTCACGGTGCGGTCGGTCGAGTCCAAGCCGTACACACGCCGGCCGGCCCCGCCGTTCATGACGTCGACTCTCCAGCAGGAGGCGGGCCGCAAGCTTCGCATGTCCTCCGCCCAGACGATGTCGACAGCGCAGCGCCTGTATGAGAACGGCTTCATCACCTACATGAGGACCGACTCCGTGACCCTGTCGGAGACGGCGCTCAACGCGGCACGGTCCCAGATCCGCGACAAATACGGCGACGCCTACCTGCCCGACTCGCCACGCCGCTACACGAGCAAGTCCAAGAACGCCCAGGAGGCCCACGAGGCGATCCGCCCCGCCGGTGACGTCTTCCGCACCCCCGATCAGGTCGCCGGACAGCTCAACAGCTCCGAGCTGCGCCTGTACGAACTCATCTGGCAGCGCACCGTCGCGTCGCAGATGACCGATGCCCGTGGTGAGTCGGTCCAGGTGCGACTGGGAGTGTCGAGCGCTGATGGCCAGGAGGCTGTGTTCGCAGCATCCGGGCGCACGATCATCTTCCCGGGCTTCCTGCGTGCCTACGTCGAAGGGTCGGATGACCCGGACGAGGCGCTCGAGGACCAGGAACGGGTGCTGCCCGTCATGGCCGAGGGCGACTCCGTGGCGGCCGACGAGCTCGAAGCCGTCGGTCACGAGACCCAGCCGCCGGCCCGCTACACCGAGGCGTCGTTGGTCAAGCGACTCGAGGAGCTGGGCGTCGGCCGGCCTTCCACCTACGCGTCGATCATCAACACGATCCAGGACCGCGGCTACGTCTGGAAGAAGGGCACTGCCCTCGTGCCCAGCTTCACGGCCTTCGCGGTGGTGTCGCTGCTGGAGCAGCACTTCCCGGCTCTCGTCGACTTCGCGTTCACCGCTCAGATGGAGGAGGAGCTCGACGAGATCGCCTCCGGGACGGCCCAGATGGAGCCGTGGCTGGCGAAGTTCTACTTCGGGGTCGCCGACGCCAACGGAGAGGTCGCCGGACTGGGCCTGAAGCGCCTCGTCGAGGGCAACCTGGGTGAGATCGACGCACGCGAGGTGAACTCGATCCCGCTGGGTGCGGCACCCGATGGTGGAGCACCGATCGTCGCACGTGTCGGCCGGTACGGGCCCTACCTGGAACGTGGTGAGGGTGAGGGGCAACAGCGTGCATCGATCCCCGAGGACCTTCCACCCGACGAGCTCACCCCGGAGCGGGCCCTCGAGCTCCTCGAGGCGCCTTCCGGGGACCGCTCGCTGGGAGTGAACCCGGACACAGGGATCGAGGTCCACCTCAAGGCGGGCCGCTTCGGTCCCTATGTCCAGGAAGGGGTCCACGACGACGAGACGGGTTTCAAGCCGCGCACGGCGAGCCTGTTCAAGGACATGGACCCGGCGACGGTCACTCTCGAGGCGGTGATCCCGCTGCTCGACCTGCCCCGGGAGGTAGGCCAGCACCCCGGCGACGGCGAGATGATCCTCGCCTACAACGGGAAGTTCGGTCCCTATCTGAAGAAGGGGACCGACAGCCGATCCCTCGAGACGGAATCACAGATCCTGACCGTTGGACTCGACGAAGCGGTTCGGATATTCGCCGAGCCGAAGCGCCGCAGGGGCCAGGCCGCTCCCAAAGGGCCGCTACGCGAGATGGGCGTCGACCCCGACACGGAGAAGCCGATTGTCGTGAAGGACGGCCGATTCGGTCCCTACGTGACCGATGGGGAGACGAACGCGAGTCTGCGGAAGGGGGACTCCGTCGAGGAGCTGACGATGGAACGGGCTCTCGAGCTGCTCGAGATCCGTCGCGCCGCCGGACCATCGAAGAAGCGTGCCGCCAAGAAGAAGGCTCCCGCCAAGAAGAAGGCTCCCGCCAAGAAGAAGGCTGCGGCGAAGAAGAAGGCTCCCGCCAAGAAGAAGGCCGCGGCGAAGAAGAAGGCTCCCGCCGAGAAGGCGACCGGCGATCAGGGTGACTGAGCGCGGGCGCTTCATCGTCCTGGAGGGCGGCGAGGGCAGCGGCAAGTCGACCCAGGCCGCGATGCTCGCTGGGGAACGCGGAGCGCTGCTGACTCGTGAGCCGGGCGGAACAGCGCTCGGAGTCCGGCTCCGTGAGCTCCTGTTGAGCAGCGGGGCGGTCGGGGGTGTGGCTCCGATCGATGACCGATCCGAGGCCCTGATGATGGCCGCCGACCGCGCTCAGCACGTCGCCGAGGTGATCGAACCGGCACTGATCGGGGGTCGCGACGTCGTCTGTGACCGCTTCATCGGGTCCTCGATCGCCTACCAGGGGTACGGCCGGGGCCTCGACGTGGACATCGTGCGCGCTGTCTCGGGCTGGGCTGCAGCGGGCTTGTGGCCCGATGTCGTGGTACTGCTGCACGTTCCCGAGGAAGTGGCACTGCAGAGGACCGGCGGCGCCCGCGACCGCATCGAGGCAGCGGGGCGGGATTTCCATCGACGGGTCTCCGACGGATTCCTCGCTCAAGCAGAGGATGAGCCCGACACATGGGTGGTGGTCGACGGGACCGGAACGGTCGATGAGGTCCACGAGAGGGTCCTGGACGCGGTCGTCGACGTGCTGGGCCCCACCAGGTGACAGAGGTGGTCTCGTCGGACGATCTCTGGGGAGAAGTCGTCGGCCAGGAAGCAGCTGTGCACCAGCTCCGTGCCGCTGCGAGGTCGCCGGTGCACGCATATCTGCTGGTCGGACCGCCGGGTTCGGGGCGTCGCGCGGCAGCGCTCGCGTTCGCCGCGGATCTCCTGGCTGACGGACTGGAAGAGCAGGCGGCAGAGCGTGCCCGCCGTCTGGTCGCAGCGCATGCGCACCCATCACTCGTCGTGCAGGAACCACAGGGTCAGAAGTTCCTGAAGGACGACGCGACCCGCATCGTCGGAGGCGAGCTGACCGACCGGACCCGCGTCGAAGGCATGGTGTGGCGCAAGCCTCCCGAGGGTGACCGCCAGGTGATCCTGCTGCCGCAACTGGTCCCGGCGGACGACTCCGCCTTCACCAAACTGCTCAAGGCGGTCGAGGAGCCGCCGCCAGGGGCCTTTTTCGTGATCGTCGCCACGAGCGTGCCGACCGAGATGGCCGCGATCGCGTCTCGTTGTGTACGGGTCGAGTTCTCGGCGGTGCCGGAGAGCCTCCTCGTGGACAGGCTCGAGGCCGAGGGTGTCCCGCCGGAGACCGCCAGAGTCGCTGCGGCCGGTGCGGGCGGAAGCCTGTCGCGTGCCCGCCTGCTGGCCAGGGATCCGGCTGCGGCGTCGCGCCGAGACGCGTGGTACCGAGCTCCGGATCGCCTGGACGGTTCCGGCGCGTCCGCAGCCGCGACGGCAGATGAGCTGATCGAGGCGATCGATGCTCTGCTCGAGCCGCTGGCAGCCATGCAGGGCGAGGAGATGGAGTCCCATCTCGAAGCGTTCAGACGGGTCGAGATGGAACCCCGCAAGGGCGACCTGAAGCTGATGGAAGCCCGCCACAAACGGGAACAGAAGAAGGTTCGTGCGGACGAGCTCCAGTCCGGCCTGGCGACCCTCGTCGCCCGCTACCGCGACGAGCTCGCCGGAGGTGGGTCGGCCGAGAACTTCGTCGCCGTCGCAGATGCGGTGCAGCGCATGTGTGAGGCCCTGGTGTTCAACCCCAACGAAGGCCTGCAACTGCGGGCGTTGCTGGTCGGGCTCCCGCCGATCGGCCGGTGAGCCGCGGATCAGTCCACCAGCCGAGTCCCGGTGCGATCGCTGTCGCACCACGACAGCGATCGCACCGAGAGTCCGTTGCGGATCAGTTGATCGCTACGCCGTCGACCCGTCGGAGCCGGAAGACCCGCAGGTCTCGACCGCTGCGCTGTACGTACTGGTCGTAGACCGGCCAGCGCTCGATCAACCGCGGCCAGGTGGCGGCCTTGTCCGCGTCGTCCAGTAGCTCGGCCGTCACGTCGAAGTGCTGGCCTCGGTAGGAGACCTTCGCTTTCGGGTCGGCGATCAGGTTCCATGACCACGCCGGATGGTTGTCACGGCCGAAGTTCGACCCGACGACGAACAGACAGCCGTCCAACGGCACCGATGCCAGCGGGCTCTCCCGGGGCAGCCCGCTCTTGCGGCCGGTCGTCGTCACCACGGCGCAGGGAAGCATCACCGAGCTCATCAGCACCCTGCCCCCGAACACCCGGTTGAGCACCCTGTCGATCGGTGGCACGACCTTCGGGCCGATTTTCGCGAACCGCGGATGGGCTGCCATCGCCTGTACGGATCGGCCGAGACGGCTGTTCGGGTCGACTGCCACGGGCGGCATCGTAGCGAGGACGGCGCGTCGGGTTGCCCCCTGCAGCGGTGGCGAGTGCAGATGTCGCACTTCGGGCGGTCGGCCCGACGCCTGTATGCTCTTGGCTCCGCACGCCCAAGGTGTGCGGAGTGCCCGGGTAGCTCAGTCGGTAGAGCAGCTCACTCGTAATGAGCAGGTCAGGAGTTCGATTCTCCTCTCGGGCTCGAACAGGCCGGACCCCCGTAGTGGGGTCCGGCCGCTTTCGTTCCCAAGTCGTGACCTTGGGCCCGTCCCACCGTCGGGGCACAGGGCTAGGGTGCGAATCGTGAGCAGCACCACGAGCCGCTTGGACCGCCGAGGAGTCACCTGGGGGGTGATCGGCGTCGCGATCGTGGTCGCCATCACCTTCCTGGGCAGCGGTCAGCTCGTCTGGTTCGACGCGGCTCTCGTCGGGTACCTGTTCGGTGTCGTCTTCGCCGTGTTCGGCGTGCTCTACCGCTACGCCGTGTGGTTGCGCAGGCCACCGACGGCGATGCTCAACCGTCGCGGTTGGGACGCCTTCCGTCAGCGCAAGGCGCGCAACGCGGCTGCTCTTCCGGCACTCGTCGCCACTCAGTTGCTCGAGCAGGGATTCATCCGTCGCCGTTCGTACGCTCGATGGGTGGCGCACCAGCTCGTGTTCTGGGGCTGCATCCTCGCCGGGTTGGTCACCATCCCGCTGACGCTCGGGCTGTTGCACTTCCAGAGCGTCGGTCAACAGGCCGAGCACTACCAGGTGTACGTGTCCAACCTGGGCACGATGAAGTTCGACGCCGGCAGCATCCTCGGCTGGCTGATCTTCCACGCGCTCGACATCTCGGCGTTCCTGGTGCTCGGCGGTGTTTTCGTCTTCCTACGTCGCCGTCTCAACGATCCGGGCGCCATGGCGGTCGAGCGCAGCGGTGACTTCCTGGCGCTGGCGGGGTTGTTCGCGGTGTCGGTCACCGGGCTCTTCCTGACCGTGTCGAGCATGTGGCTGGAGGGTCAGTATTACTCGGCGCTCAACACGATCCACGCGCTCACGGTGATCCTCGGGCTCATGTATCTGCCCTTCGGCAAGTTGTTCCACATCTTCCAGCGCCCCGGGAACCTCGGTGTCGCCTACTACAAGCGGGCCAACGCCGAGGGCGAACCGGCGGTCTGCCGGCGGTGTGGTGACACGTTCGCCAGCGCCCAGCAGATCGCTGACCTACAGGCGATCCTGCCGCAGGTCGGCTTCGACTACGACGATGGCGCTGGCGGCAACTACCAGGACACCTGTCCGCGTTGTCGTCGCGCGCAGGTGACCCTCGCCCAGTCGGCGAGGGTAGGAGGATTCGGCTGATGGCACGGCTCCCGATAACAGACGAAGCGCTGATCGACCGCTACGGGCCGCACCTCAACGAGGCGCCCCCGGGGGGTTGGAACGCCGGCATCGAGGTCGACGAGGTAGTCAAGACCCACTGTTGCTTCTGCGGCCAGCAGTGCGGCATCAAGCTCAAGGTCCACGACAACGCGGTCGTCGGATTCGAACCGTGGTACGAGTTCCCCTTCAACGAGGGCAAGCTCTGCCCGAAGGGCGTCAAGCGGTACCTGCAGGGAAGCCACCCGGACCGGTTGCTGCACCCGATGGAGCGCGACGAGTCAGCCCCTGGAGGGTTCCGCAACGTCTCCTGGGATCGGGCGCTGGAGCGTGTCGTGTCCGAGATCCGCCGCATCCAGGGCGAGCACGGCGACGACGCGTTCGGGATGCTCTCGGGTGTCTCGCTCACCAACGAGAAGTCGTACCTCGTCGGCAAGTTCGCCCGCCTCGGCCTGCACACCGCGAACCTGGACTACAACGGCCGCTTCTGCATGGTCTCGGCCGGCGTGGGCAACAAGAAGGCGCTGGGCATGGATCGTGCCCCGAACCCGTGGAGCGACATCCCCCTGGCGGACGTGGTCTGGGTGGCGGGCACGAACATTGCCGAGACGTTCCCCATCACCACCAGCTACGTGTGGAGGGCGCGCGACCGTGGCGCCAAGCTGATCGTCCAGGACCCGCGGGTCGTGCCGCTGGCACGCACCGCGGACCTGTTCCTGCCTGTGAGACCTGGCACCGACTCCGCGTTGTTCGGATCAGTCCTGCACATCCTGATCGAACGCGACTGGCTCGACCACGAGTTCATCGACGCGCACACCGTCAACTTCGACGACGCGGCCGCTGCCGTTGCCGAGATGACCCCTGCGTGGGCGTCGAACATCACCGGTGTCCCCGCCGCTCGCATCGAGGAGGCCGCCGAACTCTGGGGCACCTCGGCGACCGGCATGATGCTGCACGCCCGCGGCATCGAGCAGCACACCAAAGGCGTCGACAACGTCCTCTCCGCCATCAACCTGGGCCTGGCGACCGGCAAGTTCGGCAAGCCCGGATGTGGTGTGTCGACGATCACTGGCCAGGGCAACGGCCAGGGCGGACGCGAGCACGGCCACAAGTGCGACCAGCTGCCCGGCAACCGCGACATCACGATCCCCGAACACCGCGAGGCCGTCGCCAAGGTCTGGGGGTGCGACGAGTCGGAGATCCCCGGCAAGGGACTGCCCGCGCAGGAGCTGATAGAGGCGATCCACGACGGGCGCATCAAGGGGCTCATCTCGATCTGCTTCAACCCGTTGGTGTCCGCTCCCGACACCAACTTCACGAAGGAAGCGCTCGACAAGCTCGAGTTCTACGCGGTGATCGACTTCTTCCTGTCCGAGTCCGGACAGCACGCGGACATCGTGCTGCCCGGGTCCCTGCACGAGGAGGACGAGGGCACCTCGACCAGCGGCGAGGGGCGCATCATCAAGATCAACGCCGCTGTCGACCCGCCCGGCGAGGCCCGTCGTGACTGGGAGATCCTGATCGACATCGCCGAGCGTCTCGGCAAGGGGAAGTACTTCCAGTATGAGAACACCGAGCAGATCTTCGAGGAGCTCTGCCGGGCCAGCAGCGGCGGCGCGGCCGACTACACCGGCGCCACGTGGAAGCAGATCGAGGATGGCATGGGCATGTTCTGGCCGGTCCCCGAGAAGGGGCACCCGGGAACGCCCCGGCTCTACGAGGGCGGCAAGTTCAACTTCCCCGACGGCAGGGCGCGGTTCCACGGGATCCCCTACAAGCCGTCGGCGGACGCCGTCGACGACGACTACCCGGTGCTGCTCACCACGGGTCGGGTCGTATCGCAGTACCTGTCGGGTACACAGACACGCCGGATCGAGGCGTTGGTGCGCCAGTACCCCGAGCCCCTGTGCGAGATGCACCCCAAGCTGGCAGAGAAGGTCGGAGTCGCCGACGGCGACCTGGTCACCGTCACGTCGCGCCGCTCGTCGATGACGTTGCCAGCGCACGTGGTCAACACCATCAGGCCGGACACCGTCTTCATCCCGTACCACTGGCCAGGTCGACAGGCCGCCAACCAGCTGACGATCCGGGCGGTCGATCCACTCTCGAAGATGCCCGAGTTCAAGGTCGCCGCGGTCCGTGTGGAGCGCGCTGGTGGGCGCAGCGCCATCAGCGACGACCGCGACATGGAGCTCACCGAGGGCGCGTCATGAGGACCGGCCACTACGGCATCGACGACAACCCGATCTTCGTGATCGACCAGAGCCGCTGTATCGGCTGTGAGGCGTGTGTCCAGGCATGCGCCGAATGCGGAACACACCGGGGCCAGTCGCTCATCCACCTGGACCGGGTCGACCGTGCGGCGAGCACCCAGACCGCGCCGATGGTCTGCATGCACTGCGAGAGCCCGACGTGCGCCCAGGTGTGCCCGGCCGACGCGATCAAGCAGACCGAGGACGGGGTCGTACAGTCGGCGCTCAAACCGCGTTGCATCGGCTGTTCCAACTGCGTCCTCGCCTGTCCGTTCGGCGTCCCGAAGTACGTCGCCGAGTTCGACCAGATGATGAAGTGCGACATGTGCATGGACCGCACCTCCGAGGGGTACGCCCCCATGTGCGCGTCGGTGTGCCCCAGCGAGGCCCTCTGGTACGGCACGTCCGCGGAGTTCCGGGAACGACGGACGGGCTCACTGCTGCGTGACTTCATGTTCGGGCGTGAGGAGGTGCGCACCAAGGTGTTCACCGTGGTCGACGACAAGGCGGACGGCCCGCTCGACGTGCTCTCCGGGGTCAAACGTTCCTGGCTCGATGATCCATTCGGTCTCGAGTACGGCGACTGACGGCGAAAGCGAGGTGGCAGCGTGAACGACCAGCACCTGTCCGGTCCTGCCGAGACGGACCAGGACGATCCGGACGCGCCGCTGTGGAAGCGCGACTTCCCCTACCAGGCCATATCCGAGGAGGAGGTCACCAGGCGGGAGTTCGCCCGCTACCTGCTCGCGGGCGCCGGGACGATCGCGGCGGCCAACGTAGGAATCGCCGCCTGGACCCAACTGCGGACGATCAACACCGGCGAACCCCGCGCGATCGTCCCGCTGGCAGAGGTCGCGGTGGGCGACCCCTACCTGTTCAGCTACCCGACATCGGAGGACCCGGCAATCCTGCTGAGGCTCTCCGACAGCGACGATGACGTCGTCGCATTCAGCCAGAAGTGCACACACCTCGGCTGTGTCGTCTACTACGAGGCTGAGGAGTCCCGCTGGCACTGCCCCTGTCACGAGGGGAACTTCGAGGTGCGCACCGGCGACGTGATCTCCGGCCCGCCGACCAGGCCGCTCGGGCGGATCGACCTGGAGGTACGTGACGACGGTGTGATCTGGGCGATGGGGGCAACGGAATGAGGGCCTCGGACCGCCGCCGCACCTCTTCGTCGGCGGTGGCGGTGTATGTGATCATCCTCATGGGTTTCCAGGTGTTCCTGGTGACGGTCGCGGTCGAGGCGTTCATGACCGACACCGAGGGCTTGGCGTGGGCGACCGCTGGTGTCTCGGTCGCGCTCTTCGGGCTGTCGGTGGCCTTCCTGCGCTACCTGCGCCCATGACAGCACCCGCATCACCGACGACCGGCGAGAGCTCTCCGGGTCGCCCCAATCCGATCGCGACGCTGTTCCCCGGCTACTTCGCTCTCGTCATGGCGACCGGGATCATCGCGATCGCGTCCAAGCAGCAACGCCTCGACTGGTTGGCAGAGGGACTGTACGCAGTAGCTGCGGTCGCCTACGTCGTGCTGGTCGTCCTCTTCCTGGCACGTCTGGCGCTGTTCCCGCAGAAGCTCCTCGCGGACATGAACAGCCACGCCAAGGGGTTCGCGTTCCTGACGATCGTCGCGGGAACCAACGTGTTGGGCTCGGCGTCGGGGGTGATCAACGGTTGGTGGACGTTGACCGAGATCCTCTGGTGGTGCTCCCTGCCGCTCTACGTCGTGCTCCTCTACACAGCGTTGGTGTCCGACATCCTCCGTTCGGAGAAGCCGGCGCTCGGCGCGGGGATAAACGGATCCTGGTTCCTGCTCACGGTCGCGACCCAGTCGATCGTCGTCGCCGGTGCTCTGCTGTTGGTGCGCGACCCGAGCGATCTGCTCGCCTTCCTCCTCGTGGCCGCCTTCTGCCTGGGACTCGTCCTCTACATCGCGGTGATGACGATGCTGTTCCTGCGTTGGACGTTCCAGACACTGGAGCCGACCGAGGCCGACCCCCCGGCGTGGATCGCGGCAGGAGCAGTCGCCATCACAGTGCTGGCCGGAACCAACCTGCTGGCGGCCCGCAACGTGTCGTCACGCATTGATGCCCTGGCTCCGGCGCTCGAGGTGCTGGTGATGATGGCCTGGGCCACAGCGACGTTCTGGTTCCCGGTGATGATCGCGATCGGCGTTTGGCGTCACATTGCGAGACGTGTGCCGCTGCGTTACCAGCCGGCCTACTGGGCGCTGGTGTTCCCGCTCGGAATGTACGGAGCATCGACGTTCAAGATGCTCCTCGTGCTCCGCCTGAGCGGGCTGGCCTGGATCCCTGAGCTCACCCTGGCCGTGGCGCTGACCGCGTGGAGCGCGGCGTTCCTCGGGCTGGCCGTCCAGGGGGCGCGGGCCTTGGCCGGGCGCCGCTGACTGTCACGATGGCAACTTCGAGCGCTGGTAACGGCGTTGCAGCACTGGTGCTCGCCGGCGGTGAAGCAAGACGGTTCGGCTCGGACAAGACGAGGGAGACGCTCGGGGGACTGACCATCCTCGAGCGGGTGCTCGAGTCGGTCCGACCGCTGGTGGATTCCGTGACCGTCGTCGGCCCATGGGCACCGCCTGGATGCGGTCGAATCGTCGAGCCGTCACCGCGCCAGGGGCCACTGGCGGCTGTCGCGTTCGGGGTCGGGGTGGTTACAGCGGAATGGGTGCTCGTGCTCGGTGGGGACCACCCGTTCCTCGTTCCCGAGCTGCTGTCGATGCTCGTCGCTCGATCTGTCGAACTTGGCGACGCTGCTGACGGCGTCGTTCCGGTGTGCGACGGCCGACCGGAGCCCCTGGTTGCCTGCTACCGGACATCGTCTGTGGCATCAGCAGCCGCTCGACTGGTTGCCGCGGGCGAACGCCGGCTCGGTGCGTTGCTCGAGGAGATCACCGTCGACTGGGTCGACGAGGAATCGTGGCGACCGGTCGACCCGCAGGGTGCTTCCTTCCGTGATGTCGACACTCCGGCCGACCTGGACCGGGCGCGGGGCGAGGACGGCCGCTACTCGTAGCCGCCCTCGTGGGGCTGGGTCACCCGCAGCACCTCGATCAGGTGAACGAGCCCGGGCAGGATCGCAGCGAGGGTCTCCTCTGCGCCACGTCGGCTTCCTGGCAGCGTCGCTATGAGTGTCGATCCGGCCAGTCCGGCGACCCCCCGCGACAGCATGGCGTACGGGGTCCGCGCCTGGCCGAAGGACCTGGCCGCTTCCATCAGGCCCGGTACCTCGGTGCTCAGCAGCGGACGCACGACCTCGACAGTCTTGTCACGCGGACCCAGTCCGGTTCCGCCGACGGTGAACACCGCGTCGAATCGGCCATCCAGCAGCACGCCGAGCCGGTCCCGGAGGTCGTCGGGCTCGTCCGGCATCACCTGGTACTCGGCGACGTCGAAACCCGCCGTCTCGAGGCCGTCGACGATCGAACGACCGGCCGTGTCCGGCTTGGATCCGGCGGCGACGCTGTCGGACAGAACCAGCACCGCTGCCCTGACGGTCGGAGCCGACGTGGACGACAGGACTCTGCCGAACTGCGACTTCCCGCCGGTCTTGCGCACAAGCCGCACGCCGGTGACCTCGAGACCCTCGGGCACGTGGCCCTTGAGCATGTCGTAGACGCAGAGGGCGGCCTGGGAGACAGCGGACAGGGCCTCCATCTCGACGCCGGTGGGGGCGATCGTGCTGACCGTTGCACGGATCGTCAGGGACTGCGTGTCCAACTCGAACTCGACGGTCGTGTCGAGCACGGGGATGGGATGGCAGTGGGGTAGCAGGAACGGCGTCTGCTTGACGGCGAGCAGCGCTGCGATCCGGGCGCATTCGAGCACGTCGCCCTTGTCCGCGGTCCCATCCCGGATCACGGTGGCTCCATCGGCGCCGAGCGACATCGTCGACTCGGCTGTCGCCCGGCGCAGGGTGGTCGGTTTGGTCGTGATGTCTCGCATGGTTCCTCGGGCGTGGTCTGTCGGGGCGAAGGATACCCAGCCGGGTGGCGGCGCTAACCTCGGTCGATGCAGTTGCTCCGCGATCCGGTCCTGGTCGGCGCAGCAGTCGCTGACCGGCGTGGGCGACCGTTGCGCGACCTGCGCGTGTCGGTGACCGACCGCTGCAACCTGCGTTGCTCGTACTGCATGCCCGAGGAGCACTACCAGTGGCTTCCCCATGAGTCGCACCTTTCGGCGGGTGAGTTGGCCACGTTGATCGAGGCGTTCGTGGCGGTGGGGGTCCGCAAGGTCCGGCTGACCGGCGGAGAACCGCTGCTGCGGCGTGATCTGCCCGATCTGGTCGCCCGCACAGCAGCGGTCCCGCAGGTGGAGGATCTCGCGCTGACGACCAACGGGACGATGCTCGCGGCTGCCGCCCACGACCTGCGGGCGGCAGGCCTGGGGCGGGTCACGGTCAGCCTCGACACCCTCCGCCCGGAGCGCCACCTCGCGCTCACCCGACGGGACAACCACGCGGATGTCCTCGCCGGACTCGAGGCGGTCGCAGCGGCCGGATTCGCGGGTACCAAGGTGAACACCGTCGTGATCCGTGGGGTGAACGACGACGAACTGGTCGACTTGGTGCGCTTCGCCAGCTCTGCTCGTGCCGAGGTGCGCTTCATCGAGTACATGGACGTCGGCGGTGCCACCAGGTGGTCACCCGACGCGGTGGTCACCGCAGCCGAGATCCTCGAACGACTGACCGACACGCTGGGCCCGGTGGTCGCAGCGCCCGCACGGCCATCCGCGCCTGCCCGCAGGTACTCGACCGCCGACGGTCACACGTTCGGGATCGTCGCATCGACGACGACACCGTTCTGTTCGACCTGTGATCGCAGCCGTCTGACATCGGACGGGCACTGGTACCACTGCCTCTACGCGGTCGATGGCATCGACCTGGGCAGCGTGGTCCGCCGCGGGGTGGACACCGAGTCCCTGGCTGCCAACATCCGGGACCGGTGGGCGGAGCGCGAGGACCAGGGTGCTCTCGACCGACTCGGACTCGAGGACCGCCGGGCGACACCGGTGCAGATACTGCGAGCAGACCCACACCGTGAGATGCACACACGTGGTGGCTGAACCATGCGGGGGGCCTTCCCGATGCGGGTGACGGTCGCCTGCCACGGCCCGGCACGACGGGAGGCAGGGGCGGAGACGGTCACAGTGGAACTGCCCGACGGCTCGAACGTGTCCGACCTCGTCGAGGTGCTGGCGAGCCACGGCGCCGGACTCGCTGCACTGCTGCCCACGTGTGCGATCGCGATAGGCGAGAAGATCGTCGGCCCGGACGAGAGGATCGACGCGGCCCACGCCCATGACGTCGCACTGCTTCCACCGGTCGCGGGAGGATGACCGCAGTGACCCCTTATCCCCGGATCCAGCAGACCGAGTTGGACCCGGTCGGACTGATCGCAGCGACACAGCGCCCGGACTGCGGGGCGCTGGCGACGTTCGTCGGAGTCGTACGCGACAACCACGACGGTAGAGCCGTGGTCTCGCTCGAGTACACCGCCCACGAACGCATCGCCGAGCACACGATCCGCGAGATCGAACAGGAAGTGCTGGCCGAGTTCGGAGTGGCCGAGTGCCGGGTGGTGCACAGGGTCGGGAAGCTGGCGATCGGCGACGCCGCGATCGTCGCAGTCGTCCGCTCCGGTCACCGGGCCGAGGCGTTCGCCGCTGTCGCCGAGGTGGTCGACCGGGTCAAGCACCGCGCTCCGATCTGGAAGGAGGAGCACTACACCGACGGCACCAGCGCGTTTGTTCAAGGATGCTCGATCGCTCCTTCCACCGCGGAGTCGACGGAGACCCCGGCGTGACGACGGTCGACGAGGTGAGCGCGCTCGTCGACGCAATGGTGGCGCCGCTGGACTCCGAACAGCTGGACGTGCTCGACGCGGTGGGACGGGTGCTGTCCGCCTCCCCGGTGGCGGCCCACGCGCTGCCTCTGTTCGACCAGAGCGCTATGGACGGCTACGCCGTGGCGCACAGCGACATCTCCGACGCGCCGGTCACCTTGCCCGTCAGCATCGAGGTGGCTGCCCGAGGGCACACGACGATGCCCCAGTTGTCCCCCGGCACGGCGGCCCGTGTGTTCACCGGTGGCCTCCTGCCTGACGGGGCGGACACCATCGTCCGCCAGGAGCTCACGACCTCCGTCACCGGCGGCGTCCGGTTCGACGAAGCGGTCGAGCCCGGGACCGATGTCCGCCGACGTGGTGAGGAGCTGTCGACGGGTGCCGCCATGTGCGAACCGGGCACGATGCTCAACCCGGGCCTCCTCGGCGCTCTGGTCGTCGCAGGGGTGACCGAGGTCTCGGTGAGACGCCGGCCACGGGTGGGCATCGTCGTCACCGGCGACGAGATAGTCGCGCCCGGCGCGGGCCTATCACTCGGCCAGGTTACTGACAGCAACGGACCGCTGCTGGCAGCGACCTTGCGGGGATGGGGTCTCGAGACGGTTCGCAACGGCCGAGCCGGAGACGATCCGGACCTGATCGCCGCAGCAGTCGACGACGCTGCCCGCGACGCGGATCTTGTCATCACGACCGGTGGCGTGTCGGTCGGGGACTACGACCTGGTGCCAGTGGTGGCGGAGCGGCTCGGTTTCAACAGGGTGCTCTGGAAGGTCGCCCAGCGACCCGGCGGGCCGCTGTATGTGGCCGAGCGCGACGGGACCGTGCTCGTCGGGCTCCCCGGCAACCCTGCCGCCGTGTTCGTCAACCTGCATGTGCACATCCGGCGGATCCTCGACCGATTCGCCGGTCTGGACCCCGCGTCACGGTGGCAGCGGGGTGTGTGCGTCTCGCGACCCCCGTCCGCTCCCGGCAGGGTCATGTGGGCGCGCTGTTCTATGTCCACCGACCCCGACGGGGTGGTGCATCTCCAGCCGCTGTCGCGGCAGGGCTCGCACATGCTCTCCAACCTGGCTGACGCCGACGCGCTGGTGCGTGTCGACCCGGATGCGGATCTAGACCGGCCTGCCCTGGTGCTGCCCTGGACCCCGTTGGTCCACTGACGACACCGGTGGAACCTGTGGTCAGCCCGGCGGTCGCACGGCGAGGCTGTCCGCGGATACCTGGACGCCGGACGGATCGACCACCTCGAAGTCGCCCCCTGACAGCTGGCGCAGCGTGTCCAGATCGGCGTTGTCCCAGCGACTGTCGGGCGCTCCGCGCACGGCGAAGCCGGGGCCGGTGTCCGACAGGATCAGGCCATGGCGTTGCAGCGCCTCTGCCACGACCCGCGCCTGGGGGCCCAGCCCCGACAGATCGACGTCGGAGCGGAGGCGTAGCCATGCGCCCTGTGGAGGGGCGTCCGGGTCGGGTGAGCGACCGTCGCCACGCCTGGCAGGCCAGATCGAGCGTCCAGCTGCCGAGGACTCGATCCCGGCGAGGACCACGTGGTCGATGCTTCCCGACGCCACCTGGTCGTACGTGATCACCCCGGGCAGCAGGGGTAGACCAGCGGCGATCGTCGAGCCCCGCGGGTAGTCGTTGGAGTCGGTTCTGTAGTGGGCGCCGGAGTCCGCTTCCCAGCGTCCGAACCAGGAGCGTGTGCTGAGCAGCTCCCAGACCTGCGAGCTGGACGGATCGACGCCCACGTAGTGCATGTCGAAGCCGTAGGTGGGCATCGACTCGATGTACGCGGGGTCGGTGATCGGGTACGGGCCCGGGAAGCTGGTCGCGGGACTCAGCATGATGTCCACGTCGCGGCGAGGTGTGGACGAGTCGACGAAGTTGTAGGGGATGCCGAAGACGACGCCTTCGACGACCCGGCCGCTGAACCCCGCACGGAGTGGGATGTGGTCGATCGCTGCGATCCATCGTTCGCTGTCGCCCGAAACGGGAAGATCGGTCGCGGTGCGGCGGAACAGGTTGTCCGCCGGCATCAGGACCGGAAGGGAACCGAAGCGCGGCACGAAGAACGGTGGTGGCCGCAGGAGCCATGCTCCGATTCCAGCCAGAACGGCGACCGCCGCCAGCGGCACCGCGACAACAGGTCGGCCGTTGGTTCGCCCTCGTCGGGCGCGGATCGATCGGCGCGCAACGAGCACGACAGCGACCGCGGCGGTGACGAGAGCGAGCAGCAACAACAGCCCGGGGATCAGTTGCTCGGACCCCGGGAGGACCACGTCAGGGCCGACGGTCCCCCCGCTCCGTTCCATCGCCGGATGGTACTCACCGCCGGCGTCGGATGGTCAGCGTGTGAGGGCTTGGCCGTCGCCGAGGAGGTTCATCTGGCAGTCGTAGCCGCCCTTGTAGCAGTTGTCGATGATGCGTTGGAAGACTGCGCGGTCCCAGCCGTTCATCCAGTCGGCGTGGCCTGAGTAGCCGGCGGGGCCGGTGTACATGTCGCTTGAGAGTCGCCAGGTGGTCATGCCTGTGGTGGGGACTCGGTAGCGGTAGTTCTGGGTGACCTGGGCGAGGGGGACTGGGTGGGTTGATGGGCAACCCTTGTCGGGCCAGCCGGCGCCGTAGGCCATGTGTGATTTGTGGTCTGGGGAGTCGAGGTTGACGCCGTCCCAGCACTGGGGGAAGACGATGCTCATGACGAGGAGTTGTCCGGGGCTGCAGTTGGGGAAGGTGGCGGAGTCGGTGATGTTGGGGCCGTTGCCTTCGGTGCAGGAGTAGCGGACGCGGTCCTGGGCGGTGGTGGATCGGGAGTTGCCGGCGATCATGCGGAGTCCGGTGGGGAAGTTCTGGATGGTTTCGGGGCGGACGCCGTCGTAGCCGGTCTTGTAATAGACCTGCAGGCCGTTTTCGTCGTCGCCTTGTGTGGAGTTGGAAACGACTGCTCTGTTGGTGGCGGTGTCGACGATCGCGGGTGCCCAGTAGGCGGTGCGGTTGGCTGTGCCGCCTTCGCAGGTGGAGTTGCCTGTGGTGGCGACTGATTCGGGTGTGGTGTTGGCGTTGATGGCGGTGTTGCCGAAGAAGGCGTGGAGGTGGCTGGCTCCGGGTTGGCCGGGGGCGACGATGGGGTCGTCGTAGCGCATGTGGGAGAAGGAGCAGTTGGTGCGGAATTGTGCGCTTCCGTCGCTGAGGAATTTGGAGTATCCGGCGGGGCCGATGAGGGCGCTGGAGGCTCCGGTGTCGCCGGTGGGCAGGGTTGCGGGGTCGACCTGGATGCCTTGGCCGCTGCTCGAGGTCGGTGTCGACGGCGACGAAGAAGTGGATGGTGAGGACGGTGTGGACGAGACCGGAACCGTCGACGAGGACACTGCCGGCGTGGTCGACTGCGTCGGTCGTGGTGGGGGTGCGCTGGTCGCCAGACAGGATGTGGCAGCGAGGCTGATCGCGATCACCCCCGTGAGGGTGCGGAGCGGGCGTGCAGAGGCGATGGCTACTCGACGCGACAGCATGGATAGGTCATCGGACCTATGTGGCCAGGACTTGAGTGTCGGGCCGGGAGACAGGACCCGCTAAGGCGCTGAGAGCCACTCGTTGATCTCGGGTGCGTTCGAATAGACGAGGTGCTCGGTGTGGATGCTCGGAGTCACCTGCGTTCCCAGCCGCCTTGCGTACTCCTCGATCCCCACCAGGACACCGGAGCCGGCGCAAACCCACCCCAGATCTTCACACGACGCGCCAGCCGTCGCTTCCTCGAGACCGCCGGTCCAGTAGACAACTACGGCGACCGATGGATCGGGCATACATGGGGAGCTGTCGTCCGGGACCGGATCATCGACGATCGCGCCGGCCAGCCTTCCCTGCAGTGTCTCGCCACGGCAGATGACAGCGCCGAGCAAGCCGCCGCCGTTACTGAAGCCGTGCAGCACCACCCGCCTGCATCCGGCGTCGTCGACCACCTCGGTCACGCGCCGGAGAGCATCGTCGTACGACTCGGGGCTGTCGTAGGTCCACATCCGGCCGTCGCCCGTGGGGTTGGCGGAGTTCCCGTCGGGGCGCAGCACCGCGTAGCCGTCTCTCATCGCCGGCGGGGCACCCTGCTCGCTGCGTCCATGGACCTGCACCAGACA
Organism: uncultured Microthrixaceae bacterium; assembly: GCA_964450685.1. Classification (GTDB taxonomy): domain Bacteria; phylum Actinomycetota; class Acidimicrobiia; order Acidimicrobiales; family Microtrichaceae; genus JBAOHV01. The sequence continues at coordinate 41,050 of CAYVDN010000009.1, forward strand.
CCGATCGGCGCTGAAACCGGCGGGGACACTTCCCGCGTTCGCAGTCCCCTCGCTGTCGGCGCAGCTGACCGATCCCAGCCCTGCGATCACGAGCAGAGCGACCAGCGATCGGGCCCGTGACTCCATGTCGGCGCAGCCTAACTGGCACCCGGGCGGGATAGTTCCGACGCGGCGATACGCTGGCTCGGTGGCTGAGCGGAGTGCCGGCAGGACGGCTGCGGTGTTGGTTGTCGGGGTCCTGGTCGGTCTCGTCGCGGTCGTGATGGTGCTGCGAGCCGGATCGGACGACCGGGATGTGGCTGATGATTCGACGTCCACCCAGCTGACGACGACGGTCGCTAGTCCGGTGGACGGATCGGAAGCAGTCGGCGCGTGTGAGAACGTCCACGCGGGGCACCAGATGAAGATGTGGAACCCGACGATGGCAGACGAGATGGTCGATGCCGACTGCGGATGGCCCTACCCGCCTTTCGAGCTGGAACCCGCCGAGGGCGAGGACGACGCGTCCTTGGATGCCGCGTTCGAACCCAGGCGCTACTCGGAGATCTGGCAGGTGATAACCGCCGCACGACTGGGTACCTGCGCGGTGGCGACCGACCTCAACGGTGGTGGACCCGGCGCGTTGTTCGAGTTCACCTACAGCGTCGGCCCGGCGGGCTGCCCGGAGGCTCGGCCAGACGGTGAGCTGGTCGTCGCTGAGTACGGCACCGAAGCCCAGCGCGACGCCGCAGCGAACGAGGCGGGCGATGGGATCAGCATGGTTCTGGGCCGCTGGAACGTCCGGCTGACCGGTAGGGCGGAGCAGCTCGAGTCGGCGTTGGTCGAAATCGGGGCGCAGCGTGCCGGCTGAGACGACACGACAGCGACCCGTGAGTGCACCGATCCGGCGCCGTGGACGACCCCGGCCGCTCGTCGACTTCGCAGCACCGATCTACCTGGTGCTCTATGTGCTGGTCGTCTTCGCTCCGTTCGAGGTGCTGATCGGCTACCAGCTCTCTATCCCCACATTCCTGATCTCGGTGTTCGGTGTCTGTGTGCTCGTCATAACTCCGACGGACCGTCTGAGGGTCATGCCGGTGAGCGTTGCGCTGCTCGGATTCGTCTCGTGGGGGCTGCTCAGCGTGCTGTGGAGCGACGACAGGGGATCGACCATCTTGTTCGCTCGCTACGAGTTGGTTCCTATTGCGGTGACGATGGGAGTCGTAGGAACGATGGCCCCCAGGACCGCCGCGCGGACGTTGCTCACCACCTCCCTGGCTCTGTGCGGGTGGAGTCTGGTCGCCTCGCTCGTGCTACCCGCGTCCAGGGCGTTGATCGAGGAGGACGGCACTGTCGAAACGGCGTTCCGCGGTACGTTCGGTCACAAGAACTCCCTTGGAATATTCACGGTTCTGACCCTGGCGATGGTGCTGGGGCTATATCGCGGTCGTTGGCGAAGGACCATCATCGTCCTGCTCATCATCACCGCTGTGGCGACGCGTTCTGCGACGACGGCCAGTGGCCTTCTGGCGATCTCTTTCGTCTGGTTCTGGATCCTGGCCATCGGTCTGGGACGCAGCAGACGTGATCGTCGTCTGCTGTTTGCCGCATCGATCACCTCTGCGCTCGGAGCGCTGCTCAGCGCGTTCCGACTGGTTCCGCTCCTGCTCGACGTCTACAACAAGGATCTGACCTTCTCCGGTCGGACCCACATCTGGAGCGCCACACTGGGAGCGGTCGTAGAACGTCCGCTCCAGGGCTACGGCTACGCGGGTGTGTTCACCGAGGTGCCCACCGTGCTCACGATGCAACTGTGGCACGAGATCGGATTCGAGGCCGCACACACCCACAGTGGTCCGATCAAGGTGCTACTGGACGTCGGGCTCGTGGGATTCGTCCTGTTGTGCGCCTTCCTGATCGACCTGTTGCGCAGGGCGTTGCGACTCAACCGCGGCTCAGAGGCACGCCCCTATGGGCTGTGGGGAGTGATGGCCCTCACCTCGCTGCTGGTCATGTCGCTGGCGGAGCCGCTGCTGAACGGGGCCTATCTCGGGTACCTGGTGATCCTGTGGTCCATCCTGGCACGACTGAACGCTGAATCGGTGCGGTCGGACCATCCCGTTCGCAGTTCTCGCGCCACCGTGTTCGGCCTGCGATCGGTATCGGGGATGTCGCTGTGAGGATCGCCTACCTGGTCAACCAGTATCCGATGCCGAGCCAGACGTTCATTCGTCGCGAAATCAGGGCGCTCGAGGCGCTCGGTCAGCCGATCCAGCGATACAGCATCCGTTCAGGGGCCGGTCTGGTGGTCGATGACGACGATCTCAAAGAGGTTCGCCGAACGAGGTCGGTACTCCGGGGCAGGCGAAGCCTGGTCGGTCTCGTCCGCTCGACTCTGGCAACGCTGCTGACCGACACCACCGGATTCATCCGGGCGTCTGCCCTGGCGCTCCGCCTGGGACGCCGGAGTCAGCGCGGCATCGGCGTCCACCTGGTGTATTTGGCCGAAGCCTGTGTCCTCCGTCGCTGGTTCGCCGAAGACGAGATCGACCATGTGCATTGTCATTTCGGCACCAACGCACCAGCGGTAGCGCTGCTGGTGCGGACCCTGGGGGGACCCAGGTACAGCTTCACCGTGCACGGGCCCGAGGAGTTCGACAGCCCCGGACCTCTGAGGTTGCGTGAGAAGGTCCACGGGTCAGCGTTCGTGATTGCCATCAGCAGCTTCGGGCGGAGCCAGCTGTACCGCTGGAGCGACAAGGCGGACTGGCCGAAGATTCACGTGGTCCGCTGCGGCCTCGACGCGTCGTTCCTCGAGTTGGAGCCCCCGCCCACCCCGGACGTCGACCGGCTCGTCTGCGTCGGACGACTGGGCGAGCAGAAGGGGCAGCACATCCTGTTGGAGGCGGTGGCGCAGCTCGTCGATGACGGGCGGCCGGTGCATGTCGTGCTGGCCGGCGAGGGGCCGATGCGTCCTGAGCTCGAGTCGGCGATCGCCGACTCCGGACTGTCGGACAAGGTGACGATCACCGGCTGGATCGACAACGCTCAGGTCCGGCGCGAGATCCTCGGGTCCCGCGCCGTGGTTCTACCGAGCTTCGCCGAGGGCCTCCCCGTCGCTCTGATGGAGTCGCTCGCGCTGGCCCGACCGGTGGTCACGACGGCGATCGCGGGTGTACCCGAGTTGGTCGATGACGGGTGTGGATGGGTCGTGCCCGCAGGATCGGTCGAAGCATTGAGCTCTGCGCTTGCCGAGGTGCTCGACGAGGCTCCCACGAGACTCGACGAAAAGGGTTGGGTGGGTAGAGAGCGCGTGCTGAGTCGCCACGATGCCTCGACGGAGGCGGCGAAGTTGTTGGCGCTGTTCGAGGCGGCGGTCGGCTGATCGGGCTCTCTCTCCCCCCCGACACGACTCGGTGCTCCACGAGGCGGAGAACGCCGACGGCCGACACCCGGAGGTGTCGGCCGTCGGCGTCAGCTCGTCCGTGGGATGGCCGGACCAGCCGATGTCTGGGAACGTTGCGCTGCGTGGGAGGGGCAGCGTCGGATGGTCAGCGTGTGAGGGCTTGGCCGTCGCCGAGGAGGTTCATCTGGCAGTCGTAGCCGCCCTTGTAGCAGTTGTCGATGATGCGTTGGAAGACTGCGCGGTCCCAGCCGTTCATCCAGTCGGCGTGGCCTGAGTAGCCGGCGGGGCCGGTGTACATGTCGCTTGAGAGTCGCCAGGTGGTCATGCCTGTGGTGGGGACTCGGTAGCGGTAGTTCTGGGTGACCTGGGCGAGGGGGACTGGGTGGGTTGATGGGCAACCCTTGTCGGGCCAGCCGGCGCCGTAGGCCATGTGTGATTTGTGGTCTGGGGAGTCGAGGTTGACGCCGTCCCAGCACTGGGGGAAGACGATGCTCATGACGAGGAGTTGTCCGGGGCTGCAGTTGGGGAAGGTGGCGGAGTCGGTGATGTTGGGGCCGTTGCCTTCGGTGCAGGAGTAGCGGACGCGGTCCTGGGCGGTGGTGGATCGGGAGTTGCCGGCGATCATGCGGAGTCCGGTGGGGAAGTTCTGGATGGTTTCGGGGCGGACGCCGTCGTAGCCGGTCTTGTAATAGACCTGCAGGCCGTTTTCGTCGTCGCCTTGTGTGGAGTTGGAAACGACTGCTCTGTTGGTGGCGGTGTCGACGATCGCGGGTGCCCAGTAGGCGGTGCGGTTGGCTGTGCCGCCTTCGCAGGTGGAGTTGCCTGTGGTGGCGACTGATTCGGGTGTGGTGTTGGCGTTGATGGCGGTGTTGCCGAAGAAGGCGTGGAGGTGGCTGGCTCCGGGTTGGCCGGGGGCGACGATGGGGTCGTCGTAGCGCATGTGGGAGAAGGAGCAGTTGGTGCGGAATTGTGCGCTTCCGTCGCTGAGGAATTTGGAGTATCCGGCGGGGCCGATGAGGGCGCTGGAGGCTCCGGTGTCGCCGGTGGGCAGGGTTGCGGGGTCGACCTGGATGCCTTGGCCGCTGCTCGAGGTCGGTGTCGACGGCGACGAAGAAGTGGATGGTGAGGACGGTGTGGACGAGACCGGAACCGTCGACGAGGTAGGAGTGACCAGCGATGCCGATCCACTTGTCCCCGCAACACCCGCAGCGGAGGACTTGGCGCTCGACTTGGCTGCATCGCTGCTGGTGCCTGGCGAGTGAGGCGCGCAAGCGGTCGACGAGAGGGCCACGGTGGCGATGATTGCGCCGACGATCACACTGCCGCGGCGAGTGCGCGAGGTTGAGATTGAGGCAGGTCCGCGTTTCATATGACGAACAGGTTACATAAGTTACGGCCGGTTGTCACCCTTGTTCCTGCAAAAGATCCGGGAAATCCCGAGGGGAGTTCAAACGGGCGGTTGCACGACTTCGTCGAGCCATGTCCTGGCCCGTCGGACCCAGTCGGGCGGAACCTGCCTTCGTCGACGGTCAGCCGAGCGGCGACTCGTCCACCCCGGGGCCAACACGACCAGGATCACACGGCGAGCAGTTGAGACGGAGGGGCGGCTGGTGAAGCTCCGCCAGGCACGTCTGCGGGCGTTGCGCGGCGAGTTGAGCAGATCGGCAGCGAGCAGGCTCTGGTGGATCGAGGCCCAGTCCGGCTCCACACACTCACGACGGTAGAGATCTGCGTATCGATCGATGACCCTGGAGATCGTTCGCTCCATACGGTCCGTGTCGGTGCTCATCGACGCGAAGCCTGTGCGGTAGCCGACGAGCGGCTCGTCCAGCATGTGGCCAGGACCGGACTCGGCGAGGCGTATCGCGAAGTCCCAGTCCTCGGCGGAGTCGAGCGTCTCGTCGAAGGTGCCCACCTCGTCGAGCAACCTGCGTTCCACCAGCAGGCCCTGACCGGCGGAGGGGAGCACGTTGCGACGTAGTACTTGGGCGAGGAGGCCTTGCGGATCGGGGCAGCGGACGTGGCCGATCACCTCGAGGTCGTCGTCAACATCGACCCTGCCGGCGCACGACCATCGCCAGGAGCCCGACCGGAGCGCTTCCAACTGGCGCACGATGCGATCGGGCGACGTGAGGTCGTCATCGTCGATCCAGGTCACGTACGGAGCGTCAGATGCAGCGATACCGGTATTGCGGGCGCCGGAGAGACCGCGCGGGGGATCGTTGCGAATGACCGAGATGCCGTGTGAGTTCGCGTATCGCTCGAGCAGCGCGGGCGTGTCGTCGGATGAGCCCTCGTCCACGACGACGATCTCGTACTCGGGACCGCTGTCGAGTGCCACCAGTTGGCGCAGGAGGCGCTCGAGGAGCGCGGAGCGATTGCGGGTGGGTACCACGATCGAGACGTCAGCCATGAACTCCGCTCCCACGTCGGCTCCGTCGGTCGAGTGTACGTGCCGGGTGGCGAAGCTCCGCGCCGTCGATAGCCTTCGCTCATCGAGCGCTCATCTGTGAAGACCCTCCCCACCAGGAACCTGTTCGGTCTCGACTTCGTCGCGGTCGATGACGTGTCCACCGTCGCTGACTCGCTGTTGACCGATGCCGAGCGCCGCGCCCCCGGGTGGACCTGCGTGGTGACGCCCAATGTCGATCACCTGGTCCGCTACGAGCGCTCGCCCGTGGACGCAGCAGTTGCGAGAGCCTCGACCACGGTGCTCCCCGACGGGATGCCGATCGTCTGGGCCAGCAGGCTCTTGGGCGAGCCGCTTCCTTCCAGGTTGACCGGCAGCGACCTGTTCTCAGTGATGTGGCCTCGTTGGATCGCCGATCTGACACCGGTCCTGGTCGTGGCATCGAACGAGGACGTGGCGGCCCGGCTCCGACAGGAGCACCCGGCAGCGGTCACCCTTGTGCCGCCGGTCTTCGACGAGTCTGACGACAGTCAGATCGCCGGACTCGCCGTCGAGATCGACGAGGAGGCTCGCCGGGTCGGGGCCCGCTTCGTGGTCATCGGAATATCGATGCCCAAGCACCACCGCCTTGCGAGTCGCCTCGAGAAGCTCTGGACGGGCCTGGACAGTCCGACGCCGACGGTGATGTTGCTCGGCGCGTCTGCAGAGATGTACCTGGGACTCACGAGCAGGGCTCCTGTCTGGATGCAACGCAGCGGACTCGAGTGGCTGCACAGGCTGTTCTCGGATCCACGTCGCATGGCCAAGCGGTACCTGGTTGACGACGTGGCCTTTCTCGGAATCGTGCGCCGTGCCTGGCTCGGCTCGCGTCGTGAGCACCGTGGGCGTCGGGGGCCCCGAGGATGACCGAGGATCGCCGCGCCAAGGTTGCTGTGACCATCTGCACCCATCGCCGACCCGATGTTCTGGGTGGTTTGCTGGATCGACTGGTCGAGGTGGCCGAGGACGCCAGGCCGGTCGCGTCTATCGCGGTCGTGGTCGTCGATGACGACCCCGACGGCTCCGCGGAACCGGTCGCACGGTCGGCCTCGTCCAGCTTCGAGCGGGGTCTGGAGTACCACCGCACCGGCTCGCGGAGCATCTCGACCGCACGCAACGCCTCGCTCAGGCAGGGTGCCGCCGCAGGTGACTGGCTGGCCATGATCGACGACGACTGTCGGCCCTCGGTGAACTGGGTCAGCGAGCTCCTCAGGGTCCAGGGGGCCACTGGCGCCGACGTCGTCGTGGGCGCGTGTGCCGACGTCGCGCCGGCCGACGCGCCCAGTTGGCTGACCGACGAGCCGTTCCTCTCCTCGGACCTGGACACCCCCGACGGCGCACCGACCGACGGTGGGCATCTGAAGAACCTGCTGTTGTCCACCCGATATCTGGAGTCGTCAGGTGCCGGGTTCGCCGAGTCGCTCGGGGTGTCGGGCGGGGAGGACGCTGCCTTCCTCCACGAGCTGGAGCAGGCAGGTGGCTCCAGACGGTTCGCTGCTCACGCCGTGGTGAGCGAGCGGATCCCGCCCGAACGCGCAACCCTCCGCTACCAGCTGCGTCGACGCTTCTGGTATGGCAACACCGAGACCATCACGTCTGTGGCGACCGGGTCGGCGTCGAGGTCTCGCATGGCGTTGGGTGGAATCAAGCTCGCGGTGGTCGCAGCGGCGGGGTCGCTCGCCAGGGTCGTGCGGCGCGAGGGGACCCAGTGGCGATACTCGCTTTCAGAGATCCTCCGCGGGGCGGGTCGCGTCCTCGGAGCGGTCGGGTACAAGGTCGCCCACCGCTGATCCTGCTGCTCCCGCGGGGTCGACGTCGTCGATAGCCCGGTCCGCCACCCGCTGGTAGTGGATGAGCGCACCCCAGGTCATCAGTACCGAAGTGAACTCGCCGATCAGCGTTCCTGCCACTGCGCCCTTCCACCCGTGGATCGGGATGAGCACTATGTACAGCGCCATCGCCATCGCGGCGTTGACCGCGAGCAGGATGGTGCGCATGGTCACCTTCGACAGCCCCATCAGGCCGTTGATCGAGCAGCTCCCCACCGCGCGCAGGAGCACCAGGGGTGAGAGCCAGCGCACCATCTGGATGGAGCCCCTGAACTCGTCACCGAGGATGATCGGGAGCAGAGGAGCGAACACGATGATCCCGAGCGCGAAGGCGACCCCGTAGGCCGCTCCAGCGGCAGCGAAGCGCAGAGCGCGGTGCAGGTGCTGGCCTTTCAGGCCCTCCTCGTGCTGTAGGAAGCGGCCGTGGGTCGCCTGTATGACGCTGCCGACGGGTATGAGACCCATCTGCACGACCCGATATGCGGCTGAGTAGAGGCCTGTCTCGACGACCAGCTGGTTGGCTGCCAGGACCAGCTTGTCCCCGTCGTTGCCGAGCGCGTCGGCCGAGATGCCACCTGAGTACGAGAGGTTCGATTTCACGTGTGGCCAGAGCACCCGTCCCGGGACGAATGCGAAACCGTGATCGCGCCCGACGACGTACAGGAAGAAGACACCCGAGATGGTCGAAACCAACAGCATCGAGAGTCCGAACGACTCGACGGTCAACGATGACGCTGCGAACAGCGCCACAAGGACGATGATCCTGGCGACCATGACGAAGATCCGGATCCGCGCGGCGCCGCCGAAACCAGTGGTGGCCTGAACGGTCGCTGCGGTCAGGTTGAGCGCCGGCATGGTCACGAACTCGGTGAGCAGGATCGACAGGATCGCCACCACCGACAGCGTCTGGATTATCCACATGGCGAACCCGAAACCGATCGCCGTGAGTGCCAGTCCCAGGCCGAGCCCGAGTGTCAGACACGACCGCGCGGTCCGCTCGAGCGGCTCACCGTCGCGCATCACGTGCTGCAACAGCGACAGCGTCACACCTGAAGCGGCGAGCGTCACCAGCGGACCGACGATTGCGTACAGCGATGCGTAACCGCCGTAGCCCTCGGGCCCGAGTGACCGTCCCAGGAACATGAACGACAGGATCGTGCCCAGAAGAGTGCTCACCTCGAGCGCCAGCCCCCAGGAGGACTCGCCTGCGAGACCGCTGCTCCTGAGCTTCTTGAGCGCCTCGAGGATCCTGTGCACCGCCGCATTCTTGTCGGCCTGGCGACCCCTGGCGCGCAGCCCGACGTGTGACCTTGATCGGCATGGCTCATGTTCGCACTGCATTTACCGATAGGGCCCTGTGGATCGCAGTCGAAGCAGGGTTACGATCACCTTCGTCGGCGAACCACCTCAGGCGCTTCCGGGCGCCGTCCGTCCGATCGTGAGGAAGAACCGATGACAACTCCAGACCAGCGTCTCCGTTGCGCACTCGTCGGCGCCGACAGCCTGCTCGTCGAGTGCGGAGAGGCACTGCTGTCCGCCGGCCACGAGATAACCGTCGTCGCGGCGGGATCGCCGAAGGTCGGGGAGTGGGCCCGCTCCAAGGACCTCGCCTGGTTCGACGCATCGGGATCAGCGGCCGAATGGGAGGCGGAGCTCGCTCAGTACAGCTTCGACTGGCTGCTCGCCATCACCCACCTGAAGCTCCTCCCCGACAGCGTCCTGTCGATTCCCGAACGCGGCGCGGTCAACTTCCACGACGGGCCACTTCCGGCTTACGGCGGCCTGAACGCCCCGGTCTGGGCGCTCATCGACGGAGTCGACAGCTACGGCATCACCTGGCATCTGGTCACAGCCGGGATCGACGAAGGCGATGTGCTCGTCGAACGGCGTTTCGACGTGTCCGAAGGGGAGACCTCGCTCTCGCTCAACACTCGGAACTTCGAAGCGGCCATCGATTCCTTCCAGGAGCTGATGGGCCTGCTCGTCTCGGGCCAGGTCACAGGCCGCCCGCAGGACTCATCGATCGAGCGCAGGACGTTCAGCCGTCACGATCGCCCTGACGCCTTCGGCATCCTCGACCTCTCCCGCCCGGCGGCCGAGCTCGACCGGTTGATCCGCGCTCTGAGCTTCGGTCCCTATCCGAACACCGTGTGTGCACCGAAGCTGCTCGTCGGTGATCTGTCCAGCCCTGACGGCACCCTCACCGTCGTGTCGGCTGAGGTGCGCGACGAGACGGGTGCGCCGGGAACCGTGCTGTCCGATTCGGCCGACGGCGTGGTCGTGGCCTGCGGTGAGGGCGCGCTGGCGTTCACTTCGCTCGCGACGGCACGGGGTGAGGCGCTCGACCCGTCAGCGGCAGTGGAGCGTCACGACCTACGTGTCGGCCGGACCCTGCCCGCCGTGACCGCTGAGATACGTGACTCGCTCGAGGCGCTGGTCGGTCGTGTCGCACGGCAGGAGGCGGTCCACGAAGCTCGGCTCCAGTCGTTGGAGCCGGTGGAGCTGCCGTGGGCGCGGACGCCCGGCGCTGCGCACGTCGCCCGTCACGAGTCGACAACGCTGGACGTTCCCGATGGACTCACGGACGAAGCCGTCGTGGGCGCATGGGCGACGCTGCTCACGAGGCTGGTGGGCAAGGAACGCTTCCATCTCGCAGTCAGCGATGATGCCTGGCGTGGCGAACTGGCGGGATCAGCCGGACTGTTCTCGCGCTCGGCGCCGCTCGAGGTCAGCATCGACGTCACCGCGCCGCTCTCGGACGCAGTGTCCGCGGTGGCCCTCGAGCTCGGGCAGACGCGATCGCGTCTGCCGTTCGCGCTCGAACTGATCGCCCGTCATCCCGACCTCGCGCGCAATCCAGATCTCGCGGCCGGTCGGTTGCTTCCGGTTGGTGTTCGCTTCGGTGGCGACAGGACCGCCGACGAGGTGGTCGCCGAGCTGGTGAACGCCTCCAGCGGCTGGTCGGTCGTCCTGGATGCCGAGCTGGTCGAGCCGGCCGACGGGGCGCTGCTCGTGTCATGCCTGCAGTCGGTTCTGAACGAGCTCGTGAACGACCCCGCCCAGCAGGTCGGACAGGTCGATCTGCTCGGTGCTGAGCTGCGTCACCGTGTTCTCGAGGACTGGAACGCGACCGAACGACCCGTCCCGGCCACGACCATCCACCAGCTGATCGAGGCGACAGCCGACTCGTCTCCGGACGTGACCGCCGTCGTGTTCGAGGATCGCTCGATCACCTACCGCGAGCTCGACGAACGAGCGAACCGTCTCGCCCACAGCCTGATCGACCTGGGAATCGGCCCCGACCACCTCGTCGGAGTCCACATCACCCGCGGCATCGACCTCGTGGTCGCTGTGCTCGCCGTGCACAAGGCCGGTGGGGCTTATGTGCCTCTCGACCCGGTGTACCCCGCCAACCGGCTCGAGCACATGATCAACGACAGCGGCTGCGCTGTAGTGCTGACCCAGGCGGCCCAGCGCGACACCCTTCCCCTCGACGTGAGCGAGCACATCACCGTGGTCTCGCTCGACGAGGACCGGGAGTTGATCGCGTCTCGACCCGCCACCCGGCCGGCCGTGGCGGTGTCACCGTCGAACCTCGCCTACTGCATCTACACGTCCGGCAGCACCGGGCTGCCCAAGGGCGTGCTGATCGAGCACCGCAACGTCATCAACTTCTTCGAGGGCATGGACGAGCGGGTCGCCCACGACCTGCCCGCGACCTGGTTCGCGGTCACGTCGCTGTCGTTCGACATCTCGGTGCTGGAGCTGCTCTACACGCTGGCCCGAGGGTTCAGTGTCGTGGTCTACCTGGACCGGGACCGTCACGACGACGAGACCGCCGCCGACGGCGACGTCTTCGTCGAGCAGCACTCGCAGAAGCCGATGGACTTCTCGCTCTTCTACTTCTCGGGAGACGCGAGCACCGGCGCCGGATCGGACCGCTACCGCCTCCTGCTCGACGGTGCCCGGTTCGCCGACAGCCACGACTTCACCGCGGTCTGGACACCCGAGCGTCACTTCCATGACTTCGGTGGTCTCTACCCCCAACCGGCTGTAACCAGCGCGGCGATCGCCACGATCACCGAGCGGGTGAAGATCCGTTCCGGGTCGGTCGTCATGCCCCTCGAGCACCCGATCCGCGTGGCCGAGGCCTGGAGTGTCGTCGACAACCTCTCCGACGGTCGCGTCGGCATCTCGGTCGCGTCCGGTTGGCAGCCCAACGACTTCGTCCTGCGTCCCCAGAACTACAAGGACGCCAAGGCCAAGATGTTCGAGGGGCTCGACCAGCTGCGCAGACTGTGGCGTGGTGAGACGGTCACCTTCTCCGGTGTGGACGGGGCCGAGGTCCCGGTGCGCACCCTGCCGAGGCCCGTCCAGGCAGAGGTCCCGACATGGGTGACCACCGCTGGCAACCCGGAGACCTACGTCCAGGCTGGACAGGTCGGGGCGAACGTGTTGACCCACCTGTTGGGCCAGTCGATCGATCAGCTCGCGCCGAAGATCGAGGCGTACCGTCAGGCCCGCGCCGATGCCGGCTTCGATCCGGATGCCGGTGTGGTCACGCTGATGCTGCACACCTTCGTCGGCGAGGACGAGGACGTCGTGCGCGAGAAGGTGCGCGGGCCGCTCAAGGAGTACCTGGGTACTTCGGCGTCGTTGCTGCGCGACTACGCGTGGAGCTTCCCGGCGTTCCAACGGCCGGGCGGAGCTGCGCCCCAGACTGCGGACGACCTGAACGACGACGCCTTCCACGACCTGGGCGACGACGAGATGGACGCTGTGCTCGAGTTCGCCTTCCTGCGCTACTACGAGACCTCCGGCCTGTTCGGAACAGCCCAGCGCTGCAGCGAGACGGTGGACCGCCTCAAGGGCATCGGGGTGGACGAGATCGCCTGTCTGATCGACTTCGGGATCGACACCGACGAGGTTCTCGATTCGCTCCCGCTGTTGGACCAGATCCGTCGGGACGCGAACGCCGGTGTCGGCATCGAGCGGGTCGCGGACGAACAGCCGTCACAGCTCGACCAGTCGGTCGCAGCACAGCTCGCCCGCCACGGCGTCACCCACATGCAGTGCACGCCCTCGATGGCACGCATGCTCAGCATGCACGACGAGTCGCGCGACGCTCTCGCCGCGGTGGAGCACCTGTTCGTCGGTGGTGAGGCGTTCCCCGTCGCTCTGGCGGACGAGCTCCGCACCCGTTCGCGAAGCGGCAACGTGACGAACATGTACGGCCCGACCGAGACGACGATCTGGTCCACGACGTGGCCGCTCCAGGGTGAGCTGAGAAGCATCCCGATCGGTACCCCGATCGCCAACACCCGCATCTACATCCTCGACAGCAACCGCCAGCCGGTTCCGCCCGGGGTGGCTGGAGAGCTCTGGATCGGAGGGCTCGGCGTGGTGCGCGGGTACCACGAGCGACCCGAGTTGACCGCCGAGCGCTTCGTCGCCGATCCCTTCCGCGGCGGTGAGCATCGTATGTACCTGACCGGCGACCTCGCCCGTTGGCGCGAGCAGCCCGACGGCAGTGGTCTGCTGGAGTTCCTCGGCCGCATCGACCACCAGGTCAAGATCCGTGGCTACCGCATCGAGCTGGGCGAGATCGAGGCCCAGCTCGGACGATGCCCCGGTGTGCGCGAGTGCGTCGCGGTCGTCCGCGAGGACAGCCCCGGCGACCAGCAGCTGGTCGCCTACGCCTCGGCATCGGCCGGCGAGACGCTCGACGCAGCTGAGCTCAAGACCCGCCTGCGCAGCGTGCTGCCCGACGTCATGGTCCCCGGGCACCTGGTCCTGCTCGCCGATCTGCCCCACACACCCAACGGCAAGATCGACCGAAACGCTCTGCCATCGCTCTCAGATCTGTCGGGACGCGGGAGTGCCGCGCCTGCGGCGGAGGCGTCGAACGAGACCGAGCGGCTGGTGCTGTCGGTGTGGGAGGAGACGCTGGGCAGGAGCGGGATCGGTATCGACGACAACTTCTTCGACATCGGTGGACACTCGCTGCTGATCGTGCGCATGCACCGACGCCTCAAGGACCTGCTCGAACGGCCGATCGCTCTGACAGAGCTGTACCGTCACCCGACCGTGCGCTCCTTCTCGGAGTCGCTGTCGGCGGACAGCGGTGCAGCCCTGCGCCAAGCAAGCGCCGACCGCGCTGCCCGACGCCGCGAGAACATGCAGCGTCGACGCGTCCGCAGCAGCTGACAGACGAGGAACACGACGACCACCGCAGGTCCAGAGGAACATGGCAGACAACGACATCGCTATCGTCGGCCTGGCAGCACACCTGCCCGGTGCGGTCAACCCCAGTGCGTACTGGCGCAACCTCGTCGACGGGGTCGAGAGCATCCGCGAGCTCAGCGAGAAGGAACTCGTGGACGCAGGCGTCGGCGAGGCCGAGCTGCGCAAGCCGAACTACGTCCGATCCGCTGCACCGCTGGAGGGGGTCTTCGACTTCGACGCCGACTTCTTCGGCCTGTCGCCGAAGGAAGCCGGGATCATGGACCCCCAGCACCGGCACTTCCTCATGGCCGCATGGGAAGCGATGGAGGACTCAGGTCACGTGCCGTCGTCCTTCGACGGGGCGATAGGAGTGTTCGCCGGGTGCGGCATGGGGTCGTACTTCATGCGGAACCTGCTCTCGAACCCCGACCTCGTCCGTGATGTCGGGGTATTCCTGTTGCGCCACACCGGCAACGACAAGGACTTCCTGGCCACCAGGGCCAGCTACGCGCTGAACCTGCGCGGCCCGTCGGTCAACGTGCAGACGGCCTGCTCGACGTCGCTCGTGGCAACCCACCTGGCGGTGCAGCACCTGCTGAGCGGCGAGTGCGACATGGCGCTCGCCGGCGGGTCGACCATCGAGATCCCCCACAACCAGGGCTACGTGTACCACGAGGGTGAGGTCCTCTCGCCCGATGGGCACTGCCGGGCGTTCGACCACAGGTCGCAGGGAACGGTGTTCGGCTCGGGCGCAGGCGTGGTTGCTCTGAGGCGGCTCGATGATGCCCTCGACGACGGCGACCGGGTCTACGCGGTCATCAAGGGGACCGCAGTCAACAACGACGGCGACCAGAAGGTCGGTTACCTGGCACCGTCGGTCGACGGGCAGGCGGCCTGTGTCGCCGAGGCGATCGCTGTTTCAGACGTCGACCCTGACACGATCCAGTACGTCGAGTGTCACGGGACTGGCACCCCGATGGGTGATCCGATCGAGGTCGCGGCTCTGACCCAGGCGTTCGACCTGCCGGCGGAGGCCACCGACTCCTGTCGGATCGGGAGCGTCAAGACCAACATCGGTCACCTCGACACCGCCGCAGGCGTGGCCGGTCTCATCAAGGTCGCCCTCTCGTTGCACCACGGAGCGATCCCGGCCAGCCTGAACTTCGAACGACCCAACCCGAACCTCGAGCTCGACGACACCCCGTTCGTGGTCAACGACCACCTGACGCCGTGGACGACCGGTACCGGGGGCCCTCGACGGGCGGGGGTCAACTCCCTCGGGGTCGGCGGGACCAACGCCTTTGCCGTGCTCGAGGAAGCGCCCCCGGTCGAGGCCGGCGAGGTCACGCAGACGAACCGGTCCGGTGACGATCCGCAGGAGTGGCATCTCCTCACCCTGTCGGCGCGCAGCCGTGGAGCTCTCGACGATGCATGCGTCCGCCTGGCTGACCACCTGGAGGAGCACCACGACGCCTCGATGGGCGATGTCGCCCGCACGCTCTTCGTAGGACGCCACCACTTCGACGAGCGCAGGGTGATCGCCGCGCGCGACGCCGCTGACGCGGTGGCACTGCTGCGCTCCGACGATGCGCGCCGGCTGCCGACGCACACTGCGACCACCGCTGAGCTCGGTCTGACCTTCATGTTCCCGGGCGGCGGCTCCCAGCACCTCGGTATGGGCGCGGATCTGTACCGGCAGGAGCCGACGTTCGCTGCCCAGGTCGACCGTGGCCTGGCGCTCCTGGAGGAGCAACACCAGCTGGATCTCGCCGATCTCCTGCTCGGCACCGAGCGCAGCCCGGAGCTGGATGACCGCTTGGCGTCCATGACGCACCAGCTGCCTCTCATCTTCATCGTCGAGTACGCCCTCGCCCAGCTCCTGATCAGCTGGGGTCTGGAACCCGGCGCACTGATCGGCCACAGCCTGGGGGAGAACACGGCGGCGTGTGTGTCGGGCACGATCTCGTTCGAGGACTGCCTCGGGCTGGTGGTCCTGCGTGGCCGGCTGATGGACACCGTGCAAGGGGGAGCGGTCGCGGTTCCACTGTGCCCGGACGACGTCGCAGAGGCGATCGAGAGACTCGACCTGGACCTCGCCGTGGTGAACGCGCCCGACGTGGTGGTCGTCTCCGGTCCGAGGGCGACGCTCGACGTGTTCGAGCAGGAGCTGCGCGACAGCGGAGTCGAACCGCTGCCGGTGCAGGTGACGACACCGGTACACAGCCGGCTCCTGGACCCAGTCCTCGAGCAGTTCGGCGACTATCTGCGCGGCATCGACCTGAACCCGCCAACCATTCCATGGGTCTCCAACACGACCGGCGAGTGGATCACCGACGAGCAGGCCACCGACCCCGAGTACTGGGTCCGGCACCTGCGCTCGACGGTCCGGTTCGCCGACGACGTGGAGACTCTGGCAGCGGCCGGACCGCGCGTGCTGCTGGAGGTGGGCCCGGGCAAGACACTCTCGTCCCTGGTCAGGTCGCATCCCGTCGCCGTCAGGTCCAACCAGGTCCCGGTTCCCGCCATGCGGCACCCCGACGAGGAGGTGGACGACAACGCCGTGCTGCTCACCGCCATCGGACGAATCTGGGCCGCTGGGTCCGCGATCGACGTGGACCGGTGGTTCCCGTCCGAGGGTCGGCGGACCGTGGGGCTACCCACCTACCCGTTCCAGACGCAGACCTTCTTCATCGCCCCCGGCGCGGGTTCGGCCGAGTCGGACGACCACGCGTTCGTAACCCGGGAGGCAGACGTCGACCGCTGGTCGTTCAAACAGGTCTGGAAGAGCAAGGACCGGGAGGACGCGATCGACGGGCCGACCCGTTGGCTGGTGTTCGCCGACTCGGCAGGTTTCGCCGACCGGGTCATCGGGAAGCTCCGTGAGGCTGGTGACCCCGTGGTCGTGGTGCGCATGGGCGACCTGTTCCGTGCTGTGTCCGACGACGAGTACGTGCTGAGTCCCGAGCTGGGCCTGGCAGGTTACGAGAGCCTGGTGAAGGACCTGGTCAGAGCCGACCGCCTGCCCGATCGGGTCGTGCACCTCTCCCTGCTGGCCACTGATGACCGGGACTTCCGGCCCGGGAGCAGCTTCTTCCACCGCAACCAGGAGCTCGGCTTCCAGAGCCTGGTCTACCTCGCCCAGGCGTGGTCCTCGGCGGGACTGCAACGGGAGCTGGTCATCTCGGTCGCGACCATGGGCTCACAGGCGGCCGTCCCCACGGACGAGGTGGCAGTCCCCGAGCAGGCGACGGTGCTCGGGCCTGTCCAGGTGATCCCACGTGAGATCGCGGACGTAAGGGTGTCGACGTTCGACCTGGACCCGGCGCAACTCTCGGAGTCCGTCGGCGCGAACACCCGCCGTCCCGCGTCGATCAAGGATCGGCTGTTGGCGATGGCAGCCGATGAGGCTCCTGTGAAGTCCTCGTTGGTCGACGAGGTGGTCGCCGAGGTCCGCGCCCCGCTCGACGACGCCGTGGTCGCCATCCGGGGTGACCGGCGGTTCGTGCGCGACGTGCGCCGGACGCGGTTGCCCGAGCCCGATCGCGCCGTCCTGCGTCGCAACGGCGCGGTGCTGATCACCGGCGGTCTCGGAGGGATCGGACTCAGCGTCGCAGAGTCGTTGTTCCGAGAGCGTGGGGCGCGCGTCGCCCTCCTGGTGCGTCGCGACCTACCCCCGCGAGAGTCGTGGGACGAGGTGCTCGGACGACTCGGCACAGATCATCCGACCGCTGTGAGGATCCGTGGAGTGCGGGACCTGGAGCGGCAGGGAGCCGAGGTCATGGTGGTCGAGGGGGACGTGACCGACCCCGAGTCGCTCAACTCCGCGGTCGAGAGGGTCCGAGACCGATTCGGCTCGCTCGACGGGGTGATCCACGCAGCGGGCGTCATCGACGATGCGCTGTTGGTGACCAAGTCGCCCATGCAGATGGAGGACGTGCTCGCACCGAAGGTCTACGGGACCCTCGTGCTCGAGGCGGCAACGGCGTCGGACGACCTGGATCTCTTCGTGGTCTTCTCGTCCACCAGTACGGTCACCGCACCGATCGGCCAGGTCGACTACGTCGCCGCGAACTCGTTCCTGAACGCGTTCGCCGAGTCGCGTCGAGCGCGGGGTGAGAGTCACGTCCGCGCTGTCAACTGGGGGGTCTGGGACGAGGTCGGGATGGCCGCCGCGGCAGCAGCCCTCGACTCCGCCGAGGAGACCCGCGAGGCCGAGGTCCGTCCGGCGTCGCATCCGTTCTTCACCGAGATGCGACGGACGACCGACGGTGTGGTTCGCCTGTCGATCGACTGGAACGAGCGGGACTCGTGGCCGCTGGACGAGCACCGCACCGGCGACGGCGACGCGGTCGTCGCTGGCGCAACCTATCTCGAGCTCGCACGCGCGTCGCTGGCCGAACTGGGCCTGGAACGACCTTTCGAGATCCGCGACCTCACGTTCCTGCGTCCGCTGGCGGTCGACGCCGACGGCGCCGTGAGTGCAGAGGTTCTGCTGCGACCCACCGAGTCCGGCTACAGCTTCGAGGTCCGTGAACGTGTCACCGTCACCAGCTACGGCGGCGAGGGAGAAGTGACCTCCACGAGGCACGGCTGGCGCTTGACCGGCGAGGCCGACCTGCTCCTGCACCCCCTCGATCCAGTCGACCCGCTCGACCTGACACGGGTTGCCGGGCGATGCGGTCGCCGTGGAGCGACGAGGACGCACCAGCAGGATCACCTCCGTTTCGGGCCCCGTTGGGACGTGGTGACCCAGGTGCGTGTCGGTGACGGCACAGCGGTGGCCGACCTCGAGCTGCGGGCGCCCTACGACGTCGAAGATGCAGCGGTGGGGTTGCACCCCGCCCTGGTCGACTTGGGCACGGGCTTCGCCATGGACCTCATCCCCGGATATACCGGCGACTCGCTCTGGGTGCCGGTCGAGTATCGGCGGGTGCGACTCTTCGACAGCCTGCCCCCCAAGCTGGTCGCGGTGGCCGAGGTGCTGGCCGGAACCTCCGAGGAGAGCGGAGTCGCATCTTTCGACGTCCGCCTGTGCGATCCCGACGGCAGGGTTCTGGTCGAGGTCGAGGGGTTCGCCGTGAAGCGGCTGGACGGGCGCCTCGAGGTGGGCCGCCCGGCGTTGGCCGCAGAGGTCGATTTCGACGACCAGATCGGAGCCAGGCAGCGTTCGCTCCCTGAGCTCGCTCTCGAGAACAACCTCCGCCAGGGCATCCGCCCGGTCGAGGGGGGTCGTGAGTTCCTCCGGGTCATCGGCCCCGATGTCGAACCGGTGGTCTATGTGACCTCGCTCGACCTTCCGTCACTTCGACATCAGAGCGACCTGATAGCCGCAGAGCAGATGGGCTCGGGATCCGGCGGTGAGGCGAGCGCTGTGTTCAGCCGTCCCAAGCTCGACTCGGAGTTCCTCGCACCGCGCAACGATGTCGAGGAGCAGCTGGTCGTCATGTGGCAGGAGCTGCTCGGCATCGACCAGGTCGGGGTACGGGACAACTTCTTCGATCTCGGTGGTCACAGCCTGATCGCCGTGCGGCTCTTCGCGCAGGTCAAGCGGACCTTCTCGGTCGATTTTCCCATCTCGGTGCTGGTCGAGGCGCCGACGGTCGAAGCGTGCGCCGAGCTGATCTCGGAAGCGCTGCCCAGCGACGAGGGCGAGCTCACAAGCGAGTCCTCCATCGTCTCGGCCAAGCCCCGGTACCGCTACCTCGTGGCCCTGCACCCGGGTGACGGCTCCGACCGGACCCCGTTCTTCCTCGTGGCCGGCATGTTCGGCAACGTGTTGAACCTGCGCCACCTTGCCCACCAGATCGGCGCGGACCGACCGTTCTACGGGATCCAGGCCCGCGGACTGTTCGGCGATGATCCGCCCCACGAGGACTTCGTTGAGATGGCCCAGGAGTACCTCGAAGAGCTCCGCAGCGTGCAGCCCCATGGGCCCTACCTGCTGGGCGGATTCTCCGGCGGTGGGATCGCCGCGTACGAGATGGCCCAGCAGCTGCGCGCCGAGGGCGAGGAGACCTCGCTGCTGGTGATGCTCGACACACCGCTGCCGCATCAGCCGCCACTCAGGGTCTCGGACCGGGTGAAGATCCAGATGGACCACCTGCGTGAGGAAGGCACCTCCTACGTCATGAGCTGGGCCCGGAACCGGATCGCATGGGAGAAGGAACGCCGTCGCCGCGCTGCCGGGCCCGTCGCAGGACCCGACACGACCTTGCACTCCGAGGTGATAGAGGCCGCCTTCTACCGCGCGCTGGGTCGGTACCAGGTCCGTCCCTACGACGGCACCGTGACCCTCTACCGGCCGCGTCTGACACCCGCGCACGTGTTCGGCCCGGATCGTCAGATCGACATAAACCGGCGGTTCGTATACTTCGACAACGGCTGGGGTCCCTATTGCACCCGCGTCGATGTGACCGAGGTCCCCGGGGACCACGATTCGATGGTGCTGGAGCCCGCCGTGCGTGTACTCGCCGGCCACATCCGCAAGGCGATAGACGCTGCAGAGGGGGCGGTGGCTGACGCCCAGCCCCTACGGCCGGGAATGGCAACGGCCAGCTGAGAGTGACAACCCCCAGCCGATGTGGGCCCGCGGGATGTCCACCCTGGGCGGTCAGGCTCGGGTGGATCAGGGAGTCAGGAGCGTGTCGACTTGGCCCCAGCTGGCGCAGCTGACTCGGGAGCATCCGCAGGCTTGCCGGCGCTGTCGCCACGACCATGCGGGGACCACGCCGCTGGCGGGGGTGACATCGGAGTCTCCTGAACCGGAACCTGCGTTGCCGGGCGGTCCTTGCGGGACCGTTTCCTGCGGGACGGAGGCTCGGGCATCCAGACGGGCAGGACCCGCCTGTCGGCCAGCTCGTCGGCAGCGATCGCCAGCTGCTTGACCGGCAGATGGCCGGCCAGGGCGAGGACCGTCAGGTCGCATGCACGACTGAGCTGCACCGTCGACGCAGAGTCCATCAGCGCCCCACCGTCGAAGATCACGACGTCCGCCTCCGCGGTTGCCGTCGATATGACTGAAGTCGCATCGAACATCCGAGTCGTGTCCCGTTCGGTGCGACCGGGCAGGAGGTCTCCCAGCGAGCACACCTGGAGGTTCGGAGCCAGCGTCGCGAATCCGCGACCGCCGCGGCGCCTCGATCCCCGGTTGGCGAGAAGGCCGAGCTCCGGGTGGCGTCGATCTGCGTCGACGAGCAGCACACGCGGTCCGGACGCCGCGATCTGACGCGCGAGCGACGCTGCGAGCGTCGATGCCCCAGCACCTGCACCCGTGCTGGCGACCATGACGCTGAGGGCGCCGTCGGCAGCAGCGGCCGCCTCGACCCTGACCGCCAGCGTCGCGAGGAACCGCGTAGCACGCTCGTCCGGTACGGCGAGAACGCTCGCCGGGTCGTTGTCGATCTCGGGCCGCACGGGCATCGAGCCCACGATCGGTTGTCCCAGGATCTCCTCGGCCTGCTCGGTGTCGAGGACGTTCCGCGAGAATCGGGCGAGAACCACGGCAAGAAGGGTTCCGAGGAAGGCGCCGACCACCGCTCCGATCAGAACCAGCGCCCGGCCCGACGACTTCGTGGGTTCTGTGGGCAACGTGGCATCACGAACGACTCGGCTCGAGGGCTGCAGGCCGGCGCCGAGCTCGGTGCGCGAAGTGTTCAGCTCGTTGTAGCGGGCGACCAGGAGCTCCTTCTCGGACGCGAGCGCAGGTGCTATCTGCTCGATCGTCGGAACTGATTCCCGGTTCACGTAGGGCGCCATCGCCTTTTCGATCCGAGCATCGACGTCGGTGATCTGCGCCTCGACCTCGGCCAGTTGGGACTCGATCTCCTCCAGCTCCGGAGCCCGCACGCTCGCCAGCTGGGCGCGGAGCCCCTCGAAGTACACGTCGGTGTACGCCTGGGCGATCCCCTGAGCCTCCTTGGCGGAGTCGCCTCGCGCCACAACCACCACGACATCGGTGTCCGGCTGTTGTTCGAAGGTCACCGACGACCCCACATCGTTGGCGGACGTACCGCCGACACGCTCGGCCACCTGGTCGGAGTACGACTCGAGCACGCTCAACTCGCCGGCGACGTAACGGTCGGGGTCCGTCGAAACCGAGGCCAGGGAGCGGGCGTCGGTCGGCGGAGCGATCAGCAGCACCGCCCTGGACTCGTAGTACTCGCTTCCCGTCAGGGAGAGCACTACTCCGGGTACCGCTCCCAGCACCGCGCCGAGGACGATGACCCAGATGTAGCGGCGCATCGCGCTCAACAGGAATGGGAGCTCCATGCAGTGTCACCTCGGGAAGGGTTGGACGGTCTGTCGGTCCAGCGTATCGCCGAGTGGTTGTCCCCCAACCGGATGCGCCATGTTGCCTGCTGTGCCATTTGGCGCAATGGCGTAGATCTTTGTCCGTCGGGGGTCGACTCGCGTTACCATGTCGCCCGATTCGACGCTGGCTGAGCGTCGCGGTCCGGCTGGAGGGAGAAACGTCGATGAGAGCAGTTCGCTGGAAGCGCGTCGCCGCTGCCATGTTCGCAGGTGTTGTCGTGATGTCGGCACCACTGGCGACCGCCGGCGCTCAGACCGAGGATGGTGCCCAGGCCGAGGAGCCGAGTGCGATCACGATCAACCGGACGCCGCTCGAGACCGACCAACCGTGTACCCCCGGATCGCTCGGACTCACCCGCGCAGTGCACAACGACGCTGACTCGTTCACGCTGACTGTGCGCAGTTCGGCGGCTCCGTGCTCGCCCATCGAGGCCAAGGCCGTCGTCTACGCGATGCCTGCCGGTGGTGGGCAGTGGCCCCAGACCCTCGTCGAGGTCGTCCCCTTCACCATCTCGGAGGCCGGCATCACCGAGATCGTCTTCGAGAAGGGCTGCGACCCCGTCCAGTTCGACGTCCTTACAGGTGAGACCCCGCAGCAGATCGCCCCGACCGGTCCCTGGCACGGCCCGCTGCTGTTCCCGCTCGACATCGACACCTCGTACCAGCACTTCGGCAACCCGGAGTGCAACACCACGACGACCACCACGACTTCGACCACGATGCCTGAGGTCCTTGCGTCCACGACGGTTCCTGTCACCAGCACCACCGCCGCGGTGGAGGTTGCCGCCGAGACGACAGTGCCGGTGGACAACACCGAGGTGGCAACGACCGAGGCTGAACCGGCGAATCTTGCTCTGACCGGATCCAGCTCGCGTACTGGTGTGGCGCTGGGCCTGTCCTCGTTGCTCGTCGGCGCGGTCCTGCTCCTCGTGGCCCGTAGGCGCAACACCGCTCAGGCCTGACCAAGGTCAGGCCTGGTCACAGCAGGTCAAACAGCTCGGGCGGCGATCCTGCGCAGCGGCGGATCCACCTTCGGTGGCTGACGGCGCTCGGGTAGCTCGAGGAGTAGTCGTTCGGTCACATCGGAGATCTCCTTCACCGCGGTAGCGACGACGTCCGCGTTGGCGGCACTGACCGTCGACAGGGACCCGACCTTCCGCACGTACTGGAGCGCAGCTGCCTCGATCTCCTCGCGGGTCGCCGGTGGAGCCAGTCCACGTAGTGGTGTGATGTTGCGGCACATGGTCCGGACGGTACTCCCCGGCGATATCGGTGTGCCGCGTTGTGTTCGCGTGGTCGGCCCGCTTCACTGGAGGGAGCCCGTGGCAGCGCCGCCATGGGTGTCCCACTACGGAGGTACGGCCATGAGCAGCACAACGGGGTGCAGCCACTGTCGGGGTCTGTGCGCAGGTGCCGCCAGCAGGTGTCAGCACTGCGGAACTTGGATCCGCAAGCAGGACTACTACAGCACCGCAGATGATCCTCGTCGTGAGGACGGTCGCCGAACCGCCTGAGCCCGGGGGACGACGCTGTCCCGGCCGAATCCAGCTCCGATGAGTTGCCCGGCTGTGACGTGTCACGGGAGCGGACCTACACTCGCCACCATGCTGTTCGCTGACAAGGTCTGGCACTTCTGGCTCGCCGTCCCGATCGCCGCCGGCGCCGTTCTCGCCGTCGTGACCGTGCTCGGTCTGTACGCGGTGAGGGTCACCAAGACCCGATACCCGAGCAACGACAGCTGACCGGGTCACCCGCAAGGTCATGGGTGACACGGTCGACTGGGCCCTGGCCGAACAGGTAGCGGCACAACTGTCGGGTAGCGACCCGTTCGCCACGTCGTACCACGCTGCCGGCATGGAACGCGACTTCGATGAGCTGACCCGTCGGGCTCAGCACTATGTCGAGGCAGAGACGGGCCTCACCTCGGCCGCTGGCGAGGCGCGGGCCAGGGTTGTCGACCGCAACGCTTGGGTCCGAGCGAACCTGGCGTCCTACCGGCGCCTGCTCCGCCCCGTGCTGGGCCGACTGGAGGACCTCTCCGGTGGTCCGGTCGGAGCGCTCTCGGGACGCATCGCTGCGGTGGAGCTCGGTGGGCTGCTCGGCTGGATGTCCAAGCGGGTGCTGGGTCAGTACGACCTGCTCGTGCTCGAGGACGAGGACCCCGACGACCAGGACCTCGTCTACTACGTGGGGCCGAACATCCTCGCTCTCGAGAAGCGCCACGGATTCCCTCCCGAGGAGTTCCGGCTGTGGGTGGCCCTCCACGAGGTGACCCACCGCACCCAGTTCACCGGTGTGCCGTGGCTCCGCCCGTACTTCCTCGGCCTGGTCGAGGAGCTGATGGGGGCGGCAGATCCGGACCCCACCCGCATCTTCACGGCGGTCGGCAGAGTGGCGGACGCTGCTCGCACCTGGACCAACCCACTCGAGGACGGGGGCATCGTCGCACTGTTCGCCAGTCCCGAGCAGCGTGCGGCCATGGACCGGGTCGGCGGTCTGATGAGCCTCCTGGAGGGTCATGGAGACGTCACTATGGATCGTGCCGCCGTCGATCAGGTTCCGAGTGCTGATCGCTTCGCGCGCGTACTGCGCGCACGTCGCAAGGAGCTGAACCTCGCCACGCGGTTGCTGCAGCGCATCATCGGACTGGAAGCCAAGCTCGCCCAGTACGAACAGGGCGAGAGGTTCATCGCCGAGGTCGAGGCGGTCGGGGGTCCGGCACTGTTGAACCGTGCTTTCGAGGACCCGGCGAACCTGCCCACCCTCAACGAGATCCGCGACCCTTCCGTCTGGCTGCGGCGCATCAGCCCAGCGGCCTGACAACGTCGATTCGCCACCAGCCAGGTGAGCTCGGAGCAACACCGCCGTCCTGATGCGGACGACCCTGCCGTCGACAGCCTGTTGGCGCGTTGTCACTTCCCGCCGCCGGGTTCGGTGGTCACGTGCGCCATCTCGGGCGGGGCGGACTCGACAGCTCTGCTGGCCCTGGCAGTCGCGGCCGCCCTGGATGTCACCGCAGTCCACGTCGACCACGGTCTCCGCCCCGAGAGCAGCGACGATGCGGAGTTCGTCGCCCGGCTCGCAGCAGGGTGGGGCGTCCGTTCTCGAATCGAACGGGTTGAAGTCGACGGAGGAGCGAACCTGGAAGCCCGCGCTCGGGCTGCGCGTCGCGGGGTGCTACCAGAAGGCACCCTCTACGGTCACACAGCGGACGACCTGGCCGAGACCGTCTTGCTGCGCATGCTGCGCGGTACGGGCCCCTCAGGTCTGGCGGCGATGGACGCCGGAACCCACCCGCTGCTCGGTCTCCGTAGGGCGGAGACAGTGGCGCTCTGCGCCCATCTCGGGGTGGTACCGATCCAGGATCCGACCAACGTCTCGCCCAGGTTCACACGTAACCGGGTGCGACATGAGGTGCTGCCGCTTCTCGAAGACGTGGCCGGACGTGACGTTGTTCCGCTCCTGTGTCGCCTGGCCGAACTGGCCGGCGAGGATGCCGAACTCATCGAGCAGATTGCCAGCGGCCTCGATCCGACCGATGCCTCGGCCATGTCCACGGCCCCGGTGGCGATGGCGTCAGCAGCCTTCCGGATGTGGTGGCAGCGGGTGACAAGTTCGGCCTACCCGCCCGACCGCGAGGCGATCGGGCGGGTCCTCGTGGTTGCCGCTGGCGAAGCCAGGGCGTGCGATGTGGCGAGGGGATGGCGGGTCGCTCGGAGCGCGGGTCGGCTCAGGTTGGAGGCACCGGAAGCCGATCGGAGTGGGTCGGTGGCGCACCCAGGGCTAACGTCGTCCGACGATGAGTGACGATCGTGCGGGCTCTGCCCAACCAAACCTGGCATCAGAGCTCGAGCTCGGCCGGGTGCTTCTCACCGAGGAGCAGCTGACGGCTCGAATCCGTGAGATCGGCGACGAGATCACCACCGACTACGCCGGCAAACGTCCACTGCTCGTCTGCGTGCTGCGTGGCGCCTACGCGTTCCTCACCGACCTGGCGTTCGCCATCGACCTGCCGGTCGAGATCGACTTCATCGCTGTCTCGTCCTACGGCTCGTCGACGCGCACCTCGGGTGTCGTGCGCCTGGTCAAGGACCTGGATGTTGACCTGAACGACCGCGACGTGATCCTGGTCGAGGACATCGTCGACACGGGCCTGACCCTTCGCTACCTGCGTCGTAGCCTCGAGGCGCGTGGCCCCGCGAGCCTCGAGGTCTGCACCCTGCTGGCGCGTGAGTCGGCGGACCTCGACGGGCTCGGGGTTCGCTACGTGGGCTTCACCATAGGTGGCGACTTCGTCGTCGGCTACGGACTCGATGCATCGGAGCGGTTCCGGAATCTGCGCTACCTCGCCGTCTACGAGCCCGACTGCGAATAGCGCCGGCGGGCCCGGCTGGCTCGCAGCAGTCCGGCCCGATCGGCTCGCTCAGTCGGACAGGTCCGACTCCGGTTCGGTCGACTGCGCTGCGACCGCTGTTGGGTGGCCTGTCAGCGTGCCCATGTCGAGGTCGAACGCAGGATCCGTGTCGTCCAGGATGACCCCCAACTCTTCGGCCTTGGCCCTGGCCTGCTCCGGGAAGATGTTCTGCACGATGTAGGGGTCCGTCGTTATCGAGTAGTCGGGTGCCAGGAACTTCGTGAAGCGGTCGATGTAGAGCAGCTGTTTGGCGATGAGCGCCAGCTCCTGGGGAACCGACGCCTGGTAGGTCTTGAGCATCTCCAGGGACTGGGTGACGAGTGCGGCGACGTCGATGCTGCCGAAACCGTCGTTGAGCATCGGTACCAACACCATGTTGAGGAACATCCCGAGCTCCTCGTCAGTGCCCATGTCGGCGGGGATGGCTCCGACAGCGCGGTAGGCACGGGCAACCCGGGTGAAGTCCTGGTCGAACGAGCACGTGTAGAAGAGGTCCTTGAGCACGTCGCGCCACTCCGGTGAGAGCTCGCCCATGATCCCGAAGTCCAGGTAGCAGCCCCTGCCGTCGTCGAGGACCCAGATGTTGCCGGCGTGCATGTCCCCGTGGAACGGACCGTGCACCATCGCGGACTCCGCCCAGACCTTCGCCCCTCTCCGCAGGACGGACTGTCCGTCGAACCCGCGTTCGACCAGGTCGTCGAATCGATCCATGGCGATACCGGTCACCCGCTCCATGCAGATGATCCGAGGGCCGCAGTGATCCCAGTAGACCTCGGGCGCGGTCACTCGGCTGTTGTCGCCGAACGCCCAGATGTTCGAGCGGAATCGGTCCTGCTGATACGCCTCCAGCGCAGGGTTGAGCTCCCTGAACGTGACAGCGTGCAGATCGCGGATGATGCCGCGCGCGCCCGAGGTGCGCCCCCAGGGGGTCCGTTCGATCAGCCCAGCTATCCGGAACATGTTCCGGAGGTCGATCGCCATGCGATCGCGGATGTCGGGCCGCTGGACCTTCACGACGGCCTCGCGCCCGTCCCTGAGGGTGCAAGCGTGCACCTGGCCTATTGACGCGGCGGACAGCGGCGTGTCGTCGAACGAGGCGAAGACCTGTTCGACCGGCGCGCCTAGGTCGCCGGCGATCGTCTCGTGCACCAGTTCGACAGGGAAAGCCGGCACCTCGTCGAGACACCGCCGGGCTGCTTCCGCTAGCACTTCGGGGAACATCCCGCCTGAGCTGGCGATGATCTGACCGCCTTTGACGAACGTCGGTCCCAGGTGGATGAAGCCATCCACGAGTCCGTTGCATGCGGCCTCGACCAGAGTGCAGTCGCGGCGACGGACCAGCCGCCGTCCCAACGCCGCGAGAACAGACCACGACAGCACGGCCGCAGCGGTGACCATCCGCTTGATGTCGACGAGTTGGAATCCCGTCAGAGGAGGCTCGTCCACGTGCAGTGCTGATGGCGGTGGCCCGTCGCTGAACGGCCCCCTGTAGCTGTTGTCCACGGTAAGAGCCTCGCGCGCCGGTAGCGACACCACCCAAGTCCGCTGGCCATCGCATCCAGACCCTTGGACGTGGTGCTCGATCGCGGACGCCGTATCCTCGGGTGGTACCGCGAAGCTCGACCGACTCGTAGCAGCCCTGCTGGAGCGTGAGATCCTCGTACACAACGACCTGAAACTGCTGTGGACCGGGTCGACCTTCCACAGACGGCCCAGCGTCACCGAGTTCGATCACACAGACTGCTCCTGCTCCGCACTCCGACCCGCCCCGAGGTGGACCGATGTCCCAGACCTACGACGCCCACGAGCTGAACAGCAACGACCTGAGAAACAACGACCTGAACAGGCCGGACGCATTGCCTCTGGCCCCCGAGATGTCACCTCAGGTCGACCGGCCCAGGATCGAGCGCGCCGTCAGGGAGATCCTCGCTGCGATCGGCGACGATCCCGACCGCGAGGGACTCGTCGACACCCCGGCCAGGGTCGCTCGCATGTACGCGGAGACCTGCTCCGGCCTCCATGAGGACGCGACGCGGCATCTCAAGGTCACCTTCGACGCGGGCCATGACGAGGTGATCATGGTTCGCGACATCTCGATGTTCTCGATGTGCGAACACCACCTCGTGCCGTTCTTCGGTGTGGCGCACGTCGGGTACATACCCAACACCGACGGACGGGTTACCGGTCTTTCGAAGCTCGCCCGTCTCGTCGACGGGTTCGCACGCCGACCCCAGGTCCAGGAGCGTCTCACGACCCAGATCGCGGACGCCATCGAAGCCAGTCTGGATCCACGTGGGGTCCTGGTGGTCATCGAGGCGGAGCACATGTGCATGGCGATGCGCGGGATCCGCAAGACAGGCGCATCGACTGTGACCTCGGCTGTGCGAGGCGTGTTCCGCACGGACTCTGCTGCACGCGCCGAAGCCATGCGCTTCATCGAGAACCGTCGCTGAACGATGGCGGTCCACCCGCAGAGCGCGCCCCCGCTGGTGATGGGCGTGCTCAACGTCACTCCGGACTCGTTCTCCGACGGTGGCCGGTACCAGGATCCGCGGCTGGCGGTCGACCACGCGGTCGGCATGCTCGACGCGGGTGCAGCGATGATCGACGTCGGTGGTGAGTCGACCAGACCGGGCGCACAGCCCGTCGATCCAGATGAGGAGCTCCGCAGGGTGCTGCCCGTGATCGACGCGCTCGTCCCGCTCGCAGCCGAGCGTGGAGCGAGGATCTCCATCGACACGCGAAACGCCCGAACGGCGGCCGCTGCAGTGGCAGCGGGCGCCACGTTGATCAACGACGTCAGCGCGGCCCTCTGGCCGACCGCCGCGGAGCTGGGTGTCGGGTGGGTCGCCATGCACATGTCCGGCGATCCACGCACGATGCAGGTGAACCCCGTCTACGACGACGTCGTGGACGACGTCAGGTCGTTCCTGGTCGAGAGAGCGCTCATCGCAGTCTCTGCGGGCGTCGACGAGGTGTGGATCGATCCCGGCATCGGCTTCGGCAAGACCACCGCGCACAACCTGGAGTTGCTCGCGCGTCTGGGGGAACTGGTCGGCGAGGGGTTCCCGGTCCTGGTGGGCACGAGCCGAAAGCGCTTCACGGGTGAGCTGTTGGCCAGGTCCAATGACCGCGCCCGCAGCCCCGCCAGCGTGTCGCGTGTGGTGGAGCCGGTGCCGGTGGACGACCGCATCGACGCGTCGCTGGCGACGGCGACATGGGCGATGCAACAGGGTGCGTCGATGGTCCGTGCCCACGATGTGGCTGTCACCGTCCAAGCGGCGACGATCGTCGGTGGTGCCTTCCCCGAGCGGGTGGAGCCGAGCTGAAAGCGGGAGTCCGAGCGGGTTCGGCAACGGCCGTGCCGCACATCCTCTACGATCGTCCGCCGGCGTCGCGCGATCTGGGAGGTGAGCGGAGTTGGCCGCCAAGGGCAAATGGGCACAGGGCATAGAACCCCGTCACTTCAGCTGGATCATCAAGGATCAGCTCGCAATATGCGAGCGTCCCGGCGGGTTCGGCCAGAACCACCGCAAGGTGCGCCGCCAGGAGGAGATCATCTGGATCCGCGAGCAGGGCTTCGATCTTGTCGTGTCCCTCTCCAGCGCTCCCAACAACCTGCACAGCTATGACGAGCTCGGCGTCCGGTGGCGTCACTGGCCGTTCCCGTCAGGTGAGGACATCCCGCGGTTCCTCCAGCAGTCCTACACGGAGCTGCGACGACTGCTGACCGAGCGCCAGAAGCTGATCCTCCACCAGGACGAGTTGTCGGAGCGGCTGGTCGGATTCCTGGCCGGGTACCTGGTCTGGAATTCCCTGGTGCCGGAGCCGCCGAAGGCGATCGCACTCATCGAGCACATCACCGGCAGGCAGATAGGTGCCGACGGGCGACAGATCGTCACCGAGGCCGCCCGCCTGGGTGACGAGTCCTGAACGAACGGTGACGAGCGCCTCGAACCCGGGCCTCAACTCGGACCGCATCGAGCTGCGCGGGCTACGCGTCGCCGGTGTGGTCGGTGTCCTGCCGGAAGAGCGCACCAGGGCCCAGCCCATCGAGATCGACGTCGACCTGGAGGTGGACCTCCGATCCGCCGGCAGGACCGACGACCTGGCCGACACGGTCGACTACGGCGCGATCTGTGACCTGATGGCCGACACCGTCGCTCGACTCCGACCTCAGCTGCTCGAGCGTCTGGCCACGGAGCTGGCGCTCGCTGCGCTCGCACATGATCACCGCATTGACCTCGCTCGGGTGGCCGTACGCAAGCTGAGACCACCGGTGCCCCATCTCCTCGACAGCTCCGGGGTGGTCGTGACCCGTGGTCGGGACCGATGAGCCGGGACTGTTGAGCCGGGCCGGATGAACGCCACGCGCACCTACCTGTCCCTCGGGTCGAACCTCGGTGACCGGCGCGCACTCCTGCGCGAGGCGGTCGACTCCTTGCCTGATGTCGTGGCCGTGTCGCCGGTCTATGAGACCGCGCCCGTCGGTGGGCCGGCGCAGGACAACTTCCTGAACCTGGTCGTCGAGCTGGACACGACGCTGACACCCCTCCAGCTGCTGGGTGTGTGTCACCGGATCGAGTCGTCCGCAGAGCGCAAACGCGAGGTCCGTTGGGGCCCGCGCACTCTGGACATCGACATCATCTGGATGGATGGCGTGGTGATGGACGATGACCGGCTCACGATCCCGCACCCCCGATGGAAGCAGCGGCGCTTCGTGCTGGCTCCGTTGCACGACCTGGCACCGGATCTGGTGAGCGCCCGCGACATACAACTCGCGGACGGTGCCGTAGTACAGGTCGAGCCGTTGTGATCGGATCCGCGTGAGCGGAGGCCCACCACGGCTCCGAGTTGTCGGCGCCGGACGTGCAGGCACTTCGTTCACCCGCGCACTCCGGAACGAGGGTTGGGACGTCGACCTCGTCAGCCACACCCACGCGGACCCGGGTGCAGCGGTCGACATGGTCCTCGGCTGCGTGCCCGATGCTGCGGTGCAGGGCCTCATGTCTTCGTGGCCCGAACACGATTCCGTCGTGTTCGCCCACTGCTCCGGTTCGTTGGGGCTCGACGTGCTGCGCCCGCACGTCCGGAGGGCGTCGGTCCACCCCCTCGTGGCCCTACCGGATGCGAAGGTCGGCGCTGCGCGGCTGCGCGGTGCATGGTTCGGGGTGGCCGGAGATCCTGCGGTCCTGGCGGTGGTGGATGCGTTGGGAGGCACGGCCGTGCCGGTGTCCGACGATGCACGCGCCGCGTACCACGCAGCGGCGGTGATCGCCTCGAACCATCTCGTCGCGCTGCTCGGACAGGTCGAGCGGATCGCCGCCGACGCAGCCGTGCCGCTCGAGGCGTACCTGGCCCTGGCCGCAGGCGCGCTCGGGAACGTCGCGGAGATGGGCCCGGCCGCTGCGCTGACCGGTCCGGTGGCGAGGAGGGACTGGGAGACGGTGCGTCGGCACCTCCGGAGACTGGATCCGTCGGAACACCAGGCCTACCTGGCGATGGCATCCCAGGCTGCGATGCTGATCGGCGTCGAGCTGCCTGACGACCTGGTGTCGGACGGGCCCTAGCATGCCGCCGATGGACCGTGTGGCGAAGATCGACGATCTGCGCGCCCGCCTGGACGCGGTGCGCCGCGAGGGCGGCACCGTCGGGTTGGTTCCCACGATGGGCTATCTGCACGACGGGCATGTGTCCTTGGCACACGCAGCCGCGAGGTCGTGCGACCACGTGGTGATGACGATCTTCGTGAATCCGCTCCAGTTCTCACCGGACGAGGACCTTGCCACCTACCCTCGCGACATCGACGGTGACGCGCGCAGCGCCGAACAGGCCGGCGTGCACACGTTGTTCGTGCCCACGGAGCACGAGATGTACCCACAGGGCCGTGACTCCGTGCTCACCGGCATCGAGGTTCCGGCCCTCTCCTCCGTCATGGAGGGTGTGTCCCGACGGACCCACTTCGGCGGTGTGTGCACGGTGGTTGCGAAGTTGTTCAACATCGCAGGACCCTGCCGGGCCTACTTCGGGGAGAAGGACTACCAGCAACTCGCGATCGTGCGTCGAATGGCGCATGATCTGTCGTTCCCGGTGGAGGTTGTCGGCTGCCCGATCGTCCGTGAGCCCGACGGGTTGGCGATGTCGTCTCGCAACGCCTACCTGAGCGAGCAGGAGCGGTCGGTGGCGCCGGTGCTCCATCGTGCACTGGTGCTAGGTGCCGCAGCGGTGCGACGGGGTGCGAGCGATGCAGCGGAAGTGCTCGCCATGGTCGCCGCGGAGATCCACGCGGCGCCGCTGGGAGAACTCGACTACGTGGCAGCGGCGGACCCCGACACCCTCGAGTCGTTGCAGGTGCTCGATCAACGGTCCAGGCTCTTCGGTGCCGTCAGGTTCGGTCGCGCCCGCCTGATAGACAACCTCGTCGTGGGCGGGACCGCTGCGAACGGTCCGGGGGCCGAGCCCCGGTGACCGATGCGGACGAGTTGGATGTGCTGGTCCTGGGCTCGGGTGTCGCCGGGCTCTCGGCCGCTGTGCGAGCAGCTGGTCGGCACGGCCTGCGGACAGGGGTGCTGACAAAGGGGGGTCTCGACCTGGCGACCACCCGTTGGGCGCAGGGCGGAGTGGCAGCAGCATTGAGCGGGGACCCCGAGGAGATCGACCTGCACCTTGCTGACACCCTCGCCGCGGGCGCTGGGCTCTGCGACGTCGACGCAGTCAGAGTGCTGGTCGACGAGGGACCCCGACGCGTCGAGGAGCTGATATCGCTCGGCGCAGAGTTCGATCGAGATGAGCGCGGCAACCTGGAACTGGCCCGTGAGGGCGGTCACTCGGTTCCGCGGGTCGTGCACGCGGGCGGTGCAGCCACCGGAGCCGAGATCGAGCGGGCGCTCGTCGCCGCGGTGAGGAGCACGGCCGCCGCTGTCCACGAGAACACCTTCGCCCTGGACCTGCTGGTCGAGGACGGGCGCTGCTGTGGCGTCCGTTCACTGCAGCCATCGGGTCAGGTCCGTGACGTGCGGGCCAGGCACGTCCTGTTGGCGACAGGCGGTGCCGGACAGCTCTTCGCCATCACGACCAACCCGACCGTCGCCACCGGCGACGGTGTCGCGATGGCACTGCGCGCCGGTGTCGCCGTCGCCGACCTCGAGTTCTTCCAGTTCCACCCGACAGCTTTGCACCACCAGGGCATGCCACGACCCCTGCTGTCCGAAGCGTTGAGGGGGCACGGCGCACTCCTGCGCGACTTGACGGGGGAACGTTTCGTCGACGAGCTGTTGCCCCGCGACGTCGTGTCCCGCGCGATCCTCGCTGCGATGGTCGCCCACGGGTCGGAGCATGTCTGGCTCGACGCAACTGGACTCGACCACTTCGACCGGCGCTTCCCCACGATCCACGCGGATCTGGTTGCAGTGGGACTTGATCCTCGGACCGACTGGTTGCCGGTCGCCCCGGCCGCACATCACCAGTGCGGCGGAATAGTGACCGATCTTGACGGAGCGACCTCGATGCCCGGCCTCTGGGCCGCCGGAGAGACGAGCTGCACCGGAGTTCACGGGGCAAACCGTCTCGCGTCGAACTCGCTGCTCGAAGGGATGGTGTTCGGCCCCAGGGCGGTGGACGCCATGGCCGCCGGGGTCGACAGCTGTTCGGCGAGCGGAGCGATGCGCTCAGTCGTCGCGGTGGATCGCGGCGTCGGCGTCGCTGGCGGGGAGGACGACCTGGTGATCTCCGGGGCCGATCTGACCGTTCGCGTGGCTCCACCCGAAGGCCGTCCAGTTGATGCGGATCGGCCCGCAGTTGCCGAAGCACCGACCACACTGCGCACACGTCTGCAACAGACGATGTCGGTCGATGCCGGAGTGCTGCGCGACGAGCGCAGCCTGGCGAATGCCGCCAGGGTCGCGTCGGACACGCTCGCAGCCGTGCATGGCCGCAGCGGGGTCGCTGCGGCCGAGCTGCGGAACCTCGCGACGATCGCCTCGGTGCTCGTCGCCGCGGCGACCGCACGCACAGAGAGCAGGGGCACCCACACACGTGTCGATCATCCCGAGGTCGATCCCGCACAGGCACGTCGTCTCGTCGTGCAACACTTCCACGGGTGAGCTCCTTCGAACAGAACTGGGTACATCCGCCCGCCGGGGCAGTGCGTGACGCGGTGGCTCGCGCCTTGGCAGAGGACCTGACACCGATCGGCGACCTCACGGCCACACTCGTACCCGCCGTCGACGGCGAAGCGCGGTTCGCCGCTCGGAGCGCTGGACGCCTTGCAGGCACGGCGTGTGCGGCAGAGACCTACGCCCAGCTGGACCCGGCGGTCGACGTGTCGTGGTCGGTTCCCGAGGGAGCGGAGCT
>CAYVDN010000009.1:76113-82862 GCA_964450685.1 uncultured Microthrixaceae bacterium
GTCTCCATCACCGACGCCGTCTGCGTCGCCAGGGATCGATGGCCGGGACGCACCGTCCACGTCGAGTGCGACACGCTCGAGCAGTGTAGGGAAGCGCTCGAGGTGGGAGCGGACGCCATCCTGTTGGACAACATGGCTCCCGACACGGTTCGGGAGTGCGTAGCGGCCGCGCAGGAGCGGCACGGCGACGCGCCCCGGCGGACCTTGTTGGAGGTGTCCGGCGGAGTCACGCTGGCCACGATCGGTGAGTACGCGGGCACAGGGATCGACATGATCTCGGTCGGAGCGATCACGAACTCGGCCCCAGTTCTCGATCTGGGCCTGGATCTGAACTGACCTGGACCAGATCGGACGTGCGTCGCTGCCGCTCGGGCGAGCATCATGTTGGTCTCGTCCGACGAGAGCTCCACCAACCCGGGGGGCCACCTCCAGGACCGAATCCCTTGGAGGCGCCATGCTTCTGGTGATCGACGTCGGCAACACCCAGACCGTGGTCGGCCTCTACGACCTTGCGGAGCCACGCAACGACTTGGTCGATCACTGGAGGATGGCGACGAGATCGGAGCGGACCAGTGACGAGCTGGCCCTCTTCATCCGTCATCTGCTGGCCACCCGTGGCCTGGACCTGAGCACCGACATCCAGGGTGTCGCCGTGTCCTCCGGGGTGCCGTCGATCACCTACGAGCTCCGCCAGATGTGCGAGCGATACCTGGATGTCGAACCGGTGATCCTCGGTACAGGTATCAAGACCGGCATGCCCGTGCTCTACGACAACCCGCGGGAGGTCGGTGCCGACCGTATAGCGAACGCTGTCGGTGCCTACGACCTGTACGGAGGTCCGACGATCGTCGTCGACTTCGGGACGGCGACCACCTTCGATGTGATATCCGACAAGGGTGAGTACCTCGGTGGTGCCATCTTCCCGGGGATCGAGATCTCGATGGACGCTCTGTTCGGGCGTGCCGCGGCGCTGCGGCGGGTCGAGCTGAGCGAGCCCCGCAGCGTCATCGGCAAGACGACGATGGAGTCGGTGCAGTCGGGTGCGGTCTACGGGTACTCGGCGATGGTCGACGGCATGTGCGACCGCATCGAGGACGTGGTGGGTGAGGCGACGATCATCTCGACCGGGGGCCTGGCATCGCTGATAGCTCCGATCGCCGAGTCGATCGAGCACGAGGAGCCGTGGCTGACACTGCACGGTCTCCGTCTGATCTGGGAGAAGAACCAGCCGTGACCGACGAGCCGCAGATCTCCCCCGACGTCGCCCGCGAGCGCTGGTTCGACCAGCCCTACACCTACGAGGTCACCGACGCCGCTGCAGAACTGGCGGATCGCTTCGGGATGCTCGAGGCGGGCGTCGAGACCGATCACGTCGCAGCGATCGCCGGGCGCCTGATGCTGCGCCGTGTGCAGGGCAAGCTGGCCTTCGGCACGCTCGCCGACTCGACCGGTCGGATCCAGCTTTTCGCCCCGTCGGCATCGACGCCCGACTTCGAGCAGTTCTGCGAACTTAACCTGGGCGATTGGATCGGTGTCCGCGGTCAGGTGATGACGACGCGACGTGGGGAGCTCTCGGTGAGGGTCGACTCGTGGGCACTGCTCGCACCGACCCGCCGCTCGTTCCCCGACAAGTGGCACGGCATCACCGACCCCGACACCCGCTACCGGCAGCGCTACGTCGACCTGTGGGTAACCGACGAGGCACGACTGGCGTTCCAGCAGCGTTCGCGGATCATGTCCCTCAGCCGTCGCTTCATGGAGGACAGGGGCTATCTGGAGGTCGAGACCCCGGTCCTTCACCCCATCCCCGGCGGTGCGCTCGCCCGTCCCTTCAGCACGCACCACAACGCGCTTGACCAGGAGATGTTCCTGCGCATCGCGCCGGAGCTCTACCTGAAGCGACTGGTAGTCGGTGGTTTCGAGAAGGTCTTCGAGATCGCCCGAGTATTCCGAAACGAAGGCACCTCGAACCGGCACAATCCCGAGTTCACGATGCTCGAGGCGTACGAGGCGTACGGCGACTACCACGTGCACATGGCCCTGGTGGAGGAACTGGTCGCCCACCTGGCGAGGGAGATCTGCGGGTCGACGACGGTTACCTTCGACGGTCGTGACGTGGACCTGTCGACCCCGTGGCGTCGCGCGACCATGGCCGAGCTCACATCGGAGCAGATCGGTGAGGTCATCGACATCGACACCCCGGTGGAGCACCTGAGGGAGCTGTGCGCCCGCTACGACGTACCTGTCCGCGACTCCTACGGTCCCGGCAAGCTCCTCCTGGAGCTCTACGAGAAGACGACCGAGCACACCCTCTGGGATCCGACGTTCGTGATCGACTACCCGACCGAGGTGTCGCCGCTGGCACGCGAACACCGTTCCGAGCCGGGCCTCACAGAACGGTTCGAGGCGATCGTCGTGGGTAGGGAGCTGTGCAACGGCTTCACCGAGCTCACCGATCCGCTCGAACAGCGCAGGCGCTTCATGGACCAGGCAGCCCAGAAGGAGGCCGGTGACGACGAGGCGATGGCGGTCGACCACGACTACCTGCGCTCACTGGACTACGGCCTGCCACCGACGGTGGGGTTGGGGATCGGCATGGACCGTCTCGCCCAGCTGCTGACCGACACGCACACGATCCGTGACATCGTGCTGTTCCCCACCCTGCGGCCCGAACAGGACCTGTCGGAGTTGCCCGACTCGCCGGACGCCCAGGACCCGACGAGATCAGACACCGGGCCAGACGATGGCTGATGCCGGACCGGTCGGTCGGGCAGCGGGCACATCAGACGTCCGGGTGGCGGGGATCACCAAGGCCTTCGACGGTTCGACAACGGTCCTGCGGGGGGTGGATGTAGCGGTCGACGCGGGCGCGACTCTCGCGCTCCTCGGGCCCAGCGGGTGCGGCAAGACGACGCTTCTGAGGATCATCGCCGGTCTGGAACAACCCGACGAGGGCACGGTCACCGTAGGCGGACGAACGCTGACCGGTCCCGGGACCCTGGTGCCGCCCGAACGTCGCAGGGTGGGGATGGTCTTCCAGGACTGGGCGCTGTTTCCCCACCTCTCCGTGGCCCGCAACGTCGGTTTCGGGCTCCCACGCCAGGAGCGTCGAAGCTCGCCGCGTATCGACGAGGCACTCGAGCTGGTCGGGCTCGCCGGCATGGGTGAGCGGATGCCCGCAACGTTGTCGGGCGGGCAGCAGCAGCGTGTTGCTCTCGCCCGTGCCATCGCCCCGAGGCCATCGGTGCTGCTGTTGGACGAGCCGTTCTCCAACCTGGACGCCTCGATGCGTTCACAGGTGCGCACCGAGATCCACCAGCTGCTGGTGGAGATGGGCATAACTACGATCTTCGTGACCCACGACCAGGACGAGGCCTTCGTCCTGGGTGATCAGGTCGCAGTCATCGCAGACGGGTCCGTGGTGCAGCTGGGTCCCCCGGCGACGCTGTACCGGTGTCCTGCGACGCGCTGGTTGGCCGACTTCGTCGGGGATGCGAACTTCGTCGCTGCAGAGGCAACCGGATCCGAGGCCGCAACCCCGCTCGGCATGGTCAAGCTCCACAGCGAGGCGGAGGGGCCCGTCGAAGTGCTGATGAGACCCGAGGAACTCGAGTTGGTGCCTGTCGACGAGATCGAGGCCGGTGGCGTTGACGGCGAGCCGATGCCGGGCGTGGAGGGCCTGGTCGAACTCGTCGAGTTCGTCGGTCACGACACGACCTACGTGGTGCGCGTCGACGGGATGGAACTGCACGCTCGCCGGTCATCGATGCCTGTCGCAGCGCGGGGGGACCGGGTGAGAGTGCGCTGGGTCGGCGACAGCGCTGCGTGGTTCCCTCCCGAGCGACCCGCCGACTGAGCGGCGGTCGGCCGCGGGCGACGGTCAGTCGGCGCGGTGCAGCTGCTCCGCCAGGTAGTTCTGCAGGCCGATGTCCTTGATGGCGGAGAGCTGCGTCTCGATCCAGTCGAGGTGTGACTCCTCGTCTGTGAGCCGGCTCTCGAGAAGCTCACGGGTGCCGTTGTCGCGCTTGGCGACAGCGAGCTCTATCCCGCGGTTGTAGCGCTCGACCGCCGCCACCTCGGTCTGGCGGTCCAACTCGAGCTGCTCCGGGACGGTCTCGCCCACCGAGACGGTGTTGTAACGCTGCAGGTTCGGCACGCCCTCGAGGTAGAGGATCCGGTCGATGATCTTCTCGGCGTCCTTCATCTCGTCGATGGACTCTTCGTAGAACTTGTGGGCCAGACGCTCGAAGCCCCAGTTCTCGTTCATCTTGGCGTGCACGAAGTACTGGTTGATGGCGGT
Source organism: uncultured Microthrixaceae bacterium (assembly GCA_964450685.1). GTDB lineage: Bacteria > Actinomycetota > Acidimicrobiia > Acidimicrobiales > Microtrichaceae > JBAOHV01. Next base: position 80,414 of record CAYVDN010000009.1, read on the forward strand.
CAGCTCGGCCGTCAGGGCCTCGTTGAGGAACTCGATGATCTCCGGGTCACCCTGCATGGCGTTGCTCCTGGCTGTTGCTCACAGACTCACGTTACGACCTCGACGGGGTCGCTGCGGTGCCATATGCCGGGCATGAAGCAGCCCGAATCAGCCGAATTCAGGAAGCCAGTCTTACGGGTGTGCCCTCGCCGGACATGTCGAGGACGATGTCCTCGAAGAAGGGCATGCACCCACCGCAGTCGTCACCTGCTCCACATCGTGAAGCCAGCTCGTCCGGGCATCCGGCGCCCAAGCGCGCTTCGTTGCGGATCCTCCGGTCGCTGACCCCGTGGCAGTGGCACACGATCACGTAGAGGATGTTAAGGCCCCCGAACTATCGGAGTCCAGGGTGGATGACGGATTTCTCGAACCCGTCCCGACAACTGGGGCGCGAACGTGGCGCCTCAGACTGCTGCGGCCGCCTCCACGCTGGCGAGCAGGTAGTCGGCGGCAGCCGAGAGTCCGGTCACACCGGGGCTCGGGGGAAGGGTCGCTAGTGCTGCGCGGCCGTCGGCGGCGAAGGCCTCGGCACGCGCTATCGCCCGGCTGATTCCTTCGCCGTTGCGGACGATTGCGGCAGCCCTGTCCCGCTGGTCGGAGTCGACCTGCGTCCCGAGCAGCGATCGCAGCTCGGGGCCGTCGTCCCCGGAGAGCGTGTACAGCACCGGGAGGGTGTACACACCCTCTTCTATGTCGTGGCCGACCGGCTTGCCCATCTCGGCCTCGGACGCGACCAGGTCGAGCACGTCGTCGACGATCTGGAACGCCATTCCGTAGCTGTGCCCGAACGTCGTGAGCGAGTCGATCTGATCACGGGGCAGGCCTGCGACGATGCCGCCTATGCGACAGCTCGACGCGAGCAGCGAAGCCGTCTTGCCGTCGATCGAGCGGAGGTAGGCGTCTTCGGATCGATCGACGTCGAAGGCGTGCTGGAGCTCGAGCAACTGGCCGGCGCAGAGCCGGCTGATCGTGTTGGCGAGCAGCCCCGCGACCTCCACCCCGAGCGAGGCCGCCAACTCCGAGGCCCGCGCCAACAGGAAGTCGCCGGCGAGGATCGCTCGGAGGTTCCCCCACCGGGCGTTGACGCTGTCGACGGTACGGCGGACCTCGGCCTCGTCCATCACGTCGTCGTGGTACAGCGAACCCAGGTGCACAAGCTCCACCGCTATGCCACCGGTCAGGGCGTCGTCGCTGGCCGGCTGGTCGGCGCTCAACGCAGTTGCAGCGGCGGCGATCGTGAAACCCGGTCGAACACGTTTGCCGCCCGCGGCGATCAGGTGGGTGGCGATCTCGGTGAGCGTCGGGTCGTCGGTGGTCGCCGCGTCGAGGAGACCGACCTCCAGGCGCTCGAGGTCGTCGGTCATCGATGGCATCACTGACAGGGGGTTGGCTCCAGCCACGGCGAAGAAGATACCCGCGGGGCGCCTCGATGCCCCCATGCGCACTGGTCCGGGGCGTACACGGACCGGGCTGCGGTGTCGCGTGAGCAAGCTTCGGAGCCCTCGTCCCGCTGCGAAAGCTGTGGGAACGCCGCGATCTGCCGACAGGGGGTGGCGCAACCCGGGAAGTCGATCGGACCCCCCGGCGTTACACTGGTCCAACACCGTTCTCTGGAGGCAGCAACGTGTTCGAACGCTTCACCGACCGTGCACGTCGGGTGGTCGTGCTGGCCCAGGAGGAGGCGCGCCTCCTCAACCACAACTACATAGGCACGGAGCACATCCTCCTCGGCCTGATCCACGAGGGCGAGGGAGTCGCCGCGAAGGCGCTGGAATCGCTCGGGATCTCCCTCGAAGCCGTGCGCCAGCAGGTGGAGGAGATCATCGGCCAGGGTGGCTCGTCGCCATCGGGTCACATCCCTTTCACCCCCCGGGCCAAGAAGGTCCTGGAGCTGTCGCTGCGTGAGGCGCTCCAGCTCGGCCACAGCTACATCGGTACCGAGCACATCCTCCTGGGTCTCATCCGTGAGGGCGAGGGTGTCGCAGCCCAGGTCCTCGTGAAGCTCGGAGCCGACCTGTCCCGTGTGCGCCAGCAGGTGATCCAGCTCCTGTCCGGGTACCCGGGCGCAGCGGGCCAGGCTCCCCAGGGTCAGGAGAAGGCCGGCGCCAGCACAGGGTCGGGCGGCGAGACCCCGTCGGGTTCCCTGGTGCTCGACCAGTTCGGCCGCAACTTCACCCAGCTCGCACGCGACAAGAAGCTCGACCCGGTCATCGGACGCGACCGCGAGACCGAGCGGATGATGCAGGTCCTGAGCCGCCGCACCAAGAACAACCCGGTCCTGGTCGGTGAGCCGGGTGTCGGCAAGACGGCGATCGTCGAGGGCCTCGCCCAGGCGATCGCCGCGGATCGTGTCCCCGAGACGCTCCAGGGCAAGCAGCTCTACACCCTCGACCTGGGGGCACTCGTAGCG
>CAYVDN010000010.1:0-12153 GCA_964450685.1 uncultured Microthrixaceae bacterium
GGGTGGGAGTGGCACGAGCCGGATCTGGTGGATCCTGAGCTCGGTGTCATGGACACGCTGCCGTGGTTCCGGCGAACCGTGTTCCGCGCCGGGGTCGAACCGCATGTCGTGGCAGTCGTCGGCGACTCACCCACCGTCGCGCGTATCTGGTCGACGCCGTGCGCGTTGGTGTTCATCGACGGTGGCCACGGCGAGGAGCCCGCTGCCCTCGACTACGAACTGTGGACCCCTCATGTGGCTCCCGGCGGTCTCCTGGCGATCCACGACGTGTTCCCGGACCCCGCCGACGGCGGTCGTCCCCCCTACGAGCGGATCTACCTGCCGGCGATTCAGTCGGGCCGCTTCGTCGAGCTGGGTGCCACAGGGTCGCTGAGGGTGCTCGAGCGGGTCTGAGGGTCTCCACGGACGCCCTTCCCGGCGGCCTTCGCCAACGACACCGGATCCAGCCCGGCTTCCTCGCGGCGTCTCCTGGCCCGCGCTGAGCTGCGCCAGACCAGCAGGACGATCACGACGATCGCTACCAGCACCATCCAGAACAGGGCGGCCTGTCGGGATCCACCGGGTTCACCGGAGTTCGTCGGCGTGGCGCCCGAGTTCGGCTTGGGCAGGCTGTTGCCCAGATCCCGGTTGTCGGTGGGCAGCGTAGATGTCGTCTGCACGCCGGGCTCCGCCTGCGCGACCGGGGTCACAGTCGCCCCGACCGGACCGGTTGGGCCCAGGAGCGCAGCAGGGCCGATCAGGGCGGCGGCGACCGCCAGCTTCACCACGAAGGGGGGGATCATCACAAAAGTCTCCCGCGGTTCAGCCCGACACGTCGGGCAGGGCGGAGTGGTCGGTGAAAAGGGTAGAGGTGGCCGAGGCGCCCCCGAGGGCGTCGGCAGCGAGGACGACCGCGGCAGCTGTGTAGGTGGACTGCTCGCCGCCGGGGAAATTCACCTCCTCGGGCACGACTATCCCGGTCCAGTAGCGGTCGTTGTCCTCGCGCAGGCGCTGCGCCCACGCGAACAGACGCAGAGCGCCAGCGCGGTCACCCACTGCCAGGTGGGCGATTGCGCACTCGCAAGTCTCCGCCGCTGTGATCCACGGGCGGTCGGACACGCAGCGGATGCCCCACCCGTCGATCGTGAACGCTTCGCGCCGGTGGTCCAGACGTTCGCGGCCGGCGTCTCCGCGGATGACCCCGCACAGGACCGGGTAGTACCAGTCCATCGCCCAACGGTGCTTCGGGGCGAACGCGTCGGGGTCGTCGCGGATCACCCGGTCCAGCCGTGAAGCCGCGAGCTCCCAGTTGGGGCGCTCGTGGCCGAGCTCGCGGGAGATGGCGATCGCGCACCGCAGGCTGTGGCAGATCGACGACGAACCCGTGAGGAGCGCGAACGTGAAGGGAGTCGAGTCGGCGTGACGAGCCCAGATGACCTCGCCGCCCGGTTGCTGGAGTGCCAGCACGAAGTCGGTCGCGTCGCGGACCATCGGCCACAACGCCTCGAGCGTTCCCCGGTCGCGGTAGGTGAGCCAGTGGAACCAGACCCCCGCTGCGACGTAGGCGACGCAGTTGGCGTCCAGCTTGTCCTGTTCGACCTGGTCGGCCAGGTAGTACTGATGCCAGGCACCGTCCTCGCGCTGGAGGGACTGGAGCCAGTCGAATCCCCGTTCGGCGCCGGTCCTGTGTCCGCCGAGCATGAGAGCCATCAGCGCCTCGGTGTGGTTCCACGGGTCGGCGTGGCCCCCGGGGAACCATGGAACCATGCCGCTCGGGAGCTGCCATTCGGCGATGGCGTCGACGGTTGCGCACAGCTGCGCGGCGGTGACCAGCTCGTCGATGTCGACAAGTGGGGATTCGGCCTCAGCCACGGATGTCGGCGGTCTCGGGGGCTGGTGCGGCGAAGCTCACCTTCGCCCGGCTGGCGCTCTCGGGGCGCACCGTGCGTTCGGGGTCGCCGGCGGTGGCGTCGTCCGAGGTTGGTTTGGCCGAGTAAACGACGACGCTCTTGCCGAGCACGGGGTTCAGCAGCCTCTCGGTGGTCCGGGTGAGAGCGGGTGCCTTGGCGATGTCCCAGACGAGCAGGCGGTGGTAGGCCTGCACGAGCGGGTGCACGTCGTTCGTCGGACCGATCAGGCACTTGAGCCACCAGTACGGCGAGTGCAGCGCATGGGCGCGGTGGGACGCACCTGGCTCCAGTCCGGCGCCACTCAACCGGTGCCGGAAGAGCTGTTCGGTGTAGATGCGCACGTGGCCGCCTGCGGCGAGGGGGGCGTGGTACTCGGCGGAGAGCGCCCAGCAGATCTTCTCGGGGAACCACGCCGGCACCGTGGCTGCAAGCACACCTCCCGGCTTGAGGACCCGGCGGATCTCGGCCATGGCGCCTGCATCGTCGGGGATGTGCTCGAACACCTCGGAGCAGATGACCCGGTCGAAGGTGTCGTCGGGGAATGGAAGGTGCAGGGCATCGCCGTTGAGCGCCACGCCGAGCCCGTCAGCGGGAGCTTCGCCCGCGTCGCGCATCGCCCAGAAGAGCTTGCGGACGTCGCCGAGCTCGCCGAAGTCGTAGTCGAGCGACACGACCCGTGCCCCTCGACGGAAGCACTCGAACGAGTGACGCCCGGCCCCGGCACCCATGTCGAGCACCAGGTCGTCGGCGCGCAGGCCGAGCAGGTCGTAGTCGACTGTCAGCACGTCAGGCCTTCCACGGGTTGGCGGCAGCGTCCTCGAGGAGCGCCCTGTAGTGATCGACGGTGCGCACCGCTGTGTGGCGCCAGCTCCAACGGTTGATCACACGCTCGCGTCCGGCTGCCCCGATGCGCTGTGCGCCCGTCGGGTCGTCGAGCGCGCGGCGTATGCCGGCGGCCAGCGACTCGCTGTCGCCTGGGACGGTCATGTAGCAGGTCTCCCCGTCGGGTCCGGCGACCTCGGGTATCGCCCCGCCGGTCGTCGCGACGAGTGGGCAGCCCGTGCTCATCGCTTCGATCGCCGGCAGTGAGAAGCCCTCGTACAGCGAGGGCACGACCGCGCATGCCGACTCGTTGTACAGCTCGACGATCCGTTCGTCGCTTATGCCCGAGACGAACTCGACGGCATCGGCAAGGCCGAGCTGCTCGATCGTGCGCTGGGCGGCTGAGCCCTCCTTGAGGCGGCCGACCATGACCAGCTTCAGTTCGGGACGGTCCGTGCGCAGCTTCGCCAGTGCCTCGAGCAGGTATCGCTGGCCCTTCATCGCGACGTCGGACGACGCGGTGGAGATGATCTGGTTGGGGTTGCGCTCGATCCCGGGGATCGGCACGAACAGGTCCGGGTCGACGCCGACGGGCACGATGAACAGCTTCTCGGGTGAGACCATGTGGTCACGACAGATGTCGTCGTAGGAGTTGCGCGAAACGGTGATCACCCGACGCAACCGCTTCGCGACCCGGGTCTGCATCTTCGTGAACGCGTACCAGCGGGACTTCGACCAGCGCTGCCAGGGTGTCTCGGCGTGCTCCATCTCTAGCCGGCGGTCCATGGTGATGGGGTGGTGGATCGTGCCGAGCACCGGCAGCCCCATGCGTTCCATCAGCAGCAGTCCGTAGCCCAGGCACTGGTTGTCCTGGACGAGGTCGAACTCGCCGGCCCTGCTGCGCAGGTGGTCCCACGCGCGCAGCGAAAAGGCGAGGGGCTCCGGGAAGGTGCCTGTGGAGAAGGCTGTCACCTCTGCCCAGTCCCAGCGGTCCTTGAGCTCCCAGAATGCAGGCATGCGCATCGGGAAGTACTCGTTGTAGATGTCCAGGCTGGGCAGTTCGATCAACGGGACACGCTCGTCCACGATCGGGTACGGCTGCCCGGAGAGGACCTCGGCGTGGTGCCCCAGGTCGACGAGCGCCTTCGTCAGATGGCGGGTGTACACACCCTGGCCACCGACGTGGGGCTTGCCCCGGTAGGTCAGGTAGGCGATGCGAAGCGGGTCGTCCGGTCCCGGTACCCGGCGCGGCGATCCGGGCGACGCGGACCGGGGGAGGGAGGAGCCGTTCTGCATGACCAAGAAGCTTCGTGGGGTGGAGCAGGGTCGGTCAAATGGCCGTCACTCTGTGTGGTCCAGGTTTCTCTCAGAGCGTCGGGCCCTGCGCCGGCCCACCTCGGCCACGGTCAGCGCCACGCCGGCGGCCACCAGCGCCGGCAGCGCCCCCAGGGCTTGCGCCGGTGTGGTGCCTGTGAGTCGGGGCACGTCTGCGTAGAGGACGGTCTGCTCGCTGATGGCGGTGTGTTGCAGCAGTCCCCCCCGGTCGTCGAACACGCCGGAGAAGCCGGTAGGTGCCGCCTGGAGCAGCCAACGACGGCTCTCGGCTGCCCTCAGCGCTGAGGTCGCCAACTGCTGGGTCTGGACCTGTGTGAGCCAGTAGCTCGAACCGTTGGTCGGGTTGATGACGATCTCACCGCCGTCACGAACCCCTTCTCGGATCCTGCGTGAGAAGAAGACCTCCCAGCTGATCGCCACCGCTAGCGGCCCGGCATCGGTGTCGATCGCAGCCGATCCGTTCCCGGGAACCTGGTCGCGGGGCGGCAGGACACCCGCCGCGATCGGTTCGAACAGCGGCCTCATCGGCACGTACTCCCCGAAGGGCACGCGCCGTTCCTTGTCGTAGCGAGCCCCGACAGAGCCGTCCGGTTCGTAGACGAGCACATAGTTGAGGAACCGTTGCGGGTCGTCAGGTGCGTCCTCCACTACTCCCACGACGATGGTCGCGCCGAGCCGAACGGCTTCGGCTGCGATCATCGGACCCCATGGTGAGTCGACGAACGCTCCCTCCACGTTGATTGCGTTCTCTGGCCAGAGCACCAGGTCGACCCCGCTGTCGGAGTCGATCGTCGCGGTCGCGTCCAGATGTCTCTGAACCACCAGAGGGCCCTGGTCGGAGGTGTACCGGGTGCCCTGCGGACCGCCTCCCTGAACGACGGCAACGTGCACGGTTCCCTCCGACGCGCCGGCCGGCCACAGGATCCCTGCGGAGCAGAGCACGCCAAGCGTTGCGACCACTGCGACCGGTTCCTGCCAACGTCGTTCGTGGACAGCTACGTAGAGCGCCGATCCACATGCGGCGACAGCGGCACTCAGGAGCAGGGATCCACCGATCGTCGCGATAGGTAGCAGCGGAGCGCGGGTCTGCGACATCGACATCAGCGACAGCGGCACGCCGCCGAACGGTGCGTGGTCGTGGAACCACTCGAACAGCACGATCGCCGCGGGCAGAGTGAAGAGCCGACGGCGATCGGAGCCCGCGGCGATGCTTACCAGTCCCACCAGGGGACCCCATCCGAGGAGCAGGCTGACCACGTAGCCCGGTGGTGTCAGGCCCCACATCCACAGCATCGAGGGGGCGAACCATCCGATTCCAACGCAGTAGCCGGCAGCGAAGCGTTGGAGCCGTGGTCCGGATCCCAGAACGTGCAGCCACAGCGCCACTCCGGCTATCGCCAGTGGCCACCAACCCCACGGCGGCAACGACGCGCAGATCAGCAGGCCGGCCACCAGACCGAGCGCTACCGGTACGAAGCGGGGCCGTTCCACGGACCGGCATACTGCCACCAGCGCCACGGTGGAGTGAATCGGCGTGCGACGATAGAGGTGATGAAGCGACATCCACGTCACACCCTGTTCGCTGCGATGGCGGTACCAGTGCTGGTGCTGGCGGGTTGCGGTGACGACTCCGCCACCCCGACGACGACGACGGCTTCACTGTCGCCCCGGGCTCAGGAAGGGCTGACCGTCGCCCAGGACATGGGGTGCACCTCGTGTCATCGGAGCGACGACGATTCGATCGCCCCTCCGTGGGAAGGCCTTGCGGGGTCCGAGGTGGAACTGGATGACGGCACGACGGTGATCGCCGACGAGGAGTACCTGCGCACGGCGATCGTCGACCCGAACGCACAGCTGGTGAAGGGCTTCAACGGGATCATGCCCGAGCGGAAGCTGGACGATGCTCAGGTGGCGGCCTTGATCGCCTACCTACAGGAGGTCGGCCAGTAAGCGGCCAGTACGTAGAGCCGACGATGGATCTCCGAGCTGGGACCTACGGCCCTATGGAAGCGATGGCAGGGCGAGGATGATCACATACATGGATGGAGGACCCTCGAGAGCGGTCAGGTCGGTGCGACAAGTCCTGGTGGTGCTCGCGATGGTCGCCCTCGTCGCTGCTTCGGCGTGTGGAGGAGACGACGGAGCGACAACCACCACGACCGGAGAACGCCAGCTCGCTGGTTACACACGTGAGCCCACTCCGTCGGTGGCAGCGGTGCAGCTACCGGTCGTCGGTGCTGCCGAGCCAGTCCCGGTCACGGCCGACCCGGATGGCCTGCGGGTCGTCTACTTCGGCTACACGTCCTGCCCGGACGTCTGTCCGACGACCATGAGCGACGTGAAACGGGCGCTGGCCGGGCTGCCAGCTGATCAGGCCGGACGTGTCAGCGTCGTCATGGTGTCGGTCGATCCCGAACGCGATGTCGAGGACAAGCTGGCTGCCTACGTCGCCACGTTCGTCCCCGATGGCTTGGCATCACGGATCACCGACCCGGCACAGTTGCAGTCGGTCGCCGACGCGTTCGGTGTGCGTTACTCGGTCGAGACCTTGGAGGACGGCGAGGTCGAGGTGTCACACACCGGTGACCTGTACGTGGTCGATGATCAGGGCGACATCGTCCTGCAGTGGCCCTTCGGTACGGCGAGTGATGACATATCCGCCGATCTGGCGGCATTGCTCGACACATCAGAAACACAGACCAGTTGAAAGAGAGGAAGCTTCCATGACCCCGGATTCCACCAACCCCAGCCACACGAAGCCCGCCCGTCGACTCACGACCCGGTTCGCGGCCGGAGCCCTGGCCCTGACCCTGGTGTCTGGCGGGCTTGCCGCGTGCGGCGGGTCCGATGACTCGGCGGACGAGACCACCACGACCGAGGCCACAACGACGACGTCCTCGGCTGCGCTGGCCATCTCCGACCAGTGGGTCCGTCCCGCAGAGGACTTGGCAGCGAAGAACCGCACTGCCATCTATCTCACCATCACCGGTGGCGCCGAGGACGATGCGCTGATCAGCGCCTCGGTCCCCGCCGACTTGGCCGGCACCGTTGAGCTGCACGAGACCAAGGAGGCGGAGTCGACCGAGACCACCGCCGCGATGGGTGAGACCGAGAGCACCATGGCCGGTGGCGACATGGACAGTGGTGACAGTGGCTCGATGATGACGATGTCGCAGGTCGACCGCATCGAGGTGCCCGCTGGTGAGGTCGTCGAGCTGAAGCCGGGCGGCTACCACATCATGGTGATGGATCTGATGAAGCCGTTGGTGCCCGGCGACACGGTCGAGGTCACGGTCACGTTCGAGAACGCTGGCGACATGACCTTCACCGCCGAGGTCCGAGAAGCGTGAAACGCCCGGCTCTGGTCGGCGCAGCGGTCGGGGTCCTTCTCGTGACCCTGGCCGCTGCGGTCGCGTTCGTGGTGGTCTTCGGCGGCGACGATGCCGCGGACTCACCGACGCTCGAGGTCGTGCCCACCGACGACGGTGAGGTCGACCACGACTTCGTCATACCGGCCGGCACCGAGGCCCGGCGGCTGCGCGGCGAGACGGTGGAGATAATGCCCGAGACGCTCGACGTGGTGGTCGGCGAGTCGATCAGGGTTCGCAACGAGGACTCGACGGGCGCATACGCAGGTATCTTCTACGTCGGCCCCGGCGAGGTGGTGAGCATGCGCTTCACCACCCCCGGAACGCTGAGCGGGGAATGCGACCTGAACGCCGGTGGGGAGTTCACGGTGAACGTTCGCGAGCGCGCCTGACCTATCCTGCACGGCGAGTGCAGCCAGCACGTCGATCCGTTCGGAGGAGTCCAAATGTCGAGCACCCGCACCAAGTTCCGCAGCGTCGCCGCGGTGGCAACGGCCGCGCTGGCTGTGACCGGTCTGAGCGCTTGCACCGAGTCCCCCGAAGAGGTGGCAGCGACCAGCACCACGACGAGCACGATCGCTCCTGAGGTGCCGACCGTCGCTTGGCTGTGGGCCGACCCTGTCGAGGAGACCGGCGCCGATGTCGCGGTTCCCGTCTACGCGAGCATCCAGGGGGGAACGGTCGAGGACCGCCTGACCGGAGTGACGGTCGCCCCGGAACTCGCCGACAGCGCCCGGATAGTCGGTGAGGAATCGGTGGAGATCCCTGCGGGGAGGACCGTGAACCTGGCCGAGGACGGTACCCACCTGGAGCTGGTGGGCCTGAACGAGGAGCTCGAGTACAACCGGGGCTTCACCGTCACCCTCGAGTTCGAGGTTGCCGGCGAGGTCGAGATCGAGGGTGTGGTCCGCAACCCGGTCGATCCCGGCGCACCCAACTGATCGCACCGGGCTGATCGGTCGTGTCAGGCCGATCGACCGGTCAATGTGATCGCAGCCAGCCTGCCCTGGCGGATGCAGGCGGGGATTCCGAGCCCGCGGTAGGCGGCCCCTGCGACGGTCAGCCCGGGGCAGTCGCGTGACAGCAGCGACTCGATCCGGTCGACCAGCTCCAGGTGTCCGACCCTGTACTGGGTGAAGCCGAGCTCCCAGCGTCCGACGCGCACCGCTACTGGAGCAGCTTGGATCCCCATGATCTTGGCCAGGTCGTCCCTCAGCGCGCTGACGAGCTCGTCGTCGTCCATGGCCCTCTGACGTTCGTCTCCGGTTCTGCCAGCCGAGGCGCGTAGCACCACATGGCGCCCGTCGTCCCAGTGCGACCACTTGGTGGACCCCCACGACACCGCGGTCATGAACATTCCCTGGGACGGCGGGACGAGCAGACCGGATGCGTCGAGTTCCACCGGAACGTCGTCACGTCGGTAGACCAGCGTCACGAGCGCGACAGAGCTGTGAGTCAGACCGGCGAGCTCACTGCTCGCTTCCGCACAGACCGACTCGAGCAGCTCGGCGGTCACCGGCGCCGGGGTCGCGAGAACGACCGCGTCGGCCAGCAGCTCCGACCCACCGACCCCCACGGCCCAACTGCCTTCGTCGCGGCGCAGCGTCTCCACCGGTGCACCGAACTGCACACCGACACCCCGTCCGGCGAGCTGGTCCACGAGGGCGTCGACGAGACGCCCGGTGCCTCCCAGCAGGGCGTTGAACACCGGCCCGGTCGGAGGAGTCTGAACGCGTCGCCGCGCGAGCGCCGCTGCCAGGCTGTCGCCGTCGGCCGCGGCTTCTGCCAGCTGAGGAGTGACAGCTCGCAGGCTGAGCTCGGCGACGTCGCCGGCGTTGATCCCACCCACGAGCGGGCCGACGACGCGGTCGACCAGCTCGTCACCGAATCGCTCCGCCAGGAACGGCCCGATCGCCACGTCGCCCTCGGGCGCCGGGCCATGACGTTGCATCTCCGCCGCCACCGTCTCCAGGCCGCCGCTGCTCAGCACCTCGGCGTCGGCGAGTGCGTCCATGTCGGTGGGTACCCCCAGGACGGTCAGCTCCGGCAGGAACCGAAGTTCCCCGTCCAGGTAGACCTTCGCCCGGCCGACCGCCGGTGAGGTGAGCTCGTCGCTCAGCCCGAGTTCGTCGCACAGCTGAACCGCTTCGGGCACCCGTGCCAGGAAGGCGTCGGCGCCCTCGTCGATCAGCATCTCGCTGCCGTCGTCCAGGGTGACCGTCGACGTGCGGATCTTCCCGCCGGCCCGCGGCTCGGACTCGAGCACCGTCACCGTCCAGCCGGGCGCGCTGCTCGCCTGCCACGCCGCTGACAGTCCCGTGATTCCAGCACCGACGACGACGAGGTGCTTCACGATGCCGCCTGCGCTGTCTCTGCGACCACCCCGGCGAGTGCCGCCATGACGGCCGCGTCGTCGTCGATCACGTCAGTCCGCCCGAAGCGCAGGCCGACCTGCTCCGCAACCCCTGCCGCTTCGATGTCCAGGTCGTAGAGCACCTCGAGATGCTGCGAGGTGAAGCCCTGTGGGACCACCAGCACGCCGTCGGCCCGGCCGGTTGCCGCCAGCTCGCGGATGACGTCGAGCACGTCGGGGCCAGCCCATGCTTCGTGGGTCCTTCCGGCGGACTGCCAGGCCAGGCTCCAATCGGCCCAGCGGGCGAGTCCGGCCCGCTCCGCGATGGCTGCCGCTGACGAGCGGAGCTGATCAGGATAGGGATCGTCTACAAGCAGGCGTTCGGGTAGGGAATGGGCGGTGAACAGCACCTTCGTCCGCTCGGGCAGCTCAGCCAGACGGGCCTCGACCGAGCGGGCCTGGTGCTCGACGAAGGCCGGCAGGTCCCACCACGAGTCGATCCCGTCGTAGCGGAGATCGACTCGCTGCGCGACCGCCCGCGCGCGGTCGTGGTAGGCCCCGATGCTCGACGACGACCAGTGAGGCGCCAGTACCAACCCGACAACTCGGTCCACTCCCAGCCCGGCGAGCTCCTCGACGGTGTCCTCGACGAATGGCGCCGCGTGCTTCTGACCCAGACGCACCTGGAAGCCACCTGGCTCGATCGCCTCGAGCGAAGAGGTGATGCCCGCCACCTGCGAGGCAGTGTGCTGTGCCATCGGCGACACCCCACCGATCGCCTGGTAGCGCTCACGCAGGTCGGTCAGCTGATCCGATTTCGGGGGCCTGCCGCGACGGATGTGTGTGTAGTACGACTCGATGTCATCGGACGAAGCCGGCGTCCCGTAGGCCATCACCGCCACGCCGATGCTCATCGGTCCCGGTCCTGGTCCGCCCTGTACGAGTGCACAGTCTCGACCACCTGTTCGAGTGTCTCGGGATCGGTCTCGGGCAGCACGCCGTGGCCCAGGTTGAAGACGTGACCACCACGACCACCCGGGTTGCCACCGCCCCGGCGCAGGACGTCGAGCACCGCCGCCTCGGTCGGTGCCCAACCGGCGGCGACGATGGCCGGATCCAGGTTGCCCTGAAGCCCGACGCCGGCGGGGACCCTGCGGCGTGCGTTGTCCAGCGGGGTGCGCCAGTCGACACCAACCACGTCCGCCCCGGCGGAGGCGAGCAGCCCGTACAGCTCTGAGGTGTTCACACCGAAATGGATCCGCGGCACGCCGGTCCCCTCGAACGCTGCGAGCACCCGGGTGCTCGCAGGTAGGACGAACCGCTCGTAGTCGGCTGGAGAAAGCGCGCCCGCCCACGAGTCGAACAGCTGCAACGCCGATGCTCCGGCGTCTATCTGTGAACGCAGCGAGTCGATCGCCAGGTCGGCGAGGCGGTCCATCAGCTCGAACCAGAGATCCGCATCGGTGTGCATCAGCGCCTTGGTGCGCACATAGGTGCGGGTCGGACGACCTTCGATCAGGTAGCTGGCGACGGTGAACGGAGCCCCTGCGAAAGCGATCAGGGGAACCGGCAGCTCGGCGACCAGGTTTCGTACCGTCTGGACCACATAGGGGGTGTCGGCTTCGGCGTCGAGAGGACGCAGCCGCGCCAGGTCCGATCTGTCACGGAACGGTTCCGCCACCACCGGCCCTACACCGGGCTCGATGTCGACCCCGAAGCCGATCGCGTGGGCGGGGGTCATGATGTCGGAGTAGAGGATCGCCGCGTCGACTCTGTAGCGGCGCACCGGCTGGAGGGTTATCTCGGTAGCCAGGTCCGGATCGGCGATCGCACGCAGGATCGTGCCTGTCCCGCGGATGGCCCGGTACTCGGGCAGCGAGCGTCCTGCCTGACGCATGAACCAGACCGGGGTCACCTCCGTCGGCTCGCCCCGCAGCGCTCGCAGGAACGGGGAGTCGTGAAGATTGGTCGGCATCGGACCAAGTCAAGCACGCGCCTACGATCAGCTCCCATGCGACGAAGCATCGACGACGCTCCGGTTGAAGTTCCGCCGACCGACGAAGCGGGCGACCTGGTGGGGGTCAACTGGGCGGTGTCGATCTGCGACGACTACGACGACACCGAGGTCCGCGTGCAGCTGACGGTCGAGGAGTTGGGTGCCGCGGGGACCGGTCTGGTGGCGCACTTGTCGCCCGAGCAGGCGCGACGGCTGCGGCTGGCGCTGCGCAGCGCCCTCAAGGAGCTGGGAGAGGAGCCTGGCCAATAGGCGAGCGGCTACACTTGCCGATCCCCCTTTTCTGCCCCAACCCATTTCGCCCTGGGCCCTATCCGCCATGGGAGAGCGTGTGGCCAACCACCCCGAGCTCGACACCGAGCAGGCCTACAT
>CAYVDN010000010.1:12253-27987 GCA_964450685.1 uncultured Microthrixaceae bacterium
GTGATCCGCCGGGCGGTGCGCGACAGGCAGCGCCCGTTGCGCACCACTCTGCGTGTGCCATTCGGCGTGCAGCACCTGACCCTCACGCCGTCACGGTCAGCCGAGATCATCGAGCAGGTGCGTCGCCGGGTCAGGACCCACAACGCTGGGCGCCGTCACGTCGAACAGATGCTTTGGGAGGCGCTCGCCTCGTCCGCTCGTGACGAGCAGACCGCTGAGGTCGTCCGCGAGCGCACCCGGCGCGACCCGGTCGTGCGCGAGGCGCTCGAGCGCATGTGGCCGGTGCTCACACCGGCCGAGCTTCTCAACGACCTGTTCGGCTCACCGGCGCTGCTCCGCTCGGCGACCAGGCGTCACCTGAGCCCTCGTGAGAGCAGCATCCTCGGCCGTGAGCGCAGCCACGAGCCGACCGAGATCGTCTTCACCCACGACGACGTACCCCTGCTCGACGAAGCACTCGAGCTGCTCGGTCCACGGCCCAGGCACAAGGACGCCGACGCGATCCGCACCTACGGCCACATCGTCGTCGACGAGGCGCAGGACCTGACGCCCATGCAGCTGAGGGTCCTCGACAGGCGCAGCCTGAACGGTTCGATGACGATCGTCGGTGACATCGCCCAGGCGACCGGATCCTGGCCGCACGACAGCTGGGACTCGGTCCTGGAACACCTGCCCGAGCGCCGTCCCCCGCGTCACGCCGAGTTGAGCGTCGGCTACCGGGTGCCCGGGCCGATCATGGACCTGGCAGCCCAGGTGCTGCCGTTGGCCGCGCCCGGACTGCGCCCGCCGTCCTCGATACGCCACACCGGTGACGAGCCGCTCGTGCTGCAGGTTCCGCCTTACCTGCTCGACCTGCAGCTGGCCGAGACGGTCAGGGAGGAGCTGAAGGTCATAGGTGCCGGCAACATCGCTGTCATAACCCCCGATTCGATGACGGACAGCGCTGCGGCCGCGCTCGACGACGCAGGCGTCGAGCACGGCCGCGCCACCCGCCAGGGTCTGGACCGCCAGGTCACCGTGGTGCCCGTCTCGCTGGCCAAGGGCCTGGAGTTGGACTCGGTGATCGTGGTCGAACCGGGCAGGGTCCTTGCCGAGGGAACCCGCGGTGCCCAGGCCCTCTACGTGGCCCTGACCCGGTCGACCAAACGGTTGGCGTTGCTTCACAGCGAGCCTCTGCCCGAGGTGCTCACTCGACGATGAGCTCGGCTGCCATACCCTGCACGAAGTGCGGCGGACCGCCCGCCACCTGGGGTTGTTCGCCGTTCGACTCGGCCGCGGCGGCCAGGTAGACGGCCGGGTCGACGCCGGTCGGGATCGAGCACATCACCAGGTAACGGCCCGGCTCGTCCAGCGTGCCGTCACCGACAGCCGCGACCTGCTCACCGCCGGGAGGCGCCAGCAGCACTGTACGAGGTGGTGCCGCCCCCAGCAGCTGGCCGAGTTCCGCCGGAGGCAGTGCCAGCAACTCCTGGACGGAACGCTGTTCGTCGTCGTCGAGTCGGAACGCCACCAGTTCGTGCAGCTCGCTCGGCGCAGCGTTGCGCAGCGTGAGTCGGGTTCCGGCCGGGATGCTCCGGGGTAGATCCTGGAAGTCGAAGTCGACGGCAGTCACCGCGACCGGATCGTGTTCGTGCACCGCTGTCGTGGTCGATGCAGTACTGGTGGTTGTGCTGTCGGCGTCGGTGCTGCAACCGGCCGTGGCCAGGAGCGCGACGGCTCCCAGTCCCGTCAGGATCCTCCTGGGTCGTGATGCGGTCATCGTGTCACCGCCCCGTTCATCGCGGAGGTGATCGCGTCCAGCACCGACTGGTCCGGCTGGGGCGGGGCAATGACGTCGGGCATGGCGCGCAGCATCTCGAATGCACGCTGCACGTGGCTAGCCTCGATCGTCGGCCCGTGGGCTGTCGCGATCGCGCTCGGGCGCAGCTGCTCGACCCGCCGGCACTCCGCAGCGAAGGCGTCGGGTTCGACCATGGACACCCAGGGGCTGTTCCACGTCTGGAACGCAGCGAACCCACCGGCCCACTCCTCGGGGTCCAGGTCGGCGACGAACGCGGTGCCACGGGTGACGGGAGTGGCGAAGCAGTCAGATGCCCAGTAGACGCCGGTGCGCTGGTCGTACAGACCGCGTGTGGTCGGCGAGTCGTAGAGCGGTGGGCGAATTGCAGTCAGCGTCCGGTCGCCGGCCTCGAAGGACTCGCCGTCGCTCACCCAACGCCACCGCGTAGGGGGTACGTCCAGGCGGTCGCCGGCCAGTCGCTCGCACAGGAACCAGTTGGCCACCAGGGTGGCGTTCGGGCAGGAGTCCATGACCTCGTGGAGGTTGCCGTAGTGGTCGACGTCGTCGTGGCTGATGAAGACCCAGCGCACGTCGATCGGATCCACCAGCGAGAACAGGTCCTCGAGGTACTGCTCGCGGTGTGCCGGGCAGCCCGTGTCGACGACGACCGGCTCCGTGCCGCGGATCAGCATGGAGTTCATGTGCACCGCCTGCGGAGCGGTGCCCTCGCCCTGGGTCGCCTGGATGACCCAGGTCTCCGGGGCGATCTCCATCGGCGGGTGCCGCGGAGCGGGTGGTTCTGTGGTTGGTGCTTCTTGGGGTGGTATCTCGGTGATGCTCATGGCGGCCACGATGAGGCCCTCGAGTCGCCCGGACCATCCCGGGTGCGCGGGGAATCCCAGGCCCAGAACGCCGGGTGGGCCCGACCCCCACAACTGTGGGATGGTCACCGGGAGCTCGAACCCCGAGAATGGATCCCATGGCTTCTGAGCTGACGCTCGAACGTGTCCGTCGTGACGTCGAGGTGGTGGCCCGTGCGGGTCTCGACACCTCGACGTTCGTCGCCGAGTTCGAGGCCTCCCTCGGCCGTGCGGTTCCGCATGTGGCGACATGCATGGCCACCGTCGATCCTGCGACCAGGCTGCTGACCGGCACCTACAAGTTCGGTGACCTGCGCGAGGACGACCGCAACGACCACTTGTGGGCGCTCATGGAGTACGGAGGGACCGACTCGACGACGTTCTTCGACCTGGCCGATCGTGAGCGACCGGCGTGCGGACTCTGGAACGAGACCGGCGGAGACCTCTCGGCATCGCCCAGGTTGGGCGAGTTCATCGGTCCTACCTACGGCTACGGCGACGAGCTGCGCATGGTCGGCCGCCAGGGCGGCCGCAGCTGGGGGAGCATCGCCCTGTTCCGCGGTGGGAACGACGCACCGTTCACCGACGACGAGGTCGAGTTCCTGGGGTCGCTGTCGGAGTACTTCGCCGCTGGTCTGCGCTCCGGCCTGCTCGCCCGTCTTGGCCGTGCCGAGGACATCGGCCCGGCCTACGGTCCCGGAGTTCTGATCATCGGTGCTGATGACCGCCCGGTCCAGGTCAGCATGGGCGCCGATTCGCTTCTCGCCGAACTGACCTCTGAACGCCACATGTCGGATTCCTCGGGCGTGATAGCGGCGCTCGTCGCGACCGCCCGCCGGTACGCCGCCGGGCTCGTCGACGTGCTGCCGCGGGCACGGGCGCGCATGTCGAGTGGCCGATGGCTGGTGCTGTACGCGTCGCCGCTCGCGAACGCCGACGGCGCGACCGGTGAGGTCGTGGTGACGATCGAGGAGGCACGTCCGCCCGAGATCGTGCCCCTGGTGGTATCGGCGTTCGATTTGACCGCCCGCGAGCGCGACGTGACCCAACTGGTGCTCCAGGGCGTCGACACCAAGGAGATCGCCGCGACGCTGCACATGTCGCGCTACACCGTGCAGGACCACCTCAAGTCGGTGTTCGACAAGGCCGAGGTCCGCAGCCGACGCGAACTGGTGTCGCGGATCTACTTCGACCAGTACGTGCCGCGCATGGGGGGCGAGCTGGCACCCAGCGGCTGGTTCACCGCCTGACGGCCGGTTCAGGCCGTCACGAGGATCCGCTGGGTGGCGAACGCCGGAACACCGACGTGTGAGCCGTCGACCTCTACGGTCGCTGTGCCGTCGGGCGAGATCACCGTGAGCACTCCGGTGTGACCGGGCTGCAGCGAGTGCTGCTCGAGGAACTCGAGCATGCCCGGCTCGAACTCCAGCTCCTCGGGGATGCGGGTGATCGTGAAGCTGGACCCGACGGGGACCTCACGCAGCGGCTGCATGTCGGGTGCCAGGTAGTCGGCACCCGGGATCGGGTTGCCGTGTGGACACGTCGTCGGGTCGCCGAGCACACGCGCCAGCGCCTCCTCGACGGGCTCGGAGATGACGTGCTCCCACTTGCCCGCCTCGACGTGTGCGTCGGCCCAGGACAGGCCGAGTATGTCGGTCAGGAACCTCTCGGCGAGACGGTGGCGGCGCACGACCCGTTCGGCGAGCTCCATGCCGCTGCGGGTTAGACTGATGGTGCGGTCGACGCTGATCAGGCCCTCGGACTCCATGCGGCGGATCATCTCCGACACGGCCGGTCGCGAAACCTCGAGGCGTTCCGCGATGCGTGCCTGGATCACGTCGATCTCGTCCTCGCGCAGCTCCCAGATCGCCTCGCAGTACTCCTCGAAAGCGGGGTGGAACTCTTTGGAGCGATCGGTGGCCACGGCGGCGAGTCTAGGCCCGCCCGACGGTGCGGGCCGGTCAGTTGTCAGGGTGCCTCGGTACAGTCGCCGGGTGGATCCTTCGCCGCTCGCCCCGTTCTCGGCGCCGGTGCGCGAGTGGTTCTCGACGTCCTTCCCCGAGCCGACGGCCGCCCAGGCAGGGGCGTGGCCGGCGATCGCAGCCGGCGACCACACGTTGCTGTGCGCGCCCACCGGTTCCGGCAAGACCCTGGCCGCGTTCCTGTGGGCCATCGACCGTCTCGGTGCCGGTACCCGATCCTCGCCGGCAGCTTCTTCTGCCGTGCCGTCTGCCGGTGTGCGGGTGCTCTACGTCTCACCACTGCGGGCACTGGCCGTCGACGTCGAGAAAAACCTGCGCAGCCCGCTGCGGGGTATCGAGTTGGCAGCGGAACGCCTCGGCGCTGAGTTCGTCGCGCCGAGTATCGGGGTGCGCACGGGGGACACGTCGGCAAAGGAGCGCCGTGCGCTGAGCCGGACCCCGCCCGACATCCTGATCACCACGCCGGAGTCGCTGTTCCTCATGCTCACCTCGGCGGCCAGGGAGACCCTCGCCGGCGTGCGCAGCGTCATCATCGACGAGATCCACGCCCTGGCACCGACCAAGCGGGGAGCGCACCTCGCTCTGAGCCTCGAACGCCTGGACCGTGTCGTGCGCGACAGCGGCTCACCCGAGGTGCAACGCATAGGCCTGTCAGCCACGCAACGCCCGCTCGAGGTCGTCGCCGGCTTCCTCGGCGGCTCGCGGGACGTGACGATCGTCGACGCGGCAACCCCCAAGGAGCTCGATCTGTCCGTCGTCGTGCCCGTCGAGGACATGTCCCAGCCAGGTGGGCCGACGGGTTCGATATGGCCGTCGATGCACCCCGAGCTGCTCGATCTGATCAAGGCGCACCGTTCCACGCTCGTGTTCGTCAACTCACGTCGGCTGGCCGAACGACTCGCCAACCAGCTCAACGAGCTCGCCGGCGGTGACGAGGAGCTGGTCAAGGCCCACCACGGCTCCCTGTCCAGGGAGCGACGACTGCTGATCGAGGACCAGCTCAAACGTGGAGAGCTGCGCGCGCTCGTGGCCACCAGCTCGCTCGAGCTCGGCATCGACATGGGCGCGGTCGACCTGGTCGTGCAGGTGGCATCGCCGGGTTCGGTGGCGTCGGGGCTCCAGCGCATCGGCCGCGCCGGGCACCAGGTCGGCGCGCCCAGCCGCGGCAGGATCTTCCCGAAGCACCGCGCCGACCTGCTCGAGGCCGCCGTCGTCGTGCAGCGCATGCGTGATGGCTTGATCGAGCGCACGGTCGTACCCGCCAACCCGCTCGACGTGCTCGCCCAGCAGATCGTCGCCGCGTGCGCGCTCGACGAGTGGTCGGTCGAGGAGCTCTACGGGCTGTGCCGTGGAGCCGCCAACTTCCGCCAGCTGTCGCGCGAGCAGTTCGACAACACCCTCGACATGCTGGCGGGGCGCTACCCGTCCGAGGAGTTCACCGAGCTGCGGCCCCGCGTCGTGTGGGACCGCGTCACCGGGACGGTGCGCGGTCGGGCAGGCGCTCAGCGGCTGGCGGTCACCTCGGGCGGCACGATCCCCGACCGGGGTCTCTTCGGCGTGTTCCTCCCGGACGGTACCCGGGTCGGCGAGCTCGACGAGGAGATGGTCTACGAGTCACGCACCGGCGAGACGTTCCTGCTCGGCGCGTCGACGTGGCGGATCGAGGACATCACCTTCGAACGCGTGGTCGTGACGCCGGCACCGGGTGAACCGGGGCGGATGCCCTTCTGGCGCGGCGGTGGCCCGGGGCGTGAGGCCGAGCTCGGTCGCGCCCTCGGGGAGTTCGTGCGCAAGCTGCGGTCGGTGCCGCGCCCCGAAGCGCTGACGCAGCTGCACGCCGAGCACGCCCTGGACGAGCTCGCCGCCGCGAACGTGATGGCCTACCTGGACGAGCAGGCCGACGCCACGGGCGTCGTTCCCGACGACCGCACGATCGTCGTCGAGCGTTTCCGGGACGAGATCGGCGACTGGCGTGTGTGCATCCACTCGCCCTATGGCGCCCGGGTGCACGCGCCCTGGGCGACGATCCTGCGCTCCCGTCTGGACGAGCACCAGGCCGAGGTGCTGTGGAGCGACGACGGCATAGTCGTCCGACTACCCGAGGCTGTCGAGGAGCTCCCGTTGGAGCTCCTGGTTCCGGACCCCGACGAGGTCGAGGCTGAGGTCGTCGCAGCTCTGCCGGGCTCGGCAACCTTCGCGGCCCGTTTCCGCGAGGCGTCCGCTCGTGCGCTGCTGCTGCCACGCCGGCGGCCGGGGCAGCGAACGCCGTTGTGGCAGCAACGCCAGCGGGCCGCCGACCTGCTGTCGGTAGCCGCTCGCTATCCGGCCTTCCCGATGCTCCTCGAAGCGACTCGTGAATGCTGCAACGACGAGTTCGACCTGCCCGCGCTTCGCTCGCTGCTCAGCGACGTGCGTTCCCGGCGCACCCGGGTCGTGCCGGTCGACACCCCGTCCGCATCGCCGTTCGCCCGGTCGTTGCTGTTCGGTTGGATCGCCGTGTTCATGTACGAGGGCGACGCGCCGCTCGCTGAGCGTCGGGCCGCAGCTCTGTCGCTCGACCGGGAGCTGCTGCGTGACCTGCTGGGTGCCGAGGAGCTGCGATCGCTGCTCGACGCCGAGGTGCTCGACCAGGTCGAGCTCGAGCTCCAGCACCTCGTCGAGGGCCGGACCGCCCGCGACGCTGACG
This sequence comes from uncultured Microthrixaceae bacterium, assembly GCA_964450685.1. Lineage (GTDB taxonomy): Bacteria > Actinomycetota > Acidimicrobiia > Acidimicrobiales > Microtrichaceae > JBAOHV01. Next base: position 19,562 of record CAYVDN010000010.1, read on the forward strand.
AGTTGCACGACCTGTTGCGGGTGCTGGGTCCGTTGTCGTCCGACGAGCTCCGGGCACGGGTCCGTGCTGACGCCACGACGCAGGTCGACGCATGGATCGACGACCTCACAGTGCAGCGACGCGCGATCGCAGTGGCGGTCGGCGGCGAGCAGCGTTTCGCAGCGGCCGAGGACGCCGCCCGCCTACGCGACGCTCTGGGCGTGGCCATCCCGGTGGGCCTGCCGGCGGTGTTCACGGACCCGGTCGACACGCCGTTGCTGGACCTGGTCGCCCGTCATGCGCGGACCCACGGGCCGTTCACCGTCGCGCAGGTCGCGAGCCGGCTCGGAGCCGCCCCGGACGCGGTTCGTCTGGTCCTGTCAGAGCTCGTCGAGCGGGGCAGGGTCGCCGAGGGCGAGTTCCGCCCCGAAGGCGTCGGTGCCGAGTGGGTCGACACCGACGTGCTGCGCCAGCTGCGACGCCGTTCCCTGGCAGCCCTGCGCGACGAGGTCGCGCCGGTCGACACCGCCGCCCTCACACGCTTCCTGCATGGCTGGCAGGGTGTCGGCTCGGCACGACGCGGCGTGGACTCGCTGGTGGACGCGGTGTCGGTGCTCCAGGGTGCGGCGATACCGGCATCGGTCCTCGAAGCTGACGTGCTAGCTCTGCGCGTCGCTGACTACCAGGGCTCGATGCTCGACGAGTTGTGTGTCGGCGGTGACCTCGTCTGGCTGGGCGCCGGGTCGATCGGCTCCAACGACGGCAGGATGAGACTGGTGTTCCGCGACCACGTCGCAGCGCTCGTGAACCCACCACCGCCGGTGGAAGAGTCGGGGCTCGGTGACGGTCACCATGCAGTCCTCAGGGCACAGCTGCTCGAGCGTGGTGCATCGTTCTGGGCCGATCTGATATCGGCTGTCGCTGCTGCGGGGCTCCCGTATGACGAAGAGACCGTTCTCGCTGCCCTCTGGGACCTGGTCTGGGCGGGCGAGGTCACCAACGACTCGTTCGCGCCGCTGCGCGCTCTGGTCGCCGGGGGCGCGAGTCGCCGATCGTCGGGTGCCCGGTCCCGCCGCCCCGCAGCAGCCACCAGCCGCCGCTTGGGCAGACTCAGTGCGGCCGGTCCGCCTGCCTCTGCCGGCCGTTGGTCGTCGACTGCCCCGCTCTTCTCCGCCGCTCCGACCGTCACCGAGGCCATGACGAGACGAGCACTCCAACTCATCGACCGCTACGGGGTGCTCACCCGCGAGATGGCGCTTGCAGAAGGCGCCGAGGGCGGCTTCGCCGGGGTGTACCCGATGCTCAAGCTGCTCGAGGAACGCGGCCAGCTGCGCCGTGGGTACTTCATCGATGGCCTCGGAGCCGCCCAGTTCGCTCATTCGGGAGCCGTCGACCTGCTCCGTGCCGCGGACGACGACCAACGTGCCGCCTCGGTGCAGGTGTTCGCCGCCACCGACCCCGCCCAGCCGTACGGAGCTGCCGTGGCCTGGCCGGACAGCGTCGGCCATCCGGCGCGGGCAGCCGGTGCGTACGTGGTGATCGTCGATGGCCGAGCGTGCGCCTACCTGGAACGGGGTGGCAGGGGACTCCTCACGTTCCCGGCCGCTGCCGACGACACGACCTGGGCCGGTGCCCTCGCTGACATGGTCACTACGGCAAGGGTGCGGCGCCTGCGTATCGAGCGGATCGACGGTCAGCCGGCGCCGAGCTCCTCGTGGGCAGACGCACTGCGGGCGGTCGGGTTCGTCGACGGCTACAAGGGTCTGTCGCTCGGGGCGTGAGCAGTCCGCGCTGTTGCGTGCTAGCCATTGGCCGACTGATCGACAGGGGGAAACGATGACCGATCGCACACGACGTTTCGAGAACAAGGTGGTCTTCGTGACCGGCGCCGCAAGGGGACAGGGCCGCGAGCACGCGGTGCGTTTCGCCGCCGAGGGCGCCAAGGTGATCGCCGTGGACGTCTGCGAGGACCTGCCCGAGTGCTACTACCCGCTGGCGACCGAGGAGGACCTGGCCGAGACCGTCCGCCAGGTCGAGGCCGCCGGGGGAGCGATCCATGCGGAGAAGGGCGACGTGCGCGACCTCGGCCGGCTGCGTGAGGTCGTGGGTGCCGGCGTCGAGCGGTTCGGTCGTCTCGACATCATCGTCGCCAACGCCGGCACCTATTCGCCGAACCCGACGCAGTTCCTCACCTCCGAGCAGTGGGACGAGACGATCGGGGTGAACCTCACCGGTGTGTTCAACTCGGTTCGTGCCGGCATGCGCCGGATCATCGAGCAGAACGAGGGCGGAGCGATCGTCATAACCTCGTCGACCGCCGGTCTGAAGGGCTTCTACGGCTGCCCCGCCTACAACGCCGCCAAACACGGCGTCGTCGGGTTCATGCGCAGCCTGGCGCTCGAGCTCGCACCCAACCAGATCCGTGTCAACACCGTGCACCCGACCTCGGTCGGCACGCCGATGATCCTCAACGACGTCTTCCCCAAGCTCGTCTCGCCCGAGCCGGATGCCGGCTTCGACCAGGCTGCCGAGTTCCTGCGGCCCCAACAGCCGATGGACATCGCCTGGCTCCAGCCCGGAGACATCTCCGACGCGGTTCTCTGGCTGTGCTCCGAGGAGGCCCGCTGGATCACCGGGGTCACCCTGCCGGTCGACGCCGGCGCCCTTCTCAAGTAGGCGGTTCAGTTGGAGACGGCCGCGCAGATCGGCACGTAGCCGGGCACGCGGTTGTGCGGTGTGTCCAGGTAGACCTTGGCCTCCGGATGACCGCCGAACCGGCCGTGACTCCAACGCACCTCCACATGCCCGCGCACCGAGCGGTCCTCACCGGTGACGCGGTCGCTGACCCTGGCTGACCACTCGACGGTCGCCTGGCCGCCCGTGCCGGCGGTCACATCCAGCTCGTGGAGCCTGTACGTTCGCGCGAAGTCCCACGGGGTGTCCACGCGGAGGCGCAACGAGCCGGCGGCCGAGGTACCCAGCACGAAGTACGGGGCTGGGGTGAGCCTGAGCAGGCGCCAGAGCATCGACTCGCGCTCGCGTCGTGTCGCCATGCGATCCGCCCAGCGTGCGGCCGATTCGATCGACACCCTCTCGACCAACGCGGAGTAGGCGTCGCGACATGACTCGTCCCAGTCCCGGGGGACACGCTCGCGAAGGCTGCGCCGCTGGGCGGCGGTGAGCCCGCTCACCGGTTCGGGCAGACCGAGATCCGCCGCATAGCGCTGGCGGACGAGCCGGTAGAGCTCCTGGTGTTCCCGGGCGGCGACGGCGTCGAACCAGTCGGTCTCACCACGTTTGGTGAGCGCACCGACGAGCAGCTGGTCGAACAGCGCCCACGGCGAAGCGTTGTGCAGGACCTTGGACAGGTACTTGCAGCTGACCAGGTAGACGTGATCAACGCGGAGATCCGCGGGCACGGCGGTGTCGCCCGGGTCGCGATGGCCGCCCTTCCACTCGACCACCACAGGTCGCCGGCCTCGCAGTCCCTCCGTCGCTGCCAGGAAGGCGCGGCCGTTGTTCCAAGCAGCGAGGAAGTCGGCCTGATGCGTCCGCGACGAGTGGGCCGCGACGAGCCGTTCCCAAGTGGCGTCGTCCACGCCGACCAACTCCGCCGGTCGTTCCGCCATCGCCCGGTCAACCGTTGGTGCGCCGAGCATCGCCACGCCGGTGACGATCTCGGTGATCTCGGTCCGTATGGCGGGCACGTCGTATTCTCGCGGATCCATGGAGGCCGCCGTGATAGGAGTCGTGCTCACGTTGGCCGGGGCGTCGCTCTTGTGGATCTCGTGGCTCGGCTCGCAGCGGCGCCTTCCCCCGAACCGCTGGGCCGGTATCCGTGTCGCTTCGACGATGCGCTCGGACGATGCCTGGTACAGCGCGCATCAGGCCTCGGCCGCTGCGTTGGGTGTCGGTGGCGGCATCGTCTGCTTCTGCGGTGTCGGGGTGATCTTCGGCGGAACGGACGTCATAAGCGCCGGTCTGGTGGTCGTCGCGTTGGTGGCGTTGGCCGTGTCGCTGACGGTCGGCACCGTCGCCGCGCTTCGTGCGGCGCGGGTCAGCCCCGACCCAGGATCCGATCGACCTTGATCTCAAGCGCCACCCGGTCTTCGCGCTCGGATGGCTCGCGGTAGCGCGACGCATATCCGGCGACCGCTGCCGCCACCCGTTCGGGATCCCTCGTGGCGCTGATCTCGCCTTCGAGTGTCAGCCAGCGGCCGCCATCGACCTGGCTCACGGCTGCACGGCCACCACGATCAGCGTTGGCAACCTTCTGGGACCCCTCGAAGGTGATGATCCGCACGAGCCCGTCGTCGGCGTCGAAGGAGAACCCGACGGGGACGACATGTGGTGATCCGTCAGCCCGCAACGTGGTCAACGTCGCCAGGTGGTGTTCCGTGAGGAACTCCAGGGTGGCGGCGGGAAGTGCAGCAGGGTCAAGCGACAAGTCGGCCTCCCGGTTCGGTCGTGGCGATCAGGTCGACGCTATGGCGTCGAGCACGTTCAACTTCGCGGCCCGGCGGGCCGGTAGCCACGCGGCGAGCAGCCCGGCGAACGCGGCAGCGACCGTGATGACCACGAGCTGACCGATCGGCAGCGAGTAGCGGAACAGGTCGTCGAACTGCTTGGTCAGAGGGACTGTCAGCGCCAGCGAGAAGAGCACCCCGATCGCCAGGCCGACGAGCGTGCCCAGCACGGCGATGATCGCGGCCTCGACACGCACCATCCTGCGGAGCTGGCGACGGGTCATGCCAACGGCGCGCAGAAGACCCAGCTCGCGGGTCCGCTCCAGGATCGACAACGACAACGTGTTGGCGATGCCGATCAGCGCGATCACGATCGCCAGGCCCAGCAGGGCGTAGACGATCGCCAGGAATGTGTCGATCGGTGCGGTCTGGGCGGCGGAGAACTCGGCAAGGTCCTGCACAGCGACCGCCGGATTGTCCTCGACCATCCGGACCAGCTCTGCGCCCAGTTGGTCCACGTCTGCGCCGTCGGCCGCTTTCACGTAGATGTAGGCGTCGGAGTTGAACATCGGCAGCTGCACCGCTTCGAAGGTCTCCATAGGGAGGAAGATGTCGCCCTGCTGGCCCAGGGAGCGGCCGAAGAGCATCGCGACCCGCAGCTCCGTCTCGCCGGTCTCAGCGAACTGCACAGGGACCTCGTCGCCGATCTCCCAGCCGCGCTTCTCGGCGAAGTCGGCACTCACCGCCATCGTGTCGCCCACCAGATCATCGGGCGAGCCCTGCAGGTCACCGCTGTCGATCACCTGGAACCAGGTGTCGGGGTCGATGCCGAGGACGAACGCGCTCTCGCCCCGAGGTGCGCTCGACTCGGCACCTGTCAGGCCCTCGAGAGTGGTGGTCGTGTTCGACGAAGCCCGCTCGAGTGCCTTCTCGTCAAGCAGGGTGACAGGCCCGAAGCGCATGGGGCTCGCAGCTGCGACGCTGTCCAGCGCAGCGATCTGGGGCTGCAGAGATGCCGGGATCGCGCCGAGCGAGGTGACCGACGAAGTCGCGACGATGTAGTCGGCCTTGACTGCCGTGGTGATGGTTGCGTCAGCGGTCGCTTTGAGCGATGCCGCCAGGATCGCGATCACGACCACCAGCGTGACCCCGATGGTCAGGGCCGCGGCGGTCGCCGCTGTGCGCCGTGGATTGCGGGCGGCGTTCTCCCCGGCCAGGCGGGTCGGCACTCCGCCGCGCAGCGAGAAGAGCCTTGCCAGTGGCCGGCTGATCGGCCCGGCAATCGATGGACCGAGGACCACAGCAACCGCCAGCAGCACAACTGCGGCACCGATCCCGACGGGAACGAGCGAGTTGATCGACCCCAACCAGTCCGGGTCGACGAGGCCGAGAGCGATCAGCGCCATCCCGGCCACCACCAGCAGCACTCCCCAGATGCGCCGCGGGCCAGACATGTCGCTCCGGTCGATCGCAGCCTCGGAGAGAGCGGCGATCGGTGGCACCTTGGACGATCGCAGAGCAGGGACATAGGCCGACAGGACGGTCACGACCACACCGACCCCGAGGGCGACGGCAGCTGCGCCGACTGTCAGCGGTGGGACCCCGCTGTCGATGGTGAACACCTGGGACACCACCTTCAACAGCATCGCGGCGAGCAGCGTGCCGAGTGCCAGACCAAGGAGCGCAGCGACGAGGCCGACGACGAGCGCTTCGAGCATCGTCGCGGCCAGCACCTGGCGGCGCCGTGCTCCGATCGCGCGCAGCAGGGCGGTCTCTCGGGTCCTCTGCGCCACCAGGATCGAGAAGGTGTTGTAGATGATGAACACGGCGACGAACAGTGCGATGTAGCCGAACACGCTCACGAAGATGTTGAGGAAGTCGACGAACTGCCCGATGATCGCAGCCGTCTCCTCGACGTAGGCGTCGCCGGTCAGCACCTGCTCGGCGGGCAGATCGAACGCGATCTGGTCGGCGATCTGCTGTTGGGTGACTCCTTCCTCGGCGCCGACCGCGACGAAGTTGAATGCGTCGGGTTGGTCGACGAGCCGCATCGCTGTGGGGGTGGTGAAGAACAGCGGCCGTGCGCCCGACGACTTGGTGCCGTCCTCACCGAGGCCGACGATCCCGACCAGCGTGAACTGCTCGCGGCCGTTCTGCTGGTTGACCAGCGTGACCTTCTCCCCGAGTTCCGCTTCGATCGCATCAGCGGTGCCGAAGTCGAGCACTATCTCGTCGTCAGCAGTGGGCCCTCGTCCTTCGACCAGGATTCCCGTACGCAGTTGCTCGTCGTCGATCCAGTTGTAGACGATCGTCGGGGGACCGAAACCCGTGGTGCCGTAGATCTTGCCGTCCTCGTCGAGGATCTGCGGGCCGGTCGACTCGACGAAACCCTCGGCCACACGGACTCCGTCGACTGCTGCGACCTGCTCTACGAGAGACGCTGGAACCGTGTCACGCACGGGTTGACCGAAGGCCGTCTCCTGGCTGTTGGGCGACCTGACTATCGCGTCGATGCCCTCGTAGACGTCTCCGATGAGGTCATCGATCGAGTCCTGCAGCGACGCCGACAGCAGCTGGGTGCCGGTCAGGAAAGCGATGCCGAGAGCGATAGCGATGCCGGTGGTGACCAACCGACGTTTGCGCGCCAGCAGGTCCTTGAGCGCTACCCGGAGCATGGCTGCTCAGTCGCCGAGCTGCTTCATGAGATCGAGCACCCTGGTGGCGGTCGGCTCGATCATCTCGTCGCGGATCTGGCCGTCGGCGAGGAACACGACCCTGTCGGCGTGAGCCGCTGCCGAAGGGTCGTGGGTGACCATGACGATCGTCTGTCCGAGGTGATCGACCGCGTGGCGCATGAAGTCCAGCAGATCGGCACCCGAACGCGAGTCCAGGTTCCCTGTGGGCTCGTCGGCGAAGACGATCTCGGGCCGGCTGGCCAGGGCACGAGCCACCGCCACTCGCTGCTGCTGCCCGCCCGACAGCTCGCTGGGGCGGTGCCCGAGTCGTGGACGAAGCCCAACGGTGTCGATCACCTGGTCGACCCATTCCTGGTCCGGGCGGCGCCCCGCCAGATCCATGGGCAGCGTTATGTTCTCGATGGCCGACAGGGTCGGTATGAGGTTGAAGGCCTGGAAGATGAACCCCACACGGTCGCGGCGCAGTTCCGTCAGCTGGGACTCCGAGAGCGTGTCCAGGTAGGTGTCGCCGATGAACACACGGCCGTCGGAGAGTTCGTCGAGCCCTGCCAGGCAGTGCATGAGCGTCGACTTGCCGGACCCTGACGGGCCCATGATCGCTGTGAACCGGCTCCGTTCGAACGAGACTGTCACACCGTCGAGTGCGCGGATCTCGGTATCACCCTCGCCGTACAGCTTGACGGCGTCGATGGCGCCTGCAGCCGCGGTCTGGAGCATCGTCTCGCCGGCGCCGTTCATCCGGGCGACTCTAGCTGGCCGGTTCGGTCCAGACCCGGGTGGCGAGGGCCGGAACGCATGACACCGCCCAACGCGCCCAGAGCCTGGCTTCGTCCGGGGCGATGCCTCGGGCCAGTCGAAACAGTCGACGGGCTTCGTCGTGGTCCCCGAGCCGCACCGCTGCGATCGCCCCGGCGGTCGCGCTGCGGACCATGAGAGCTGCATCCGGTATCGGTGTGCGCGCCATCGCGTCGAGGGATTGCAGCGCCCAGCGAAGCCTCAGCGGATCGCCGCTCGGTGCTTGGTCCGTGGAGGGTTCGTTCCAGCGCACCAGCGGCTCGGGTGTGGCTACCACGACCCTGCCGACACCGGTTGCGAGCCGTGCCAGGCTCTCACCCAGCGCTGCGAGGTCGCCTCCGTGCTCGAGCACCTCCCGTGCAGGGTCGCTGCGGATGAGTCCTCGTCGGGATATGAACGACCCGCTGCGGTAGCAGCCGTGCTCTATGCGTGTCGTGGAGCCGTCGGCGTGCGTCTGCTCACCGCCGCAGCTGACCAGGACCGCGCCGGT
>CAYVDN010000010.1:28087-40082 GCA_964450685.1 uncultured Microthrixaceae bacterium
ACCACCTCGGCACGGTTCCGCACTGGTATCACCACACTGAAGCGTGGGTTCACATCCACCAGTGAAGATCATCCACCGGTGGATGTGGCGGATATCACTCCAGGAGCTCAGTCTCCGAGTGCGTGCATCAGATATGTGGAGACGGCGCCGTCGGCCGAGACGGGCTCCAGATCCATGCTCTGGCTCAGCTGATCGAGTGTGTAGAGGTGCCCGTAGGTCGGCGGTTCATCGATCCAGACAAGGCACGACGGGGTCGTGTCGAGTGTCGCCACGACGCGCTCGAGGTCGTCGATCCGCCGGGTCGACTCGAGAGCTGTGCGCTGTGGGCTCCACGACGACTCGTAGGCCGGGTAGAGGGCGTTGGGCAGGTTCGAGTACATGGTGCATCCGGCTGGCAGCGCTGCGATCGCAGGATTCTCACGCGCCCGGACGAAGACGTCGGACTCGTAGTTGCCCGCGAAGTACGGGTGTCCCGCCGCGAACGCGACCATTCCGACCAGGCCGACAGCGACGTTCGCCACCGCCCAGAACCGGGCGACGAGTACGCCACGGTCCTGCCAGGTGGAGGATTCGTCGTCGAGTCGGCTGAGACGCTCCAACAGTGCCAGCGCGCAGACTACGAGCGGCAGGTACGCCGGGAAGAGCAGCCGAGTGTCGAGTTGGTTGAGCGCCGTAGTGGTGCGGACGTAGAGCATGTAGAGCAGATAGGAACCCGGGAACAGCAGGACCAGCCCGAGCGGCTGCGCGGCGAACTTCCAGAGTCGAGGGAGCACCGGGCCAGGTGTCGAGCGCAGGACCCTCCACGCCAGGACGGCAGCAATCACGAACACCGCGATGCCAACTGCGGCCCACACCTTGACGAAACCGTTGCCAAGGCCGGGCAGGAGGAAGCGCCCCAGCGTGGCCGCCATATCCATGCAGTTGTCGATCAGGCCACGGGCGGACGGGTTGCGCTCGCCCGTGAAGGTCCCGTCGATCGAATGATTGCGCATCATCCACGCGATCGGTACGACCGCTGCCAGCAGGCCGTACAGGGCAGCGTCCCTGACGCGGCGCACGAACCCCTCCGCCGGGCCGATCAGCAGCCACAGCCCGCCAATGGGTATGAGCACGAGTCCGACGTAACGGAGTCCGAAACCCAGCCACACGACCAGCGCCGCGACGCACAGGACAGCAATCGACCCGGATCGTCGCTGGCGGAACAACATGGTCATCCACCAGAGCGTCACGAGAGCGAACGCCATGTCGGTCATGAGCACGTGGCCCAGCCCGATCGTCGCCGGGCCCAGCGCAAACACGAACGTTCCCGCCATCACCAGGCGCCGGTCGCGCAGGACGAGTCGCAGCAGGTGGTTGCCCGACAGCACGACGCCGGCCGCGACCGCCGAGTTCAGCGCGATCGCTGCGCCCATCGTGTCGAGCGGTGTCAGGCGGGCGGCGAGCGCCATCAGTGCCGGCCACACCGGCGGCCAGATGGTCACCGGATCCTCGAGGAAGTACCGGTAGCCGTCCCCCGCCAGGAGGGAATCGGCGATCGCCCTGTAGCCGACGCCGTCGTCGCCGGTGGCGATGCCCGAGACGTTGGCGACCAGGACAGCCAGGGCCGAAGCGCACGTCAGCACCACGACGGCGGTGTGGTCTCTGTGCTCTGTCGTGGTCACGACCGACAGTGTCCGCGTTGGCGAGCCGACTCAACAAGTCCGCGCTCGTGGGCACGGACGCGATCGTGGCCCGGCGAGTGCCGGGCCACGATCGTCAGCGATTCCCGCCCGGTCAGGGTGCGTCGGCGAAACGGAGGTAGGGCTTGAGCTCCTCGACGTTGGACAGCTGGGCCCTGGCGTCCTCGGTCGACATCGTCGGCGGCACGATCACCCGGTCACCGGGGCGCCAGTCGACCGGCGTCGCGATCGGATTGGCATCGGTCGCCTGGAGCGCGTCGAGAGCGCGGAGGATCTCGTCGAAGTTCCGCCCGACGGACTTGGGGTAGGTGAGGACGAGCCGGACCTTGTCGGCCGGGTCGATGATGAACACCGAACGCACGGTCGACGTGTCACCCTCGCCCGGGTGGATCATGTCGTACGACTCGGCCACCTTGTGGTCCGGGTCGGCGACGATCGGGAAGTTCAGCTCGGTGCCACCGAACTCGCCGATGTCCGGTGCCCACTTGTTGTGGTCTTCGACCGAGTCGACCGACAGCGCGATCGGCTTGGTGTTGCGCTTCTGGAACTCGCCGTTGAGCGCTGCAGTGCGACCCAGCTCAGTGGTGCACACCGGCGTGAAGTCGGCCGGGTGGCTGAAGAACACCGACCACGAACCCTTCTTCCAGTCGTGGAAGGAGATCTCCCCGTCGGTCGTGGCTGCGGTGAAGTCTGGAGCGACGTCGCCAAGGTGCAGGCCCATTGAGCTTCCTTTCGTAGGTTGTCGAGGTGGAAGCACGGTAGGGCGCAGGATCATTCCGATTGCTGTGACATTGCTCACTTCGGCAAGCAAACCCGTTGACCGCGGCAAGCGTGCTAGCTAGAGTTAGCACATCAGCAAGCACTCCCCCCAGGGAAGGACACCAGCCATGACCGATGTACTCGACCGAGTGACCGAGATCCAGGACCAGATCGTCGAAGTGATCGCTGGCACCAAGGCCCCCGTGGCCAACGCCGTGTCGACCATCGTCGATTTCGTCATCGACAACGTCCCCACCGTGCCGGCACTGCCCTTCGCTGAGCAGATCCCGACTCCCAAGGACGTCATCGACAACCAGGCCAAGTTCGCCTCGAAGCTCGTCACCACCAACAAGACGGTTGCGCTGGCAGCAGCCAAGGCTGCCCAGCCGTTGACCGACCAGCTCCTCGACCGTGCGCCCCTCAAGGCCACGAAGGCAGCTTCCGCGGCCTGATCTGGCCGATCTGGCCAGTCGGCCGATAGGCCGAAACCGATCTGCACGCGTGGTTGCCCCACCCGCAGTGCGCTGGAACGGAGGACCCGACCCCCTGTGGTCCTCCGTTCCGCGTACGGGCTCAGGAACCGGATGCGATCAGGTGGTCGAGTTGGTCGGCCACTCGCTCGGCGATCGCCAGTGACGCGGTCGCAGCGGGTGAGGGAGCGTTGACCACGTGCACGGCCCGCTCCGAGGTCGCGAACGCGAAGTCGTCGACCAGCGTGCCGTCCGCCGCGAGTGCCTGGGCCCGGATGCCTGCACCGGAGGGCACCAGATCCTCGGCGCCCACCTCCGGCAGCAGCCTTCTCACGTCGGCGAGCAGCAATCTGCGCGAAGCCGAGCGCGCCAGTTCGATGGCCCCGGTACGCCAGTACCGCGCTGCCAGCCTCCACAATCCGGCGTCTCGGGCCATGGCAGCGAGGTCCCGGGTGACCACTCCGCCGGAGTACGCCTCACGACCGAACGACAACACGGCGTTCGGCCCGACGTGTATCGAGCCGTCGACCATCCGGGTCATGTGGACCCCGAGGAACGGCCAGCGTGGATCGGGAACGGGGTAGACGAGATTGCGCACCAGGTGGCGGGCCGACGGCGTGAGCTCGTGGTACTCACCCCTGAACGGCACGATCGAGATGTCGACGCGCGCCCCGGACGCCCGTGCCAGACGGTCGCTGTGCAAGCCCGCGCAGTTGACGAACCATTTCGAGTCGAACGACCGGTCACCGGCGTGCAGGCGCACTCCCGAGCCGCGCCGCATGTCGACCCGGTCGACTCGCACACCGGTCCGGAGTGATCCGCCGGAGCCCACGAGGTCATCCGCCAGCGACCGGGTGACCGCCGCGAAGTCGGTGATCGCCGTGCTCGGCACGAACAGTGCCGAGTCACCACGGACATGCGGTTCGATCCGGTGCAGTTCGCTGCCACCGAGCCGCTCGGTATCGACATCGTTGAGCCGGCCTCGTCGCTCCAACGCGAGCAGGCGCGCGGTCTCCTGGGCGTTGGTCGACACGACGACCTTTCCGCACACGTCGTAGGGCAGCTCGCGATCCCTGCAGTACTGCTCGAGCCGGGCTCGCCCGTCCGTCACCAGCCGCGCCTTCGCAGAGCCGGGCGAGTAGTACAACCCCGAGTGCACCACGCCGGAGTTGTGCCCTGTCTGGTGTTCGGCCGGACGGGATTCCTTGTCGAACACCGCCACCGCTGCACCCGGCCGGCGACGCTGGACCGCCACGGCTGTGGCGAGGCCGACTATCCCCGCACCCACCACGACGACGTCGAAGTCGGTGTCCATCAGTCTGCGTTCATGAGCAGTCTGCGTTCATGGGTCGGCGCTCGATCAGTCCGTGCGCGAGTAGCGCTGCTTGATCCGCAGAGCGGGGGTCTCGATGTAGTTCCACGAGAGCACCGCGACCCCGATCGTCGCCGCGACCGAGAACGGGAAGGCCGCGAGTGTCGCCAGCTTGGTCCGCCCGACGAACACCCCGTTGAAGAATGCCTGGATCGGGAAGTACACGAGTAGGTGCCAGATGTAGATGCCGTAGGACCGTTTGCCGAACCAGGTCCAGCGCGGCTGGGACAGGAAGCGGGTCACCGGCGAGTCGGGACGGCGCACCATGTCGAGCACGAAGAACGGCATGGCGAGCACGGTCAGGTTGTAGAAGACGCTGACGAACGGCTCGAAGGGTGCGAAGCCACCGAGCAGGAAGGTGGCCGCGTACATGACCAACGCGACCTGGCCGGCTACGGGCAGCCAGCGTCGCAGCGGCTCGGAGTCCATCGTCGATTCGGCCCGGAACAGGATCGCTGCCATGCAGCCGAGCACGAGCGAATCGGGTCGCATGATGGCCAGGCCGAACACGAACGACTTCAGGTCGCGTGCTCCCAGGAGCGTCTCGGGGTCCGCCACCGAGTTGCCCAGACCCAGTCGGAGAGCTGGCATCGCAATGACGAACAGCACCATGGCAACCACAAGGGCCGGCATGCGTCGCCTTCCGGCCGCCATCGCCCCGATCAGCACCAACGGCCACACGAAGTAGAACTGCTCCTCGAGCGACAGTGTCCACAGTTGGATGAGCACCTGTCCCTCGACTCCTACCCAGGCGATGAACAGGTCGTACACGTACAACGCTGCCGTCAGCGCCTCGGCCAGCAGCCGACCGCGGTTCTCGCCGCCGGCGACGAGCGCGAAGAACGCGAACACGCCGAGCAGCGCGTACACCGCCGGGAAGAGTCTGAAGACGCGACGCAGGTAGAAGGCTCGCAGCGAGATGCTGCCTTTGGCGGCGCGCTCCTCGAAGAGCAGGGTCGTGATCAGGAACCCCGACAACACGAAGAACATGTCGACCAGGATCGGGGTGCCGTCCAGCTTGTCGGTCATCTGGACCAGGAAGTGGAACGACATCACCAGCAGGACACTCACCCCGCGTGCTCCGTCGAGCGCGGGGTTCCAGCCGAGGCGTCGCTGGGTCGGCGCGGCGAGCCGCTCGCTCAGGTTCACGCCGCCACGTCCTGGGGTCGACGGAACCGCCGGTCCTTGATGCGCAGGAATGGTTGCTCGATGAAGCGGAAGGAAGCGATGCCGGCCAGCACCCCGCACACGGTCCCGATCAGTCCGAGAACCAGGCGGCGGACCCCGTATACGCCCTCCATCGCCGCCAGGAACACGAACAGCACCGGCACATGCCAGAGGTAGATGCCGTACGAGCGCACACCGAGCCAGCGCAGCGGTGCCAGCGAGAAGAACCGAGAAGCGGCGCTCTGTTGGCGGACGTACAGGTCGAGGATCATCGGTCCGAGCAGGAGCAGGCAGACCTGGTACACGGGTCCGCCGAACAGTTCGAAGCCCGCGACACGGTTGCCCAGAGCGATGAAACCGACGAAGCCGACCCAACCGACGGCACCAGCGAGGGCGATGCCCTTGCGCCAGGTCTCGCTCAGCGGTCGAGGTATGGCTCGGTTGACGAAGGCGAGAAGGCAGCCGTAGACGATCATGTCCGGTCGGGCAGACGCGAGCCGGTAGAGGATCCCCTGCCAGGTCGGGTCGTTCTCGTCCGCGAACTCGACTCCGTCGGGGGTGAGGACGACGATGTCGGACTGGAACATGACCCTGATCGACATCACCACCGCGATGAACACGACCGCGCCGACGATGAGTGACATGTCCGCGTTGCGGCTCCGGCGCTTGATCGCCGCGAGGAACAGCAACGGCCACACGAAGTAGAACTGCTCCTCGACGGTGAGGCTCCATGTGTGGCCGAGCACTCCGTCGAGGGTGCCCGGCATGAACGCCGCGACGATGTAGTAGCAGTAGGTCGCCGCGGCAAGCGGCTCGATCCACCAGTCGCCTAGTTGCTCACGGGCAGCAGGTACGAAGTTGACGGCGAAGATCAACAGCACGGTCGACACCGCGATCATCAGGTACATCGCCGGGAAGAGACGCAGAGCACGCCGCTGGTAGAAGCGACGCAGATCGGTGTTCCCGGTTGCGTGACGCTCGTCGATCAGCAGCGAGCAGATCAGGAACCCGCTGGCCACGAAGAACCAGTCGATGATGATCGGCGAGCCCTTCAGGAAGTCCGTCACGAGCGCGTGGTAGAGCACCACCTGGACCACGAACAGGCCACGGAAGCCGTCGAAGGACGGGATGTGGCCGAGCTTGGGGCCGTCGAGCTTTATGAGCCGTCCCGCGTCCGACATCGCCCTGCTCAACGCCCCCCTGAACTCGACTTCCGGCTACGGCAAGGTAGCCGATCAGACGTCGAGTGCCTCGCGGTCGACCAGGTCGGAGTTGTCGAGCAGGTACTGCCGTCGCCTGGCGACGTCGCTGCCCATGAGCGTCTCGAACAGCTCGGCCGCATCAGCGGCTTCTATGGCGTCGTCCATCGTGATGCGGCGCAGGATGCGGGTGCCGGGGTCCAGGCAGGTGACCGCGAGCTCCTCCACGTCCATCTCGCCGAGGCCCTTGAACCGCACCCACTGGAGGTTCTCGGCCTTGCGGTTCCCCTTGGTCAGCTCGTCGGTGAGGCGGAGCTTGTCCTCGTCGCTGAACGCGTGGACGACCTGGTCGCCCACCTTGACCGTGTAGAGGGGTGGTTGGGCTGCGTAGACCATGCCCTGCTCGAGGAGTGGGCGCATGTAGTGGTAGATGAGCGTGAGCAGCAGACAGCGGATGTGGCTGCCGTCGACGTCCGCGTCGCACAGGATGATGATCCGGCCGTAGCGGGCGGCGTCGACGTTGAAGTCCTTGCCCGACCCGGCGCCGATGGCGGTGAACAGTGCCTGCGCCTCGGCGTTCTCGATCACCTGCTTGAGGGTCGACTTGCCCGCGTTGACGACCTTCCCCCGGAGGGGGAGCACAGCCATGTACTCGGCGTTGCGGCCGGCCTTGGCGGGGCCCGCGGCGGAGTCGCCCTCGACGATCAACAGTTCGGCGTCGGGCCCGTGCTTGCGGCAGTCGGCGAGCTTGTCCGGCATGGCGCCGGAGGTGAGGTTGGCCGCCTTGCGGCGCAGGTCCAGGCTGGCCTTGGTGGAGACCCGGGTGAGTACCGCTTGGGCGACCTTGTCGCGGATCGCGGCGACGTGTGTCTTGCGCCCGCCGCCCTCTATCCAGTTGGTGAACCCGTCACGGACCACCTCGTAGACGATCGACTGCACGGGGGGTGTGCCGAGCTCCTGCTTGGTCTGGCCCTTGAACTGGGGCTCGGGGAAGGTGACTTTGACCGCTGCGACCAGGCCCTCCTGGACGTCGGCCTTCTCCGCCCGGTCCTTGCCGGACTTGGCCAGCTTGGCGAGCTTCTTGGTGCCGCTGAGCAGCACGTCGTTGGCGACCTTGGTCATCGCACGTTCGAAACCTGCGACGTGGGTGCCGCCCTCGGGTGTCGGGATGGTGTTGACGAAGCTCGTCAGCACGGTGTCGAAGCCCTTGACCCAACGCAGGGCGATGTCGACGGTGCAGGTGCGCTCTACCAGGGTCATGCGCCCGTCGACGGGGACCTTCTCCTCGAAGGTGCCGATGCCGTGAAGGGTCACCACCTCGGTGACGGTCTCGCCGATCGACAGCGATTCGACGAGGTCGGCCAGGCCCCCCTTGGCGACGAACTCCTCGGGCTCCGCCGGGGCGCCGCTGCGCTTGTCGGCGAGTCGCACCTTGAGGCCCGGTACCAGGAAGCACACCTGGGCGCAGTGGTCGCGCACCAGCTCGTACTGGATCGACAGGCCCGGATCGAAGACGTCCAGATCCGGCCAGAACCGCACCCGTGTACCGGTTCGCTTGGGAGGGATCTTCTTGACCACCTCGAGCGTGGACCCGGGTTTGAAGTTGCCCTTGGCGTCGAACTTGCCGGGGAGCTGGTCGACGAAGGTCAGCCGGTGCGTCGCGCCGTCCTTGTCGACCTCGGCGACGAGCTTGGACGCGAGCGCGTTGACCACGGACGCGCCGACGCCGTGCAGACCGCCCGATGACGAGTACGCACCCGTTCCGAACTTGCCGCCCGCGTGCAGCTCGGTGAACACCACCTCGAGCGCCGTGCGCTTGCCGTCCTTGCGGCCGATCGGGATGCCGCGGCCGTTGTCGGCAACCTCGACTGATCCATCGCGGTGCAAGGTGACCTCGATCAGGTTCGCGAAGCCCGCAGCGGCCTCGTCGACAGCGTTGTCGATCAGCTCCCATACCAGGTGGTGCAGACCCTCGGGGCCGGTTCCGCCGATGTACATGCCGGGCCGCTTTCGCACCGCGTCCAGTCCTTTGAGCAGCTGGATGCTCTTCTCGTCGTAGGTGTGCGCGGTGCGGTTGGTGCTGCTGGATCGGGGAGTCGCCATGGCCCAACAAGTCAACCACGCCGCACCGACACCGCAGCGCCTACGGTCCGGACATGGCGCCGACCGACACGCCCCCGACCAACAGCCCGCGACCCGTCCGACTCGACGACCTGGCTTCACCCGGGTTCTCGGCGGAGGCCCTTGCAGTAATGGAGGCCGGAGCGGCGCTCGCCGAGGGGATCGAGCTGACCCCGTCGCGGCTCCGCCAGGACGCGATGGACCGTGCCGGCGGTGCCGTCGACTTCGGACCGGACGGCTGGCAGGAACCACTGGAGGTCCTCTGCGACTCGCTGTGCGGCGAGGCGGGGCTCTCCGCGTTCGGCGCTGTCTCGATGCACGCCCAGCTGGTCCAGCTGTTGACCAACCGCCTGCTGGTCGAGTCGTACCTGGCGTGCAATCCCCAGGCACTCGATGTCCCGGTGCTGGCGCCGATCGTCGTTGCGGGTCTTCCTCGCACCGGAACCACCCATCTGCACAACGTCGTGTCGGCCGACCCGGCGCTGCGTAGCCTGCCCTACTGGGAGGCGCTCGAGCCCCTGCCGGCCCCCACGGATCCGGCGTGTTCGGTCGAACCGCGTGTCGAGCGATGCGCGTTCGGTCTCGACATGTCGGAGCTGTGGATGCCCGAGATGAAGCGCATGCACGAGATGACCCCGTGGCACACCCACGAGGAGATCCACTTGTTGGGTATCGACTGCTCGACGCTTCTCTTCGACACGCTCGCGCCGATGCCGACCTGGAGGGCGCACTACAGGACGGCCGACCAGACGCCCCACTACCGCTACCTGTACCGAGTGCTACAGGTTCTCCAGCACGCCCGCGGGGGAGCGGGTTCGCGCTGGGTGCTGAAGAGCCCCCAGCACCTGGAGCAGCTCGGTCCGCTCACGACGGTCTTCCCTGACGCGACGGTCGTGTTCACCCACCGTGATCCGGGAGAGGTGACCGTGTCGATGGTGACGATGGTCGCCTACGCAGCCCGCATGCACCTGGAGAGCCCCGACCCGATCGCGATCGGGGCGTACTGGCAGGAGGTCCTCGCCGACCTGCTCACCGGCTGCGTCCGCGACCGAGACCTGCTCTCGGCAGAGAGTTCCATCGACGTGAGATTCGACGACTTCATGGTCGACGAGGCCGGGACCATCGCCTCGGTCTACGCCGTGGCCGGCCAGCCCCTCGACCAGGCGGCGCTGACAGCTCACTGCGACTACTTGGACACCCACGGTCGCAACCGGCACGGCGCGGTGATCTACGAACCGGAGAGCATCGGAGTCGACCCAGTCGCCGTTCGCGAGCGGCTGGCCGGCTACTGCAACCGCTTCGGGGTCTGAACCGCCGGGCGCAGCAAGGGTTGCTCAGGCGAGCTTTCGCAGCGTGGTGGTGGGACGCCCGGGGGTCTCGGCGGGGTGGAACCAGCGGAACCAGATGAGCCCGTGTTCGTGTCCCTGGGTGCTCACCCAGTTCGGTTCTCCCGGATCGCGACCTGCGATCACGATCCGCCACGATCCGTCGGGGAGGTACTCGGCCTGGTGGCCGTTGAGCGTCACCCGGTCGTGGTCGTAGTTGTAGGTGTGCAGGAACGGGTTCCACAGGCACACGTTCCAGAACGAGCACTCGGGGCTCGTGCCCTCGATCACCAGCGCCTCGTCAGGCGCCAGTCGATAGGCGCCCATCGCGTACGCAGCGTCGCCGGCCGCCCAGCCGAACGTGGTCGTCGGAACCGGGTATGGCTCGAGCACGGTGTTGTCCTCGGCCATGACGACGGGCACCATCGCAGCCTGCTCGCGCACCCAGGTGAGAGCGGCTCGGAAGCGGCGTGCCTCGTCCTGGTCGCTCACGCGCCAGGGCTCCTCCGGCGGGTCCACACGTTCGATCGTCCAGCGCAACCGGCGGCCGTTCACCGGGTCGGGCAGGTAGTCGCGGGTCAGAGCGCACACCGCGTCGGGTTCGAGCCGGATCCACGCGGGTTCGCCGCCGTCCCCGGATGGCGGTGGCGGCTCGGGCGATACCCAGATCTCGAAGGTGTCGTCGTCGGCCACCTGAACTGTTCGGTTGGACGCGGAGCCGACGATGCGTTCGGAGTAGCGGCCGTCGTCGGGGCCGCCGTACACGGTCAGCGAGAAGTACACGGCGTCGCCCATCTCGCCGCGTACTCGGTACGTGCCCGCGGGGTCGATCGGGGCGTACTGGTAGTACGCGTCGGCGTTGTCGCCACCCCACTTGCGGTTGTGCCCGACGATGTCGACGAAACGCGGTGCGGTCGGGTCGCCCCACAGGAACGTCTCGAGCCCGACCGACAGGATGGAGAAGATCCAGCGGTAGCCCTCGAGCACGGTCGGAAGATCCGACTGCGCCCTGTCGCCGGTGAGGAAGCGCTGGTCCATCACGGCCAGTTCCTCGATCAGCTCGTGCACCACTGCCGAGGTCAGCGGAGCCGGGTGTGACGTGTGCTCGCTCATGCCCGCGAGTAGATCAGACAGAGGCCCGTCCGAGCATGGAGTCAGCCCGACGCGACCACCGGCGCAGCTCCGCATCGTCAGGTGTCGCTGGGTAGTCGGCGTAGATGCGGTGCGCGGTGGATGCCCGTCCCAGCGCTGGCAGCACCCGTGCGGCGAGGCCGGGGCGCACCGCCAGCCTGGCTGCGAGCGCGGGCAGCTGACGTGCAGGTGGGTCCCACCAGCGTTGCTCGAGTCCGGCGCGGGTCGACTCCGCTCCTACCAACCCGGCGTCGAACATCGCGGCGACCCCGTCGGTGCCCAGACGGCTGCTGAGCCGGCGCACGACGTCATACGCGGCGAGTGTGCCGCCGTGCTCGCGCAGGAAGTTGCTCTGGTACGACCACAGTGCGCCCGGGGCGCCGCAGTCCCCGCTTTCGGCGGTTGCCTCGGCGAGCATCGTGCCGGCCACGAGGGAGATGCCTATTCCGCTGCCGTGCGCGGGGAAGACCTGACAAGCCGAGTCGCCTACGAGCGCGACTCCTGCGGCGGTGAAGCGCGGGTACGGACGGCGCAGCGGGATCAGTCCTGCGCCACCGAAGATCGGCTCGCCGATCCATCTGTGCTGACCGCGCACAAGCGACAGCAACGAAGTGCCCGTGCCCCAGCGTCGCTCACCGAGCGTGCCGGTGAGCACTCCGACAGAGGCGAGATCGGCCGACACGCCGATGCCGAGCGCCGAGAACCCGCCGGCGAACCCCACGAAGGTGACCGTGTCGCCCGGCTCGGCGCCGTGTGCCTCCAGGAAGCGGAG
>CAYVDN010000010.1:40182-81787 GCA_964450685.1 uncultured Microthrixaceae bacterium
CTCACGGGTGGGTCCTCGACCCGGAACCCCGACCCGTTCGGACCGACCATCACGGTCGTGGTCGGCCTGACCGGCCGTCCGCCGGACGGCTCGGGGAAGTCGAGCCCGGACCGCTCGAAGTGCCACGCCACGACGCCGTTGTCCCAGCGGGCCCCGGCGCTGCCGAGCGAGCGTTGCTCCAACATCGCCACGCGGCGGCCACGGCGTGCGAACTGCAGAGCGACGTTGGCGCCAGCAGTACCGGCGCCGACGACCACGACGTCCACATCGACCCGCCTGCTCATCGGATCACCAGCGGCCGACCCCGACGGCCAGGTAACGCCGACGGGTGGCCTTCGACACGAGGTCACGGGCTGTGTGCGGGATGGTCAGCGGTTCGGGTGAAGCATCGGGCTTGGAGGGGCTGTCCTCGGTTCCGACCACGACGAGTACGCCTTGTTCGGGACCTACGTATGCCCATTCCAGTCGCTTCTCGGAGCGGAACCTGGTGATGCGCACACCGCCGGTGGCGCGACCTTTGGTCGGGATCTCTGCCGCGTCTGTCACCTTGGCGGTCTGGGCGTCGGAGACGGTGAGCACGACCGCGTCGGCTCCGGCGAGACCGGCACCGACGACGGTCGCGCCGTCAGCGAGCTTCATGCCGGCGACACCCGCCGCGCCTCTGCCCTGTACGCCCACGGCGGTCACCTCGCACCGCATCGCCTGCGCGTTGGACGCAACAGCTATGACCTCGGCGCCGTCGGGTGCAGGGAACGCCGCCACCAGCGTGTCGCCAGGCTTCAGCTTGATGGCCGTCCTGCCCGCAGGAGTGCCGGTCAGCTCGGCCACCGAGATCCGCTTCATGACCCCCTGCGCGCTGACCATCATCACCGGTGACGGTTCGTCCCCGCTCGGAGGTGTTCCCGGCACGAGGAGACGCAGCGTCTCGCCCTTGTCGAGAGCGAAGAGGTCGCCGACAGCAGTACCCCTCGATCGGCCGGTCACCTCGGCCGCGGCCTCTACTGCCGTGGGCAGCACCCTGCCCCTCGATGTGAGCGCCCACAGCTGGGCGTGGGTCGTCGTCGCCACCCGCTGCAACAGCACGTCGTGTCTGCCGAAGGTGGCGGGCTTGGGCCCCTCGATCGGTTCGCGGCCCAGGACCCCTGACTGGGACAGGGCCACCACACAAGGGTCGTCGCTCCTCTGGGCGGCCGCCTCTGCGGCGACCTCCTCCATGGTGACGTCGTCCAAGTGGTCTGGATGGACGATCACCGACCGTCGCGGCTTGGCGTAACGCTCGGTGAGCTCGTCGAGCTCCTTGCCGACGATCGTGCGCTGGCGCTGCTCGGATCCGAGGATCCGCTCGTAGTCCTGTATCTGATCGCGCAGCTGGGTGGCCTCGGCCTCCAGCTCGAGCTTCGCCAGAGCGGTGAGCCGGCGCAGCTGCATGTCGAGGATGTGCACGGCCTGCACGTCGCTGAGCGACAGCTCGTCCATGAGCCGGGACTTGGCCTCTGCCACGTCGTGGGATGACCTGATTATCGACACGACCAGATCGATTGCGTCGAGGGCGATCAGGAGACCCTCGACCAGGTGAAGCCGCCGCTGGGCCTTGTCGAGGCGGTAACGGGTCCGGCGGCGGATCACGTCGAGGCGGTGCTCGATGTACTGGTTGCACAGCTCGTACAGCCCGACGGTCGTAGGCCGGCCGTCGACCAGGACGACGTTGTTCACACCGAAGGTCTCCTCGAGCGGTGTCTGGCGGTACAGCTCGGTCAGCACCGCCTTGGCGTTGGCCCCGGGCCGCAGCTCGATCTCGAGGCGGAGGCCGGTGTGGCGATCGGAGGTGTTCTTGACGTCGGTGACCATGGGGAGTTTGTCGTTGCGCACGAGTTCCTGGATGCGGGCCAGGACGCGCTCGGGGCCCACCTGGAACGGCAGTTCGGTGACGACCAGACCCTGACGTGACCGGGTCAGGTCGACGACCTCGACCTTGGAACGGATGCGGAAGCTGCCTCGGCCGGTCGCGTAGGCCTCGGCGATGCCGTCGTCGACGATGATGCCGCCCGAGGGGAAGTCCGGGCCGGGCAGAACCGCCATGAGCTCCTCGACGGTGGGCTTGGGGCGGCGCTTGGTGAGCACCAGCTTTATGGCGTCGCGCACCTCGGCGAGGTTGTGGCCCGCCATGTTGGTGGCCATGCCCACCGCGATCCCGGACGTGCCGTTGACCAGCAGGTTGGGCAGCCGAGCGGGTAGGCACAGCGGTTCCTCGCGCTCACCGTCGAAGGTGGAGCGCATGTCGACGGTGTCCTCGTCGATCTCGGCCAGCATGTCCATCGCAGCGGGGCTGAGCCTGCACTCGGTGTAGCGGTAGGCGGCGGGAGGGTCGTCCAGGCTGCCGAAGTTGCCGTGCGGGTCGACAAGGGTGATGTTGCGGCTGAAGTCCTGGCCCATCTTCGTCAGCGCGTCGTAGATGGCGCCGTCACCGTGGGGGTGGTACTTGCCCATCGTCTCGCCGACCACACCGGCGCACTTGCGGTGCGGGCGGTCGGGGCGGAGGCCCATGTCGGCCATGGCGTGCAGGATGCGTCGCTGCACCGGCTTGAGCCCGTCGCGCACGTCGGGGATCGCCCGCGCGGTGATGACCGACAACGAGTACGACAGGAACGAGTCGCCGAGCTCCGACGAGACGGGCACCTCGACGACCTCTCGCGCGAAGTCACCGTCGAACAACTGGGTCTGGCGTGGCATCCCACCATTCTTCCAGCGCCGGGTGACACCGTCGGGCACCGCCACTGGCGCGCTGAACCGCACTCGACAATGATTCTCTGATGACCGACACGCCGTGGCTCGACGACGCATCGTCCCTGGTGGACGCCTTCAGGGCGGGGGAACGCTCGCCCAGGGAGGAGCTGGAGGCCACCTACGCCGCCATCGAGCGCAGCGACCTGAACTGCTTCTCCTTCCTCGATCCGGAGAGGGCGTTCGCCGCCGCCGAGAAGGCTGACCTGACCAAGCCGTTCGGCGGGGTGCCGGTGGGCATCAAGGAGCTCGAGCAGGTCGAGGGCTGGCCCGACACCGGCGCGTCGCTTCTGTTCAAGGACCGCATCGCTCCCCACAACAGCGCGGTGGTCGATCGTTTCACCGGTGACGGGGGAGCGGTTCCGGTCGGGCTCACGACGTCGTCGGAGTTCGGTGGGCTGAACGTGTCGGTCACCAAGCTCAACGGTGTGTGCCACAACCCGTGGCAGCACG
This sequence comes from uncultured Microthrixaceae bacterium, assembly GCA_964450685.1. Lineage (GTDB taxonomy): Bacteria > Actinomycetota > Acidimicrobiia > Acidimicrobiales > Microtrichaceae > JBAOHV01. Next base: position 43,417 of record CAYVDN010000010.1, read on the forward strand.
GTCGGACCGTAGGCGGCTCATCGGGTGGCAGCGCGGCAGCCGTGTCCGGCGGTCTCGTGTCGCTGGCCTCCGGCGGCGACGGTGGCGGATCGATCCGCATCCCCGCCGGCTACACCGGACTGTTCGGCATGAAGGGAACCTACGGGCGAATCTCGCGTGGGCCCCACGCAGCGTTCCGGCCCGGCACGGTGGTGCTCGGATGTCTGGCCCGCTCGGTTCGTGACGCCGCCCGGTACTTCGACGTCTGCGCCGGTGTCGACAGCCGCGACCCGTCCAGCCTGCCCAATCCGGGCGGCTGGGAGCGCGGCCTCGGTTCGACCGACCTGAAGGGCAAGCGTGTCGGGGTGCTGCCGTCCATCGCAGGCGTGCGCCTGGAGCCCGGGGTCGAGGAGTTGCTGCGAGAGCGTGCCGCCGAGCTGATCGCCGCGGCGGGCATGGTGCCCGTGGACATCTCCCTCGAGCTGCCGAACCTGGCGGCGCAGTGGGCGATGGGCAACCTCTCGACGCTCCTGCCGGAGCTCCGCGGCATGTGGCCTTCGCGTGCGGACGACCTGACCGATGAGATCGCCCTCGGTGTGCGCCTGTCCGAGTCGCTCTACAACCTTCACGTCGCAGGCGTCGGCGAGGCCAGGCGACTCGAGGCGAACGAGGCGATGGCCGCCGCGTTCGACAAGGTCGACTACATCATCTGTGCCACCAATCCCGGCCCGGCGTTCCCCGCCGAGTCCACCACCAGCAGCCCCACCACCAACTTCCTGGACGAGGCGAAGTCGTCGCCGGCCGCCAAGGCGGTCTTCCGTGGACTCATGGGTTCGCTGCGCGTCATCAACGGAGCGTTCCCCCGCACCGCGAACTGGCTGATCGACGCGGTTGTCGAGAAGGTCCCGGACCTCGTGACGATGGGTGGACTGACCATCATCTCGAACATCTACGGCAACCCGGCGGTGTCGATCCCCTCCGGAACCGTCAACGGCCTGCCGGTGGGCATGCAGGTGCTGGCGGCGCACCACCGCGACGCTGAGCTCTTCGACGTGGGTCTGCTGGTCGAGCGGGAGCTCGGCTGGCCGAAGGTCGCCCCGTCGGTCACCGCCGGAGTGGGTGCTGCTGCGGACGCCGAGGTCAACGCCTGAGGCTGAGGTGAGTGCCTGAGCAGTACCTGGGTCAGTGCTCGAGCCGCTTGGCCTTCTGATCGTCGAGCTGGCGGATCACCTCGTCGCGGATGTGGGCGATGGCGACCTTGGTGTCGTCATCCGCGGAGGTTGCCAGCAGCGGGCTGAGACCGACGATGTGGCACTCCAGGGTCACCTTTCGGCCGCGCTGGCCCGGCTCCTTCATGTGAAGGTCAAGGCGCACCTGGTCGGCCGACTGTCCGGCCAGGTGGGAGTCCATGCGCGCCAGGATCGTGGTCACGGTCGCGCGCTCGTCCTCGTGGAATCCGTGGCCGAGTACCAGGCACTTCTCGACGGTTGCGTCATCAGGTCCGGGGGTGGTGCTCATGGTTGAGGGGTTCTAGCAGCTCAGACCGACAAGATGACGTCAGCAGCCTTCTCCAACGTCGCGCGATCAGCCGCGTGTACGAGGATCTCGGTCACCGCTGAATCCTCCCAGGCCGCCAGACGGTCCGCCATCCGTGCAGGGGTGCCGACAAGCGAGATCTCGTCGGCGAACTCGACGGGCACCTCGTGGACGGCCTCGTCACCGCGGCCTGCCAGGAAGAGGTCCTGGATCTTCTCGGCCTGTTCGCCCAGCCCCATCCTGGCCGCCAGCTTCGTGTGGTAGTTCTGGCCCTTGGCGCCCATCCCACCGATGTAGAACGCCAGCATCGCCCGCGTGCCGGCCAACGCTTCCTCGATGGTCTCGGGTCGGTCGTCCTCGGTCGGTATGAACGCGGCGACTGCCGCGACCTCGAAGTCCTCCGACGCTCCCGCCAGCTGGTCGGCGTAGACGTCCTGGCGGTACGGCGAGTAGTAGAGCGGCAGCCAGCCGTCTGCGATCTCGGCTGTCTGGGTGACGTTCTTGGGGCCCTCCGCCCCCAGGTAGATCGGGATTCGGCGCCGCAGCGGATGAACGATCGACTTGAGCGGCTTGCCGAGTCCGACGCTGCCGGGGCCCGAGTACGGATGCTGGTGGAACTCGCCCTGGAAGTTCAGCGGCTCCTCGCGGGCCATGACCCGGCGGATGATCTCGACGTACTCGCGGGTTCGGGCGAGCGGCTTGTCCGACGGCCGTCCGTACCAGCCCTCGACGACCTGCGGGCCCGATACACCCAGGCCGAGCTGGAACCGCCCGTCGGACAGGTAGTCGAGGGTGATCGCCGACATGGCAGTGGCGGTCGGGGTGCGTGCTGCGAGTTGCATCACGGCGGTGCCGAGCTTGATCCGCTCGGTCTTGGCGGCCAGGTAGGCCAGCGGCGTGAGCGCGTCGGAGCCCCACGCCTCGGCGGTCCACACGGAGTTGAAGCCGAGCTGCTCGGCGGCGAGCGCCCGCTCTACCCAGTCGGGTGACGGCATCTGACCCCAGTAGCCGAGCTGAAGTCCGAGTTTCATGTGTCCTCCTCAGGTCCCGGTGAAGTTGGGGGTCCGCTTCTCCTTGAACGCGCGGGGGCCTTCCTTCGCGTCGTTGGAACCGAACACGTCCCAGCCGTAGGTGAACTCGTGCTCGAGCGCCTCGTCCTGGCGCATGCCGTTGGTCTCGCGCAGGGTTCGCAGGATCGCCTTCACCGCGAGCGGCCCGTTGGAGCAGATCTCGTGGCCGATCTCGATCGCCTTCGCCAGCGCCTGGCCGTCCGGTACGACGTAGCCGATCAGACCCAGGTCGAGTGCCTCCTGCGCGCTGATGTGACGGCCGGTCAGCAGTAGGTCGCAGGCGACGGTGTAGGGGATCTGGCGCGGGATTCGCACGACCGAGCCACCCATCGGGTAGAGCGACCAGCGCACCTCGGAGATGCCGAACTTCGTCGACTCGCCAGCGACTCTGATCTCGGTGGCCCCCAGGAGTTCGGTGCCACCGGCGATCGCAGCGCCTTCTGCCGCCAGGATGATCGGCACGTTCGGCTGCCACGAGCGCAGCAGTGCTTTCCAGGGTAGGTCGGGGTCCTCGGCCAGGCGGGCCTGGACGTCGATCTGGCCCGGCTGCAGGTCGCTCTGGTGTCCGCCCGCCATCTCCTTGAGATCGGCACCGGCGCAGAAGTCGCCGCCGGCACCTGTGAGCACCAGCGCCCGTATCTCCGGGTCGGTGTCGGCCTCGACGAAAGCGTCGAGCATGCGCACGAGCATCTCGCCGTTGATGGCGTTCTTCCGTTCCGGGCGGTTCAGCGTGACGATCATCAGGTGGTCCTGACGTTCGACCAGCACTGCCGGCGCGGTGGTTGCGTCCTCGTTGCCCACTCGTCCCCCTGGGTCTGTCCTGTCGGATCTGTCGTATCGGTGGTGCGGAACCCTACGCCAAGGCGGCCGTAGGCTCATCCGGTGCCCCGGGTGTACATCCACGAACTCGTCGACGTGATCGGCACCGAGCGTGACCGCTATCAACACCACATGACCGCCAACTGGTGCCCCGAGGCGGGACCGCTGCGCCGCCAGCGTTGCTTCGGTGTGTTCTCGACGGTCGGTTCGACAGGTCGCTGGCCGCAGGTGGTGAACCTGTGGGAGTACGACTCGTGGGAGGACCTGGCCCACAACTTCTCTGTCGAGCTGGTCGGTGCCGGGCATCGCGATCCGATGTTGGCGAGATGGTGGGAGCAGGCGGCGTCGTTCCGCACCGGAGGACTCGACCGCATCCTCGTCGCCCACGGCTCGTCACCAGGGGTCGAGCAGTGGTGCGAACGCGGCGGGACCGGCGCGGTCGCGTACGTGCACGAGATCGTGCGCACCGAGGTCGAGGGTGCCGCCGCGTTGGCCGACGATGTCGCGTCCGACCGTCACCGACTCGCGGATCGTTTCGGCATGGAACTGGTCGGGCTCTGGCGCACCGCGATGCGCGCCGACGACGAGGTGGTTGTGATCCGCGCAGTTCCCGAATGGGAGAACTGGGCCGGCTACGAGGACTGGGCATCCCGGGTGGGCGCCACCAGCCCGCCGGGGACGACCGAGTTGCAGCGCACGCTGCTTGTCGACGCGGAGCTGTCGCCGTTGCGCATCGGTCGTCAGCCAGCGGTGACCGATCGTCGGCCTCTCTAGGCGGTCGGAGCCGCTGGCTAGGTGGCTACAGGCCAAGTGCTACAGGTCCGGCAGGCCGAGTCCGAGCGGCGGTGCGACGAGGCCGCCGTCGACCTCGAGCACCTTGCCGGTCAGGTACGAGCCGGCCGGGGAGCACAGGTAGACGACTCCGGCGGCGATGTCCTCGGGCTCGCCCAGCCGCTGGAGCTCGGTTGACTGCTCCATCGCCGTGCGCATCCCGTCGTCGGCCATGACCATGTCCAGAGCCGAGGTGGCGACTGATCCCACGGCGATCGCGTTCACGCGGATCCGCGGCGACAGGTCGCTCGCCATCTCTTTGGTGAGATGTGTCAGCGCTGCCTTGGCGGTGCCGTAGGCGGCGAAACCCCGGTTCGGGATCCGCCCGGCGGCGGACGAGATGTTCACCACCGAACCGCCACCCCGTTCCAGCATCGCGGGCACCGCCTGCTTGGTCAGCTCGAACGCAGTCGTGACGTTGAACGTGAGCGCACGCTCGAACGAGCGCACGCTCGTGTCGAGCAGCGCCTTCGGCATCGAACCACCGGCGTTGTTGACCAGCAGGTCCAGACCGCCGAACTCCTGCACTGCGGTGTCGACCAGCTCGCCCAGCCGATCGAGCTCCATCACATCGAAGGCCACCGGAACGGCTCGTCTGCCGAGTCCCCTGATCGTCTCTGCTACCTGCTCGATCTGCTCGGCGGTGCGCGCCGCGACGACCACGTCAGCTCCCGCCTCGGCCAGGGCGATCGCCGAGGCCCTGCCGATGCCGCGCCCTGCGCCGGTGACGACGGCGACCCTGCCGTCGAGTCGGAAGCGGTCGAGGATGCTCATGTCGGGATTCCTCCGGTGATCGAGGGGGATGGGTCGTTCGAGGGAGCAGAGTCGACGAGCGCCAACGAGTAGGTGACCGTTGCCTGTGCTACGGGCTTCTCCAGCGCGCTCGGCTCGCCCGTGTCGGAGTACTGCAGGACGTCCACCACGGCGAGGCTCCGCCCGAGTTTCAGGAGCTTGGCCTCGGTCACGAGGTCGACCAGTCGTGGCCGGCGCAGGAAGTTGATCGTCAGGTTGCTGGTGACGGCGAGCGCAGCGGGCCCGATGCGTGACAGCACGACCATGTATGAGACCCCGTCGGCCAGCGACATCAGTGTCGGACCCGAGACGGTGCCGCCGGGGCGCGAGTCGCCCTCGCCTGTGGGCTGGCGAACCCGGATGCCTTCGAGATCCACGCGTTCGATCGTCCACGACAGCGGGCGGCCGAAAGCTGCGCGCATGAACTCGTCGAGCGCGTCGGCGTCCATCACTATCGATGGTTCGTCCCGGGTCTGCATTGCCGGAGTCTGTCACGCCTACTCCAGCGACGGGCCGGCTCTGGTGGTGGGGTTGTGGGCCATCTGGTGGTCTCGTCTGTGGTGGTGGCGTTGCCCGAAGAAGGTGTGGCCGTCGGGAGCGGTCCAGCGAGTCCACCCGTCGGCGTCGAGCTCGAGTGACCACCCAGACCTGTGGGCCACTCGATGGTGTCGCCTGCACAGCACCACCAGGTTGTCGGTATCGGTGGTGCCGCCGTGGGCCCAATGGCGGACGTGATGCGCGTCGAGCCAGCCGAGGTGTGCGTCGCAGCCTGGGAACGTGCAGCAGCCGTCGCGGGCGAGCAGTGACCATCGCTGCGCAGTAGACGGGTGGCGCACCTCGCGACCGGCGTCGGTTGGCCGCCCGAGCGAGTCGAGCACGACAGCATGGAAGCCGGCATCGCAGAGGAACGTCGGCACACGACTTGCAGGTAGTGGGCCGAGCAGGTGGTGATGCAGGCCCCAGATGTCGAGATGGGCACTGCCTTCACGGGTGCCGTCCACGCCGGATCGGTCGTTGCTCGCGTGGAGCACGAGTGTTGCCTCGACCTTCGGTTTGCTGGTGGAGGAGGCGTCGGTGGCGAGCGCTCGACGGCAGACCTCTTCCAGAGCGAGCGCCATGAGGGTCGAGCGGGACGGCACCGCGGTGGCACCCCCGCTGTTCTCGGCGTCCCGGGTGAACTGGTGGAAGAGCTCGTCGGCGACAGCGTTGAGGGCGTCCGCAACACACACGGCGTGCTCTCCCACGAGCTCACCCCGGACGAGCATGAAGTCGTTCGACCGAGACAGCCTGAGCTTGTTGGCGAGCAGGTCGCCATCCGGATCGTGGGAGCCGTCGGGGTCGGCCATGGATGCGAGGTGCTCGACGTGGGCCTTCCAGACGTCGAAGACCATTGCCGGAGCAGCTTCGAGCAGGTCTGCCATTACGGGAGCCAGCGCATGGGAGTTGCGCTCGTTGACAGCGCCGGCGAGCACTCTTGCGTGGTCGGCGCCGACGGCGCCGCGGGCGAGCGCATCGGCCACTGGTTCGAGCGCCGGGTCGTCGGACAGTCTCCTGGCCAGGGCGAGCCGCCGGCGAGCGACGCCCATGGGCAGCGACGCCTGCGCCGCCAACCACTTGGATGTGGAGGCACCGCAGCGGATGTCGGTGTGGCGGCGCCGGTCGAGCTCTCCGAGAGCATGGACCTGCGTTGCATCGAGCACCCGTCGGAGCCGCTCGAGCCCCAGGCACAACTCACGCAGCTGCGGTCCGTCCAGGCCGTCGACTGGTAGGCCTGCAGCGACGGAGACCGCCGTGAGCGCCGCCTGGACACATGACGACACCAGCTCACCAGCAGTGCCCGTCGGCGCTGAGGAGGTGGCGGAATCCGGCCCGTCGAACATGAGTTCGATCGTAATGGAATGGTGTGACAGTCAGCGTGCGGGGAGTTCGCGGACCACCCGGGCCGGGGAGCCGACCGCCACACAGTTGTCGGGAAGGTCATGAGCGACGACCGAGTTGGCGCCCACGACCACCCGGCGTCCGATCGTCACGCCGGGCAACACCACGACGCCGGTGCCCAACCAGGAGCCGTCGCCGATCTTCACAGGTGATGCCGGCTCCATCGTCACCCCGATCGGCCTGTCCGGGTCGGACGCGTCGTGTGAGGCATCGGTCAGGTAGACGCCCGGCCCGAACCAGACGTCGTCGCCGATGGTGATGCGGCGGTGGGCCACGATGCTGAGACCCCGGGCGGCCCACACCCGTGAGCCGATGCTGATCATCGGACCGTTCGCTGGTGTCCACTCCCACTCGGGTGACGCGGCCAGGGTGATGCCGGGGGACAGGAGTGTGTCGTCGCCCACCGAGATAGCGGCCTGGCCCATCAGTAGCGTGTACGGCTGCTGCAGCATGGAGCTCCGGCCGAACGCTCCGAACCCGAGTCGGCGAGCGTCGTCGGGGCCGATATACGCCCAGTGCAGCGCCAGGCGGCCGAGGGCCACCGCGGCGACGGCGCTGCGGTGGCCGACCTGATGGCCGAATCTTCGAACGGTGCGCTGCAGCTGCGCCCGGACGTTCACAACCATCCGGATCGCTTGAACACGCGGTGGAGCGCGATGCAAGCGGCGACGATCACCGCCAGCACGACGTAGTAGCCGTAGCGGGTTCCCAGCTCCGGCATCTCCTCGAAGTTCATGCCGTATATCCCGGCGATCATCGTCGGCACCGCGAGGATCGCGACCCACGCCGAGATCTTTCGCATGTCCTCGTTCTGGCGCACCGACACCTGGGTCAGGTTCGCCTCGAGGGCACCGTTGAGCAGCTCCCGATGTGTCTGCACCTGGTCTATGACGTGGCGGAGCTCGTCGTTGCTGTCGGCGAAGTAGCGGCGGAGCTCGTCGTCGAGAACGGGGTGATCAATGGTGGCAAGCTTCGCCAGGGCAGGCTCCAGCGGCACCGTGGACCGGCTCAGCTGGAGCACCTCGCGCTTGAGCTCGTAGATGCGCTGCGTCGGGCTCTCCCGCGTGTTCGAGAACACGACCTGCTCGACCTCCTCTATGTCGTCGGAGATTCCGGCGAGAACGGGCGCGTATGCGTCCAGCAGCTCCTCGACGATCGCGTGCAGCACCGCGGCGGGACCGCGGGCGAGCCAAGCGGGGTCGGCCTCCATCCTGGCGCGCAGGTCGGTCAGCGGAACTGCGTCGCCGTGGCGCACCACGACGAGGTGGCGGGGTGATGCCATCACGGTTATCTGACCGAACTCGACGCGTTCCTCTTCCTCGAGATACCGGGCCGGGCGGAGCACGACGGTGAGCGTGTCCACGTGTACGTCGACCTTGGGCCGCTCGTCGCTCAGATGCGCGTCCTCGGCGGCGAGCGGATGGATCCCGAACGCCCGCGCCGCGTCGTTGAGCTCGGCCGGTTCGGGGTTGAGCAGGCCCACCCACACGAAGTCGGATTCGACGCCGCACGCTTCGGCGAGCTCGGTGAAGTCCTGATGCCCGCTGCCGTCGGGATCGTGTTCGAGTCGCAGCCCGTTCCTGTAGGCGCCGTAGCCGATGATCACCCGCCGAGTCTGCCATCTGGGATGCATGGTTCCTCGGGACATCCGCAACCCGTTCGGAACTAGCGTCGCTGCACACCGGGGGCGAAGGGGGAGCGATGAGTCGTTCGGTCCGTGGACTCAGAGGGTCGACTGCGGTCGCAACCGTCGGGGCGGTCGTGGTGATCGTCCTGTCAGCTTGTGTGCCACCTCCGCCGCCGGCCTCGTCGGGGTTGTCGTCGGTGCCGGCGGGCGGGGCACGTGTCCCGGGGTCGCTCGACTGCGTCCACTGGCGCTACGACGGCGTCCCCACCGGTGATCTGCCATCGGAGTGGGATCCGGACGACTACCGCTTCACATCCCGACGCGACCCGGGTTCGGCACGCTCGCCCCAGAGGCTCTGCGGACAGTTGGGAGCCGCAGTCGACCTGGCGTGGGGTGTGGAGAGAGGTTCGCCCGACACCGTGATCGCCGTGCTCGACTCGGGGATCGAGTGGCGCAACGCCGAGGCGATGGCTGACCTGGCGGAGACCGCGTACCTGAACCGGGAGGAACTACCGCCGCCTCAGCCCATGGCATCCGGACCTGATGTGTACGACCGGGACGGTGATGGCCGGTACTCGGTGTTGGACTACGCGGACGACCCGCGTGTGTCCGACCGCAACGACAACGGCATGCTCGATCCCGAGGACCTGATCCTCACCCCGGAGTTCAACGACGGAGTCGACGCAGACGGCAACGGTTGGGTGGACGACATCTCCGGCTGGGACGTTCTCAACGACGACAACAACCCGCTCGACGACGTCGAGTACGGACACGGCACCGGGGAAGCCAGGGATTCGGCGGCCGCTCACAACGGGGAGGGGGCCTACGGGACCTGCCCAGAATGCTCACATCTGCCCGTGCGCGTGTCGGACTCGTTCATCGCCCAGGGCGGAAGGTTCGCAGCAGGGGTGATGTTCGCGCTGGACAGCGACGCGGAGGTGATCCAGGAGGCGCTGGGCGCGATCAACAATCCGCCGCAAGCCCAACAGGCGGTCGACGCTGCTCACCGCAGCGGAGTGCCCGTCGTGGCGTCGATGGCCGACGAGCAGTCCCAGCACGCCAACCTCCCGGCCGCGATGAACCACACGATCCCGGTCAACTCGGTGATAGAGGCATACGACTTCCTCGGTGACCTCGGGCCGCTGGCGACCGGCAAGAGGGACACCCTCGCACTGAACGGTTGCACGAACACCGGCGGCATCGCCTGGCTGAGTGTGCCGTCCGACGGGTGCTCGTCGGAGGCGACCGGCAACGCCGCGGGCATGGTCGGTCTCGTGGTGAGCGCGGCGCAACGACGGGGTCTCGACCTGTCCGCTGACGAGGTCGCACAGGTGTTGCGGGCGGGGGCCGACGACATCGACTTCTCGACACCGAACGACGTCGACCGGGCCAACAGGTTGCGCGACGACTTCGGCCAGAGACGGTTCCCGTCGGTCGAGGGCTGGGACGCTACCCATGGATACGGTCGTATCAACGCGTACGAAGCGGTTCGCATGGTCGCCGATGGATGGATCCCGCCCGAGGCCGACCTGACCTCGCCGTCGTGGTTCACGATCATGCCGACCACCGGCTCGATCCCGCTCGAGGGGCGAGTGGCCGCCAGCCGGTCGTCCTCGTATTCGTACAGGGTCGAGTGGACGACGGGCCTGCAGCCGCCGCTGCATCCCGGCGTCGACCAGTGGCGCACTGTTGTCGAACGAGTTGGTTTGACCGCGCCGGTCGAGGGCGAGCTGGCAGAGCTCGACCTTGCCCAGATCGCCGCGGCCCTGCCCGGTGGAGGCAGCGGCACGCCGTCGGGTGACCGCCAGCTGCCCGACCCTGACCGGTTCACCGTCCGCGTGCGGGTAGTGGTGACCGACGCCGAAGGTCGGATCGGGACGATGCACAGGGTGCTGGCCGTGCACGACGACCCCGACCTGATGTCGGTCGAGTCCCCCGACGGTGTGGGGACGTCGAGTCCTGTGTTCGAGGACCTGGACGGCGATGGTGCCGACGAGTTGGTCGTCGCGACCGACGACGGGGTGGTGCACGCCCGGCGCGCGGACGGCACCGAGGCGGCAGGGTTCCCGGTGCGCACGCCGACCGCGCCGTACTGGCACAAGGGGTCGCGCGCGGCTCTCGCGGCAGGTATCGAACCGCCAGGTTCGGGAATCCCGGTCGGAGCGCCGGCGGTCGCTGATGTCGATGAGGACGGGTCGCCCGAGGTGGTGGTAACCGACTTCGACGGCGGGGTTCACGTCTGGCGAGCGGACGGCACGAAGGTCGCGACGATGCGGATCGACGGGCGGTTCAGCCCACAGTCGGCGACCGACAGCCGCAACCGGCTCAAGCGGGGAATCAGCGGTTCCCCGGCTCTCGGCGACCTTGACGGCGACGGGGACCTGGAAGTCGTCGTCGCAGCGATGGACAGACACGTCCACGCGTGGCACCACGACGGTGCGCCGCTGGCCGGGTTCCCGGTTCTCCTGGTCGACCCTGCGAAGGTGGCAGAGGTCGACCCCGCCACGCACAGGGTTCGGTTCGCCGACGAGAAGGGGACAGGACAGGGCGGTGAGCTGATAGCCACGCCGACCCTGGTCGACCTGGTCGGCGATGACCGCCCCGAGATCGTCGTCGGTGCCGAGGAGCAGTACAGCGAGGCCGTGCAGGCGGTGCCGGGAATCGGTGTCCCTGGCGGCAACACGCGCCTGTACGCCATCAGCCCCGACGGCACCAGGGCCGGAGGGGAGGACCGCTCAGCAGCGCACCCCGACGAGCACGCGTACCTGCCGGGATGGCCGGTGCCGTTGCCCATGGTGATGAGCGGTGTGCTGCCGACGATCGGCGACGGGGTGTCGCTGCAGGCTGCGGCTGGTGACATCGACGGAGACGGCGACAACGAGGTGGTGGCCACGTCGGTCAGCGGGCAGACGAGGGTCCTCAACGCCGACGGAACCGGCTTCTTCGGGGACCCGTTGGGGTTGCCGGTGACGCTCAACTGGCTTGGTGCAGTGGGGCCCGGGTCCAACAGCACCGACACGGCAGCGGTGCTCTCCGCGTTCGGTGGGCCGGCTCTGGGGCGGATCGGTGGCACCGGGTTGGACGTGGCTGCTCCGACGTCGGGTGCAGGGCGGGCGACCGATACCTTGTTCTCGAACGACCAGGACGGCGACCCGCACCTGACCGTGTGGAACGGTCGCACCGGTGCCATCAGGTCGGGTTTCCCGCGGGTGACGGCCGACATCGCGTTCTTCGTCACGCCCTCGATCGTCGACGTGGACGGTGACGGGCGCAACGACGTCGTGGCGGGCAACGGCCTGCAGACCCTGGACGCATTCCGGTCGGACGGCTCCAGCGTCCCGGGATGGCCGAAGCTGACGATGGGTTGGCTGGTGGGGACCCCGGGATCCGGCGACTGGGACGGCGACGGGCTCGCCGAACTGGCCGTAGTGCGCCGTGACGGCGTGCTCATGGTGTGGCGCACCCCGACCCGAGCGGACGCGGTCGGTGACTGGCCGCGCTACGGCGCCAACGGCCGCAACGACGGGACGGTCGGATAGGAGATCAGCTGGGAGCGGTGATCAGGTGGGGCTGGGCTGGGCGAGCAGGTCGCCGAGCGAGTCGCGCAGGGTGCCGACGGTGCGACTGCGGACCTGTGCCCGGGTCACGTAGCGGTGAGCCGTGTGCTCCCAGGTGAAGCCGATGCCGCCGTGGTTCTGCACGTTGATCTGGGCGTTGTCCACTGCGTTGCGTGCCGCTACGGAGCGGGCCGCGGCCGCGTGGAACCCCGCGTCGGGGAGGCCGTCACGGACTGCCAGGGCGGCGTAGCGAACCAGGCTGGTCGCCGCCTCTGCGCGCACCGCCATGTCGGCACAACGGTGCTTGTACGACTGGAACGAGCCGACCGGCTGGCCGAACTGCTCTCGGTCCTTGCCGTACTGGGTCGACTGCTCAGCCGTTGCCGTGGCGATGCCCGCCAACTCGGCAGCGACCAGCACGGTCGCCCGGAGCCGCAACGCCGCCGCGTCGTCCAGGTGGGCGAGCGCGGGAACCCCGGCGACGGTGCCGATGGCCGTGGGCACCAGCAGGTCGATAGACGCCATCGGCTCGGCGACCATGTCGGCCGCCGCGACGATCGACGCGGTGTCGTCTGCCAGGACCAGGACCAGGTCCGCCCCGCCGTGGTCGGTGACCCTGAAGGTGCCCGACACGGTCGCGCCCGCGGTGGCGTCGGGGTCGGCGTGCGGTTCGGCGAGCGCCACACGGGAGGTGCCGGCCAGGATGCCGTCGCGGAGTTCCTCGACTCCGGCGAGAGCCGCGAGGCGCGCGCTGAGCACGGTAGCGAGGAACGGGCCGGGTGTGGCGTGCGAGCCGAGCTCGGCGAAGAGCAGCGCTTCTTCGGCCAGCGTGTAGCCCACGCCTCCGAGCGCTTCGGCCAGGCCGAGGCCGAACCAGCCCAGCTCGGCGCAACGCTGCCAGGTGGCGTCATCGATCACCCTGGCGGCGCCGTCGCTGGCGGCGAGTGCGTGCAGGTCGAACTCGCGCTCGAGCTGGGTGCGCACGGTCGCGATGATCTCGTCCTGTTCGTCGGTGGGGAGTAGGTCCATCGTCGTCTCCTCAGGCCCTCGGCAGGCCGAGCACGCGCTCGCCCACGATGTTGCGCTGGATGTCTGTCGTGCCGCCGCCGATCGTGTAGGCGAACGACTGCAGGTAGGGGCCGGTCCAGACACCCTCGCCGTCGACGGGGGTCAGGCGGAGTGCGTCGGCGCCGATGATGTCGAGAGCCAGCTGGTAGACGCGCTGGTGCAGCTCGCCGTGGAACAGGCGCACGATCGAGCCCTCGGGCCCGGGCACACCGGCACGGGCGGTGCGCGAGATCCCGGTGATCGTCATGGCACGCAGGGCGGCCACCTCGGCGCGTGCAGTCGCGAGTCGGCGTGCGATCTCGTCGTCCTGGATCGCTGGGCGGCGGCCGTCGGGTCCGACCCTCGTCCTCGCTTCGTCGATCAGGTGCTCGACCGTGGCGGCGAGCTCGACCTGATCGGCCATGAACGCGGTGCCGCGCTCGAAGCTGAGCGTCGACATGGCGGTGCGCCAGCCGTTGTTGAGTCCACCGACGACGTTGGTCAGCGGGATGCGCACGTCGTCGTAGAAGACTTCGCAGAAGTCGGTGACGTGGCTCATCGTGCGGATCTCGCGGATCTCGATGCCGGGTGTGCGCATGTCGCACACGACCCAGGTGATGCCCTTGTGCTTGGGGGCTGACGGGTCGGTGCGGACCAGCAGTTCCTGGACGTCCGCGACGTGCGCGTAGCTGGTCCATGTCTTCTGGCCGTTCACGACGAGGTGGTCGCCGTCGATCTCGGCGCGGGTGGAGAGCCCGCCCAGATCGGAGCCGGCTCCCGGCTCGGAGAAGCCCTGGCACCAGACGTCCTCACCGCGCAGGATGCGCGGCAGGTAGGTGCTCTTCTGCTCCTCGTCACCGTTGACGATGATCGTCGGGCCACCGTGCAGGTTTCCGACGAACGTGCACGAGTTGTTGAGCGTGAACGGCGGGTTCGCCTTGGCGAACTCCTCGTACCAGATCATCTGCTGGATGTCGGTCAGGCCACGGCCGCCGTACTCGGTGGGCCAGTTGATACCGGCCCAGCCGCCGTCGAACAGGGTGCGCTGCCAGGCGAGGTCGAAATCGCGCATCGGCTGGCCTTCCGGGGGGCGTTCCTCGGTCGGGAGGTTCTCGCGCAGCCAGGTGCGTGCCTCCTCGCGGAAGGCCCGCTCCTCGTCGGTCAGGTCGAGGTTCATGGGTGGCGACGCTAGTGCGAGACCTGACGGGTCGTCAGATAGGTGACCATGCCGGTACCGGCGGGTCTGGTGGGGCTACGTTCGGTCCATCGACACGCGCACCTATGTCCTCGACACATCGGTGCTGCTGGCGGACCCGGCAGCACTGGGGAAGTTCGAGGAGCACGAAGTGGTGATCCCGCTCGTGGTCCTCATGGAGTTGGAGGCCAAACGCCTTCACCCGGAGCTGGGGTGGTCCGCCCGGGAAGCGCTGCGGTATCTGGAGCGATTGCGCACCGAGCACGGGACGCTCACCGAGCCGATCGTCGTCAACGACTCGGGCGGCACGGCGCGGGTCGAGCTGAACAACATCGACACCTCGAGCCTTCCGTCGGCGTTCTCGTCCTCCGAGAACGACCACCGCATCCTGGCCGTCGGGCGCAACCTGGCCGACAAGGGTCTTGACGTGACGCTGGTCAGCAAGGACCTTCCCCTGCGCCTCAAGGCGTCGGTCGCCGGTCTGGGGGCCGAGGAGTACCGCAACGAGCTCGCGGAGAGCGACCACGGCTGGACCGGCCTGGTCGAGATGGACGTGGACGTCGACGACATCGACAGGCTCTATGCCGATCGTTCGCTGCTGCTGCCCGGCGCTGAGTCGGCACCGGTCAACGCCGGTCTAGTGCTGCGCTCGTCGCAGGGCTCGGCGCTGGCACGCAAGTGCGCGGACGGTCGCGCTCACCTGGTCGAAGGTGACCGCCACCTGTTCGACGTGCGGGGACGGTCCGCGGAGCAGCGCGTGGCACTCGACCTGTTGAGCGACGACTCGGTCGGCATCGTCTCGCTGGGTGGCCCTGCCGGCACCGGCAAGTCGGTTCTGGCGCTCGCAGCTGGTCTGGAGGCGGTGCTCGAACGTCGTCAGCAGCGCAAGGTGATCGTCTTCCGGCCGTTGTACGCGGTGGGCGGCCAGGACCTGGGCTACCTGCCGGGCGACGCTGACGAGAAGATGAACCCGTGGGCCGCAGCGGTGAACGACGCACTCGAGTCGATCGCCGGCCCGGAGGTCATCGAGGAAGTCATCGAACGGCGCTTGCTCGAGGTGCTGCCGCTGACGCACATCCGCGGGCGGACGCTGACCGACACGTTCGTCATCGTCGACGAGGCCCAGAACCTCGAGAAGATGGTGCTCCTGACCGCCCTCACCCGCCTGGGCGAGGGCAGCAGGGTCGTGTTGACCCACGACGTCGCGCAGCGAGACAACCTGCACGTCGGCCGTTACGACGGGGTGGCATCGGTCGTGTCGACGCTTACGGGCAACGCCCTGTTCGGACACGTGACGCTGTCGAGGTCGGAGCGCAGCCCGGTGGCGGCGCTGGTCACCGACCTGCTGGGCCACGCCTGCTGATATGGCTGATCAGACATGGCTGATCAGGTCCCGGCGGTCACCTCGCAGGTGACCTGATCGACGTCGTCACCGGCCTGGCCGTCCAGGCGCCACGGATCCGCGCCCGGTGCCGTGCCCAGATCGAGGGTCGTCGAGTCCGAGTCCACCACCTCACCGCTGCGGGTGTCGACGAAGTCGACGATCACCCTGGCGGCTGTGCCGCTCGGCCCGTCCACCGTGCCGGTAGCGGTGAGAGCTCCGTCGGCCGCGATCTCACACGTGTCGATGCTCACGTCGAGCCGGCCGAACCCGGTGAGCATCACGAACGCCCCAGCCGCGCCACCGATGACCAGAGCCAGCGCCACGATCACCGCTACCACGACCCAGACACGCGAGCGACGGGCCGGACCGCCGGGCTCGGGTGTACCCGGCTGGATGAATCCTGTGGGCTCCGGCGCCGGCACGGTCCATCCGCCCACCGGGGGGACCGGCGCCGTCGGCGGGCCGGACGGATCCTGGTACTGGGGTGGCGGGGTTTGGGGTGGCTGGTAGTGGGGCTGTTGGGTCTGGGGTCGATAGGGGGGCGGGGTGGGGAACTGGTCGGACAACGGTGACCTCCGGGTGCGACGTCGATCGTACCGACGCGACGAGTCAGGCGATGCCGAGCGCGACGACGGTGACGATGAGCGCGACGACACCGACGAAGTCGACCGACGCGGTCACCACGGGGATGCCGTAGGTGTCGGGGTCGACATCCACGTTCCAGGCGCTGATCGTTCCGTAGTACGCCAGCGCGATCACGAACAGGACCGCCACGAGCCCGCCGATGAGCGACGCGGCGACCATCTGGGGGAGACCCGGGCTGGCAGAGCCCAGGAGACGCGCCAGTAGGTCGGCGCCCACCCCGTTGAAGAGGAAAACCGGGAACCCGATCAGCAGGACGAGCAGCGCGTCACGGCGCGCCTCGCGGCCTGGGCGCACGTCTGGTTCGACGAGGCCGAGGTGCAGATTCGTCGCGACGCGGCTGGAGAGGATTCCGCCCAGTGCCCCTGCGCTCGACACGAACGCCGGCTGGAGGATCAGCAGCGCGGGAAGTGCCGCGAACATCGCCAGGCGCTTCTCGACGGCGATGCCCGCGAGCGTCGACAGCAGCAGCGCCACGGTGAGCACGGGCAGGGACTCGCGGACGATCTGGCGGAACTGCGCCAACTGCGAGCGCATCGTGGCGACCAGGGTGACGAGTGTCAGCGCGACCGTCGCCCACCCCAGTGCCGTGGAGAGGTTGCCTGCGCCAACGAGCTTGGATGCCAGGAAGAGAGCGGGGATCGTCACGACGTCGCCGAGGGTGGACACGGTGGGCGCGACGAGGTTGTCCAGGTCCCACTCGCGGCGCACGGCGCCGATCGACAGCACGATCGTCGCGGCGAGAACGACGAGGCTGGCGACCAGTCCTCCGAGGACCGACACGAGCGCCAACTGCATCACCGGGATCGTCTCCTCGACACCGAAGCCGAGCGACACGGCCTTGGCTATCCCCGCGAGCAGGAACGACAGCAGGATCGTCAGTGACAGCGACGCCAGCGCGTTCTGTGTGAGCACCGACTCGCGCTTGGCCGACACCCTGAAGGTACCGGTGTGGATGGCAGTGGAGATCCGGTTGCCCAGGGCGCCGAAGATGTTGCCCCGCAGGCCGATGGCGGCGGGCACCATCACGAGAAGGCCGGGTAGCTCCTCGAACGTGGCGACGATCGACCCCAGCAGTGCACCGGCGACGAGGCTGGTCGACGAGTTGAACACGAGCGCAACGAGGCTCTGGCGCGCGGCATCGCCGGTCGGACCGAGCAGGTCGACCAGGCGGCGGCCCAGTTGCAGGGGCCGCGGACGCTGGAGGGTGGGGCGTCGGGCCATCGGTCACGTCGTGGGTTCGAGGCGGCCGAGGGCCGCCGGGCGGACCGGCCCACCCTATCGGTGCGAGGTTCCCCTGCCGGGGTCCACCCTGACCACGGTCCCATCGGCGGTGGCCCTGGTGTTGGCGAGCCTGGGGTCGGTGTGTTCCAGGTGAGCGCGAAGCAGCTCCTGGGTGCATTCGAGCATCTCGGTGGTGCGGGTCGGATCTCCTGCCAGGTCGTGCAGTTCGCCCGGGTCCTGGTCCAGGTCGAAGTAGAGGGGCGGGAAACCGCCGCAGAACTGCACGTACTTGCGGTTCCGGCCACGCCACACCGACAGGGCGCACTGGTCCTGGCGTATCCCGAAGAGGTCCTCGATCAGCGTCGAGGTCGGATCGCGGAAGTCGAACTCGTGGTGGGCGGCGGTCCTCCAGCCGGCCGGCGCGTCGGTTCCGTGCAGGTCCCCGTCCAGGAATGGCCGTAGCGACGCGCCGTCGCAGAAGGGCGACGGTGGCGCGCCGACCAGGTCGAGCAACGTGGGGGTGATGTCGACGTTCTCGGTGAACGCTTCGACGGTGCGGCCTGGACTTCCCTCCATGCCGGGCCAGCGGACGATCAGCGGGATCCGGTAGCTCTGGTCGAAGAAGCCGAGCTTCTCCACCAGCCAGTGGTCACCCAACTGCTCACCGTGGTCCGAGGTCAGCACGACGATCGTGTCGTCACGCAGGCCGCGTTCGTCGAGGCCGTCGAGCAGGCGACCGACCTGGGCGTCCACCTCGGCGATCATGCCGTAATAGGTGGCCTGCAGCTGACGCTGGTCCAGCTCCGACTCCGGCGAGGGGACAACACCGAGAGCCGCCGCGACGAATGGGTGGACGGCGCCCTCGTCTCCGGGCGTCGGGTGCCGGGTGGGTGCGGGCATGTCGGCTGGGTCGAACATGTCGTTGTAGGGCGCCGGCGCCAGGTATGGGGGGTGGGGGCGCAGGTACGACAGGTGCACGCAGAACGGTTGGTCGAGCCTGCCCGGTCCGTCCAGCCATTCGA
The DNA here is from genome assembly GCA_964450685.1 of uncultured Microthrixaceae bacterium. Taxonomy (GTDB): domain Bacteria; phylum Actinomycetota; class Acidimicrobiia; order Acidimicrobiales; family Microtrichaceae; genus JBAOHV01. The sequence goes on from CAYVDN010000010.1 coordinate 62,080, forward strand.
GTGCCTTCGTGGTGATGAACGCCGACTCGGTGTGCTCGGCCGCGTAGCGGGCGGGCCGCCAGGTGGCCCCTCGTCCGTCGGGGGTGGCGACGTCCGCCGGTTCATAGATCAGTCGGTGCTCGTCGGGGGTGTCGTATCCCATAGCGGACAGCCACTCGATCCACGGCCTGATGTCGTCGTCCAACAGGACCCCGGTCGAGAAGCCCGGCATCGGCTGCTCGTAGCTGGTGCGTCGCGGGTCGTCCTCTCCGAGCGTCGCAGGGTCGAGAGTCGTGTCGGTGTAGCCGAACAGGACGGGGTCGTAGCCGTGCTCCCGAAGCATGCGCGGCAGCATCGGCAGGTGATCCGACAGAGGAGCACCGTTGCTGGTGACCCTGTGGTTCGACTGCCACAGGCCGGTCAGCAGCGACGCCCGGGAGGGCCCGCAGGGCGCGCAGTTGGCGAAGTGGTGAGTGAAGCGCACGCCGTCGGCCGCCAGCCGGTCCAGGTTGGGGGTGCGAACGACCGGGTGCCCGGCCACGCCCAGGCAGTCCGCGCGGAACTGGTCGAGGGTGATCAGCAACACGTTCGGTCGACGCATGGAACGTGTTCTAGCTCCGGTACCGTGGCCGTCCATGGCCATGCCCACTGGAATCGGTGTCATCGACACGATGATGGACCTGCCCTTCGACGACGTGCGCTCGATCTACGAGTTCCTTGCACCGAACCTCAAGGACGACGAGTCCAAGGACGAGTTCGAGTTCCCTGCGCAGTACATGTTCAAGAAGGTCCCCGGGGCGATGGAAGCAGGCTCTGATCCAGTCGCTCACACCGTCGCTCTGATGAACCACCACGGGATCGAAGCGGCGTTGATCGGCTCGGGCGGACCCAACCAGATGCGGGCGATCGAGGAGCACCCCGGTCGGTTCCTGCCGTCGCTGGGAGTGGACCCCAACGAGGGCATGGCCGCGGTCCGTCGCATCGACGAGCTGCACCGCTCGATAGGGCTCAGGGCGGTCGTCGCGTTCCCCGCGGGATGCAACCCGCAGGTGCCGATCGACGACAAGCGCTGGTACCCGATCTACGCCAAGTGCTGCGAGCTCGACCTGCCGATCTTCATCTGCGTGGGTGTGCCGGGGCCACGGGTGCCGCTGGCCGCCCAGAAGGTCGAACTACTCGACGAGGTCTGCTGGTTCTTCCCCGAGCTGACGATCGTCATGCGCCATGGGGCGGAGCCGTGGGAGGACCTGGCGGTCAAGCTGATGCTCAAGTGGCCGAACCTGCACTACTCCACGTCAGCGTTCGCTCCGCGCTACTACCCGCAGGCGATCATCGACTACGCCAACACCCGTGGTGCCGACAAGGTGCTCTACGGCGGCTACTTCCCGATGGGTCTGACCCTGGACCGGATCTTCTCCGAGCTGCCCGACGTCGGCTTCAAGGACGACGTGTGGCCCAAGTTCCTGCGCGACAACGCCCGGCGGATCCTCCGGTTGGACGCGTAGGTAGCCTCTCGACCATGAGCGAAGTCGTCATCTTCCACAATCCGAACTGCTCGACCTCACGTCACGCGGTCGACGCTGCCGACGAGGCAGGTGTCGACTACGAGCTCGTCAAGTACATGCTCAAGGCCGAGCGTCCCACCCGGGAGCAGCTCAGCGAGCTGATGGACCAGCTCGAGGATCCGGTGACCGACCTGGTGCGCCGTGACGCCAACTTCGCCAAGCTCGGTCTGAGCGACGCTGACGTCGCAACCGCCGAACAGGTGCTCGACGTGCTCAGCGAACACCCACAGCTGTTGCAGCGTCCGGTCCTCGTCCGGGACGGGCGGGCGATCATCGGGCGGCCCAAGGACAGGGTGCCCGAGTTCCTGGCGTGAGAGCGCGACGGACTGGTCCTGATCAGGACCGTTCGTCGAAGACCTCGAGCCCGGCGAAGTTGCCGTCCGGGTCCGGCACCTCGACGACCGGGTCGGGACGGTCGTCGAACTCGAGCTGGAGCGCCCGAGAGATCACTGCGTGCATCGAATACGTGCACGTGATGTAGGTGAGTTCCATTATCTGCTCGTCGTCGAGGTGCTCCCTGAGCGCGGCGAACACTCCGTCGGGCACACGTCCGCGGTCCTGGACCAAGCAGTCGGCGTACGCCAGCACAGCGCGCTCCTCTTCGCTGAAGCAGTCCGACACCTGCCAGTGCGGGATCGCCGCGACCTGATCGTCGGTGAAACCGTGGTCGCGCATCGCCTTGCAGTGCTGGCTGAACACGAACTGCGACTCGCCTCCCCAGCCGGCGCGGATCTGTCCGAGCTCACGCAGCCTCGGGTCTAGCTTGCGTTCCGACGACCGGTAGTAGGCGAGGCCGTTGCAGATGTGGTCGAAGGCGTCCGGTGACAATGCGGTGACGGTCCACCAGTCGCCGGGCGTGCCCGAGGCAGTGCCGGGTTCCTCCACCGGGTCGCGGTCGCCGAAGATCAGGCCGTACATGACCTCGCCGAACGGGTGGACCTCGGCGCGTGGCACTTCGCGTAGGCGTGGCATGAAGCGAACGGTAGCGGTCGTGGCTGCGCCTCGACTGCTACTTCACGACGACGTCGCGGCAGCCGAGCGAGACCTCCTGGCCCGTCGGCAGGTCCAGCACGGTCGAGCAGATGGTGCGGGTACCCGGTGAGCCGCTCCAGGCGACCAGATAGGAGCCGTTGGTTGCTCGCACCTCACGTACCGCCCTCTGGGATCCCATCGTCGACACCACGCGCACCACTGGCGCACCATCCGGATCGGATGCTGTTCCCCCGACGATGATCGTGCGACCGTCGGCGTACGCGGTGTGGAAGTTCCCGCCGGGCAGGCGGACCGGGTCCGGGATGGTGGGCGCTGCGCTCCCTGCACCCACCGTGAACTTCGTCGACATCAGCTGCGATCCCGGTGAGGCGGAGTTGACCGTCGAGCGGAAGTACGTGCCGGTGACGTCGCGCGTCCCTCCGGTGCCCGTCAGCCTGATGGTCGCCTTGTCGACCCTGCCGGAGACACCGAGCGGCCCGAGGATCTGTACCGCGGTGACGGTGCCGAGGCCGAACCAGCTGCCGAGTTGGGAGCCCGTGTAGGAGCGGGTCCAGGACCCGTTGGGGTTGCCCCCGGTCGCGTCGTAGGGGTCGGACACGCCACGCAGGTACGGCACAGAGCTGACCCAGACCGACTCGCTGTTCTCGGTGTGACCGCCTGAGGAGGCCGAGTAGACGGCGTCGATCAGGGAGCCGCCGTAGGTGATGACCTGGCGAGCGGTCTGGTCGACCGCAGCACGCCACGCGTCGACCTCGTAGCGGGTACCCGTGTAGGCCTGGTGCAACACCGACGAGTAGAGGTCGAAGTCGGAGCTGCCTCGCTGGTCGCGGCGCCGCTGGGCGAAGGTGCGCCCTGCGGTCGCCTGGGCCTTGAGGGCCTCTATCGGCCACGACGAGGGCATCTCTCCGAGGCCGTACAGGTACTGCTGCATGGTGAGTCCGCCCAGTACCGCACGCAGACCGCCGTTGGTGTCCGGTCCGATTGCCAGGATTCCGTAACGGTACGAGTAGCCCGAGGGTGTCACCCGCAGGTCGCCGTTGCCGGCGAACTGCACGAGCAGTGGGCCAGTGACCGTGGTGTTGAGCGCGCCTGAGACGACCATGTCGGCGCCGGAGCGGGTGAACGTGATCGTCGATCCCGACCCGACTGTGCCGATCCCGGCGACGGTCGTGCTGCCCCCGGTGGTCAACGAGAACGAGGTGGTCTTCTCTCCGAGCAGGACCTTCAGGTCGTTGCCCACCTCCTCCTCGGCGCGGGTGACCACCTGCGTGCCCTGGTAGTAGTGGGTGAGGATCTGCTGGTGGTTCCAGCCGTTGGCGGCGAAGCCCCGGGCGCCCCACTGGCTCATGCCGATTCCGTGGCCCCAGCCGCCACCGCTGAAGGTGAACGACTCCTGGGCCGACACATCGGGTGTGTCGATCAGGACACCGTTGAGCGACAGGGCTGCACAGAGCAGCACTGCGGCGAATACGCGCCCCAACAGACGCCCAGATGGGCGCCTGGCCAGGCGCGGACGATCGTTCCCGCTGATTGCATCGCCACTCATCACCTCTTCTGTCGGAGTGCCGTGGTGTTGTCTTTAGATGATCGGCGCAGTCACTTGATGATCGGTAAGGATCGGTGTCGGTGCGCATCGCCTCGTTCAACATCCATCACGGCGCCCCACCGGGTCGACTCGTGCGCAACGGCGCCATGGTCGAGGCGGTCGCGTCGCTGGACGCGGACCTCGTAGCGCTCCAGGAGGTCGACCGACGGGTGTTCCGGTCGTGGTTCGCCGACCAGGCCGGTGCGGCCGCGAGACGCACTGGTATGACAGCGAGGTTCGTCGCGACCCGCTGGTTCGGTCCCGGTGGTCGGTACGGACACGCCCTGCTGGTCAGGGGAAGGACCTTCGAACAGAGGGTGCTCGATCTTCCCGGTCCCGGCGAGCCGAGAGCGGCGCTGCTCAGCCGTGTCGCTGTCGGCGACATCGAGTTGAGTGTCGCGTCGACCCATCTGCAGAACCGTCGTCGCGGACGGTTCCACACCGCACCGGACCAGCTGCGGGCGGTTCTGGACGAGCTGGGCCGATGGCCGCAGCCGTGGTGCCTGCTCGGTGACCTGAACCTGCGTCCCGACGGAGCGGTGCCGCCACTCGTCGCCGCGGGACTGGAGCCGGTCGAGTCACCCGCGACCTATCCAGCAGATCAGCCTCGGCTGTGCCTCGACTGGATCGCATTGGCAGGTTTGACCCCGACGGACGCACGGGTCGTCGACACGGGCGTGAGCGATCACAGGGCCCTGGTCGTGGAGGCGAGCGCATCATGAAACCGGGGGAGAATCCCTCACCCGCGGGTCCCATCTGCCGATCCGAGTGCCGATCACGCCCATGACCGACCCGTTCGACCCCTTGGATGCTCCCTTCGGTGAGCCGAGCACACCGTTGTTCGACGCGCCCGAGGAGATGGTCGCCGAGGTGTCCGTATCACCCCGCCAGCTCGACGGTCGGCTGGCGGTCGTCACCGGAGCGGCCGGGATGCTCGGCGCCGCCATATGTGCCGAGTTGAGCTACCGGGGAGCTGCAGTCTGCATGGTGGGCCGCGACCTGGACGCACTCGACGCCACGGCCAGGACTCTCGGTCCTGGGGCGCTCAGCGCCCCCCTCTGCTGCGACCTCGCCATAGCGGACGAGATCGCCGATGCGGTCCGCTTCGTCGAACGGCTCGACCGACCGGTCGACCTGCTCGTGCACGCAGCGGGACTCCAGGCGCCGGGACGGGTGACCGACAGCCCGGTGGACGCGCTCGACGAGCACTACCTGTTGAACGTGCGAGGGCCCTACGTGCTGTCGCAGTTGGTCGCCCCGTTGATGAGTTCCCCCGGAGGGCAGTGCGTCTTCGTGACCTCGGCGCCGCGTTCGGACCGCCGCGAAGGCGATGCACACCACACGATCACCCAGGCGGCTGCTCGGGCACTGGCTGACCAACTGCGACTCGAGATCACCGGTAGCGGCGTTCGTGTGCTCACCGTGACAGCTGACGACTGGACCGACGTGCCTCGCAGCGCGGTGGACCCTGACGAATTCGCGGCGGGCCTCGCAGGCGGAGTCGTCGACGCCGTGGTGCAGACGGAGCTGGACGTAACCGAGCTCTCGGTCCGTGGCATTGCCCGCCCCGTGCGCACCGAGCGGCTGTAGCCTCCGGTGATGGTCAGGGTGTGCATGCGTCCGGGGTGTGATCGTCCCGCGGTTGCGCGCTTGAGCTACGACCCGGTCACCTGTGCGGTGTGGCTCGACGACATCGCAGAACGGGTCGGGCGTAACCAGGAGATCTGTGCCCTGCACGCCGAGAGGCTCACGGTTCCCCGCGGTTGGGAGCTCGCCGACCGTCGGGCCGAGCAGGCGCCGATGTTCGCGACGCCGGTGGTCGCCGGACGGGACGACAAGTCGCACAAGCGTCGCCGGCGGCGCTCGTCAGGGTCAGAAGCATCCGCGCAGACGCTCGCCCTGTTCGACGTCCTCCGACAGGAGCTCGCCGAGGCGGAAGCAGATCCGGCCACGGTCACAGGACCGAGTTCCGTGCCGGAGCCCGAGCCCGAGCCCGAGGCGATTCCCGAACCTGTCGCGGAGACGGTCCCGGAGCCGGCAGCCGAGCGCGACCCGTCGCATGAACCGGAACAAGAGCCGGCCCGTCCACCGGAGCCTGTGGACGGTGAGTCGGACGAGGATCGGACTCCCGACGCGCTGAAGGCCACCTCGCCGTTGCTGTCCCGGGCTTTCGCCGCGACTGGCCACCAGCGCTCCGTGCTCACCCAGCTCTCACCCGCTGACGGCAGCACCGACAGCGACTCGTGAGTGTGCCCCGCCCGACGGCGGTGCATACGGTGGGGAGATGGTCGACTTCCAGTTCCAGGAGATGTTCCCCCAGCAGAAGGGCGACACACCCTTCACGAAGCTGACCGACGACTTCGTCTCGGTCGGGGAGTTCCGAGGCAGCAGGGTGCTCGAGGTCGACAGGGAGGCGCTGACGCTGCTCGTGGCGGAGGGCGTGCGGGCCATCTCGCACCTGTTCAGGCCAGGGCACCTGGCACAGCTCCGCAAGATCCTCGACGACCCCGAGGCGACCGAGAACGACCACTTCGTCGCCCGCACGATGCTCGCCAACGCGTGTGTCTCGGCGGGCATGGTCCTGCCCAGCTGTCAGGACACCGGCACCGCCATCGTGATGGCCAAGAAGGGACAGCAGGTCTGGACCTACGGCGCCGACGGCTCGGCCGGCGGTGCACCCGGTGGCGATGAGGAGGCGATCGCCCGCGGTGTCTTCCGCACCTACACGGGGACCAATCTGCGCTACTCGCAGCTGGCGCCGATCACCATGTTCGACGAGCGCAACACCGGCACCAACCTGCCGGCGCAGATCGACCTGAGCGCCGTCGACGGCGATGAGTACAACTTCCTGGTGATGGCCAAGGGCGGGGGCAGCGCCAACAAGACCTTCCTGTACCAGGAGACCAAGGCGCTGCTGAACCCCGAGTCGCTCATGCGCTTCGTCGGCGAGAAGATCAAGACACTCGGCACATCCGCCTGTCCGCCCTACCACCTGGCCATAGTCGTGGGTGGCACATCGGCGGAGATGAACCTCAAGACGGTCAAGTACGCGAGCGCCCGCTACCTCGACGGGCTGCCCACGACCGGCAACGAGCTCGGTCACGCCATCCGCGACGTCGAGCTCGAGCAGCAGATCTTCCAGCTGGCCGCCGAGTCCGGGATCGGTGCCCAGTTCGGCGGCAAGTACTTCGTTCACGACGTGCGGGTGATCCGTCTCCCGCGTCACGGTGCGTCCTGTCCCGTCGGCATCGGCGTCAGTTGCTCGGCTGACCGTCAGGCGCTCGGCAAGATCACCGCCGACGGCGTGTTCCTGGAACAACTCGAGACCGACCCCGCCAAGTACCTGCCCGAAGTTGTCGAGGACGACCTCCACTCCGACGTCGTGGAGGTGGACCTGACCCGTCCCATGTCGGAGATCCGGAACCTGCTTTCGCAGTACCCGGTCAAGACGCGACTGTCGCTGACCGGCCCGATGGTCGTCGCCCGTGACATCGCACACGCCAAGCTCAAGGAGCGCATCGACCGGGGCGAGGGCCTGCCCCAGTACGTCAAGGACCACCCGATCTACTATGCGGGTCCTGCCAAGACGCCCGAGGGAATGCCCTCGGGCAGCTTCGGCCCGACGACGGCGGGGCGCATGGACAGCTACGTCGACCTCTTCATGGAGCACGGAGGCAGCTTCATCTCGCTGGCCAAGGGGAACCGTTCCAAGCAGGTCCGCGATGCCTGCGCCAAGCACGGCGGCTTCTACCTGGGGTCGATCGGCGGGCCAGCCGCGATCCTGGCCCAGAACGCCATCAAGAAGGTCGAGGTGCTCGAGTACCCCGAGCTGGGGATGGAAGCCGTGTGGCGCATCGAGGTCGAGGACTTCCCGGCCTTCATCATCACCGACGACAAGGGCAACGACTTCTTCGCGGAGCTGCTCTGACTGTCGGTGATCCGACCGGTTCAGCCGACAGCCCTGAGCGGCTTCTGCAGCCAGTTGCGCCGGAAGGCGCGGCCTTCGCGGGTGGCGAGCAGGTCGGCCGTCCTGGCGTGTGCGAGCGTCGCAGTCTCGCTGCCGCTGCCCGGACGCAGGAGGTTGAGGCCGTGGATCTGCGCCTCGTGGGCGTCGGGGCGGATGACCAGCACCTCGACACCGGCGTCGCGTGCCTTGCGCAGCTCGCAGTCCAGTTCGCGGTGGAACAGCTCCTTGGACACCCTCAGGTGCGGAGACGGAACACTCGACGGGTCGTAGGTCAACGGAGCCGCGACCACGATCAGCTCGGCGCCAGCCTCGATGGCGACGTCCAGGTTGGTCGACGAGCTCACAGCGCCGTCGACGAGCATGCGCCTGCCGAGGCGCACCGGCGGGTACAGCATCGGCACGGCCGACGACGCGCGCATCGCGTCGGGCAGGGCAGGCCTGTTGTCGGCCGGTGGGCCGAGCACGACGCGTCGCCCGGTGACCACGTCGAAGGCACACAAGGCCAGATCGCCGTCGGGCCATTCCTCCCCGGCCCAGTTGGCGAATTCCTGGCGTTGCTCCGTGGCCGAGCCCAGTCCGGCCCGGTAGAAGCGCTGCAGCGAGCGGGGAGGGTTCACCGCAGGCCAGCGAACGATCGATCGCTGCAACACCCAGGCCGAGCCGACCAGGCGTCGCGCGAGGCCTATCGGGGTCCGCCAACCCTGGTGGAACACGACATCGGGTCGGAAGAAGGGCTCGTCCTCGACGAAGGGGTGCTCGTCGGCATGAGCCAGCTCCCACACGTCGTCGAGGTCGTGACCGGCGCGCAGGATCGCTCCGACTATCGCCCCTGCCGACGTGCCGACGATCAGATCCGCCCCGGCGGGATCCAACCCCGCGTCGGCGAGTGCCTTGCACACGCCGGCGTGGTACGCGATGCCCACCGTGCCACCCGCTCCCAGCACGATCGCCGTGCGGATCGGTCGTTCCTTGGTCGTTTGCACCGTCGCGCCCCCTCAGGTGAGGCCGACATCGTGCCCCCGAGACCCGTTCCCCGGCAATGGGTGGATCTGTCTGGGCCGATCGACCCACAGGTCTGCACCTGGGCCACACTGGGCGCGTGGAGCTGTCGCTGTTCACGAACCTGCTGGGCGCTGTCGGTCTCGGAGCCGCGTCCGGACTGAACGCGTGGATCCCGCTGTTCGGCCTGGGTGTGGCTCAACGGTTGGGCATCGTGACGCTCACCGAGCCGTTCGATCAGCTCGGCTCGAACTGGGCCCTGGCAGTGCTGTCCGTGGTGTTCCTGGTCGACCTTGTGGGTGTCCGCCCTGCGCTGACAGCCGGAACCGGCGGTGTCGGCAACCCGATCGCATCGGCGGTGGAGGACGCGGTGTCGTTCGTCCTGACTGTCCTGGCGGTGCTGGTGCCGGTCATCGCGTTCGTGACGCTGGTCGTCGTCGCCGTGATCATTTACCGCAAAGTGGAACGCTGGCGCCGCCGTCGTGGCGAGCGGGGCCAGCAGGGCGAGCGAGGTGTCGTCCCCACATGAGTCGTTCCACGGTCCGTCTGGTCGCCCGCGTCGCTGTCCTGGTCGGGGTGATTCTCGCAGCGCTTCTGGTGGCTCCCGTCGTCGGCGCCCACGCAGTGCTGACAGGGTCGCAACCAGCAGCTGACCAGGTGGTCGAGGAGCCACCCACCGAGATCGTGCTCACCTTCAGTGAGGGGATAAGCAGCGGATCCGACGGGGTCACCCTGCTCGACCCAGCGGGCGAGGTGGTCGACGGAGTCCGGGCTGGCTCCAGCGCGAACGTGGTCCGCGCGGCTGTGCCGGATCTGAGCAGCGACGGCTCCTACACGGTCACCTGGTCCGTCGTCTCCGCCGACGGACATCCGCTCCGTGGCAGCTACCTGTTCCACCTGCGCAACCGCAGCCTGGACGAGCCTGCCGCATCCGTCTCCGGCGGTGCATCACCGATGGCCTCAGCGGTGCGTGTGGCCGGATCCGTCTCAGCCGTGGTGGGTGTCGTCGCCGTGTTCGCGTGTGCTCTCCTGGGGCGGCGACCGCGGATGCGGTGGGTGCCGGTAGCGGTCGGGACGGCGCTGATGTCGATCGGCGCGGTGCTGGCGGTCGGAGAGGGGATCGCCGATTCGCTGCAGCTGGTGCTGGCCACCGAGAGCGGGCGCATGGGGACGTTCGCCCTGGCACTCTCGTTCGTGGGCCTGGGGCTCTCCTGGTGGTCCAGGGGAGACCAGGTAGAGGTGGCGTTGGCCGCGGCTGTGACCGTGACGGTCGCCGCGCAGGGACATGCTGTGTCGTTGCCGCCGGTGTGGTTGTCGGCGGGGCTCACTGTGCTGCACGTCGCAGCCGCGGTCGGTTGGGCGGTCGCACTGGTCATGCTCGAGAACCGGGCTCGGGGTGATGATCCCGATCGGGTGTACGACGCGGCAAGACGCTTCTCTCCCTGGGGAGCAGGTGCGGTGGTGGTCCTCGGTGCGACCGGACTGGCTCTGGTAGTCGACCGCGTCGGTCTGGACGGACTCACGTCGAGCACCTACGGCCGCCTGGGCGTCGCCAAGTCCGTCCTTCTCGTGGTCGCCGTTGGCCTGGCCGTCCACAACAGGTTCCGTGCGGCTCCGTCACTCGCGGGACCCGACGGCGCAGCGGCACTGGCACGCTTCCGCTCGTCGATCAGGATCGAGATCGCCGTCCTTGCCCTCGCCCTGATCGCCGGTGTAGTCCTGGCGCAGGTACCACCCGAAGCCTCCGGATCCACGGAAATGCCCCCGGCCCCGTCCGGTGGACCGTTCGCCCAGAGCCAGCCGTTCGGTGACGGCGAGGTCGAGTTGACGGTTCAGCCCGGAACCCGGGGCACCAACGAGGTCCACATCACCGCTCTGGGTCCGGACGGTCGACTCATGGGCGACGTCGAGGAGTTCGTGTTGCAGATGTCGCTCCCGGAGCGCGACGTCGGACCGCTCGACGCCGAGCTGACGCGGATCACCAACGGGCACTCCACCGGATACGTCGAGGTGCCCTACCCGGGCGAGTGGACCTTCGACGTGTCTTCCAGGGTGTCGCAGTTCCGGGAGCTGCGCGCCAGTTTCACGGTCCCCGTCGGCGAGCCGACCGGAAACTAGCGTCGGTCCAATGCAGACGGACGTCTCGGTGAAGATCCCCAAGAACGCGTGGATCATCTGGCTCGTGATGGGCCTGCTCAGCTCGGTGATCGGCACGTGGCTGATCTTCAGCCCGAAGGCTGCTGTCGCGACCTTGGCGATCCTGCTGGCGATCGCCCTCTTCCTCAACGGCCTGTTCGAGCTCGTCACCGCCGGTGACCGTCGACAGTCGTGGGTCGGCTACCTGCTCGGCGGACTGTTCCTGCTCGCCGGTGTCATAGTGCTGCTCCGCCCCGGCAAGTCGCTGTGGTTCCTGGCGATCGTCGTCGGTATCAGCGTGATCGTCACCGGACTTCTGCAACTCGTCGTCGCCATATCCGAGCGTGACGTCATCGGGCACTGGGGTCTGCTGGCGGTGCTCGGAGCGATCGGCATCGTCGTCGGTGCGCTGGCGATCGCCTGGCCGCAGATCACGGTGTGGGTGCTCGCACTCCTCATCGGGGTCAGGCTGGTGATCTTCGGGATCATCCAGCTGGTCGTGGCGTTCCAGATGAAGTCGCTCGGCTCCGACTGAGGGGACAGCCGAGCGGCCGGCGGGTCAGCTGCCCTGCACCGCCGGGAGGTGACCGTCGTCGATCGCCTCGACGAATCGGGCGTGGTCACGTTCGGTCTGGTCGGCGTAGGCGATCGCGAACGACTTCATCGCCTCGTCGAATCGCTCCGCCTGGCCCAGGTAGCCGGCGACCGCACGCGGATCCGCAGAGCGGGCATGCGCCCGGGCCAGAGTGCGACCGCACAACTCGCCGTAGCGGACGAGCCCCTCGGCGGGCAGCCCGTCGATCGCGACCGAGCCCTTCATGTCGCGCAGCTGGCGCACGTAGTAGTGGTGTCCGAACGGGCCGACGGTCCAACCGAGGAACAGGTCGCTGGCAGCCTGCATCAGGCGCTGGCCCTTGACCACACGCTCACCCTGCTGGTCGTACTCGCTGGCACCGGCGAAGCGGGCCAGCACCGACGCCTCGGCCTGCTTCACCTGCAGGAACAGCACGTCGTCCTCATCGCGCCCGTGCAGCAGCGCTATCAGGCACCGCGTGCCGACGCTGCCGACGCCGACGACCTTGATGGCGATCTCCTTCAGCTCGAAGCGGCGCAGCAGCATCGCATGGTCGTCGTCGAGCGTCGCGGCGTACCGGTCGAGTACCTGCTCAGCGATGCCGTGCCAGTCGGCGGAGTCGAGTGGAAGCAGCAGCGGTGGCTGATGGCGGATACGTCGTTCTCCGTCGATGATCTCGGTCAGCTTTCCGAGAACCTGCGCCGAGGTGCGGTGCTGGGTCTTGGAGAGCATCTTGGCGAGCTTCTTGGGGGCGACGATCCCGGTGAAGGCCTGCATCGCGTCGGTCAGCTCGATTCGCTCGTACCAGATCTCCAGCACGTCCCGGGTTGCGAGCTCGCGCAGGTGCTCCCGGTAGGCGCGGGCGGAGGCGACCGCGGCACGACGTCCCGCCTTCTCGCCCTGGCCCGAGCAGCGTGCAGCCACCAGCAGGCTCGCGGACAGCCGCTTCACGTCCCATTCGAACGGCCCGGGTAGCGTCTCGTCGAAGTCGTTCAGGTCGAAGATGAGCCTGCGCTCCGGGGTCGCATACGCGCCGAAGTTCAGCAGGTGGGCGTCGCCGCAGAGCTGGGTGCGCAGCGGGGTCGACGGCCCTGCCGCCAGGTCGTGGGCCATGATCGCTGGTGCGCCCCGGTAGAACGTGAACGGCGACACTGCCATGCGCCCGTAGCGCACCGGCAGCAGTTCGGGGACTCTGGTGGCGCCCTGTTCGACGAGGATCTCGATCGGGTCGCGGCGGTGCTCGGCGGGCTGCCACTCGCCGAGCGACTCGCGGGGCACGCTCTTGCGCACCGACTCGCCGAGCGCCGTGCGTTCGGTGGACGTGGCGTCGGCGGGAGCGTCGACGTAGGTGATCTCGGTCATGGGTTGAAGGTCCTCTGGTAGGGGGACTACTGCTGTACGAACCAGGCGAGCACGTAGCCGATGCTGTTGGTCGACCAGTGCAGCATCGCCGGAGCGACGAGGCTGTCGGAACGGTTGCGCAGCTGCGACAGGAGCATGCCGTAGACGCCGGTGGCGACGACCGCTCCGGCGACGGTCGCCACCACACCCAGCGGTCCGGGCAGCAGCGACCGCAGCGTCTCGTTGGAGTCAGACAGGTCGAGGGTCGGCAACACGTGCCAGGCGCCGAACAGCAGCGCTGCGAAGACGTCGGCCCGCAGGGCCGCGTGGGGCTGGCCCACTGTCCGCCGCCGGAACATCGCCGGCAGGGCACCGCGGAACGTGATCTCCTCCATCAGCACGGTTCCGAACGGGATCGCCACCAGGGTCCGCCACAGCACTTCCGCGCCGTCGACGTTCGCCCGGTCGTCGTGGAACAGGTCACGGGTGAACGGGATCGCGATCCCGATCAGGTAGCCGGCCAGCACGATCCCCGACACCGCGGCCCCCCAGCGCAAGCCGGACGGCACGCGGCGCGCAGCAAGGCCCAGGTCGTAGGCCGTGCAGCCGTCGACGCGGACCGCCAGCGCCACGACCACCGCTGCGATCGAGAGGTTCCAGGGGATGTAGGCCCATGAGGGCAGCACCTGGTTCGCCATCACGTTGGACAGAACCAGAGTTGCAACGACGCCCAGCAGCGGCAGTGGGGACGGGCGTGTCTCCTTCTCACTCACTGCGGCGACGCTACCGCCGGGGACGGGCGGCGGGATCAGCCGCTCACCGCACCGAGCCGGACCACTCGCTCGATCGCCGCGCGGGTCTCCTCGAACGAAGCCAGGTCGTGCATCTGTGCCCGGTACCGACGGGAGTGGACCCGCTGTGATCGCCAACGTCGCATCTTCGCCATGGTTCCCGTTCGGCCGGCCTGCGTCGGTGTTGAGCCGTTACGGTGACGCGGTGGCCGATCTGATCATCCGCAACGGGACGGTCGTCGACGGCACGGGTGCCCCGCCCCGCACCGGCGACGTCGAGGTGACAGGAGGTGTCATCACCGCGGTCGGCGACGTCGACGGCACAGCACGACGGGAGCTCGACGCGGACGGGGCGCTGGTCACACCCGGTTTCATCGACATCCACACCCACTTCGACGGGCAGGCAACATGGGACCCGGTCATGGCACCGTCGTCGCTGCACGGTGTGACCACCGTCGTCATGGGCAACTGCGGCGTCGGCTTCGCTCCGGCCGCGCCTGACAGACACGACTGGCTGATCGCGCTGCTCGAAGGCGTGGAGGACATCCCCGGCACTGCCCTGGCCGAAGGGCTCACTTGGGACTGGGAAACGTTCCCCCAGTACCTCGACTCGCTCGACACCAGACCACACACGGTCGACGTGGCCGCCCACCTGCCCCACGCGGCGCTGCGTACCTACGTGATGGGCGAACGGGGAGCTGACCACGCCGAGGCGCCGACCGACGATGAGCTCGCCGACATGGCCCGCCACGTCCGCGAGGCGATCGCCGCGGGAGCGGTGGGCTTCGCCACCTCGAGGACCGAGATCCACCGCAGCTCGACCGGCGAGAACATCGGTACGCTCAGCGCCGACGAGCGTGAGCTGCTGGCGATCGCCCGGGCGATGGCCGACGCGGGGGGTGGCGTCACCCAGCTGATCAGCGACCTCTACCAGACCACCGACGACGATTTCGCCCGACGCGAGCTCGACCTGCTCGAAGCCTTCGTGCGCACCAGCGGACGCCCGCTCAGCTTCACGATGCAACAGGCGTACCACTCACCCGACCGGTGGCGTTTCCAGATGGACTGGGTCGACCGGATGGTGGACGCGGGACTGGACGTGAAGGCACAGGTCGGCTCCCGCCCCATTGGGGTGCTGCTCGGGCTGCAGGCGTCAGCCAACCCGTTCGCCTTCTGCGCGTCCATGGGAGAGCTCGCGTTCGCTACGCCGTCGGAGCGTTTGGCGGCCCTGGCTGATCCCGAGCGCAAGCGACGGATCCTGGCCGAGCACGCCGAGTTGGTCGCGTCCCTGGAGCCAGGGATAGTCGCCCAGATCGTCGGCGGGTTCGACGTCATCTTCAGGCTCTCCGACCCCGTTGACTACGAGCTGGACGCCGACTGGTGCATCGCCGCGGAGGCGTCGGCGAAAGGTGTGGAGCCCGCTGAGCTGCTCTACGACTCGTTGCTCGAGCGCGACGGCACCCAGCTCCTCTACCTGGCGCTGTTCAACTTCGCCCACCGGAACTTCGACGACCTGTACCGGATGGTCACGTCGCCGAACACGCTGTTCGGTTTGTCCGACGCCGGAGCGCACTGCGGAGCGATCTGCGACGCATCGATGACCACATCGTCGTTGACCGTCTGGAGCCGGGACCGGTCCCGCGGTGAGCGGATCCCGGTCGAGACGATCGTGCACGGACACACCCTGCGCAATGCCCTCCACATGGGGTGGCACGACAGGGGAGTGATAGCGCCGGGGATGCTCGCCGACATCAACGTCATCGATCTCGACTCGCTGGCATGTCACCCGCCGACGATCGTGCACGACCTCCCAGCGGGCGGCAGACGCCTGATGCAGACAGCGAGCGGCTACCGGGCGACCGTCAAGTCCGGAGCGGTGACCTTCGTAGACGGCGAGCACACAGGAGAGCTGCCCGGATCCCTGCTGCGCGGCCCTCGACCCGCGCCCCTGTGAACGTGGTGGGAGACCGGAGTCGGCCCGGCGTCAGATGCGTCCGTGGGCGGCGTCGTCGATTGCGCAGCGGGCCGCTGCGCTTCCGCACATGCCGTGCACGCCGGCTCCGGGTGGAGTGGATGCCGAGCACAGGTACAACCCTGCCGACGGCGTGGCCCAGGGTCGACGTGACAGCGTCGGCCGGGCGACGAACTGGCGCAGATCGGTGACACCCCCGGCGATGTCGCCGCCGACGTAGTTGGCGTTCCCGGCGACGAACGCCGCGGGGCCGGCGACGTGACGGGCGACGATCCGATCCCGGAAGCCGGGGGCGAAGCGCTCGATGCGCGACTCGATCCGCTCGGTCATGTCGACGTCGGAACCGTGGGGAACGTGGCAGTACCCCCACAACGCCTCGGCTGCTCCCGGAGCGCGGGTGCGGTCGAAGACGCTCTGCTGGGCCAACAGGACGAACGGCTCGTCGGGGTGGTGGCCGTGCACGACCTCGTGTTCGCTGCGGCGCACCTCGGCGAAGGTGCCCCCGAGATGGACAGTCCCGGCGCGCATCAGCTCGGGATCCGTCCAGGGAACCGGACCGTCGAGCGCCCAGTCGACCTTGAACACCCCGGGTCCGTGACGGAAGCGCGTGAGCCTCCGGCGGTAGCGCGACGGGAGCCTCCAACCGGCGAGCGCAACGAGCCTGCTCGGTGCGACATCGCAGAGCACCGCGCGGGCCGATGGGAGATCGTCGAGAGTGCGGACCGGTTCGTCGCAGACGACCTCTCCGCCGAGTTGTTCGAGTCGGGCGACCAACGCGTCGGCGATCGCCTGGGAGCCGCCACGGGCGAATGGCCAGCCGACGCTGTGCGCGAGTGAGCCGAGCATCACGGCGACTCCACCGGTGAGCACCTGGTCGAGGTCCAGGATCGAGTGCGCCGCGAGTCCGGCCAGCAGCGCAGGGCCCAGGTCGCCGTCGAAGCGGCGCGCCAGCCATGTGGCCGGCTGCAGCCCAACGGGCCCGAAGCGCGCCATCGCGATCGGGTGGCGTGGTGGCAGATCCAGTGGTGAGAGAAGACCGTCGGTCAGGTTGTGCCCGGCCCGAACGGCCGGTCCGAGCGTCCGCCTCCATGCCGGGCCGTCCACCCCCAACCCGTCGACGGTCTCGGCGAGTGAGCGGTGCGCCAGCGCGGATCGCCCTGGCGTGACGGCGTGGCCGAGGGGGACCTCCGGATGGACCCATTCCAGTCCCGAGCGCTCGAGGCCCAGGTCGCGCATCGCCGGAGATGCGAGCGCCAGTGGGTGGACCGCCGAGCAGACGTCGTGCACGAACCCCGGCAGGGTCAGCTCTGCGCTTCGGGTGCCACCCCCGGGGGTAGATGCTGCTTCGAGCACCCGCACCTTCCAGCCGGCGCAAGCGAGCTCTATCGCGGCAACCAGCCCGTTCGGTCCGGAACCGACGACGATCGCGTCGAGGCGCTCACCCATCGGGAGCATCTTGCCTCAGCCCGGTGCTATCCGGTGCAGGTCCACTGCGCCTCCGCGCTCGTCCTCGCTCACCGTCAGCAGTCCCGCGGTGCCGCCCAGGATGGTGACGGACTCGCCCTGGGGCTCGGGTGGGACGGGAGCCAGGCACGGCTGGTTCCCGAGCGCGTCGGTGAGCGAACCGTCGTCGGGTACCGGGTAGAGCCTGACCGTCCTGTTGGTGCGAAGCGCCAGCACGCTGCCGTCGGGAGACAGCGACGCGTCGCTGACTGCTTCACCGTTCAGGTCCAACGTCGCGACGGGAGACAGCACGGCTGCGTCGTCGGCTGTCGACCCCCGGTACAAGGTGGTGGTGGAGTCCGGTGCCTTGTCGAACACCCAGACCGTGTCATCGTCGGCGACGAGAGCTTCGGCGTTGGGGCGGACCGGTGTGCCGCTGGCGTCGACGTAGGTCGCCTCGACCACCCGCGGGGACACCGAGCCGGCATCGAGCGCGGGTTCGTCCATCACCAGGAACCTCACAGACGACCGGAATGCGAAGTTGTCGCCGATGTCGCCGATCACTATGCGCGGGTCGCCATCGGACGTCGTTGTCGTGGAGACGGCCTCCCAGTCCAGGTTGCTGATAGCTCCGGCGGCGACGCGGATGCGGGCCTTCTCGGAGCCGTCCTCACCGAGAGCGATCAGGTCGGCGGGCTCCAGGCTGTCTTCCACCGCCCACACGACGGCGGGGTCGCGTCGACCTGCTGCGAGCCCCGACACCGAGGTCAGGTCCGAGGCCAGGGGACCTGCCACCGACCAGCTGAGGTTGTCGTCGCAGGCCATCGTGACGAGCTCGGCAGAGCTGGCAGGCGCCGGAAGCGTGGTGTCGCTGGCGGTCGTCGTGGTCGAGGTGACGCTAGTCGTGCTCGACGAGGGGTCATCGGTGGCGCCGCGTTCGTCCGAGGAGCACGCCGCTGCGCCGATGGCGACCAGCGTCGCCGCCATCACGGCGCGGGGGAAGGTCCTGGTGTTCAGGACTTCGCGGAGCGCTTCTCCACCGCGCCCCAGATGGCCAGCACGATCACGGCTCCCACGAAGGAGCCGATGAGCCCGCTCGGCCTGATGTCGAGGCCGTCGCCGGCGATGAGGCTGGACAACAGCCCGCCGACGAACGAGCCGCCGAGTCCTGCGATCAGCGACTGGGCGTTGGGTCGCGTGCCCATGCCCAGCACGAGCTGGGCGAGCCAGCCGACGATCATGCCGAAAGCGAGGATGCCGAGGATGAGCACGTGGAGACTCCTGAAATGCCGCAGTGGTCGGAGCAAAGTTACTCCTGAACCGGGGCTCGGCAGTTCAACGGGTGACTGGAGAGGTGAGTTCGTCGCGTTCAGCGCGTGAGCAGCGCCTGCCCGTGGGCGATGTAGGACTGGCCCCCGAACGCGATGTGTTGGCTGGCGGTGTGGATGTCACGGAAGCAGCGCTGGAGCGGGTGACCGTCGTAGACAGCGCTCGCTCCTGCGAACGCGAAGGCTCGGTCCACGGTGGCGACGGCGGCGTCCATCGCCTGTTGGCCGGCGAGCGCGATCCGCATGGTCTGCTCGCTGTTGAGTGTCGCTCCACTACGGACAGCTCACCGACATCCACCAGAACTCGATTGCTCCAGCATTCGTCGAAGCGGACGCCGCTGATCGACGTGAGTAGGTCGATACGCGTGGGCGGATAGCCGAGTTGCACGACGATCTCCGGCTCGAGGAAGTCCTGGGCAGTGAGGTCCAGGGACCCCATCCCGAAGTCGTCGAGCGCGCTGACGACCCGCTCCGCGTTCTCGGGATCGATCATCAGCCACACGTCGAGGTCCTTCGTCGCCCGGGGGTAGCCGTGGGCGGCCAACGCATAACCCCCGACGATCAGAAAGCGGACGTCACGAGCGGCGCAGCACTCGATGAACTCGACGAAGTCGTCGGTCAGGAACCGCATCGCCACACTCCAGGCTGAGCTCGGTGGCCATCGCAAGCCGTTCCTCGACTGGTCGCGTGCGCCAGTAGGTCACCCAGGATCGATCGTCGTCGGTGAGTCGACGCTTGGTAACGGCTGGGACGATCTGCCTCACGAAGCCAGTCTACGAGCGACCGGTGACGCTTCGGCGGCCTTAGGTGGTCGCCGTGTGGCTGGACGAGGGACCAGCGGAGTTCCCCCGCTACTTGTGTGGAGAGCGAGGTTGACGACGCGCCCGTGCCGGTGGGTCACGAGCACCAGACGCCTGGCGCAGCCGGAGTGGCCGGCACCGGTAGGGGACACCCGGCGAGAACGTTGTGCCCCCGGCAGGATTCGAACCTGCGACACACGGTTTAGGAAACCGATGCTCTATCCCCTGAGCTACG
>CAYVDN010000011.1:0-19267 GCA_964450685.1 uncultured Microthrixaceae bacterium
GACCGCCGATGTCTGGACACGAGCCCTCGGTTGGTACGGTGTCACACCGATGGCCAAGAAGCGTGTCGACGACGAGCTCCTGTTCCACGACAAGGTCGTGGCCGCAGTGGACCTGCCCGGTGTGCCTGCCGGAACCCCTGGCAAGGTGACGCTCTCCAACGGGTTCCGCTGGAAGCGCTACCGCGTCTACTTCGAGAACGGCCAGGACGTCGGCTCGCTGGACCGTTCACAGCTCGCGCTGCGCAGCGAGTGGACCGATCAGTACCACCGCGTTGCTGACTGACGGCAACGAGAGAAGGTCGGGGGGACCCAACATGAAGATCAGCATGCAGATCGGCTACGCCGGAGGCTTCGCCGAGTCGGTAGCGCAGGTGCAGGCGCTCGAGAAGGCCGGCCTGGACATCGTCTACGTCGCCGAGGCATACGGCTATGACGCCGTCAGCCTGATGGGCTACCTGGCGGCCAAGACCGAGACGGTCCAGATCGCCTCTGGCATCCTGCCCATCTACACCCGCACCCCGACGCTGCTGGCGATGACAGCAGCGGGTGTCGATGACATAAGTGAGGGTCGTTGCATCCTGGGCCTGGGTGCCTCGGGCCCTCAGGTGATCGAGGGATTCCACGGTGTGGCCTATGACGCGCCGATCCAGCGGACCCGGGAGATCATCGACATCTGCCGCAAGGTCTGGAAGCGCGAGGAACCGGTCGTGCACGACGGCAAGCGCTACCAGCTGCCGCTGCCCGCCGACCAAGGCACGGGGTTGGGCAAGCCGCTCAAGATCATCACCCATCCACGACGCCCCGACATCCCGATCCACGTGGCATCGCTGGGTCCGAAGAACGTCGAGATGACCGCTGAGCTGGCCGACGGCTGGTTGCCGATCCTGTACCACCCCGAACGGGCAGCGGACGTGTGGGGAGCGGACCTTGCCGCCGGCGCGGCCAAGCGGTCAGCGGACCTCGGTCCTCTTGACGTCATCGCCGGAGGCCTGGTCGCTATCGGGCCCGAGTCCGAGGTTGGTGCCTACCGCGACTTCTCACGCGGGATGGTGGCCCTGTACGTCGGTGGTATGGGCGCTCGCGGCCGGAACTTCTACAACCAGCTGTTCTGCCGCTACGGCTACGAGGCCGAGGCCAAGGAGATCCAGGATCTCTACCTCGACGGCAAGAAGGCGGAGGCAGCGGCAGCCGTGCCAGCCAGCTTCCTGGCCGAGACATCACTCTGTGGTGACGAGGGCTACGTGAAGGAACGGATCGAGCAGTTCAAGGCTGCTGGCGTGACGGTTCTCAACGTCCAGCCGATTGCGAGTGACGTGGCAGGACAGCAGGCGATCATCTCGAAGCTCAAGGAGTTGTCTGCCTGAGCCCGCTGTGTCAGGGCACCGCCGCTCAGCGCAGTGATGCCACCCGGTCGAGCACCGCTTCGGCCTCGCTGACGAAACGGCGCACCAGTTCGCCAGCGGGGACCAGCTCGTCGATCGCTCCGATTCCCTGGCCGGCTGGCATGAATTCGCGGTCCGGGTCTATGCCCTCGGTGTGCTCGTCACCGCCAAGGTGGTTCACGCCGTCCTGCAGCGAGCGTATGTACTGGCCCGGGAACGGTTCCGCCACACCGCCCGCTCGCTCGAACTCGTCGACGTAGCTGGTGCGCAGCACCCGGCACGTCTTGCCGGTGTACGCGCGTGTGATGACCGTGCCGTCCTCGGCCGAGGCGAGGATGCGCTCCTTGTAGCCGGACACGGCTTGTGCTTCAGGAGTGGCGATGAACCGGGTGCCGACCCAGATGCCGTCTGCGCCCAGGCCGAGGGCGGCGGCGAGTCCGCGCCCGTCGAAGATCCCACCGGCAGCCACCACCGGTACACGTTCGCCGACAGCATCGACGACCTGGGGCACCAGGGCCATGGTCGCCACCTGGCCCGTGTGACCGCCCGCCTCGGTGCCCTGGGCGACGACGATGTCACAGCCTGCCTCCACCGCCTGGACGGCATGGGAGACCTTGCCGCACATGTTCACCACGAGCAGACCACCGTCATGGCACTGTTCGACGACCTCGCGGGGCACTCCCAGCCCTGCCACGAACACGGTCGCTCCGCCATCGATGATGTCAGCCACCTTTGCCGCCATGTCCTGGGGGGCTGCGGTGAGCAGATCGACGCCGAAGGGCCGATCCGTCAGTCGTGCGGTCGCAGCGATCTCGTCGACCATGCCCTCGTGCGACATCGTCGAGGCGCCCAGGCAGCCGAAACCTCCCGCATCGGAGACCGCTGCCACGACACGGTGGTAGGAGACCCCGCCCATACCGGCGAGCATCACCGGGTGTTCGACTTGGAGGATGTCGGTCAGACGTGTCCGCATGGCGGCGATGGTAGGTCAGGCGTATGCACCTGGCTTGCTGACCGCTCCGCGTCGCCAGCGCCGAGGAGTGGCGATCAGGGCACGTGGGTAGTCCTCGAACAGCCAGCGTGCGAAGTTACGGCGCGTCCAGTCGTTGGCCGCTGCGATTGCGACTGCACGACCGGCACCTGTCGGGGTCGAGAGGCCACGGACCAGCAGCTTCGACATGCGGTGGTCCGCCACCAGTTCCAGGCGCAGTGCTCGTGCATAGCTGGCGGTGGCATCGCCACCGGGGCCCGAACCGATCACGGAATCCGCTGCCCGGCGTCCGGTGGCGAGTGCCTGCCCGATTCCCTCGCCGGACATCACGTCGCACGCGGCGACAGCGTCGCCGACGAACATGGTGCGTGACGAGGTTGGTGGCATCGAGTCGACCCTGGCGGGAATCGGCCATGCCCTGTGCGGCTCGTCAGCGGTCACGTCGGGGCCGAGAAGGGCGTCGATGTGGGGACGCTCCAGAAGTTCGACCCAGAGCTGCTTCATGTCCTGGATCGAGTAGTCGCCACCCCGCTGTATGCCGAACCCGATGTTCGCCCGGCCATCGGGCAGCGGGAACGACCAGAAGTAGCCGGGAACGAGATCGGCGTCGAAGGAGATGTACAGATCGCGCGAGGCGAGGGGACCGACGTTCGAGACGTACTGGCGGAACGCGTGCCACTCACCCCGATAGCGGTCAACCGACAGCCCCAGGTGCTTGCGCATCGGCGACCACATGCCGTCAGCAGCAATGGCCCAGCGTGCGCGAACGGTACCGACACCGTCGACCTCGACCTCGACCGAGTCAGCTACCTCACGGGCCGCGGTCACGCCGTGCCCGTCGAGTACGTCGGCTCCGGCCTTGCGTGCCAGATCGACGAGTGCCGAGTCGAGGTCCTTTCGCGTCGCGACTGCCATGTACGAACCCGGCCCCTCGGGGAGTGAGAAGCGAGTCGTCCGGCCGGACGGTGAGCGTATCCAGCAGTGCTGTGCCGTCTTCCAGGATGCGACCGAGTCCACCTCGAGTCCGAGCTCCTCGAGGTGCCGGAGCGCGCCCGTCGTGAGCCCGTCCCCACAGATCTTGTCGCGTGGGAAACGTGCCTTGTCGACGACCATCACGTCGATGCCTGCGTCGGCCAACGTGATGGCTGCAGCGCTGCCGGCAGGGCCGGCACCGACGACCACCACGTCCACGGTCTTCATCGATGTGAGGCTACGGCCAGTGCCGGGTGTCGACCATTCGACACCCCACCGATCAGGCCAGTTCGAGTAGTTCGTCGTAAGCGGTACGCAGGTTCTCCATGAACCGGTCCACGTCCGGAACGGCTGCCGGGTCGACGTTCACGCCGACGTTCAGTTCGTTCTGGTAGCTGAGCAGCGTCACGTTCACCGCCGCGCCGGCCGTGGGGCCGAAGGGGAACACTGCCTGGACGGGCGCTCCGAGCAGGTAGAGCGGAAACGGCGAGCCGGGAACGTTGGAAGCCTGGAAGTCCAGCCCCTTCATCAGGGAGCCGAACAGCTGCGTGACGACGGAGGTCGGCAGGCGGTTGAGCAGGTTGGACATCGGTGCCACCAGCTGGTTGGCGGGCTCGTCGCGCGCCGACAGGCAATGGCTTCTGACGCCCTTCAGGAGCTGCTCCAGGTCGTCGAAGTGCATTGGCACTTCCATCCTGGCCGGGACGAAAGCGTTGCCAGCCGATGCGCCGGCCGGCGAGTCGTCACGGATGCTGATCGGCATGCCCATGCGCAGGGCCTGCGGGTCGTGTCCGTGTTCCTGGTGGTAGAGCCTCATCCCTCGCAGGATCCCCCCGACGAAGGTGTCGTTCAGGGTGCCGCCGATTCGCTTGGCCGCCTTCTTGGCATCGTCGAGCGGCATCGTCAGGACCTCGAAGTGGTTCGACAGGGAACGTCGGGTCATGATCGGCGACAACGGCGAGGCGCCGGGCCTGAGCAACCGGACGATCGACGACGCCAGCTCCGTTCCCGCGATCATCGAACCAGTGGGGTCGTGGGCGGCGCCAACGGCGCTCTCGATGCCCGAGGCGGCCGCATGGCGCAGTGCGTCGCCCTGACGGCGGCTCTCGTGCTGGAACGCGTCGATGAACCGCTCTGTCTGGTTCATCACGTGCACCGAAGGTGCCGGAGGCATCGGTCGATCCGGCGCATCGGCCGACAGGTCGAACAGTTCGAGCATCAGGCGCACGCCACCGACACCGTCGGTGATCGCGTGGTGGATCTTCAGTATGATCGCGGTGCGACCACCTGACAGCCCCTCGACGACCGTCGCCTCCCACAGGGGGCGAGCGCGGTCGAATCCCTGCATCGCCATCGGACCCGCCATGGCCAACAGGTCGGCCATGGACCCCTCACCCGGTGCGCGGGCAGTGCGCAGGTGGTAGCGCAGGTCGAAGTTGGGGTCGATCTCCCAGCGCGGAGGTGCGATCGACAACGGATTGGACCTCACTCGCTGTCTTAGCCGGGGGATGATCCTGCTCGCTCGCTCCAGGGTGCGATCGAACCGCTCGGCGTCGAGATCGCCATCGATCACCACTGCGGTGGTGATCGTCGAGCGGAGCATCGGGTCCTTCTCGATAGACCACATGAGTGCGTCCGAGTCGCTCATCCGATCTTCGAACACAACGGGTTCCGGGTCGGTGTCTGTGTCAAGCACGGGCTGCATGCTAGGACCCGACCAGATCACTCGCAGTCGTAGTTGGCCCTGAAGGTGTCGACCTCTGTCCGTCCGTCCGTGAAGGTGCGGGTCCGCTCTGTCGTCACGGCGCCGCAGCCGGAGGTCCGGTTCTGGCCGGTCTGCTCGCCGACCGCCGTACGGGTTGACCAGAGCTGCACCGTGATCGAGGTGTCCGTGTAGCTCGGCCAGATGACGATGCCGTAGGGGGTGTCGTTGCGGATCTTCAGGTCGACACCGGGGTAGGCGAGTGTCGCCTCCCGTCCGAATGGGTACCGAGAGATGTACTTGGAGTGCATCTTGTAGGTGGGGATGTCTATACCGCCGAAGAATGCGGCGTTGAACAGGGTCGTGGCGAACTGGCTCACACCGCCACCGATATCGGTCGAGAACTCGCCGTCCTGGATGACCCCACCCTCCACGAAGCCCTTCTCGACGGTTCGACGCCCGACCGTGTCGTTGACAGAGAAGGTCGTTCCCGGTGGGATCAGGGTGCCACGGAGGATGTCGGCGATCCGGTGGATGTTCGTCACGCGTGACTCGCAGCACTTGTGGCGCGTGGTGAACTCGCCGATGACCTCGGTGACCCCCAGACCTGCGGCCCACTCCCGTCCCTCGGCGGCGGTCTCGGTGCGAGTGGGTAGATCGATCGTCGTCTGCCCGGCGAGAAGGGACTGCACGATGATCTCGGGTGCCTTCTCGGTACAGCAGACCTCGGCATCGTCTCCGCCGACCGGTGTGGGTACACCGTTGACTACGTCGAAACGCACTCTGGTCGGATTCGAGCGTCCTGGCACTGCATCGGCCAGGACCTTCGCCACGGGGTCGGCCTGCATTGTCAGTGAAGGCGAGGAGCCGTCGATGCTCAGGCCGAAGGCAGGCCGGAACTGGGCTCCCTCGACCTCGGTCGTCGCTCCGCCGGCATTGAGGGTGACCTTGCCGGCCGTGACCTGGTTGGCCTGCTCGGCAAGAGCGCTCACCGACTCGTCGCTCACTTCGGGCTGGGTGACAGTCGGTTCGACGGCGATGTGTATCGACTCGTCGATGTCGCCCAGCTGCGATGGGAGCGCCCTGACGACATCGTTGACGGTCAGCTCCTGGCCCGGCTTTCCTGGAACCATGGTGACCGCCTCGGTCGTCGCCTCGAGCGCCGGTTCGACGGGTTCGCTGCGATGCTCGCCCTGGAGTTCGACGAGCGTGGCGGCCAGCTTCTCGGAATCGACGGTCAGCGAGACATCTGCGCTGCGTCCGCCGACGAGACGAGTGACCCAACGCAGCGGTCGCAACACCAGTGGGTCGTCCCGGCCGACCGACATCACCTGCTCGACCGTCTTCTGCTGCTCGACTCCTAGGCCGAGCGCACCCGCGGTCGTGGTTAGTTGGTACTCACCCGCATCGATCTCGACAGCCGTCTCGGGCAGGCGGTCAGCGAGCTCCTGAACTGCAGCGTCGAGCTCGTCGGGAGTGTCGTGGCCGACCGGTGTCCCTGCAAGTGTGACGTTGCGTGCGACGCGCTCTCCACTGGCCCAAGCGTCCGCCGCCCAGACAACGGCAACCAGCGCGATGATGATCAGAGGGGCAGCGACGACCCAGATCGCAGTCCTACGGCTTGCAGACACGCCGTACAGGGTCGCGCACGCGCGGGGGTCTGGCGTGGCATCCTCGTGGAGATTCACAGGGTCGAGTGCCGGACGTCACTCAGTTGCGGCCGGGCACGACCGGGACCGAAGGAGCTGCGCGTGCCGATCAACCCCGAAGCCGTTGGGACGCGCGGAGATCCGGTCAGGGGGTCGTGGACCACCGAGGACTCGTTGCTGTACGCCCTCGGTGTCGGCGCGGGCCAGGATCCGACTGATGCGGCGGAGCTGGCCTTCGTCACCGAGAATTCGATCGGCATCACCCAACGCGCACTACCGACTATGGCTGTGGTGCTCGCGGACGTGTCCGGTGCCTTCGCGAACATCGGTAGCTTCAACCCTGCGATGCTCGTCCACGGTGAGCAGCGGGTGCGATGCCACAGGGAGATTCCGGTTGCAGGTGCGATCGAGTCCACCTCGGAGATCACCGCCATCTGGGACAAGGGCAAGGGTGCCGTCGTAGAGGTGACCG
Source organism: uncultured Microthrixaceae bacterium (assembly GCA_964450685.1). Classification (GTDB taxonomy): domain Bacteria; phylum Actinomycetota; class Acidimicrobiia; order Acidimicrobiales; family Microtrichaceae; genus JBAOHV01. Next base: position 7,169 of record CAYVDN010000011.1, read on the forward strand.
CCAAGGCCGTCTCGGCGGACGACGGTCAACCGCTCTTCGACCTGATGATGTCAGCATTCATACGTGGCGAGGGCGGCTGGGGTGGCGACCGCGGCCCCTCCGGGGGCGTTAACGCGGCGCCCGACAGGAGCCCCGACCATCGGGTCGAAGCCACGACCAGGCCGGAGCAGGCGTTGATCTATCGACTTTCGGGTGACCGGAACCCGCTGCACTCGGACCCGTCGTTCGCGGCTCTGGCCGGGTTCGACCGTCCAATCCTGCACGGGTTGTGCACCTACGGGTTCGCGGGGAGGGCGTTGTTGTCACGGCTGTGTGATGGGGACCCGGCGCGGCTCGGATCCATCGAGGGGCGCTTCTCGTCGCCGGTGTTCCCGGGCGAAGCGCTGACCACCGAGATCTGGGACCTGGGTGGGGGACACGCAGTGTTCAGGGTTCTGGGTGGCGACGGCCGGGTCGTGTTCGATGCCGGTGGAGGTACCTACGCCAGCTGATCTGCACGCTTGTCGCTCCGGGCAGGTAGCCGAGGCGGCCAGGTGAGATCAGAACAGGGTCAGGTCGGCCTCGCGCGCTCCGCGCAGGACGTCGTAGTCGACCTCCACCCAGCCTATTCCCCGTGACTCGGCCAGGACCTTGGCCTGCGGTTTGATGACCTGGGCCACGAACACGCCTCTGATTCCGCGCAATAGCGGGTCCCGGTCCATGCGCTCCAGGTATCGGGTGAGCTGTTCGACCCCGTCGATCTCGCCACGCCGCTTTATCTCGATCGCCACCGCGTTCCCGTCGACATCACGGCACAGCAGGTCGACGGGGCCGATGTCGGTGGGGAACTCGCGTCGTACGAGGGTTAGGCCGTCGGCGATGTTGGTGGGGTCCGCGGCGAGAAGCTCCTGCAGGTGCGCCTCGACACCGTCCTTGGACAGGCCCGGATCGACCCCCAGTTCGTGTGCGGTGTCCTCGAACACCTCGAGCAGGTTGATGGTCAGCGTCTCGCCCTTCGGATTGGTGACCGTCCAGTGGTCCTCGTGTTCGACCAACCGGTTCGGCGCGTTCATCCAGTTGAGCGGCTTGTACGCGCCACCGTCGGCGTGGATCGCCACGCAGCCGTCAGCTTTGACCATTATCAGGCGGGTCGCCTCCGGGAGGTGTGAAGTGAGGCGACCGGCGTAGTCGACCGAACATCGTGCAATGACCAAGCGCATCGACGCCGAGCCTAGATCGTCACCGGGTCTGATTCCCTTGGTAGTGATGGCCGCAGGTGGGCGCCCAGACCGATGGGATCGGGGTCGACTTGATCAGTTGCCGCTGGTGGGCGCAGCAAGGTCCGGATACCGCAGCGAGAGATCGTTGCACTCCTCGCATACGTCGGAGGGGATGATGCCCAGACGCATCAGCGCTGCGAAGATGCGACAGCCGAGACAGAAGCCGATCGCCGCCTCCAGGAATGCTGCGACAACGAGCATTGCGATCACTGCACGTGAAGCTGTGGTGGCGCCGGCGAGCCACAGGGTCGATGCGCCGACTGTGAAGACGACGCCGATTCCCTGGGCGAAGCGCTTCGGTGGTCCGGGCACGAGCTTCTCGTGGGCAGTCAGTCGGGGTGCCACGACGCGAGTGGCGAGCAGTCCGAGCGGACTGATCCGGGGACCGGCGAGGACGCGGGCTATGAACCCGTAGGTCAGCGGGACGAGTACCCAACCCCAGCCGAGAGCAGCGACGGCCAAGCCCATCAGGACCACACCTGTCGCGACGGTTCGCGCGGCGACTTCGTTCACCGGGTTCGGGAAGGAGAAGAAGCTGCTGTCGTCGGCCACATGGAGAAGCGTACGCACCTAATCCCGACCAGACAAGTCGGGTTTAGGTCACATCGAGCGCGTCGATGGTCAGGCCCGGGAGTGCTTGAGCGCCTTGAGCGCCCGCGCCCGGTCGCCGGCGTCGAGCATCACCTTGCGCAGGCGGACTGCGTCCGGGGTCACCTCCACGCACTCGTCCTCGGCCAGGAACTCCAGAGCGTGCTCGAGCGACATGCGCCGCGGCGGTGCGAGCTTCTCGGTGTTGTCAGAGCCGGCGGCGCGCATGTTGGTGAGCTTCTTCTCCCGGCAGATGTTCACATCCATGTCCTCCGAGCGCGAGTTCTCGCCGACGACCATGCCTTCGTAGACGACCTCGCCAGGCTCGACGAAGAGCTGGGCGCGCTCCTGGATCGCTATGACGGCGTAGCCGGTGACCGGTCCGCTGCGGTCGGCGACCACCGAACCGCGTTCCCTCGAGCGGATCTCGCCGTACCACGGAGCCCAACCGTCGAAGACCTGGTGCAGCATGCCGGTGCCCCGGGTCTCGGTCAGGAACTCGGTACGGAACCCCAGCAGGCCTCGAGCCGGTACGCGCTGTTCGATGCGAACCCAGCCGGTTCCGTGGTTGACCATGTCGACCAGCTGTCCCTTGCGGGTGGCGAGAAGCTGGGTCACCGCTCCCAGGTACTCCTCGGGGACGTCGACGCTGACCGACTCGACGGGCTCGTGCAGGGTCCCGTCGATCTCGCGGGTGACCACCTGCGGCTTGCCGACGGTCAGCTCGAAGCCTTCACGGCGCATGGTCTCGACGAGCACGGCGAGCTGCAGTTCGCCGCGTGCATGGACTTCCCACGTATCGGGCCGCTCGGTGGGCAGCACTCGCAGGCTGACGTTGCCGACCAGTTCGGAATCGAGGCGGTCCTTGATCTGTCGGGCCGTCACCTTGTCGCCGGAGCGTCCGGCGAGCGGCGACGTGTTTGCACCGATGGTCATGGCAAGGCTGGGCTCATCGACGGTTATCACCGGCAGTGGACGCGGGTCCTCGGTGTCCGAGAGGGTCTCCCCGATGTTGACCTGGTCCAGCCCCGCCACCGCGATGATCTCGCCGGGGCCGGCCTCGTCGACCTCGATGCGCTCGTGGTTCTCGGTGACGTAGAGCACGGCGACCTTTGCTCGTTCGACGCTGCCGTCGGTCTTGCACCAGGCGACCTGCTGTCCCTTGCGGATCCGGCCGTTGAGCACCCGGCACAGGGCGAGCCTCCCGACGAACTGGCTGGCATCGAGGTTGGTGACCCATGCCTGGAGTGGATGGTCCGGCTCGTAGCGGGGTGCGGGCAGATGGTCGACGAGCAGCTCGAACAGCGGCGTCAGGTCGTCTGCCAGGTCGTCGGGCGAGTCCGGCTTCGTCATGCTCGCCCGTCCGGCCCGACCGTTGCAGTAGATGACCGGGAAGTCGATCTGATCGATGTCGGCATCGAGGTCCATGAAAAGGTCCTCGACCTCACCGACCACCTCGTCGATGCGTGCGTCGGGGCGGTCGACCTTGTTCACCGCCAGGATGACTGGCAGGTTCAGTTGGAGGGTCTTGCGCAGCACGAAGCGGGTCTGGGGGAGCGGGCCCTCTGACGCGTCCACCAGCAGGACCACCCCGTCGACCATTGTCAGGGCTCGCTCGACCTCGCCGCCGAAGTCGGCGTGACCGGGTGTGTCGACGATGTTGATCTTGACCTCGTCGCGTCCCTCGCCCTTCCAGCGCACTGCCGTGTTCTTTGCCAGGATCGTGATGCCCTTCTCGCGTTCCAGGTCGGTGTTGTCCATGACGCGTTCGACGGTCTCGGCTCCGTCGCGGAAGGCGCCTGCCTGCTGCAGCATGGCGTCGACCAATGTCGTCTTGCCGTGATCGACGTGGGCGATGATCGCCACGTTGCGGATTCCGTCCACCCGCGCGCGGGCGCCGTCGGTGGATATGGGGGTGGAGGAGGTCATGGTTGGTGCTGGTTCCGGTCGCTGGGGTACCGGGACAGCCGGCACGGGGGACCTGACATTCTTGCAAACGCCGTGGCCGAGATCCCAACGCCGTGCTGTGAGAGCCGTCGCGTGTCCTCGTGTCGTGGGCCGACTCAGCTGTGGTCCAAGCGGCGTCGGATCAGCTCGCGTCGCCGTTTGAGGTCCCTGTAGGTGACGGGTTCCTCGCCCTCGACGATCCCGAACCCGGCACGGATCGCGTCCTCGTCGACACGGAAGTGCTCCGCCTGCATACCGATCTCGTCCGCCAGGCGTTCACCGTGGGTGCTCGCCATGTGCGTCGACAGAGCAGCGAACTCCGAGATCAGGTCGAGGTCTGGTGCGAGGTTCGCGATGGCGGCATCCAGGAAGACCAGGTTCTTGACGTAGAGCATGAGGATCTTGGGTAGTCGGGCTCCCATGGCCATCAGGGCCTTGGTGATCCGCTGGATCTCACCCACCAGCTCGTCCTGGGAGAGCGTCGTCGGGTCGATCGGTGCCCGGTCCAGGCCGAGCTCCCGTATCACGTCGTCGATGTCGGTGTCCGCGGGGAGCGCCCCCAGGTCTCGGAACGCCGTGATCTGACCGGGGATGTCGCCCATGGCACCGGACAGCATCAGCCGCATGAAGGCCGTTCGTTCCAGATCCGTCATCCGCGCCGTGATCCCGAAGTCCAACAGCGCTATTCGGCCGTCGTCGCCGATGAACAGGTTGCCGCCGTGCAGATCGCCGTGGAAGATCCCGTGCACCATGCAGCCTTCGGTGAATGCGGACATTCCTCGACGGAGCACTTCATGGGTGTCGATACCGGCAGCTTGCATCGACTCGAGGTCGTCGAAGCTGTATCCGTGGAGACGTTCCATGACCAGCACGCGGCGGGTGACGAGTTCGGGGTGGGGACGTGCCACGATGACCCCACGTTGGCCGAGCTCCGCGCAGGAAGCGGCCACGTCCAACATGTTCTCGGCCTCGAGACGGAAGTCGAGCTCCTCGACGATCGTCTGGGCGAAGAGCTCGACCAGTGCAGGCGGATTGGCGAGTGCTGCGATGGGGATACGACCCACGAGGAACGGGGCGAGCCATGCCATGACCCGGAGGTCCGAGTGGACCTGTGACCTGATGGTCGGTCGTTGGACCTTCACGACGACGTCGACGCCTGCTTGACCGGGGTCGACGGGCAGCAGACGCGCTGCGTGGACCTGTGCGATCGAAGCCGCCGCAATCGGGGTGTGGTCGAACCGCTCGAAGACGTCCTCGAGTCGCCTGCCCAGGTCCTCCTCGACGACCTGGCGTACGTGGTCGAAGTCCTCTGCGGGAACCTGGTCACGACAGCGTTTGAACTCGTCCACCAGTTCTGCGGGGAACAGTCCCTCACCGCTGGAGATGATCTGCCCGAGCTTTATGTAGGTGGGGCCGAGTCGCTCGGCCGCCCGGCGGAGGCGGCGTGAGAGGTCTGCACGTGAGACGGTTCCGCCTGCGCGTCGTCCTGTCAGACCCCACGCCCCGATCGTCCATGCGACGGTACCCCCCACTACTGCCAGGCGTCCGGGTGGTGGAACGGATCGCCGGCGGATCAGGGCGGGGACCTGGCGGCGGGTCGAGGCGCGCAGAACAGCGAGGCCCCGCGCCCATGTGCAGCTGCCGCGCTCGACCGTCCACGGGGCGGTATCGCTGAAGGCGAAGTGCTCCAGATCAGACGGCGCGGATGTTGTCACCGTGCAAGCCCATCGAGCACCAGCTGCGCGTGCTCTGGGCGACAGATCAAGAGGTCGGGCAGGTACGGGTCGGCCTGGTTGTAGACCAGCGGCGATCCGTCCAGCCGTGAGCAGTGCAGTCCGGCGGCAGCGGCGACCGCGACCGGTGCAGCGGAGTCCCACTCGTACTGGCCCCCGGAGTGTGGGTACACGTCCGCCTCGCCACGGACGACAGCCATCGCCTTCGCTCCGGCGGAGCCCATCTCGACCAGTTCCGCTCCCAACAGCTCGGCTATCGCGAGCGCCTCCGCAGGAGGTCGGGACCGACTGACGATGACCCGCAGCCTCGATGGGGCGGACGGAACCCGTGGTGGAGCACCCGTGTGCAACACCGTTCCCAGACCGGGCAGCGCAACGGCCCCGACGGTCAGAGTGCCGTTCTCGACAAGGGCGACGTGAACCGCCCAGTCGGACCTTCCCTCGCCGTACTCGCGTGTGCCGTCGACGGGGTCGACGATCCAGACCCTGTCCGCGTCGAGCCTGGTCATATCGGCGTGCTCGTCAGCTCGTGCCTCCTCGGAGAGCACTGCGTCATCGGGGCGCTCTCGGCGCAGCTCCTCCATCAGGAACTCGTGAGACGAGCGGTCGCCGGCGTCCTTGATGGCCGCCACCTCGGCCCCCTCGGACTGCATCTGATCGCGGACGGCGAGCAGCCGTGCTCCGGCCCGTTCGGCGAGATGGGCTGCGAGTTCGTGGTCGTCGGAGGTCGGCACGTCGCACACTCTACGAGGTCGCGATCCACCGCAACCGGTGCTGCACAGCTATTCCTGAGTTGTGTGGTCGGGATTAGCGGCGTCTACTCTGGTCCTTTCACCAGAGGGGCACCGTGAACTACGAACTCTCACATCTCGAAGCACTCGAGGCCGAGTCGATCCACATCATCCGAGAGGTCGCGGCCGAGTTCGAACGACCCGTCCTGTTGTTCTCCGGGGGTAAGGACTCGATCGTCATGCTCCGCCTGGCGGAGAAGGCCTTCTGGCCGGCGAAGATCCCCTTCCCCGTCATGCACGTCGACACGGGACACAACTTCGAAGAGGTCTATGAGTTCCGTGACCGGCGGGTCCGAGAGCTGGGAATCCGCCTGGTGGTCGCATCGGTGCAGGAGTCGATCGATCAGGGTCGCGTCGTCGAGAAGACCGGTCCTCGGGCCAGTCGCAACCAGCTGCAGACCACCACGCTGCTGGACGCGATCGAGCAGCACGGATTCGACGCAGCGTTCGGCGGCGCACGACGGGACGAGGAGAAGGCACGAGCCAAGGAACGCGTCTACTCCTTCCGTGACGAGTTCGGGCAGTGGGACCCCAAGAACCAGCGCCCGGAGCTGTGGAGCCTCTACAACGGCAGGCACCACCAGGGCGAACACATCCGTGTTTTCCCGCTCAGCAACTGGACCGAGCTGGACATCTGGCAGTACATCGCCGACGAGGGGATCGAGGTTCCTTCGATCTACTACGCACACGAGCGTGAGGTGTTCCAGCGCGACGGGATGTGGCTGGCGGTGACCGAGTACGTGACCGTCCTCGAGGGCGAGGTCCCCGAGAAGCGCACGGTCAGGTTCCGGACCGTCGGCGATGCATCGTGCACGGGTGCGGTCGAGTCCACCGCGGCAACTGTCGAAGCTGTGATCGACGAGGTCGCCGCCACCCGACTCACCGAGCGTGGTGCGACCCGAGCCGACGACAGAGCGTCCGAGGCCGCCATGGAGGACCGCAAGCGTCAGGGGTACTTCTGATGTCCGAGCTGCTGCGATTCGCCACCGCAGGATCTGTCGACGACGGCAAGTCCACCCTGATCGGTCGCCTGCTCTACGACTCCAAGTCGATCTTCGAGGACCAGCTCGCCTCGGTCGAGGACGCCAGTGAGCGGATGGGGCTCGAAGGAGCGAACCTGGCGCTTCTCACCGACGGCTTGCGGGCCGAGCGTGAGCAGGGCATCACGATCGACGTCGCCTACCGCTACTTCGCCACTCCCAAGCGGAAGTTCATAATCGCCGACACCCCGGGCCACATCCAGTACACGCGCAACATGGTGACCGGCGCGTCGACCGCTGATCTGGCGATCGTGCTGATCGATGCTCGCAAGGGGGTGCTCGAGCAGTCCCGCAGACACGCGTTCATCGCTTCGCTGCTGCGCATCCCCCACATCGTCGTCGCGGTCAACAAGATGGACTTGGTCGACTACGACCAAGGGCGTTTCGAGGAGATCGTCAACGAGTTCCGCTCGTTCGCCGCCAAGCTTGACGTCACCGACCTGACATTCATACCGATTTCAGCGCTCCACGGCGACAACATCGTGTCCCGATCGACCGAGATGGACTGGTTCGAAGGCACGTCGCTGCTGCACCACCTCGAGACGGTGCACATCGCTTCGGACAGGAACCTGATCGACGCCCGCTTCCCGGTTCAGTGCGTGCTGCGCCCGCACAGCGACGAGTACCACGACTACCGCGGCTACGCGGGACGGGTTGCCGCGGGCGTGTTCAAGCCGGGCGACGAGGTGACGGTCCTCCCGTCGGGCTTCAGTTCGACGATCACGTCCATCGACACCTATGACGGCCCGGTCGACGAGGCGTTCGCTCCGATGTCGGTCACCATCCGTCTCGCCGACGAGATCGACATCTCGCGCGGCGACATGATCTGCCGGCCGCACAACCAGCCGATCTCGTCCCAGGACGTCGAGGCGATGGTCTGCTGGTTGACCGAGGCGTCCTCGCTCTCGCCGCGCACGACGCTGGCGCTCAAGCACACCACCCGCTCCGTGCGGGCGATGGTTAAGGACCTGCACTACAGGCTGGACATCAACACGCTGCACAGGGACGAATCAGCGCCAGCGCTGGCTCTCAACGAGATCGGGCGCGTGACGTTGCGCACCACCCAGCCGCTCTTCTTCGATGAGTACCGCCGCAGCCGGGAAACTGGTTCGTTCATCCTGATCGACGAGGCGACCAACGCCACCGTCGGCGCAGGGATGATCATCGGCGAGACCCAGTGAACGAAGCTGGGGATCGGATCGTCGTCTGGCACGAAGGCCATGTCGAGCGTTCAGAGCGAGAGCGGGTCACCGGCGGCGCTGGAATGGTCGTGTGGTTCACCGGTCTGTCCGGTTCCGGCAAGTCGACCGTGGCGGTGGAGGTCGAACGAAGGCTCGTGGCGGCAGGTCGCGCTGCCTACCTGCTCGACGGCGACAACGTGCGTCACGGTCTTAACGTGGATCTCGGCTTCTCGGCTGCCGATCGCGACGAGAACGTGCGTCGCGTGGGTGAGGTCGCCTCGCTGTTCGCCGATGCTGGCGTCGTCGCGATTGTCCCGTTGGTGTCGCCCTACCGGTCGGCGCGTGAAGCGGTACGTCGGCGCGTCGAGGGTGCCGGGCTCGTCTTCCTCGAGGTGTTCGTCGACACGCCGCTTCCGGAGTGCGAGCGACGTGATCCCAAGGGCCTGTACGCCATGGCTCGAGCGGGCGAACTCACCGGGATGACGGGCATCGATGATCCCTATGAGGCGCCGGATGCACCGGACCTGGTGATCGTGCCTGACGACGGCCCAGCAGAATCCCAAGCCGCCCGGGTGCTGGAGCTGATCAACCGCCAGGGGTGAGGGTGTCGGTCTCACGCCAGCACCACCAGGCCAGCACCGACCGGTACGGGGCGAAGGGCTCTCCCAACTCCTCCAGTTCTCCGGGCCCGATCAGCTCGGAACGACCGAACGCCCTGGTGAAACCCGCCCGCACCCCGAAGTCGCCGGTCGGCCAGACATCGAGGCGGCGCAGGTCGAACAGCAGGAACATCTGAGCGGTCCACGGGCCTATGCCCCGGACGACCGTGAGATGCTCGATCACAGCGTCGTCAGACAGCCGTGCGATGCGCTCGAGGCGAACCTCGCCAGTTCTGCACCGTGATGCCAAGTCGATCAGCGCGGCAGTCTTGGCTGTCGAGAGCCCGGCCGCTCTCAGCTCGTCATGGGGAGTGGCGAGAACGTTGGCCGGGGAGAACGGGGTCCCGACTGCATCGACTACTCGTCCCCAGATGGTCGCGGCGGCGCGTCCGGTGAGCTGCTGGTAGGTGATCGATTCGGCTATTGCCCGGAAGCGGTCGACGGGCCGCGGCCCCGCGCCGATCGTTGGTGGGCCGTGACGCTCGAGCAGGGCTGCCGTGACCGGATGACGACCCGCGAGATCATCTGCCGCAGAGACCCATGCAGATCTCGTAGCCGGAGCCGGCATCAGGTCGGTTCAGGGGCGTTGGTCCGGAGCACACCATCAGCGTGCCACGTCGAGCGCCTGAGCGGTCAGGCGGAACGCGTCTCCTGCGCAGGCGCTGCGCTGCGGCGAGCCTTCACGACCGGGGTCGTATCGACATCGCCGTGAGGCTCACCGGCAGCGGTGTAGCAGGCGGCGTGGAAGTGCTCGACCCGCAGCCACTTGCCTTCCTTGTAGACATTGCAGATCACCTGCTTGTGGCGGACCTTGGCCTGGAACTTGACCCGCTCGTCGCAGTGAACGCACTCGACCGTGCTGCCCGGTTCGACGTCGCGGAGCACCGCCCGTGATCGGGCGGTGATCTTCGGCTTGGCTGTCGTGGTGCTCCCCATGTCGGAGAACATCGGTCGGTCGCCGCGTCGCCCTGAACATTCAGTCGTTCAACGGTGCCAACACCGAAGCCAACGTCACCCAGCGAATCAGCGAATCAGCGAATCAGCGACTCAGCGGCTTGTACTTGATCCGGTGGGGCTGGGCGGCGTCGGCGCCGAACTCCTTGCGGCGGAATGCCTCGTACTCACTGAAGTTGCCCTCGAACCAGCGGACCTGTGAGTCGCCCTCGAACGCCAGCATGTGAGTGGCGATGCGGTCCAGGAACCAGCGGTCGTGTGAGATGACCACGACACAGCCCGGGAACTGCTCCAGTGCGTCCTCGAGCGCCCGCAGGGTCTCGATGTCCAGGTCGTTGGTCGGCTCGTCAAGCAGCAGTACGTTGCCGGCCGTGCGCAGCAGCTTTGCCAGATGCACGCGGTTGCGCTCACCGCCGGAGAGCTGTCCGACCTTCTTCTGCTGGTCCGGGCCCTTGAACATGAAGCTCGCGCAGTAGACGCGGCTGTTGACCTCGCGGTTGCCGACCTTGACGATGTCCTGTCCGTCGGTGATCTCCTCGAAGATCGTCTTGTCGGGGTCGAGCGCATCGCGGGTCTGATCTACGTAGGAGAGGTCGACAGTGGAGCCGATCGTCATGTGTCCACTGTCGGGCAGGCTCTCTCCGTGCCCGAGGTACTGGTCGACGATCATCCGGAACAGCGTCGTCTTACCGGCGCCGTTGGGGCCGATGATCCCCACGATGCCTGAACGGGGGAGAGTGAACGAGAGGTCCTCGATCAGCAGTCGGTCACCGAAGCCCTTGCTGATGTGCTCCGCCTCGATCACCTGGTCGCCCAGGCGCGGCCCGGGCGGGATCACGATCTCGAGCACCCCGTCGTTGCGCGACTCGGCCTCTGCCTGCTCACGCAACTCCTCGTAGGCCTGCAGACGGGCTTTCGACTTGGCGTGGCGCGCCTTGGGTGCCATGCGCACCCACTCGAGCTCGCGTTCGAGGACCTTGCGACGGCCCTCCTTCTCCTTCTCGTCGAGCGCCATGCGGCGCTCCTTCTGCTCGAGCCAGCCGGTGTAGTTGCCTTCGAACGGGTAGCCGCGGCCACGTTCGAGCTCCAGGATCCACTGGGCGACGTTGTCCAGGAAGTACCGGTCGTGGGTGATGGCCACGACCGTTCCCGGATAGTCCTGGAGGTAGCGCTCGAGCCAGGCGACGGACTCGGCATCGAGGTGGTTGGTCGGCTCGTCGAGCAGCAGCAGATCCGGCTTGGCGAGCAGCAGGCGGCACAGCGCAACGCGCCGACGCTCGCCACCGGAGAGAGTCTCGACGTCAGCGTCCTGAGGAGGAGTACGCAGAGCGTCCATGGCGATGTCGATCGTGCGCTGGAGGTCCCAGGCGCCGGCCGCCTCGATCTTCGCCTCGAGCTCCGCCTGCTGAGCCCCGAGCTTCTCGTAGTCGGCGTCCGGGTCGCTCCAGCGCGCCATCAGCTCGTCGTACTCGGTGAGCAGACCCGACACGGCGGCGACGCCGTCCATGATGTTGCCCAGCACGTCCTTGTCCGGATCGAGCTGCGGCTCCTGCTCGAGCATGCCGACGGTGAACCCGGGCGTCAGGCGCGCTTCGCCGGTGAACTCGGTGTCGACACCGGCCATGATCTTCAGCAGGGTCGACTTGCCCGAGCCGTTCGCCCCGATCACACCGATCTTCGCGCCTGGATAGAACGACAGCGAGATGTCCTTGAGCACGTCGCGGTCAGGCGGGACGAACTTGCCCACGCGATGCATGGTGAAGATGTACTGGGCGCTCATGGCGCACGATCGTACCGGTCGCCATGAGGTGGCCCGGAACGGAGAGTGGGTCCGGACCTGTCAGTCCGGACCCACTCGTTCGACCTGGGTGACTCAGGCCTTCTTGGCTGGTGCCTTCTTGGCTGGTGCCTTCTTGGCTGGTGCCTTCTTGGCTGGTGCCTTCTTGG
>CAYVDN010000011.1:19367-34284 GCA_964450685.1 uncultured Microthrixaceae bacterium
TTCTTGGCTGGTGCCTTCTTGGCTGGTGCCTTCTTGGCTGGTGCCTTCTTGGCTGCCACGGTTTCCTCCTCGGCGGGCTCGTTCGAGTCCGTTGGTGTGGTGATGTCGTCCCCGTCGTTCGGCGCGTCGTCAGGTGACTCCGTGCTTGCTGCCGAGGTGGACGTGTCGACTTCGATGGTTTCGAAGCCGGGTAGTGCAAGGTCGATGCCGCGTCGCGGCGTGTCGAATCCCTGCACGATGAAGGGGCGAACCTCGCCGATCGTCAGCACCTCACGGGCGCTGCGCGGCGCTGGATCGCCCATCGATTTGAGCGAGATGTAGCAACGGGCATTACCGACGGTGGCGTACGCGCCGTGGCTGGAGAACTCGGTCACGGTCGCGTCGACGGTCTTGCCGAGGCCGTGATCTGTGACGAAGGCCAGGAAGTCCAACGGCAAGTTGATCGCCTCAGCCTTGGTCCTGCGGGAGCGATCCGACTTCTTGCTCGCACGATCCCGCTTCTCCCCGGACCCCGATTCCTTGGGTTTCGCTTCCTTTGACGCCCTGGAAGGCTTCGACGACTTGGCGGTGCTCGCAGAGTTGGTCGCCTTTGTCGCAGTGGCGGACCTGGTCGACTTCCTTGCCTTGGTCGCCTTGGCCGATCCGCTCGCTGCTGACTTCTTGGGGGCCTCTGCACTGCCTGCCTTCTTGGCGGCCTTGGTGGCTCGGCGGCTCACCGGTCCGCGCACCGGAACGCGGGCGACGTAGACCCACCCGACTCCCGGAACGGGCTTGCCTCCCCACAGTCGGTCCTCGTCGAACAACCATTCGTAGGTCGCGTGGAACTCCTGGAACGAGTCGTTCGACAGGACCGTCGCCCCCGAGATCTCCGCGATCTGCAGGACGAACGCATCTCCACGGCCGACCGCACCGGCGGGTGGCGTCAGCAGCTCTCCGGCGAGCACCGCCTCCTCGTACGCCTCGCGCTCGGTCTGATCGATGCGATGCGCGAACGTCGCGTCGACGACGACGACGACGTTGTCGAAGGGGTGCTCCTTGAGGAAGTCGCTCACCGCCTCGTCCAGCTGCGCGAGTGAGGGCGCGGTGCGACCCTCGGTGGCGATGTTCGATCCGTCGACGACGAGTTGGGAGGTGGTCATCTCGATGCATCAGTGAAGCAGGGTTTGGTCTGAAAGCGGCGGAAATCTTCGGACGTTCCTCGATGCGTCCTTCCGGAGTCGACACCGAAAGAGGTGTTCCCTTACCCCGTAGGGGTATCGGCGGCTGTAGGCTCTCCGCCGTGATACGTGCGGTGCTGTTCGACTTCGGAGGGGTGATCCTGTCGAGCCCTTTCGACGCCTTCGCCGATTACGAGCGGCGCGCCGGACTGCCGGCCGACTTCATCCGGAGCGTGAACTCGACCGCCCCCGACACGAACGCGTGGGCCCGTCTCGAACGCAACGAGATCTCGATCGAGGAGTTCGTGGGGGTCTTCGAGTCTGAGGCTCTCGCTCTCGGCCATCGTGTCGATGGTCTCGAGGTCCTCGCCTGTCTCCGGGGTGAGCTCCGTCCGCGGATGGTCGAGGCAGTCAGGCGCTGCCACGATCGCGGGCTGACCGCGCTGCTCACCAACAACATCGTTTCCGGCTCGCCGCACTGGTCGAGCGGTGGCAGTTTCGCCGATCTGCTGGAGCACTTCGACGTGGTGGTCGAGTCGTCCGTGGTCGGAGTACGCAAACCCGAGCGGCGGTTCTACGAGATCGCCCTCGAGGAGTTGGGTGTCGCTGCCGCCGACGCCGTGTTCCTCGACGACTTGGGGGTCAACCTCAAACCAGCACGGGCCATGGGAATGAGGACGATCAAGGTCCAGGACCCCGACGTCGCGATCGCTCAGTTGGAGGAGATTCTGGGCGTCTCGCTGAGCTGAGCTCAGCCGAATGGGCCGTCGGCCCTGGACTCCAGTGGTGCGAAGGCGGCCGCCAGGATCATGTTCTGCTCCTGAGCGTGGATCGCATGGCTGCCGGTCGCGGGGCTTCCCTCGTCGGCCCGGCTGATCCGACGGATCTCGTAGCGGCCCGACAGCGCCTCGTAGAGACGGCCCTTGATCGCGTTCCAGGGGCCCATGTTCTCGGGCTCCTCCTGCAACCACACGACCTCGGTGGCGTTGGGGAACCTGTCGAGCTCCTTGAAGATCGCCTCGTAAGGCCACGGGTACAGCTGCTCGACGCGGGCCACCGCGACGTCGACGCCGAGCTCGTCGCGCATCGTGGTCGCCTCCTGGCCGATCTTGCCCGATGCCAGGACGAGTCTGGTCACCTTCGCCGGATCGAGAGCTGTCGACGAGTCGCCGATGAGCTCCTCGAAGGAGCCGTGGGTCAGCGAGTCGACCGCCGACCGGTAACGCTTGTCGCGCAATCCTGACTTCGGGGTGCAAACGACGAGGGGCTTACGGACGCTGCGGTGGATCTGGCGTCGTAGCAGGTGGAAGTACTGGGCGGCCGTCGTCGGCTGACAGACCTGAATGTTGTCCTTGGCGCACAACGTGAGGAATCTCTCGAGTCGTGCTGATGAGTGCTCGGGGCCCTGGCCCTCGTAGCCGTGGGGGAGCAGCATCACCAGCCCCGACACCTGACCCCACTTGTCCTCGGCCGCGACGATGTATTGATCGATGATGATCTGTGCGCCGTTGGTGAAGTCACCGAACTGCGCCTCCCACATGACGAGTGCGTCGGGGTTCTTGACCGTGTAGCCGTACTCGAAGCCGAGCGCCGCGTACTCACTGAGGAGCGAGTCGTAGATCCAGAGCTCTGTGTTCGGCGGGTCGGCCAATGTGGCCAGAGGGACGAACTCGGTCCCGTCGTCGTAGTCGAACAATGTCGAGTGACGATGCGAGAACGTGCCTCGACGGGAGTCCTGGCCAGCCAGCCTGACCGACGTGCCCTCGCGAAGGAGCGAGCCGAATGCGAGCGCCTCGGCGAGCGCCCAGTCGACCTCGCCACTCTCGAACATGGTGTCGCGGGCCGCCAACTGCTTCGAGAGCTTGGGGTGGGTGCGGAAGCCGTCGGGCGTGTTGGCCAACGCGCTGTAGACCGTGTCGAGGTCGCCACGGTCCAAGCCTGTGGCCACATGTGGCAGTACGCCCTTGGCCGGCGGGTGCGGCGCGGCGACGAACTCCTCGTCAGGTGCGCCCTGTCGGGTCTCGTCGAGCGCTCTCTGGAGGCGACCGTGGAAGTCCTCGAGCGCGGACTCCGCCTGTTCCATCGTGAAGTCACCGCGTCGGACGAGCGTCTCGACGTAGCGCTTGCGCACCCCGCGTAGCTGGTCGATGGTGCGGTACATGAGCGGCTGGGTGTAGCTGGGGTCGTCGCCCTCGTTGTGACCGTGACGGCGGTAGCACACCATGTCGATCACGATGTCCTTGTGGAACCGCTGGCGGTAGGCGAACGCCAGCCGCGCGACACGCACGCACGCCTCGGGGTCGTCGCCGTTGACGTGGATGATCGGCGCCTGGACCGCCTTTGCTATGTCGGTGCAGTACTCGGAGCTGCGGGCCGACTCCGGCGGTGTGGTGAAGCCGAGCTGGTTGTTGACGATCACGTGGATCGTGCCACCGACCCGGTAGCCCTTGATGAGCGACAGGTTGAGCGTCTCGGCGACCACGCCCTGGCCTGCGAACGCGGCGTCACCGTGCATCAGGATCGGCAGGACCGGGAAGCGCCGAGATGTGTCGTAGGGGATCTGATCCATCCGGGCCCGTGCCATGCCCTCGACCACGGGGTTCACCGCCTCGAGATGGGAAGGGTTGGCAGCCAGGCTGAGGGGGATCGACGCGCCGGTGCGTGACTCGAACACGCCCTCCTCGCCGAGGTGGTACTTCACGTCGCCGGAACCCTGGATCGAGTCGGGATCGACGTACCCCTCGAACTCCCTGAAGAGCTGCGCGTACGACTTGCCGACGATGTTCGCCAGCACGTTCAGACGGCCACGGTGCGACATCCCGAGCACCGCCGAGTCAAGCCCCGAGTCGGCTGCCTCCTCGAGGATCGCGTCGAGGATGGGGATCAGTGATTCGGCACCTTCGAGCCCGAACCGCTTCTGGCCCAGGTACTTGGTCCCGAGGAACTTCTCGAGGGCTTCGGCGGCATTGAGCTGGTCGAGGATGTGGCGTTGGTCATCGACGTCGAGCTTGGTGTTGGCACCCTCGACCTGCTCCTGGATCCAGCGCTTCTCCTCCGGCTCCTGGATGTGCATGTACTCGATGCCGACCGTGCGACAGTAGGCGTCGCGCAGGATGTGGAGGATCTCCCCCAACGGCAGTCGACGGGTCTCACCGACCGACGCGTAGATGCCGACGTCGCCGCCGGTGAGGAACTCGCGGTCCAGGTCCCAGATGGTGAGGCCGTAAGAGGCCGGGTCCAGCTCGGAGTGCATCTCGGGCGCGTCCGCAGCGAGTGGGTCCAGGTCCGCGATCAGGTGACCGCGCACCCGGTACATGTTGATGAGCGCAGAGACCTGCATCTGCTTGACGACCTGAGCGGACTCGACGTCGCCGGGGTTGACGTCGCGGCGCCACTGGACCGCCTCGTATGGAACTCCGATGGAACGGAAGACCTCTTCGTAGAAGCCGTTCTCACCCAGGAGGAGGCGGTCGACGTGCTGGAGGAGCAGCCCTGACTCGGCACCCTGGATGATCCGATGGTCATACGTCGAGGAGATCGTGATGACCTTCGAGATCCCGAGATCAGCGATCGTCCTCGGATCAGCCCCGGCGAAGGCGGTCGGGTAGGTGAGCGAGCCGACGCCGATGATCGCCCCCTGGCCCGGCATGAGCCTGGGGACGGAACGCTCAGTGCCGATGGTTCCCGGATTGGTGAGAGTGACCGTCACCCCGGAGAAGTCGTCGACCGTGAGCTTGTTCGTCTTGGCCTTGCGGACGAGCTCGTCGTAGAGAGCCATGTAGCCGGCGAAGTCGAGCGTGTCGGCGTTCTTGATGCAGGGGACCAGCAGTGATCGTGTGCCGTCCTTCTTCTCCATGTCGATAGCGATGCCCAGCCCGACGTGCTCGTTGCGGACCAGGCGCGGAACGCCGTCGGGTCCGGCGAGGAACGAGTTGTTCAACGCAGGCATGTGATCCGCGATGGCGCGCACGAGTGCGTAGCCGATCAGGTGGGTGAAGCTGACCTTGCCGCCGCGGGTCCTGCCCAGGTACCCGTTGATCACGTTGCGGTTGACCTCCAGGAGCTTGGCGGGTACTTCGCGGAACGAAGTGGCTGTGGGAACCTCGAGCGAGGCCTCCATGTTGGTAACGATCCGTGCGCCCACACCGCGGATCGGGTCGCCGGGCACGGTGGCCTCGTCCACGGTCGACGTGGCTGCTGGAGCCGTCGCCGCGCTCGGAGCGGGAGTCGCCGGTGCTGTCACCGCCTGAGTGGTTGCCGGGGCCGGAGTCGTCGGCACTGAAGTGCCTGCCGGGGCAGGGGGAGCGGCGGTAGGGGAGTCCGCGGCCGCCGTGCGCCCCGGCGGACGATAGTCAGCGAAGAACTCGCGCCAGCTGGCAGAGACCGACGCCGGGTCGCTCAGGAAACGTTCGTGCATCTCCTCTACCAACCACGCGTTGGGTCCGAGGGATTCAGAGGGGTTGTCGTCGGCCACGGCACCGATGCTACTTGCCGCCGTGGGGCCTTCCGGGACAGCCAACGCCACTGTCGGCGCCTAGATTCGCCGCTGTGCTCATCGCCACCTGGAACGTGAACTCGCTCAACGCCCGCATGCCCCGGGTGCAGGAGTGGCTCGAGCAGGTCCAACCGGACGTGCTCTGCATGCAGGAGACGAAGATGAGCGACGCGCAGTTCCCTGCTCTGGATTTCCAGAGGCTGGGCTACGACAGCGTCCACCATGGACAGGGTCGTTGGAACGGTGTGGCGATCCTCTCCCGCGTCGGGCTGGAGGACCCGGTGTACGGCTTCGACGACGGCGACGATCCCGATCCCGACGCACGGATCGTCTGGGCTCGCTGCAACGGGGTCGTGGTCTGCTCCGTGTACGTGCCGAACGGTCGCGCTCTCGACGACGACCACTACCGCTACAAGCTCGATTGGCTAGCGAGGCTGCGACGGCTGCTCGACACCAGCTACTCGCCCGATGAACACCTGGTGATTCTCGGCGACTGGAACGTCACACCCGCCGACATCGACGTGTGGGATCCGGCTGCCTTCGTCGGGAGCACACACGTGAGCGGGCCGGAACGCGAAGCGATCGCCGCGCTCCGTGATTGGGGGCTGGTCGACACGCTGAGGGAGCGCTACCCGCAGGACGGCATCTACAGCTACTGGGACTATCGCAACGGCGACTTCCACAAGCGGCGTGGCATGCGCATCGACTACCTCCTGTCCAGCACGTCACTGGCGCAACGGTCGGTCGCCGACCTGATCGATCGCAACGCCCGCAAGGGGACCAAGCCTTCAGACCATGCGCCGGTCATGGCGGAGTTCGACGTTCCATGAGTAGCGAAGCGCTCGGGAGCAGCGGGTCCACCGGGAGCGAGTCCGTGGGGAGCAGCCGTACGTCGGCGAGTGGCGAGACCACGGTCGACAGGTCCCTGGTCAGTCCCCGGATCGAGGGTCTCGCTGGCCTCGAGTCCACCCCGCGGCGCAGCGAGGAGCGTCGCCTGGCTGCAGCTATCCGCAAGGTGATCGACCTGCTGGTGATGACGACGGCCTCTACCGAGGAGCTCCGCCGAGCGGCCGGCGAGGTGGAGGACCTGGCTGACCTCCTGGCAAGTTTCCCGGCGGGCCAGACCTACCGGGGTTTCGCCGAGTCGGCGATAGCGGGACAGGAGTCGGGTGGATTCACCCGCGATGACCCCGAGTGGGCGGCCTTCTTCGACCACAGTCCGCTGATCGGCCTGGCCAACCCGCTGTCGCCGCCGTTGCGTCTCGAGTACCGCGGTGATCGAGTCCACGGCTCCGTCAACTTCGGTGCCGCCTACGAGGGGCCGCCCGGATGCGTGCACGGTGGCTACGTGGCGGCCGTGTTCGACGAGCTGCTGGGTGCTACCCAGTCGCTGTCCGGTGGACAGGGGATGACCGCT
Source organism: uncultured Microthrixaceae bacterium (assembly GCA_964450685.1). GTDB lineage: Bacteria > Actinomycetota > Acidimicrobiia > Acidimicrobiales > Microtrichaceae > JBAOHV01. The sequence goes on from CAYVDN010000011.1 coordinate 26,437, forward strand.
CACCTGGGAGTCGACTACCGACGTCCGACTCCGTTGGGAGTACCGCTGGAACTGGAGGGCTGGTTCGAACGGAGCGAGGGACGCAAGATCTTCACCCGGGCTCAGATGCGCGCCGATGGCGAACTCGTGGCAGAGGCGGACGGGCTCTTCGTGGCCTTCGACCCCGGGACGTTCGCGGCGCTGCTGGCGTCGCGTGACGAGTCGATGGACCAGCCCTGATCCTCGGCCCGGAGTCGGACGGGATCGACGAGACTGGCGCGATGTCGCACCCGATCATGTTCGACGACGCGGACCCGCTGCTGGGGCGGATTCGTGATCTGGCGCTCGCCCTGCCGGGTGCGGACGAGAAGGTCTCACACGGAAGGCCGGCGTTCTTCACCAAGAAGATCTTCGCCTATTACGGCGGGTCGGAACGCATCGACGGAGACTGGGTGCAGCACCCATGGGCGGTGATCGTCATGGTGGATCCCGAGGAACGCCCGGCCGTCGAACAGGACGACAGGGTGTTCGTGCCGGCGTACCTGGGGCCGTACGGCTGGCTCGGCATCGATCTGGTGCCCGACGGTTCGCCGGGCCACGACACGGTGGACTGGAACGAGGTCGCAGAGCTGCTCGATGCTTCGTTCCGTCTGACCGCGCCTACGCGGTGCGTGCGCGAGCTGGACGAGAAGGGGTAGCAGCCGGTCATCGGTGGCGAGCGACGATCGAGAGCACGTCGTCGCCGAATCGCTGTGCCTTGACCGGGCCGACGCCCGGGACCCGGAGCAGCTCGTCGCGGTTACGTGGTCTTGCAGTGGAGATCGAACGGAGCGTGGCGTCGTTGAAGATTACGAAGGCTGCGACGTCGGCCTCTCTTGCCTGAGTCCTGCGCCACTCGCGTAGCGACTCGAACACCGCTACTTCCTGACCGCTGAGCCCGTCGGTGGCTCTGTCCTTGCGAGCGCGTTCGGCCAGACCGGCCCTGGCTGAACGAGCTCGCTCCACGCCAGCTCGACGGTCCAGGTCGAGCGGCTGGATGCCGACGGTCGACTCGATGATCGGTAGCCACGGTGACGGCGAGCGCCTGGCGGTGCGAGTGCCGAAGGTCCGCGACGACGACCACGTGCAGTGCAGCTCGTCCTTTGCTCGGGTCAGCGCAACGTAGAGCAGCCGTCTCTCCTCTTCGAGAGCGTCGGCGTCGTCCTTTGCGTGGTGGATCGGAACGAAGCCCTCCTCGAGACCCGCAAGGTGGACGACGGGCCATTCAAGACCTTTTGCTGCGTGGAAAGTGACGATCTCCACCGCGTCGCCTCCAGCTCGGTCCTCACCGCGCAGTGCCGAGGTCATCCAGCCGAGGAATCCCGGCACCGCTCCCTGCGGGTCCAGTGCCAGGAACTCGCGGCCGAGCCGGACCAGCTCGGCGACGTTCGCGGCGCGCTCCTCGGTGAGCGTGCCAGTCGGACGCCCGGCACGCTCAGGTGGATTGTCCGGCGGTTGGGCAGGATCGTCGGCCGATGCCACCCGGGCGAGCTCGGATTCGAGGTCTCCGAGTGCCATGGGTAGCGACGACGACCTGCGCAGCGAGTTGATCGCATGACGGACCTCGGGTTGCTCCAGCAGGTCGCCCCCGCCTCGGACGCGGTGGGGGATCCTTCGTTCCGTGAACACCTCGGACATGACTGCCGCTTGGGCGTTGGTCCGGACCAGCACAGCCTGCGCCGACCAAGGTGTGCCCGGAGCATGGCGGTCGCGTGCGCGCCGGGCCACCGCGTGGGCCTCTGCTCGTTCGTCCGCGAGTCCGGTGACGGTGGGCATGGGGCCGTCCTGTCGGTGGGGCCGCAGACGGATCGGCACGTTGTGACCGGCTGCCAGGACGGAGTTGGCGACGGTGAGCACCTGGGGGGTCGACCGGTAGTTGTCCTCCAGGGTGACCGTGTCGCCACCGGGAAACCACTTGTCGAAGTCGACTAGGTATGTGGCGTCCGCGCCGTTCCAGGCGTATATGGCCTGGTTGGGGTCTCCCACTACGCAGAGATCGGACTCGGGCCCGAGCCACGCACTCAGCAGTGCGTGCTGGAGGGGGTTGACGTCCTGGAACTCGTCGACGAACAGGTGGCGGAAGCGCCAGTGTCGTGCCGACGCATACACAGGGTCGGCTGCGAGGTCCCGCGCTGCGAGACGGAGCAGGTCGTCGAAGTCAACGAGTCTCTTGCGTCGCTTCTCGGTCTGGAACCTGTCGTAGATGTCGGCGACACGGCTCAGCTCGATCGGAGGGGTGCGTCGTGCATGCTTGGCATGGGCGACGTACTGCTCGGGAGACACCCGCCTGGCCGCTGCCCATTCGATCTCGGCGACGACGTCGAGCGGGACAGTCGACCCGCGGCCGGTGCCGACAAGTCGTGCTACGAAACCGACCTTGCGTTCGAGCAGCTCGGGTGGGCGCACGCCGCGCTCCTCCCAGCGTTGGCGGAGCTGCGCGTAGGCGATCGAGTGGAAGGTTCCTGCGTGGATTCCCCCGCGTAGCCCGAGGCGCCCGAGCCTGTCGCGCAGCTCCCCGGCTGCCTTGCGGGTGAAGGTGACGGCCAGCACACGATTGGGGTCGAGAGAGCCGGTGGCGGCCCGGTGTGCGATCCGGTGGGTGAGCACGCGCGTCTTGCCCGATCCTGCTCCGGCGAGGATGCGTAAGGGGGACGCTGCCGAGAGCACTGCTGCACGTTGGGGCCCGTTCATCGAGCGCAGCAGCGCGTCGTCGGTCACCGGATCGGTCTCCACACCCGGGACCGTACCAGCGGCCCCTGACAACCGAGCCGGGGCGCCGGACCCACGCCGGTTGTCGACCGCTAGCCTGCGGCGTCGTGGAACCACTCGACGAGGCCTCCTTCATCGAGTTGGTGGCCGACGCTCTCGACGCTGTGCCGGACTCCCTGGCCCAGCTGGTCGACAATGTCGTCGTGGTCGTCGAGGACCGGCACGAGGCGGAGGACCTGCTGGGGCTGTATGAAGGAGTGCCTCTCACGGAGAGGGAGGAGTACGGCGGCCTGGTCATGCCGGACCGGATCGTCGTGTACAGGTTGGCGATCTGTGAGATGTGTGCGAGCTCCGATGAGATCGCCGATCAGGTGCTCGTCACGGTCGTGCACGAGCTCGCGCATCACTTCGGCATCGATGACGACGAGCTGGCCGGTCTGGGTTGGGACTGATCCGTGGGCCGGTGGATCGCCGGCGGTAGCCTTCCTGCGTGGGATTCGACGCATCAAACCTGCACGGCAACGAGAAGATCGTCGTCGACACACATCCTCACTGGATAATGCTGGCCAAAGGGGTTGTGATCCTGGTGATCGCCGTGGTGGTCGGCATCTGGCTGCTCGCCCAGGGCTGGGAAGGCGCCACAGGTACGGCGGCGAACGTCATCGCCGCCCTGGCGATCATCGCCAGCCTGCTCTACATGCTCCAACGGTGGATCGCCTGGGTGTCGACGAACTTCGTCGTCACGACCGACCGCTGCGTCTACCGCGAGGGCATCATCTCCAAGCGCGGCGTCGAGATCCCCCTGGAGCGAATCAACACCGTGTTCTTCAACCAGAGCGTTGTGGACAGGATGATCGGCGCAGGCACCCTCACGATCGAGTCCGCTGGCGAGAACGGCGTGCAGGTCTTCCAGGACGTTCGCGACCCGATTGGCGTGCAGCAGGTCCTGTACCAGGAGATGGAGGAGAACGAGAACCGCAAGTTCGACCGGGTTCGAGCCCCGTCGCAGGTTTCGGTCGGTGACGAACTTGCGAAGCTCGTCGCGCTACATGAACAGGGTCACCTCACCGAGGCGGAGTTCGCTGAGCAGAAGGCGCGACTGCTCGGCGGGCAGAGCTGAGCATCAGGCGCTGTCGATGAGGTGAGCGCCCTCCGCGGCGCTGACCCGCCAGCCCGGTAGCTCGACCTCCGGGTCTGCAAGCGCGACCACGCAACCGCCGAAGCCGGCCCCGGTCAGACGTGCGCCGTGCACACCCGGGCGCGACGTCAGATCGTCGACGAGTCCGTCGAGCTGCGGTGTCGACACTTCGAAGTCGTCGCGCAGCGAGCGGTGGCTCTCCACCATCAGGTGTCCGGCTGAACCCAGGTCGCCGGAGCGGAGTGCTGCGACCATGTCGCTGACTCGGGCGCATTCGCTGCGTACGTGGCGTGCCCGGGCGCGCACGATCGGGTCCTCCAGCGATTCGATGTCGCTGTGTGATGCCAGCGGCAGAGGACCGACGGCCTCCGCCGCCTTCTCGCACTCCGATCGGCGTTGCGCGTAAGCGGAGTCGACCAAGCCACGTTCCTGCCCCGAGTGGACTACCCAGATCGCTGCGTCATCGGGGATCGGGACAGGCTCGATCGACAGGGTCGCACAGTCGATGAGCAGAGCGTGTCCCGAGACCCCGGCCGCGCTCGCCAACTGATCCATGATCCCACAGGGCACCCCGGTCGCTCGTTGCTCTGCCGTCTGACACAGACGGGCGACCTCGACCGGGTCGCCAGGGGTGCCGAGCGCCAGCGCCACTGCGACCTCGAACGAAGCGCTCGACGAGAGGCCGCTGCCGATCGGCAGGTCCGACTCGACATGTCCTCGCAGGCCGACCTCGGCTCCGAGGACCGAAGCGACTCCTGCTGCGTAGCGTCCCCATGACGGCTCGACCACATCAGGGTGAGTCACCGGAAGCTGAATCGATACCGTGCCTGGCAACTGGCCCGAGGTCAGCTCGAGCTTGTTGCCACCCCTGACCGCTGAGACCGTGGTGCCGAGCTGAACTGCCATCGGCAGGACCAGCCCACCCATGTAGTCGGTGTGGTCCCCGATCAGGTTCACCCTGCCCGGTGCCCACGCGGTGACCGTCACCCGTTCGTTCATCGCTCTGGCCCCGCGTAGCCGGGGCAGTCTCGGAGCCGCTGCGCCGCGTCGCGAGGTTCGACCGGGTTGAAGTACAAGCCTGCTCCCAGTTCGGCCGCGGCCACGAACCGCTGCACACCCTTCGAACGCAGCAACGGAGTGATGTGTAGGTGCAGCCGGGCATCGCTCCACGCTTCCCCGTCGGTCGGTCGCTGGTGGATCCAGAGCATGTACGGCATCGGTTCGTCGAACAGTTGGTCGAGGCGCGCGAGCACGTCGACCAGCAACGCCGCCAAGCCGTCGCGGTCGCATTCCGGGTCGGTGAGAGCTCCGGCCGGCTGACGTTGTGCGAGTCGGAGCTCAAAGGGCCAAGTCGCAGCGTTGGGAACCCATGCCACCCAGTCGCCGGAATCCGACACGACCAGTGGATCGTCGGGATTCGGGAGATCGAGCACTCCGTCTACGAGCTCCCGGAGCGGCTCGGGGGGAACAGAGCCGTACGCGTAGATCTGTCCGTGTGGATGAGCGATCGTCGCGCCGACCTCGGGGCCACGGTTCTCGAACACGAGCACGTAGTCGACGTCGTCGCGGGCTCCGAGCGTCGCTGTGCGGTCGGCCCAGAGGTCGACCACCCTGCGTGCACCCTGCTGGCCGAGCGTCCAGAACTCGGCATCGTGCTCCGGCGTGTAGAGCACCACCTCGCACCTGCTGTCGGGCATCGCCGGCCAGCGGTTCGGGAACCACCGCACGTCGTAGGGCTCAGGGGCTTCGGTCCCCCCGGGGCAGAACGGGCATCCCGTCTCGGGCAGGTTCGGGCGGCCCTGGCGTGAGCCGACTATCACGCTGGGGCGTCGTGTCAGTTCATCAGTGCGCTCGTCGAGTCCCACAGACCGGGGACGCTAGCTGCCCACGATGGTGGCGGAACCCCAGCAGGGTCCGACCGGACAGCTGCGAGCTACCCTGCGCCGATGAGCGTGCGGATCGGCTTCCTCGGGGCGGGTTTCATCGCCCGTTACCACGCGATGCAGCTGCGACTCGCGGAGGAGCCGAACGAGATAATCGCGGTCCACGATCCGGACAGGCAGCGAAGCGTCGAGTTCTGTAAGCAGGAGTCCGGCACTCCGGTCGACAGTGTCGACGAGTTGGTTTCGTGCTGCGATGCGGTGTTCGTGTGCACCTGGACGGCAGCGCACCTCGACGGGGTCCGAGCAGCCGTCTCGGCGGGTAAGCCCGTGTTCTGCGAGAAGCCGTTGTCCACCGGTCTCGACCCGGCGAGAGACCTCGTCGAGATCGTCCGACGATCCGGGCTGCCCAACGCTGTCGGGCTCGTGCTCAGGTCGACGCCGGCGCTGCTGGCGATGAGGGAGCTGATCGCAGAGCCGTCATCGGGTCGGGTCACGAACGTCGTGTTCCGCGACGACCAGTACCTGCCGACCCAGGGCATGTACGGGTCCACCTGGCGCGCTGAGCGCGATCTGGCCGGATCAGGCACCCTGCTCGAGCACTCGATCCACGACGTCGACATCATCGAGTGGCTGATCGGCCCCGTGGAGTCGGTCACCGCTCACCATGACAACTTCCACGGGATCGACGGCATCGAGGACTCCGTGACTGCGCTGCTCCGATTCGCCGCCGGGGGATCCGCGAGCCTGCACTCCATCTGGCACGAGGTGCTGAGCCGTCCCAGCCAACGTCGGGTCGAGGTGTTCTGCGAGAACGCGGTCGTCACGCTCGAAGGGGAGTACTTCGGCCCTGTCAGTCGGGAGACCAGCGACGGTGCGCTGGTTCTGGAAGGCGACGACCTCGTCGATTGGCTGAACAGCAGGGGAGTCAGCCTGCGCAGCACCGAGCAGGACTTCCTGATCGAGGTCCGCAACCACTTGGAGGGGCGAGCGGTGGACCGCGTCCGCCCGGACGTGCTCGACGCCCTGAGGGCCCATGAGCTCGTCGACGCGATCTACCGGTCGGCGGTGGGCGGCGGCACAGTGGGACTCGGTCATCGGGATCGGGCGTCGGGCGAGGCGGGGCCGGAAAGTTGAGCCGCCTAGGTGTCGCTGCGGCGCTTGTCGGCGGAACGCTCGTCCGCGGTGACGTGGAGGTCGTCGACGGATTGGTGAGCCGAGTGGGTGTGAGTCCCTCGGTCGGCGCGGCGGTCGCGGTGCCCGGCCTGGTCGACCTGCAGGTGAACGGGGTCGCCGGAGTCGACCTTCGAGTAGCCGATCGCGAGGGATACGAGGTCGCGGGCCGCCTCCTCGCCGGGTGTGGCGCAACTGCTGTGCAGCCGACGTTCCACTCCCAGGACCTCGATGCTCACTGTCGGTCTCTCGCCCGCCTGAACGAGGTGCTCGCGGATCCACCGCGCGGCACCCGCTGGTTGCCCGCCCACATGGAGGGGCCGTTTCTGGCGACCTCCCGTCGTGGTGCCCACGACCCGCGACATCTCCTCGCCTGTGACGACTGGGCGCTCGACCGACTCCTGGCATCGGGGCCCGTCGCTCTCATGACGATCGCCCCCGAACTCGATGGGTCCCAGGAGATCATCCGCCGCCTCGTCGGCGCGGGTGTGGTTGTGAGCGTCGGACACACCGACGCCGCGCACGACCAGGTGAGCGCGGCAGTGGATGCCGGGGCGCGGCACATCACACACTGTTGGAATGCGATGCGACCGATCAGCGCGAGGGATCCCGGACCGGTCGGCGCAGCCCTCAGTGACCCGCGGCTGACAGTCGGGGTGATTGCGGACCTGGTCCACGTCTCCGGACCGGTCCTGGCGTTGACCGCTGCTGCAGCTCGAAAGCGGCTGGCAGCGACAACCGACTCGGTCGCCTCCGCAGCGTGCAATGCGGTCGACAGTGAAGTGCGAACGGCCGACGGGGTGCTCGCAGGTGGGATAGGTACCCCCGATGGATGCCTGCGGAACCTGGTCCGCGTGGGGGTGTCGCTCGCTGACGCCGTGGATGCATGCGGAGGCGCCCAGCGTCGTCTCCTGGGGCTGACACCAGTCA
>CAYVDN010000011.1:34384-80439 GCA_964450685.1 uncultured Microthrixaceae bacterium
GCCGTGGATGCATGCGGAGGCGCCCAGCGTCGTCTCCTGGGGCTGACACCAGTCAGGCTCCTGCCGGGCGAGCAGGCTGAGCTCGTCCTGCTCGACGAAGCGTTGGAGCCCCTGCGCACGATGGTCGACGGACGCTGGTACGAGCCGACTTGACCGACCGGTCAAGGAAGTACACTCCGACGATGCCGACCGCTCGCGTGAACGATCTCGACATCTACCACGACACATTCGGTGACCCGTCCAACGACACTGTGCTGCTCGTGTCCGGGCTGGGAGCGCAGTGCGTCGTCTACGAGGACGAGTTCTGCGAACTCATAGCCGAGCGCGGCAACCACGTGCTCCGCTACGACAACCGGGATGTCGGGTTGTCGACCCACCTTGGCGGCGAGACCCCCGACGTGATTGCGGCGGTCATGGCAGCCAGCGCCTCGCAACCTGTCGATGCCCCCTACACCCTGTCGGACATGGCCTCCGACGGGATGGGCCTGTTGAGCGCACTCGGGATCGACAGCGCCCACGTACTCGGATCTTCGATGGGCGGCATGATCGCCCAGACGATGGCGATCGAACACCCCCGCCGTGTCAGATCGCTGACATCGCTCTACTCGACGACGGGGGAGCCCGACGTCGGAACACCCGATCCGGACGTGCTCACGTCGATGATCGGCATCCTGACCCCCCAGGAGACACGCGAGGCCAGAATCGCCAGCGCGGTCGAGCTCGCCAGGATCATCGGTACACCACACGAGTTCGACGAGGCCCGCGCCACCGCCAGAGCGACGAGACAGACCGACCGTTCGTACGACCCCGCAGGGATCAGCCGCCAGTTCATGGCGATCCTCGCGTCGGGGTCGCGTGCAGAGGAGCTGACCTCGCTGCAGGTTCCGACGATGGTGCTGCACGGCGACCACGACCGCCTGGTGCAGATCTCGGGCGGGGAGCGCACCGCCGAACTGGTACCGGGCGCACAGCTACGTGTGCTGGAGGGAATGGGCCACGACATGCCACCCGCGTACTGGGATCGGATCGTGGCCGGACTTGTCGACAACATGGCTCTGGTCGAGGCCTGACCTGCTCGACCGTGTCCGGCAGGGCACGGGTTGGATCGAACAACACGAGCGCCCACGGGCGCACCGAACTGCAGAGGAAAGCAAATGGGACCGTTGAACGGACTGAAGATCATCGAGGTGGCAGGCATCGGACCCGGCCCCTTCGCAGCGATGATGCTGTCGGACATGGGTGCCGACGTCATTCGGGTCGACCGCTCGGCCAACGCCATGGGAGGAGATCCGGCGTCGCCGCCGGCGGACATCTTCAACAGGGGCCGGCGCTCCATCGCCCTGGATCTCAAGTCGCCCGAGGGCATCGCGGTCCTGCTCGAACTAGTCGAGCAGGCTGACGCCCTGATCGAGGGATTCCGGCCCGGAGTCGCAGAGCGCCTGGGCTTCGGACCCGAGGTGTGCGCCGGGCGGAACCCCAAGTTGGTGTTCGGGCGCATGACCGGATGGGGTCAGGAGGGTCCGTACGCTCCCACGGCGGGACACGACATCAACTACATCGCGCTGGCCGGAGTCCTCGCCCACCTCGGCCGCGCGGGCGAGAAGCCGACCCCGCCCATCAACCTGGTCGGCGATTTCGGTGGTGGCGGCATGCTGCTCGCCTTCGGTGTGGTCTGCGCGTTGCTCGAGGCGCAGCGGTCCGGTCGCGGTCAGGTCGTCGACGCTGCGATGGTGGACGGGTCGGCTCTGCTGATGACCATGATGTGGGGCTTCAGGGCCATGGGCATCTGGAGCGACGAGCGCGGAACCAACATGTTGGACACAGCCGCGCACTTCTACGACACGTACGAATGTGCGGACGGGGAGTTCGTCTCGATCGGCTCGATCGAGCCCCAGTTCTACCTGCAACTCCTGGAGCACACCGGCCTGGCGCGTGCCTACGAGGAGCGCGGCGAGGAGCTGCCCCACCAGATGGACAGCAAGCACTGGCCTGAGCTCAAGTCGCGTCTGGAGGAGATATTCCGCACGAAGACACGTGATGAGTGGTGCCAGGTGATGGAGGGGACCGACATCTGCTTCGCCCCGGTGCTGTCGATGGACGAGGCCACACGGCACCCGCACAACGTCCAGCGGGGCACGTTCGTCGAGGTGGCTGGAATCACACAGCCAGCGCCTGCCCCCAGGTTCGATCGCACCCCTCCGCAGATCCAGCGCCCTCCGGCCCACGCCGGACAGCACACCGACGAGATCCTCGCCGACTGGCTGGGTGCGGACGATGGGCGGATCGCCGAGCTGCGCGCCGATGGGACAGTCGCCTGAGTGATCCGGGCCGCGCCCTGCGGCTCGGATAGGTTGCTGCCCCGTGGCCACGATCGTCTGTTTCCATGCCCACCCCGACGACGAGTCGATCGGAACCGGGGGCACGATCGCGCGAGCGGCCGCAGAGGGGCACCGCGTTGTGCTCGTCGTGGCCACTCGAGGTGAGAGGGGTGAGCCGACACCGGGGGTCCTGGGCGAGGGAGAGATGCTCTGGGAACGGCGCATCGTCGAGACGCTCGACTCGGCGCGGGTGCTGGGCATCCAACGCGTGGAGTTCCTCGGCTACGTCGACTCGGGGATGATGGGGGAGCCCTCGAACGAGTTTCCCTACTCCTTCTGGCAGGCAGACGTCGATCACGCGTCCAGGCGGCTGGCGGCCATCCTCGACGAAGAGCAGGCCGACATCCTCACCGTCTATGACGACTTCGGGGGTTACGGCCATCCAGACCACATCCAGGTCCACCGGGTCGGGCTCCGCGCGGCGCAGATCGCAGGGACGGCCGAGGTGTTCCAGGGCACCATGAACAACGACCACATCCGCCGCAGCGTCCAGGCGATCCGGGCCATGCAGGAAGCGGACGGAGTCGAGGTCCCCGAGGACGCCCCCTCCGACGAAGACCTGGAGACGACGACCTTCGGCAAACCCGAGGTCGAACTCACCCACGCCATCGACGTGAGCGATCTGCTGGCGGTGAAGAAGGCGTCGATGATGGCCCACGAGAGTCAGATAGGTGCCGACTCGTGGTTCCTGACGATGGGTGACGACGCATTCGCCATGGCGTTCGGCACCGAGTGGTTCATCCGTACCGGTCACCCCCGCGGGAAGGACGATCCGTTTCTCACCAGTCTCTGGGACCCGACCTGATGCTGGATGCCCACGATGTCTGGGCCTGGGTGGTGATCATCGGCAACGCCATGGCCGGTACCTGGTGCCTGGCAGCTCACTGGCTCCCGAAGCTGAGGGTGAGAGGCCTGTGGTTTGCCGTCGCGGTGGTTCAGGTGACGATCTTCGTGCAGGTTGCGCTGGGTGTGTACATGGTCGCGGTCGAAGGCATCCATGCACCGGCGATGCACATGTTCTACGGGTTCATCTCGTTGGTGACCGTGGGGATCCTCTACGCATATCGCGAGCAGATGCGCGCCCAGATGTACCTGCTGTACGGCGCCGGAGGCCTCTTCCTCATGGGCCTCGGCCTCCGGGCCGTTCAACTGGCTTGATGCCGCGACGAGTCAGTTGTTGGTGGCGTCCTCGGAATCCAGCGCCACCGTGGTCGTCTCGAGTGGTGCAGCGCCGATCTCGATCTGGACCTTCTGGGGTCGGGCAGCCTGGCTGACTGGGATCCGGACGTGCAGGACACCATTCTCGAAACGTGCCTCGACAGAACCCAGGTCGAGGGAATCGGAGAACCTCAGTTGTCGCCGGGTGATTCCCTGGCGGCGCTCCGCGACGAGCACGGTCGCCCCCTCGGGAAGGTTCCGCTGGCGCTCCGCCGTGAGGGTGAGGACGTTGCGGTCAACCGACAGGTCCACTTCGGCAGGATCGAATCCGGGCAGATCGAACTCGAGCAGGACGGCATCCTCGGTACGGACGGCATCGAACGGAAGCCGCTGTCCGATCGATGAGGACGGCCGGGGGAAGGTCGCCAAGTCCATATCGCGGAACGGGGTGAAGAGCGTGGTCATGGTGTGACTCCTTCTGTGGCATCCCACTGAGGCTTACTGAGCCATAGTTTACCTATTAGTTGAGCGAATAACGCTCAACTAGGTTGAGGCATCTAAGTGAACCCTCAGGTTGTACGGGAACTCCACTCGAGAAGCCACGAAAACGACAACCGGTGCGGTTGGGTACTCAGACGAGCACCCAACCGCACCGGTTGGGAAGACCTGGCAGATCCGTTCAGCCGGCCAGGCGCTTCTCCAGGCTGGCGAGCTCGTCACGCATGGCCTGCGGCAGCCTCTCGCCGACGAAGTCGAAGTGCCCGTTGATCAGCTCGACCTCACCACGCCAGGCGTCAGGGCTGACCGAGAGAAGCTGCGTGAGAGTCTCGTCATCGATGTCCAGGCCCGAGACATCGATCGCGTCGACCGAGGGCACGTAGCCGATCGGGGTCTCGACGGCGCCACCCTCGCCCGCCACACGCTCGAGGACCCACTTGAGGACCCGGCTGTTGTCGCCGAAGCCGGGCCATAGGAACTTGCCCTCGTCGGACTTGCGGAACCAGTTCACCCAGAAGAGCTTGGGAAGCTTGTCGGCATCGGTCGCCTCACCGATCTCGAGCCAGTGCTGGATGTAGTCGCCCACGTTGTAACCCATGAACGGCAGCATCGCGAAGGGGTCGAACCGCACGTCGCCGACCTTGCCAGCCGCGGCAGCTGTCTTCTCGGAGCTCATGATCGAGCCGAGGAAGGTGCCGTGCTGCCTGCCGAACGACTGGGTCACCAGGGGAACGTTGGTCGCCCGCCGACCGCCGAACAGGATGGCCGAGATCGGTACGCCGGCAGGGTCCTCCCATTCCGGCGCTATCGACGGGCACTGCGACGCCGGTGTCGTGAACCGCGCGTTCGGGTGTGCCGCAGGGGTACCGGACTCGGGGGTCCAGTCGTTGCCCTTCCAGTCGATCAGGTGCGCTGGCGGCTCGGAGGTCATCTCCTCCCACCAGACATCGCCGTCGTCGGTCTTGGCGACGTTGGTGAACACGGAGTTGCCCCACATCGTGTCCATCGCGTTCTTGTTGGTCTCGTCGGAGGTTCCGGGGGCCACACCGAAGAAGCCGGCTTCCGGATTGATCGCGTAGAGCCGTCCGTCCTCGCCGAACTTCATCCAAGCGATGTCGTCACCGACCGTCTCGACCTTCCAGCCGGGCAGGGACGGCACGAGCATCGCCATGTTGGTCTTGCCGCAGGCGGACGGGAAGGCAGCCGCGATGTAGCGCTTCTCGCCCTCGGGAGAAGTGATACCGAGGATGAGCATGTGCTCTGCCATCCAGCCGTCGTCACGTGCCATGGTCGACGCGATACGAAGCGCGAAGCACTTCTTTCCGAGCAGTGCGTTGCCGCCGTAGCCCGATCCGTAGGACCAGATCTCCTTGGTCTCGGGGAAATGCGAGATGTACTTGGTCTCGTTGCACGGCCAGGGGACATCCGCCTGTCCGTCGGACAGTGGAGCCCCCACGGAGTGGACGCAGGGAACGAACTCGCCGTCGGCACCGAGGACGTCGAGGGCGCCCTGTCCCATGCGGGTCATGGTCCGCATGGAAACCGCCACGTACGGCGAGTCGGTCAGCTCGACGCCGATGTGCGCGATCGGTGAGCCGAGTGGTCCCATCGAGAACGGGACCACGTACATGGTGCGGCCCTTCATCGCCCCGCGGTAGAGCTCGGTCATCTCCGCCTTGAGCTCCGCCGGGTCACGCCAGTGGTTTGTCGGCCCGGCGTCGATCTCGCGCTCGCACGCTATGAACGTGCGGTCCTCGACGCGAGCAACATCGCTCGGGTCCGACAGTGCCAGGTAGCTGTTGGGGCGCTTGGACTCCGACAGCTTCTCGAAGGTGCCGTTCTCCACCAGCTGGGCGCAGAGGCGGTCGTACTCCTCTTCCGTTCCGTCGCACCACTCGACTGCGTCCGGCTGGAAGATCTCCCGCCAGTGCTCGACCCATTCCTTGAGGTTCTGGTTGCTGGTGGTTCCTGCCATTGTTCCCCTCGATGATCTCTGGACTTGGTGATTGTCGGGTCGAGCTGCGCGTGGTGGCTGAGCCGCCGAGCTCAGCTCTCCGGAGCCGGGTCGGCGCTCCCCAGGAACGCCGGCGTGCCCATGTCGACCTCGGAACCCAGGTTCAGCCCTGTGGCCAGACCCGATTCGTCGAGTTCGAAGTTGACGCGCTGGCCCTGGCGCAGCATGCGAAACAGCGATCCGTCGAGCGCGTGCCGGCTCAGGTCGAACTCGGCCAGGTCGGTGTCACGCACGATGATTCCGTCCTTGGTGGCGGGGTCGTATGACTTGATCACGCCTTGCACCAGGTTGCTCCAGGTTCGCTCGTCTCGGCTGTGCGACAGCAGGGTGGAAGTGATGTTGACATCGCGTCCGCCATTCCGGCGCCGACGCGAGAGTAAACGTTGGGTCATAGCGCGGCAAAGCGCCGGCGTGGGCCGGCGCTCTGCGCGGTTTCGATCGAGTCCGTTCAGGCGGACGTGCGTGCGGTCGGCTTGGTGACCTTGCCCGCCTTGATGCAGCGGGTGCACACGTTCATGCGCTTGGTGGTCGAGCCGACCTGCACACGGATGCGCTGGATGTTGGGGTTCCAACGACGCTTGGTGCGACGGTGTGAGTGGCTCAGGCTCATGCCGAAGATCGGCTTCTTGTCACAGACTTCACAGACGCTGGCCATTGGGAGTGCTTCTCTCGATGCTATGGCGGCCGGACGCTCTGCGCCGGCGGGGATCGGACCGGGACCCGACGCGCTCAACTGTCAGCGGCGGCGGGACCGGCGAACCACCATAGTGGCTCCCGGCCCGCCGACCCAAGCGGGGTGTCAGCCGTTCCGCAGGGATCGCGCCCCGGTTCGATCGGTAGGCTGAGCGGTGATGGCGTCCTCCCGACTCGACCCCGCCGGCTTCCTCGAGGTGCTGCGGTCGGCTGCGTCGGTGATGGAGGAACATCGGGCTGCGCTCGATCGGCTCGAGTTGGGGTCTGCATGGGACCTTGATCCCGAGGCGTCGCAGCGTCGTGGAGTCGGATCGGATCTGGCCGACCTGCTCGCCCTGGCCGTCTCCGGCTCAGGAGGGGCCACGCCGAGCTTCGCACTTATCAGCGACTCGCTCGACCGCGCCGCTGGCGGAACCGGTGTTGCGCACACGGATCTGGCCCGGCTGTTCGGTGGATTGGCCGAGGTCCTTCGCAACGCCGACGAACTCGACGCCGAGCGATTCGCGATCGCGCTGGAGGTGGCGGGGGAACGACTGGCCACGTCGAGGCTCGCGGCTTCGCCCGGGCGGCTACCCGTCGTTGTGGCAGTCGCCGCTGACGCAGCGCTCGGTGCGTTGGACGCCGGAGCATCCCTTCCCGACGTGGTCATCGCCGCGGCCGACGACGGCCTGGCGGAGCTCGAACGGGGCCCGGTCGACGACGAGACGCTCGCACGCCGAGGCTCGGTCGACGCGTCCGCCGCAGGGTTCCTCCTGTTGCTCGACGTGGTCTGCGCGGTGGTGACCGGCGAGCCGCTGCCAGCTCCACCACCCGATGCCGCCGATGCCGTGCACCGCGAGGGCGACGGAGTCATGTACCGGGTTCGCTGTCGGGTCGAGCCCCACGAGGGGTGTGGACTCGAGTCCGCCGACTGGCTCGAGTCGACATGGCACGAGCTCGGGTCTCTCGTCGACTTCGACGGGACGGTCAGACCCTGGCGGGCCGAGGCGGTGAGCACGCTCCCCGGAGCGATGGTCGAGGCGATCTTCGAGGTAGGCCGCCCCCTCGAGCTGCACATAGGTGTAGACGGCGCGTCGTGACGGATCCGATCACCCTGCCCGAGCTGGCAGGGATGGGCGTCGAGCTGCTCAAGGGCGTGGGCCCCAAGAAGCTCCAGGGATTGCACTCGCTCGGCATCGAGGACCTGCACGGTCTGCTCACGTACTACCCGCGGCGCTATGTGGACCGCTCGCGCGAAGCGAGGGTCGTCGATCTGGTGCCGGGTGATGAGGCCATGGTCATCGGCACGGTCTCTTCCGTCTCATCGCGGCGTGTCCGCGGAGGGCGGGTCATGGTCACCGCGACCCTGCGTGACGAGACGGGCTCGCTGCGCTGCACTTTCTTCAACCAGCCATGGCGTGAGCGTCAGCTCGGCTCGTCGTCCCATCAGGTCGCGGTGTTCGGAAAGGTCGAGACCTTCAACGGCGTGCGCCAGATGACGAACCCGGTCGTGGACCTCATCGGCAATCGGACCGGCAAGGTCGTGGCGATCTATCCATTGACCGAGAAGTCGGGTCTGTCCACGTGGGATCTGGCCGACTGGGTCGCTCAGGTGCTCAGGCGGTGCTCCGGTCGGGGGATCGCCGATCCCGTTCCCAGCGACGTGCTGGCTCGTCTGGATCTCATCGGCAGGACCGAGGCCATCGCCGGAATCCACGATCCCGGATCGATGGCGCATCTCACGGTCGCCCGCCGCCGTCTCGTCTTCGACGAGCTGCTGCGACTCCAGCTCGCCCTCGTGCAGCGCAAGGCCGACATCGAGCGGAGTGGCACCGGAATCCGCCACGTCGTCGACCCTGCCGAAGGGGTGGCTCCCGGGGTGCAGCAGATGTTCCTCCGGACGCTGCCTTACGAGCTGACCACTGCACAGCGCCGCGTGATCGAGGAGATCACCACCGACCTCGCCGGCCCGGTTCCCATGCATCGGCTGCTCCAGGGAGACGTCGGTGCGGGCAAGACCGTCGTGGCGGTCGCCGCCCTGTTGGTAGCGGTGCAGGGCGGGCATCAGGGGGCGCTGATGGCGCCGACCGAGGTGTTGGCCGAGCAGCACGCAGCATCGGTTCGCTCGCTGCTCGGCGGGTTCACGGTCGCCGAGCCGGGCTCGCTGCTCGGTGAGCGGCCGCTGGCGGTGGCACTGCTCACCAATCGAACCCGTGCAGCGGAGCGCAGGAGGGTCCTGGCGGGTCTGGCCGAGGGGTCGATCGACCTCGCAATCGGCACTCACGCACTTATCCAGGAAGGGGTCAACTTCAGGTCGCTGGGCGTCGCAGTGGTCGATGAACAGCACCGGTTCGGTGTCGAGCAGCGCGCCGCCCTGCGAGCCGGCAGAGATGACGAGCTCCAACCGGATCTCCTCGTCATGACCGCAACGCCGATTCCGCGGACTGCCGCAATGACCGTCTACGGAGACCTCGACGTATCCGTGCTCGACGAGTTGCCTCCGGGACGTACACCGATCCGGACCTCGTGGGTGTCGGACCCGGAGGGGGAGAAGCAGGCCTGGAAGTCGGTGAGGGAACAGGTGGCGGCCGGGTTCCGGGCGTACGTGGTCTGTCCGCTGATCGAGGAGTCCGACAAGATCGAGGTGGCCAGCGCCGAGGCGACCTTCGAACGACTCGGTCAGGACGAGCTCGCCGGTCTGCGGGTGGCGCTGTTGCATGGGCGAATGGCTGCCGACGACAAGCAGGTGGTGATGGACGGGTTCCGCGACGGGAGCCTCGACGTGCTGGTCGCCACGACGGTGATCGAGGTCGGCGTCGACGTCCCCGAGGCGACCGTGATGGTGGTGCTCGACGCAGACCGGTTCGGCATAGCACAGCTCCACCAGCTGCGGGGGCGGGTGGGCCGAGGATCGGCAGCCAGCGAGTGCATCCTGGTGACCTCGGATGAGCCGTCACCCGACGGTGTGGCCAGGCTCGAGGCGATGGTCGCCAGCACCGACGGGTTCGAGCTGGCCGAGATCGACCTTGACCTCCGTGGCGAGGGAACCGTTCTGGGGCAGCGTCAGAAGGGGCGCAACGACCTGAGGCTGGCGTCGCTTCGACGTGACCGCGAATGGGTCGAACGGGCACGAGAGGTCGCCATAGCGCTGGTCGGCGACGGCACGGCGATGGCGGCGCACCCCCAACTGGCCGACGAGGTGCGCATGCAGCTCGACGACGACGAACGCGAGTTCCTCTTCAAGTCCTGATGTACACGGGCCGGCCCTAGCATCGGCTCGATGAGAGTCGTGGCAGGCACTGCGCGAGGTCGTCGCCTCATCGCACCGGCAGGTGGAGACGTGCGTCCGACCGGCGACCGTGTGCGCGAAGCGACCTTCAACGCACTCGGGTCGTTGGACCTGGTGCGCGACGCCAGGGTGCTCGACCTGTTCGCAGGCTCCGGTGCGCTCGGGATCGAGGCCCTGTCCCGAGGCGCCTCTCACTGCACGTTCGTCGACTCGGCGCGGCAGTCCATCGCCGCGACCAGGGCGAACCTGGCAAGTTGCGACATGGGGGATCGCTGCTCGGTGGTGGGAATGGACTCGCTGGCCTTTCTCGCGGGGAGCGACAGCACGGATTTCGATCTCGTGCTCGTAGACCCCCCTTACGCGTTCGACCGCTGGGACTACCTGTTGGGTCTGGTGCGGTCGCCCGTCGTCGTGATCGAGTCCGATCGGTCGATCGATCCGGGTCCTGACCGAGTGGTGCAGAGGGAACGCCGCTACGGCGGTACGGTGGTGACGATCGCTGTAGAGCCGGACCGTGATGACCGCGGCCGAGGACCCCTGGAGGACCGTTCGTGACCGTGGTGCTCTATCCCGGATCGTTCGACCCGATCCACAACGGGCATGTCGAGATAGTCGAGACGGCCTCACGGTTGTTCGACCGTGTCGTCGTCGCAGCCATGCGCAACCCGCAGAAGGGCGAACCGCTGTTCAGTCTGGACGAGCGCCAGGAGTTGATCGAGGACTCCCTGGCCCACCTGGACAACGTAGAGGTGACGATGTTCTCGGCACTCGTAGTGGACCTGGCGCGCGATGTCGGTGCCCACTTCATAGTGAAGGGACTGCGGGCAGTGTCGGACTTCGAGTCCGAGCTGCAGATGGCGCAGATGAACCGTTCGATCTCCGGTGTCGACACGCTCTTCATCCCTTCCGCGTCACGGAACTCGTTCCTGGCGTCCAAGCTGATCCGGGAGGTGGCGCGATTCGGTGGAGACGTGACGACCATGGTTCCGCCGCCGGTCGCCAATCGCCTGAAGGACCGCTTCGGCAGCACGTGAGCGGAAGGTCGATTGATCTTCCGACCGTCGCCCACCTGTTGCTCGGTGCGGGACAGAATCGGGAGGTCGTCAGCAGACCACGAGGACTCCAGATGAACAGAACACGAAGCGGGCAGCACAGCCCCAGAGCCGGTGACGGCGTCAAGTGAACGCGTCCGACGACTACGCCGGCGAGCCGGGTCGATCACAGCGACGTGGCGCCGACCAGGAGTACCGGGTGCCCGAGACGGATGCGATCCTGCGTCGGGTGATCGACATCATCGACAGCTCACCAGGCATGCCGATGTCGGCTTCGGTGCGCGTGAACAAGGAAGAGGTCCTCGAGTTGCTCGAGGAAGCAGTGACCCGGCTGCCGGACGAGCTCCGCTCTGCCCGATGGTTGCTCAAGGACCGCGAGGAGTTCCTGGCGCGCTCACGCCGTGAAGGCGACGAGATGATTGCGGACGCCAAGTCGCGGGTCGCTCACATGGCCCAGCGGACCGAGGTGGTCAAGGCAGCGGAGCTGCGCGCCAAGCAGATCATCGAGGACGCCGACGCGGCCGCCCGCCGTATGCGGCGCGAGACCGAGGACTACTGCGACCAGAAGCTCGCCAGCTTCGAGAACGTCCTGGCGAAGGTGGCGAAGGCAGTGGCCACGGGTCGCAGCCGCCTCGCCGCGCCGACCATCGAGCAGGCTGAACTGGGCGAGCGTGTGGATCCTCCGACAGGGGCGACCGGGTCGGTACCGGTCTTCGACCAGGACCTCTGAGCCGATGACGGTCGATGATCCTGCGGAAGGGTCGACCTCGTCATCGGACTTGCCGACGGTGGTGCTCGGCGTCTCAGAGCTGCGCCGTCGTCCTGGCAACCGTCAGGAGGTCCGCCGAACCGTCGCCCTCGGTGAGCTGGCCATCAGCACATCGTCGGTTCCGGACCAGGGAACGGTTCACGCAGACCTCGTGCTGGAGTCGTTGCGCGACGGTGTGACCGTCACGGGTTGGTTGGACGTCCCATGGGTCGGTGCATGTAGGCGCTGCCTGGAGCCGACCGCGGGTGTCGCTCGCATCGAGGTGACCGAGGTGTTCAAGGACCACCCCGATGACGACGAGACCCGCCAGGCCGACCGGGACTCGATCGACCTGGGCCCGGTCCTGCACGATGCAGCGATCCTCGCTCTG
The DNA here is from genome assembly GCA_964450685.1 of uncultured Microthrixaceae bacterium. GTDB lineage: Bacteria > Actinomycetota > Acidimicrobiia > Acidimicrobiales > Microtrichaceae > JBAOHV01. Next base: position 46,585 of record CAYVDN010000011.1, read on the forward strand.
CCTCTCGCCCCGCTGTGTCGTGACGAATGCGGGGGGCCGGATCCCGAGGCCTTCCCCGTCTCGACGGGCCAGCAGGCGGCTCCACCGGTCATGGACCAGCGCTGGGCAGCACTGTCCGAGCTCCGCTTCGACGCAGACCCCGACGACTCGCTAGGATGACGGGTCCTTGTCCGACGTTTCGCGCCCACGGGGCGCTGGCGCCGAACATGACGAATCCCGCCCCCCACCAGTCACGAACCGGTAGAGACGACCATGGCAGTTCCGAAGAAGAAGACCTCGAAGTCCAAGAGCCGGAGCCGACGGGCGTCGAACTGGACGCTCCAGGCCCCCGCCCGCAGCGTCTGCCCTCGTTGCAGCGCCACCAAGCTGCCCCACGTGGTGTGCGGGAACTGCGGCTGGTACCACGGCCGTCAGGCCATCGACGTCGACTGAAGCAGACGTCCGGGGTCGACCACCCTGCCCGCGCGATCGTCGCGCGGTGATCACGGGACCGATTACAGTGACGCCTCTCACGCCCGCTCGACCGAGCGCGGCCGTGTTCATTCGATCGAGGAGAGAGTGTGGCTGAGTCGGATCAGGGTCAGATCGATCGTGCAGGGGTGCTGCAGGTCATCAAGGACCAGCTGGCGGACATCCTCGAGATCGACCAGGCGACCATCAACGAGGGCGACTCGTTCACAGAAGATCTCCACCTGGGCTCGCTGGAGCTGATCGAGCTCGTCGAGGCGCTGGAGGAGGAGTTCGGCGAGCACAACGTCGGTTTCCGTATCGAGGACGAGGACCTCGAGGATCTGAAGTCGGTCCGTGATGCCGTCGACTACGTCATTGCAAAGCTCTGACGGCGACCCCGTCGACCCCCACGACGTCCTCTGCGCCCGCCTTGCCTACAGATTCACGGACCCGTCCCTGCTCGACCTGTCGTTGCGGCACCGTTCCTGGTGCGCCGAACACGGATCCGTCGAATCCAACGAACGCCTCGAGTTCCTCGGCGACGCGGTGCTCGGCGTGGTCGTGACCGATCACCTCTATCGAACCTCGCCGGAGATGAACGAGGGCGTGCTCGCTCGACGGCGTTCCGAGCTCGTGAGCGCTGCCGCCCTGGCCGAGGTGGCCAGGTCGGTCGACCTGGGCGCAGCACTCTCCTTGGGCAAGGGCGAGGAGTCAACCGGCGGGCGTGACAAGACATCGATCCTCGCTGACGCGATGGAGGCGGTGATCGGCGCTGTGTATCTGGACGGCGGCGTCAGTGCGTCCACGACGATGATCCTGCACCTGCTGGACGGTCGGATCGACGAGGTGGTCCACGGCGGGCTCGCCAGCGATCACAAGTCCCGCCTCCAGGAGCACGCGGCCCGCCATTTCGGGCAACTGCCACGCTACGAGCTGAGCGAGGACGGGCCCGAACACGAGAAGCGCTTCGCCGCCAGGGTCCTGCTGGACGGGGTGGTCTGGGGCGAGGGCGAGGGTCGTACCAAGAAGGAAGCCGAGCAGGCGGCGGCACTCGCTGCTGTGCGACGGCTGAATGACGAGCGCGAGGCCGATCGCCGGGCCGAGGCGCAAGGGAGCGTCGTCCCCGACGCGGCGACGACCATCCGAGGGAGAGACAATGGCTGAGCTACCCGAACTAGAGCTGCTTCGAAGAGATCTCGATCGTGAGATCGGCGAACGCAAGATCAAGACCGTCGAGGTACCGGTCGCGGGAATCGTGGCACACCCGACCAAGAAAGCGTTGATCAGTGCGTTGGAGGGAGCGAAGCTCTCGGGCGTCACGCGCCGCGGGACGTTGCTCGTCATAGGCGTCGAGGGCACACACGCGTTGGTGCTGTCCGTAGGAGACCTGACCCGACTCACACGCAACCAGCCCAAGGACGAGGTCGTCTCCGGTACCGCACTGATCCTCACGTTCACCCAGGGTGGTCAGCTGAGAATCGTCGACCCGAAGAAGCAGGCGACCGTCGAGTACCTGGCGGTGGAGGAGCTCGAGGAACGCCATCCGGAGCTGCTAACGCTCGGCCTGGACCCGGTCGACGAGCCGATCTCGTGGACGACTTTCGGTGAGGCGATGATTCGTCGCGACGGCAAGCTCAAGTCAGTCCTGATGGACCCCACGTTCATGGTCGGGATCGGGCCCATCTACTCGGACGAGATCCTCTTCCACGCCGGGCTCCGCTACGACCGGTCCCCGTCGAGCCTCTCCGCCCAGGAGATCCGACGCCTCTACCGAGCGGTCGTGGAGACCGTCCACGAGGCCGTCAAGTACGGCGGGACGACCATCGGCCCCGACGGTTGGGTCGGCTTGTCCGGGGACCCCGGCGATTACCAGCAGTACATCACCGTCTACAAGCGCGACGGCGAGATGAGCCCGCGGGCGAGAGGGCCGATCGTGAAGGTCCGCTTCGGTAGCGGTTACACGTACTTCTGCGAACAGACCCAGGTCTGACAACCTTCCCCGTCCCAGTTCTCCGACGCCACCGAGCAGGAGCGACGTGTTCCTCAAGACACTCCAGATCAAGGGCTTCAAGTCCTTCGCCGATGTCGCCGACCTGAGCCTCGAACCAGGGGTCACGGTCGTCGTGGGTCCCAACGGTTCCGGCAAGTCGAACGTCGTGGATGCCATCGGCTGGGTCCTGGGCGCCCAGGCCCCGTCAGCTGTGCGCTCGCAGAAGATGGACGACGTCATCTTCGCCGGTACCTCGAAACGGCCGGCGCTCGGGCGTGCCGAGGTGTCGCTCACGATCGACAACAGCGAAGGGCTTCTGCCGATCGATTTCACCGAGGTCACGATCACGCGCCTCCTGTTCCGCTCCGGCGACAGCGAGTACGCGATCAACGGCGTTCCCTGTCGCCTGCTGGACATCCAGGAGTTGCTGTCCGACTCAGGCGTCGGGCGCCAGCAGCACGTGATCATCTCGCAGGGCAACATCGACGGCGTCCTGAACGCCCGACCCGAGGAGCGACGGCTCATCATCGAGGAAGCCGCCGGTGTGCTCAAGTACCGCCGGCGCAAGGAGCGCGCCGAGCGGCGACTCTCGGCGACCGAAGCGAACCTGACCCGCATCCAGGACCTTCTGCGAGAGGTCCGGCGGCAGCTGCGCCCGCTCGAGCGTCAGGCGGACGCAGCACGCCGCCACGGCGACCTGGTCGCCGAGCTCGACTCGTTGCGGCTGTTCGTCGCCGGTCGCGAGTTCTCCCGCCTCCGGTCCCAGCTCGAGGTCGGTGGTCGCAACCAGGCCGAGCTGCGGGCCCAGGACCAGCAGCTACGTGCCTCGCTCGCGGAGTTCGACTCGAAGGTGCTGCGCACCGAGGCGCAGCTGTCCTCGCTCGGCGGACGCGACGTGGGTGATGCACTGGTTCGCTACGAGACGCTACGGGAGAAGGCGAGGGGACAGCTGGCACTGCTCGCCGAACGCAGACGCGGAGTCGAACGCGAGCTGAACTCCTCGGTCGACGCCGGAGTGATCGCTTCGCTCGAGTCGGAGCAGGCCCAGCTTCAGGCGGAGTCTGCCCAGGCAGACCAGGACGTCGAAGCCATCGAGGTCGCGGCTTCAGAACTCTTGGAGGCCGAGGGGGAGCTCGCCGCGGAAAGGCTGCGCTTCGAGTCGGACTGGGGAGACGGCGTGCCGGCCCCCACGGGTGAGGCCGCAGGCACCCGTGGAGAGTTGGCAGCGCTCCGTTCGGCGATCGAACGGACCCGCAACGATCGTGAGCGGCTCGAAGCTCGACGTGACTCGCTCGCAGAACGGGTCGAGAGGCTGGTGGCCGAAGCCGGCGAGGCGAACCTGGAGCGTGGCGAGGCGGACGCGGCGAGCGAGGGCCTGGCAGCAGCATTGGAGCAGGCAGCCGCCCGTCGCCTCGGCTCGGAGGAGAAGCTGACGGTCGTCGAGCAGGACGCGATCGACGCGGAGGCCGAGCACTCGGCATGGGCGGCCCGAGCGGACGCTCTGACTCTCGCTCTGGATGAAGCGAGGCAACGCGCAGGCGCGGCTCACCTGGCCGGACTGGACGGAGTGCTGGGGACCCTGCTCGACCTGGTCGATGTGGACCCGGGCTGGGAGGAGTCCTTCGAGGCTGCCGCTGGTGAAGCACTCGGGGCTGTCGTCGTGACCGATGTCGACGCGGCGCGTCGCGCTCTGTCGTCGCTCGAGCAGGGGGACCACGACGGAGCAGTGCTTGCGCTCGGTGGTGTCGCTGCGGTCACGATGTCCGCCCCTGCCGTGGGCGAGCCCGTCCGTGAGCATGTGCGGGCGGCTGCGGGTGCTCCGGCGGGGATCGACCGAGTACTCGATGCACTGCTGTCCTCGGCGGTGGCGATCGACGGAGGCTGGGAGGCAGCGGTACCGACCGCGGCGCAGTATCCGTCCGCAGTCGTGGTTACCCGAGGCGGAGATCGCCTGGGTATCGCCGGCTGGCGGATCGGCGCAGCGCGTTCGGGCGCCACCGGTGCCGCGCTCGAGGAGGCGACAAGCCGAACCCAGTCGACTCTTGCAGCGCGGGACGCGGCCCGTGCCGCTGTCGAGCTGGCACGGTCGGCGGTGGCCGACGACCGACGCAGCGAACAGACGGCGTCGCGAGAATTCGACACGAACGAGTCGCGAAGGCGCTCCGCTGCCGAGTCGCATCGTCGACTCACAGGCGATGTCCAAGAGGCACGACAGGAGTTGGAGTCGCTCGGCGCCCACCTCGGAGAGCTGGTCGAACGCCACGCACGTGAGACCGAGCGGGTTGCGCAACTCGAGTCGCTGTTGCCGCAGCTCGAGGCAGCGGAGCTGGAGCTCGGCGCCCGGGCCCGGGCCATGGCAGAGGCTCAGCAGAAGCTCGATGATCACAGCGCACGGGTCGCTGCGCTCCGGACCGACCTCGAGGTCCGCCAGGCGGGCGTCGACGAACGCCGCCGCTACGTCACCGAACGCCTCGAGCAGGTGAGCGAGCGCCTCTCGCGCAACATCGCCGAACGGGACGAGGCCGCCCGGCGCCGAATCGAGTTGGAGGCCCGCGCAGCGGCGACCGACCGTCTTGTGCAGTTCGTCGGTGAGAGAACCACGGTGATCGAGGCGAATCTGGGACTTCTCCGTGAGGAGCGCCGTAGGCAGTCGGACGAGGCGCGCGACGTCACCTCGCGCCTGGAATCCCTCCGCCAGGAGCGTTCGGCAGCGGAACGACAACTCGAGGAGCTGCGAGCCCGGGTCCAGAAGGCAGAGATCGCGGACGCAGAGACACGCATGCGACTCGAAGCAGCCACCGAGGCACTGCGCCACGAGCTGGACAGCGAACCCGAGACGGCGATCGCCGCCGAGTGCCCCGCACTTCCCGAGGGCGTCACCGCCGGAGCGCGTGTGCGAGAACTCGAGCGGGAGCTGCGAATCATGGGTCCGATCAACCCGCTCGCTCTACAGGAGTTCGAGGAGCTCTCGCAGCGCCACGAGTTCCTCGAAGGACAGCTGGAGGACATACGCCAGAGCCGCCGCGAGCTGACGAAGGTCATCCGGGCCGTCGACGAGGAGATCGTCAAGGTGTTCTCGGCCGCGTTCGCGGATGTCAGCGAGAACTTCACACTGCTCTTCGAGACGCTGTTTCCCGGGGGCCAGGGGCGCTTGCGTCTGACCGACCCCAACAACCTCCTAGAGACCGGTATCGAGATCGAGGCCAAGCCCTCGGGGAAGAACGTCCGCAAGCTGTCGTTGCTGTCGGGTGGGGAGCGTTCGCTGACGGCACTCGCATACCTGTTCGCGGTGTTCAGGTCTCGGCCGTCGCCGTTCTACGTCATGGACGAGGTCGAAGCCGCGCTGGACGACGTCAACCTGCACCGCTTCCTCGACCTGGTCACCGAATTCCGACGTACCGCGCAGCTGATAATCGTCAGCCACCAGAAGCGCACGATGGAAGCGGCCGACGTGCTGTACGGGGTGACGATGGAGCCGGGCGGCTCGTCCCGGGTCGTGTCCGAGAAAGCCAACGCTGTCGTCGACTGAGACGGCCGGCCGCGCGAGACCGGCTGGTCAGTCAATCAGCGGTAAGACCGTCAGGGGTCAGGGCAATCGACTGAACCAGCGCAACGAGAAGCCCGCTGCGACGAGCATCATCGCCAAGCCGGCACCTACGAAGCGGTAGGCGACGTCCTTCTGCTCCTCCTCGAAGCCGATGGTCGAGCCGAGCTCCTCGTAGACGGTGCGCAGGTCCGATGCCGATTCTGCAGTGAACGCTCGGCCGCCGGTGCCCTCGGCCAGCGCCCGGAGCTCCTCGACGTTCACCGGGACCGGAGTCAACTGGCCCACGCCGTCGCCGTCCTCGTCGACCATGATCTGGCCGTCGGCTGTGCCATAGGCGATCGTCGTGACTGCGACACCGGCCTCCTGTGCGAGTGGGATCGCGTCCTCGGTGGGCAGGCCGACGGTCGTCTCGCCGTCCGAGATGAGAACAATCGCCGCGTCGGGCTGGCCTTCTTCCACCCCGACAGCCTGGTCTTCGATCACGTCGAGCGACAGGGCGACTGCGTCGCCGATGGCGGTCGCCTTGTCGAGCTCCAGCCCGTCGATCGCTGCGAGCACGTCCTCGTGGTCCTGGGTGGGAGGAACTAGTAGTTGGGCGGTTCCGGCAAAGCCGACCAGACCGACGTTGAGTCGGTCGGGGAGCTCGTTGACGAACTCCTTGGCCGCTGTCTGGGCGGCGATGAACCGGTTCGGCTCGACATCCTCGGCGGCCATCGACAGCGACGTGTCGAATGCCAACATCACCGTCGTCCGCTCCTGGGGAACCTGGACGGTCATGACCGGTTGGGCGAACGAGACGACCAACAGGGTGAGCGCCACGGCGAAGCATGCGGCGCTCAGGTGGCGCCGCCAGCCCGGCCGTTTCGGAGCGACGCTGTCCAGCAGATCGAGGTTCGAGAAGCGCACCGTGTAGCGGGGCTTGGTGAACTGCATCGCCACGTAGAGAGCGATCAGCGCGGCTACGACCACCAGGAGCCAGAGTCGGGAAGGTTCGAGGAACCACTCGGTCATCGCACGCGCCTTCCTGCTGTCACCTCGGCGCGGTGTCGACGTCCGGACACATGCCGTGCGAGGTCCATCAACCAGTCGCCGTCGGTGCGCAGCACCATGTGGTCTGCGCCGGCGCTGCGGATGGCTCTGGCGATTGCCGCCTGCTGGCGTGCAGCCGCCTCGGCGTATCGTTGGCGGACGGAACGGTCATCGGTGTTGACCTCACGCGTGGCCCCAGTTGCGGGATCCACGAAGTGCAGCAGTCCGACGGGGGGCAGGTCGACGTCGCGGGGGTCGACGACCTGTACACAGAGGACCGAGTGTCGAAGGGCGACTGCTCCCAGGGCACTTCGCCACTGATCCGGGTCGGTCTGGAAGTCGGAGAGCACCGCTATCAGACCGCGGCGAGGAGCCATGGAGCCGACTGCCTTCAGCCCGGCGCGCAGATCGGTCGATCCGGCACCATCGACGCGTGGCGATCCGAGGACCCGGTCCAGTATGCCGAGCAGGTGGCGTCGGCCCTGACGGGGAGGCACGGTCGTGACGTTCGGGCCTCGCAGGATCATCGCCCCTACGCGGTTACCACCGCGGGCGGTCAACAGTCCGATGCCCGCTGCAGCTCCGAGCACGAGGTCGCGCTTCTCGCAGGACGCTGTGCCGAAGTCGAGCCGGGGCGATCGGTCGATGAGCATCCACGTCTCGAGCTCGCGGTCGGCGATCGTCTCGCGCAGGTACGGCTGTTGCATGCGGGCTGTGACGTTCCAGTCGATGTGGCGGACGTCGTCTCCGGGCTCGTACCTACGAGTCTCACCGGGTTCGGAGCCGCGGCCGGGGACGATGCCCATGAAGTCGCCGTGGAGCATGCCGTCGAGACGACGCGATACGTCCAGGGTGAGCCTGCGGATGATCTCGTCCGCTGGTCGGTCACCAACCAGACCGAGGGTGTCGGACAGGCCCGCCACCTGTCAGGCTCCCCATGCCTGGGAGTCGGACGTCGCCCCGAGGTACGGATCCACCGCAGCCGCACCCTGAGCAGGGGTGACCCTGGGTGCCGGCACGGTCGACAGCACACGGGTGAGGATCTGCTCGACGTCCACGTCCTGGGCGAGCGCCTCGTAGGAGAGCAACAGGCGGTGCCGCAGGATCTCGGGCGCGACGTCGAAGATGTCCTGGGGAGTCAGATACGAGCGGCCTCGCAGCAACGCCAGGGCCCGGCCGCCGCGCACCAGACCGATCGAGGCCCTGGGGCTGGCGCCGAGTTCGATGAAGGTACGCAGCTCCGCCAGGCCGTAGTTCTCCGGGGTCCTGGTGCACAGCACGAGATTGACCGCGTACTCGAGGACGGAGCGGTCCACGTAGACGCGCTCGGCGGCCTGCTGCAATGCCTGGACCTGATCGAGTTCGACCACCTGGACCGCCTCGGGCGGGTTGGTCCCCATCCGCTGGACTATCTCCACCTCTTCGTTCGGTGCCGGGTATCCCAGGACGACCTTCATGAGGAATCGGTCCCGCTGAGCCTCGGGCAGCGGGTAGACACCCTCGGACTCGATCGGGTTCTGGGTCGCCATCACGAGGAACGGCTGCGGCACTTCGTGGGTGACGCCGCCGATCGTCACCTGGTGTTCCGCCATCACCTCGAGCAGTGCCGATTGGACCTTTGCGGGAGCGCGGTTGATCTCGTCCGCCAGGAGGAAGTTGGCGAAGACGGGACCGAGTTCGACGTCGAACTGCTCGGTCGACGCCCGGTAGATGCGCGTGCCGACGACGTCGGCGGGCAGCAGGTCCGGAGTGAACTGGACACGGGAGAAGGTCCCTCCGACCGCGGTGGCGAGTGTCTCAGCCGCGAGGGTCTTGGCCAGCCCGGGGACGCTCTCGAGGAGGCAGTGGCCTCCGGCGATCAGGCAGGCGAGCATCCGCTCGATCGCTCGGTCCTGCCCGACTATGACCTTCTTGACCTCGAACAGCAGGTGCTCGAGCACAGCGGCCTCCGGGGGACGCGCGCCCTGGTCTCCCATGGCTGCGGGCTGCGTGGGTGATGCTGTGCTGGCTGAGGCGTCCATCTGTCTCCTGGGCCGGCGGGGCCGGGCCATCTCCGTCTGGGTGGGCTCGATCGTGGGGTGGGCTCGAACTTGGGTCGGCTGGGTGATGCTGCCGTCGACCCAGCACGGTACGGCGGCGATCGAGCAGGTGCCCGTCGATGCAGCTTCGAAGCTGATCCGTCGTTCAGGGAATGGGTCGAGAGCGACACAAGTGTGCCCGATCCATGGAAGGTTCCGGCCGATCCCGGTTACCCGTGGCCTCGGGAGTGGCCACAGCCGCCTTGTAGGCTTCGGTCCGCCATGGAACCCATCGTCATCCTCATAGCCGCAGTGCTTCTCCTTGCCGTCGTGGCGGGCCTGGTCGTGAGCCGGCGCCCGTCCAGAGAAGAGGCCCTGGAGCCGCCCCCGGTCGACCTGGGCACGGCAACGCCGCCTGACCGCGTCGGCACACTGGAGCGCTCTGACGAGGAGCTGGTCGAGCCCGAGGTCGAAATAGTCGATCCGATGTCGGGCATCCTCCCGCCCGAGGTGGTCATCACCGGCCCGGAGCTGACTCCCGAGGAGGAGGCCGCGAACATTGCGGCAGCGGAGGCCGCCGAGCTGGAGAGCGAGGTCGAGCTCCTCGAGGCTCCGAAGCCGACGTTCCGCGAGCGCCTGAGCCGGGCACGCTCGACCTTCTCGGGCTACGTCGGCTCGATCCTCTCCCGTTCCGAGATCGACGCCGACACATGGGACGAACTCGAGGAGGCACTCATCCGCGCCGACGTCGGGATCGGCCCGGCGACCGAGCTGCTCGACTCCGTCCGCGCGACGGTCAAAGAGCGCGGCATCACCACGCCGGTCGAGCTGATCGAGGCGGTCAAGGAGGAGATGAAGGCCCGACTGGCCGGATCGGTCGAGCTGAACCTGGCCGCGGACGCGCCGTCGGTCTGGCTGTTCGTGGGCGTCAACGGGGTCGGCAAGACGACGACCATCGGCAAGGTCGGCAAACGGCTGACCGACAACGGGTCGGCCGTCGTGATGGCCGCCGGTGACACGTTCCGCGCGGCCGCTGCCGAACAGCTGGGCACCTGGGCGGACAGGTGCGGAGCGGATCTGATCCGTGGCGCCGAAGGGGGCGACCCGTCATCGATCATCTTCGACGCCATCGCCGCGGCGTCTGCCCGGAGCGCCGATGTCGTACTTGCCGACACCGCCGGTCGGCTGCACACCAAGACCAACCTGATGGAGGAGCTGGCCAAGGTTCGTCGGGTCGCCGACAAGGGCGACGGCACCGTCACCGAGGTCCTGCTGGTCCTGGACGCCACGACCGGGCAGAACGGCCTGCAGCAGGCGCGTCAGTTCACCGAGGCGACGGATCTGACTGGAGTGGTGCTCACCAAGCTCGACGGGTCGGCCAAGGGAGGAATCGTCTTCGCCATCCGCTCGGAACTGGGCATACCTGTGAAGCTGGTGGGGCTCGGCGAGTCCGCGGAGGACCTCGTCGACTTCGACGCGGACGAGTTCGTCGACGCCCTTTTCGACCAGGTTTGACACATCCGACTAGACCGGTTCGGGCGCGCTGAGGCGCTCCGGTAGCCTCTGACCCCGATGTTCGAGTCACTCAGCGATCGTTTCGACGGAATTTTCACGCGTCTGCGGGGCAAGGGGCGGTTGTCCGATGCCGACGTCGACGAGGTACTGCGCGAGATCCGCTTGGCGCTGCTGGAGGCCGATGTCAACGTCGGTGTGGTGCGGTCGCTGCAGTCACGCATCCGCGAGCGGGCGGTCGGTGCGGACCTGTCCAAGGCGCTGAACCCGGCGCTGCAGGTCAAGAAGATCGTCCTCGAGGAGCTGACCGAGACCCTCGGTGGGGAGACACTGCGTATCACCTACGCGTCGAAACCACCGACCGTCGTACTGATGGCAGGCCTCCAGGGCTCGGGCAAGACGACCAACTCGGCGAAGCTCGCCCGCTGGTTCAAGGCGCAGGGCCGCAATCCGTTGATGGTCGGTGCCGACCTGCAACGCCCCGCGGCTGTCGAGCAGCTGCGGACGCTGGGGCGTCAGATCGACGTACCGGTGTACTCGGCTCCGGATGAAGTCGTCGCGTCGGGCGCGGGTGACCCGGTCGACGTCGCCCGCGGTGCGGTCGCCGAGGCCCGTCGGCTCGGCAGGGACGTGCTGATCGTCGACACCGCCGGCCGTCTGGCGATCGATGCCGAGCTGATGGAGCAGGTGCGACGTATCTCCGACGAGGTGCGGCCGGACTACACGTTCCTGGTGATCGACGCCATGACGGGCCAGGACGCCGTTGGTGTCGCCGAGTCATTTCACGAGACGTTAGAGCTCGACGGGGTCATCCTGACCAAGCTCGACGGCGATGCCCGCGGTGGCGCGGCGCTCTCGGTCAAGGAGGTGGTCGGTCGCCCGATCGCGTTCGCGTCGACCGGTGAGAAGCTCGAGGACTTCGATCTCTTCCACCCGGACCGGCTCGCCGGCAGGATCCTCGGTGAGGGCGATCTCGCAACCCTGATCGAGAAGGCGGAGGAGGCTTTCGAGAAGGACGAGGCCGAAGCTGCCGCCGAGAGGTTGCTGGCGGGCACGTTCACACTCGACGACTTCCTCGAGCAGATGCAGGCGCTCAAGAGGATGGGCCCGCTCTCGGGAGTCATGAGCATGCTGCCCGGCGTGCCCAAGGAGGTGCGAGACGTCGAGATCGACGACCGCCACATCGCCCGTATAGAGGGGATCATCCGCTCGATGACCCCACAGGAGCGGGTCAAGCCGGACATCATCGACAACTCGCGCCGCGACCGGATCGCAAAGGGTTCGGGCAGTTCGGCGAGCGAGGTCACCCAGCTCGTCGGTCAGTTCAAGCAGATGCGCCAGATGATGCAGCAGATGGGTGGCAACAAGTTCGCCAAGCGCAAGGCCAAGAAGGCGAAGAAGGGACGCAAGGGAGGCGGACGGGTGACGCCCAAGGGCTCCAGCCCGTCGGTGCCCAAGCAGGCCTTTGCTCTGCCCACGCTCGAGGAGATGGAGGCGCAACTGCCACGTGGCAGAGGTGCCGGCCTGCCGGGCGTCGACTGACAGGCGTAGACCGGCAGGCACCTCCCACACGTCTCCGGCCCCGGACGCGACGAGCGCAGCTTGCCGTCGGCCGCGCCAGGGACCATCATGGGTGGCCGCCTGTGCGCCGGGCGCGGCTGTGCCGTGCGCCAGTGCTCATACGACAAGATCTCACTGGGCACCGAACTACCTGCGGTGCCACCCCCACAAGAAGGAAGACACACAACGTGGCCGTTCGACTCCGCCTGACCCGAGTGGGCAAGAAGAAGCAGCCGACCTACCGGATCGTCGCTGCAGATGCCCGCTCGCCGCGGGACGGCAAGTACCTCGAGATCGTGGGTACCTACGACCCCCGTCGCGAACCGTCCGCGATCACCGTCGACAACGACAAGGCGGTCGAGTGGTTGCGCAAGGGCGCCCAGCCGTCCGAGCGCGTCGAGAAGCTTCTCAAGATCTCGGGCGCGTGGGATGAGTTCCAGGCGTCCAAGGCGGCCAAGTGAGCGACGCCGCCGCGCCGACACACGCAAGTGCGGTGCTCGAGCACATCGCCAAGTCTCTCGTCGACGAGCCGGACGGCGTCCGCGTCGAGGTGGTCGACGGAGACAACCGGGCACAGCTGAACCTCTACGTGGCCGACGGTGACATGGGGCGCATCATCGGCAAGCGGGGCCGCATGGCCTCGGCGATCCGGACCGTCACGCGCGCTGCCGCGGCGCGCGACGGTGTCGAGATCGACGTCGAGTTCGTCGACTGAGTGCGCTGATGGGCGCACCGGCCGACGGTGCAGACGGTGGACCACGCCTGCTCGAGGTCGGACGAATCACCAAGGCACACGGGCTTCGTGGTGAGGTCGTCGTCTGGCTGAGTTCTGACAGGACCGAGCGCCTCGAACCTGGTCGCGTGCTGCACACCGACAGGGGAGTTCTGGAGGTGCGCTCGTCCCGGCCCCACCAGGATCGGTGGGTGGTCCACTTCGAAGGCGTCGAGGGTCGCGATGCGGCAGAGCGCCTACGTGGGCTGATCCTATCGGGGGAGCCGATCGACGACCCCGACGTGCTGTGGGTCCATGACCTGATCGGAGCGAGCGTCCGTACCCCGGACGGAACGGTCCGAGGCACAGTGGAGTCGGTGCAGGACAACCCTGCTTCCGACCTGCTCGTGCTGGATTCCGGAGCGCTGGTGCCGGTGGTGTTCGTGGTCGAGGGGCCGACCGACGGTGTGCTGGTGGTGGACACTCCCGACGGTCTCTTCGAGCTGGGGGGTTGAGCGTTGCGGGTGGACGTGCTCACGATCTTCCCCGAGATGGTCGACGGCTTCGCGTCGCAGAGCCTCCTGGGCAGGGCACGGCGAGCCGGGCTGCTCGATCTGCGTGTCCACGACCTGCGAGACGCGACGACCGACGTCCACCGGACCGTCGATGACTCGCCGTTCGGCGGCGGCGCCGGAATGGTCCTCACCCCGGGGCCGATCTTCGAGACCGTGGAGCGCGAGGACCCTCCCAGGCCGCTGTTGCTCCTCGGCCCGGGCGGTAGGCGCCTGGATCAGGCCTTCGCCTCGGAGCTCGCTCTGGGCGACGGCTTCTCACTCCTGTGTGGGCGCTACGAAGGGGTCGACGAGAGAGTCCGCGAACACCTCGTCGACGGCGAGCTGTCCATCGGTGACTACGTCCTCGCCGGCGGGGAGGTTGCAGCGATGGTGGTGCTCGAGGCCGTCGGGCGTCTCGTCCCGGGCGTCATGGGCAACGCGGAGTCCGCGGTCGAGGAGTCCTTCAGCTCCGGACTCCTCGAGTACCCGCAGTACACCCGGCCGGCGGACTACCGGGGCTGGCAGGTGCCCGAGGTGCTCCGGTCGGGCGATCACCGACGTGTGGCCGGGTGGCGCCGCGCCCGGGCAGTGGAACGGACGCTCGCGTTCCGGCCCGATCTGATCGAGAAGGCAGGCGGGCTGAGTGACGCCGACCGGCGGCTCCTGGACGAGTTCCCCCCGACATGATCGGGGATTCCACCCCGTTTTCCCGGAGCCGGTCCTGAACAACTATCATCGCCGGGCCGTACGTCCGGTGCCCCCGACGATCGGGCCGCGCGCCGCCCGAGGAGACCTCTGACATGAAGCCGACCGACATCATCGACAACGACAGCCTGCGGGATGACGTTCCCGAGTTCGACCCGGGCGACACCCTGAAGGTCCACGTGAAGGTGGTCGAGGGCAACAAGGAGCGCGTGCAGGTTTTCCAGGGTGCCGTGATCCGTCGTCAGGGTGGAGGCCTCCAGGAGACCTTCACGGTTCGGAAGGTCTCCTACGGCGTGGGTGTCGAGCGGACCTTCCCGGTGCACTCGCCGATCATCGAGAAGATCGAGCGCGTGAGCCGCGGTGACGTCCGGCGGGCCAAGCTCTACTACCAGCGCGACCGCGTCGGTAAGGCGGCCAAGATCAAAGAGAAGCGCGACTGACAGTCGCCCGGCCCGCATGACGGGCCTTTGGCCACCCAGCTTCCCCCACCTCTGTCCGCAGAACGCGGACACGACAAGCGGGAGGCATCGTGGGGGCACCCCCTTTCGATCCGCAACGTCTCGGAGCGTACGGCGAGTCACTCGTCGCGCTCTGGTACGAACAGCGTGGCTACAGCGTCCTGGCACGAAACTGGAGATGTCGCGAAGGCGAGATCGATCTTGTGCTGGGTCGGGGTTCGCTCGTGGTCATATGCGAGGTAAAGACGCGTTCGAGTGAGCGATTCGGGTCACCGTTCGAAGCGGTCGGCCCTGACAAACAGCGTCGACTCAGGCATCTCGGTGCTCGGTGGTTGGCCGAGTCACACACCGGCTACCGGGACGTGCGGTTCGATGTCGCCGGTGTCGTGGGACGTCGGGTCCAGGTCATCGAGCACGCATTCTGAGAGCTGCTGTGGGGCAGGTCGCCGGGCCCAGACCGGCCTGGGTCCTGGTGCCCGGGGTCAGCGCCTCGGCTCTCGTCTGGACCGTGCCGCCCAACATCCCCGATGCCAGTGGCGCCTCAGGTCGGGTGCAGCGACCGGAACCGCCACTACGTGCCCTGTACCCGGCGGGATCTCGCGGTTGCAGCCGGGACAGAGGTACGCCTTGGTCGCCTGGTAGGGCTGGATCCGCCGCACCTCGCAGTCGGCATGTGCGGTGTAGTCGGCCATGTCGACGTCAGCCGAGGAACGCCCACGCCACGAGGGCGGCTGCCACCAGCAGCGCTGCGCCGACAAAGACCAGGTCCCATGGGGAGCGGCGGTGGCGGCGTTCGGGGTTGAAGCCCATGTCGCCAGTATCGCGGTCGAGCCCGATGTCCGCACACGGCCGCCTCCGAAACCGGGTCGTGCGGCCCGGGCCGGCCGGAGGTCGACTGTCGGAGCATCGTCCTATGGTCAGTCGCGGTTCCGGCCGGCTCGCAGCATCGCTGCCCACGTCCCTCCCGCAGGGAGCGATGAAGGAGTTGCAGTGCTTGCCAAGGTCACGTCAGCGACCGTCATCGGTGTCAGTGGGCACCCGGTGCATGTCGAGGTCCACGTCGCCCACGGGCTGCCGATGTTCTCGATCGTCGGTCTTCCTGACGCATCGTGTCGAGAGGCGCGGGATCGGGTTCGAGCCGCGGTCAACTCGTCGGGGTTCGACTGGCCACCGTGCCGGGTCACCGTGAACCTCGCCCCGACGAGCCTGCGCAAGGTCGGGTCCGGGCTCGACCTCGCGATCGCGGTGGCCTTCCTGGTGGCAACACGGCAGCTGCCGGAGAGCGTGGCACACGGGAGGAGCTTCCTGGGAGAGCTCGGTCTGGACGGCAGGGTCAGATCGGTCCCGGGAGTGCTACCGGCGCTCGACGCGCTCGACGACGACCAGCCCATAGTGGCAACTGCCGACCTCGTCGAGGCCCATCTCGTCAGGTCGGGCGCGCTCGGCGCGTCGACGCTCGCAGACCTGGTCGCCTCGCTGACCGGTTCGATGCCGTGGCCTGAAGCTCCTCGTCGTCACACCCCCTCGGTCCAGATCGACGAGCCGGACCTGGCCGACGTACAGGGACACGGACTCGGCCGCGCCGCACTAGAAGTGGCCGCGGCAGGGGCCCATCACCTGCTCATGACAGGGCCGCCCGGCTCAGGCAAGACGATGCTGGCCGAACGACTGGTCGGACTGCTTCCCGACCTCGACGAGACCTCGGCTGTCCAGGTGTCCCGCGTCCACTCCGTCGCCTCGCAGCTCCGCCCCGAGAACGGTCTGCCGAGTCGCCCTCCGTTTCGGTCGCCACACCACACGGCCTCGCTCGTCGCGATGATCGGTGGTGGCTCCTCGATGTTGCGACCCGGTGAGGTGTCGTTGGCTGCCGGAGGCGTCCTCTTCATGGATGAGCTCGGCGAGTTCCCGACCGCTCATCTCGAGGCCCTCCGTCAGCCGCTGGAGCAGGGGTCAGTGCACGTTTCACGGTCCCAGCACCACGTGACCCTCCCGGCGGACTTCATCCTCGTGGCGGCGACCAACCCGTGTCCCTGCGGCATGGGTCGGTGGGGACTGTGCACCTGCACTCCGGCCCAGCTCGACCGCTACCGTCGCCGGCTGTCGGGCCCGCTGCTCGACCGGTTCGACCTGCGCGTGGACGTCGATCCGCCCGATGCCACCCAGGTCCTCGGTAGCGGCCCGGTCGGCGAGTCGACTGCCACTGTGCGTGAACGCGTCTCCGAAGCTCGGAACAGGGCTCGGCGCAGGGGAGTGTCCGCCAACAGGATGCTGCACGGAGCAGATCTGGAGGCGCACGCCCCGCTCTCCTCCGATGGACGAGATCTGTTGCGGGAGTCACTCGCTGCCGGGCGGCTCTCGATGCGTGGAGTTCAGCGAGTCCGAGCCCTCGGGCTCACGCTCGCCGACCTTGCCGGACGGTCCGGTCCCCTGGATGTCGCGACGCTCGCCTCGGCGATGATGCTGCGCGGCATCGAATGCGAACAGGTGTCCTGATGGCCGGGCTGCTCGATGGTGTCGATGACCTTCCACACGAGGCGTACGTGGTGGCACTCGCGGCGCTGGAGGGCGTCGGACCGTCCCGGCTGCGCTGGCTACTTGGCTTCGGAACGCCTTCGGCAGTCTGGGGCAGGGTGTCTGCCGGATCGCTGCCCGCCGACCCGCGATCGACGGTCGCCGTCGACCGCAACCTCCTGTCCCACTGGCGGAAGGAAGCACGTGGCGTCACCCCTGCTCAGTGGTGGGAGCGATGTTGTCGGGCGGGTGTGGGTGTGACGACGATCGGCTCGCCGGCATATCCGCCGTGGCTCGTCGATGACATCGACCCTCCGGTCGTGCTGTTCCACAGAGGCGACCCCGATCGGGTGTCCACCGTCCGGGTGGGGATAGTCGGGACTCGTCGCATGACCGGCTACGGCAGGCTTCACGCGTCCAGGCTGGGCCGCGAGCTCAGCGAGGCAGGAGTCTCGGTTGTGTCCGGTTTGGCCCTCGGTGTCGATGCGGCTGCACATCGGGGAGCTGTAGAAGCAGCGGATGCGCCGGATTCGGTCGAGCCAGCGGCCCCGGTGGCGATAGTCGGTGCCGGTCTGGATGCTCCCTGCCCTCGCCGCAACGAGCAGCTCGCCGCTCGGGTTGCGGAGACGGGGGTGATCCTCAGCGAGGTTCCCCCGGGGCTGAGCAGCGCTCCGTGGCGCTTCCCCGTCCGGAACAGGGTCATCGCAGCAGCATGTGACGCACTCGTGGTGGTCGAGTCCGCTGCGAACGGCGGGTCTATGCACACGGTGCGTGAGGCGATGCGAAGAGACCGGACCGTGCTGGCAATACCCGGACCGATCGACAGCAGCGTGTCGGTGGGGACCAATGACCTGCTCGCGGACGGGGCACTCGTGTGCCGGGGCGTCGAGGACGTCCTCATGGCGGTGGGGCAAGCCCTGCCGGGTGGACGGGGGCGCAAGGACTCGGACCAACAGCGCCTCGTCCTCGATGAACGGGTCCCTCCGAGCGAGCGCAGTTCCGCGATGGTGCTCGAGGTGTTGGGCTGGCGACCGATGACGGTCGACTCCATCGCCGCATCCTCCGGCTTGGCGGTGCTGGAGCTGGCAGTCGTTCTGGTCGAGCTCGAGCGAGCGGGGTGGATTGCGCGCCATGGGAGCTGGGTGGAACGCGTGGCAGGGGAGGGACGGTCCCGGTCTGCGTCGCGGTGACTGCCTAGGCTGATGCTCGAAAGCCCGGATGGGCACACAATTGGTAGTCACTCAGAGTGATGCGTATACTACTAAGAGCGGTTGTTGGCGGGTGGTGAGCATGGACCGACGTCGAGGGGGAGCGAGCAGGGGTCAGGTCCCGGCGCGCTGGGAGCTGGATCGGTTCCTGGAGTCCACACCCTTGGCGGCATCGACGCTCGACGTCTATCGGCGCGATCTGGTTGACCTGATTCTGTGGGCGGAAGAGGGGGGATCGGCACCCGGCACTGTCGACCGACGGGACATGCGTCGGTACCTCGTCCACGTGCATGGTCGGGGTCTCGCCGCGGCGACGATCTCGAGAAAGCTGGCGGCGGTACGTCGATATTTCGGCTGGGCCGTACGTCAGGGCCTCGTCGGTGAGGATCCCACGGCGGGCCTGTCGGCCCCGGCCGGTGAGTCGCGTCTGCCACGGGTGCTGCGTGCTGACGAGCTGGCTCAGCTCCTGGACGAGTCGGACGGCCGTACGTCCGGCCAGGATCCCGCAGTGATCGCGCGCGACGACACCGTGCTCGAACTCCTCTACGGCTCGGGTCTGCGCGTCGCAGAGCTGTGCGGCCTTGACACCGACTCGGTCGACCTGCCCGGTCGTCGTCTCACCGTTTGGGGCAAAGGGGAGAAACAGCGAGTGGTACCGATCGGCGAACCGTGCGCCGAGGCGTTGGCCCGGTGGCTGGGCGCCGGTCGGTCTGGGTATAGCTCGAATCTGTCCGGAACCGTCGACGAGCCCTCAGCACTGTTCCACAACGCAGCAGGAAAGCGCATGGGTCCGCGGGACGTCCGTCGGATCCTCGACAGGCGTTCACCGGTCCCGACGCATCCGCACGCGTTGCGTCACACCTTCGCCACTCACATGTTGGACGGAGGTGCCGATCTGAGAGTGGTCCAAGAACTGTTGGGACATTCCGACCTGGCGACGACCCAGGTCTACACACATGTCAGCCGAGAAAGACTGCGCAACGTGTACGAGTCCGCCCATCCGAGGGCATAGGGCAGAGCCGAGCCTGGGGAACGAGTTTGAGAACGACCGAGCCAACCGAACATGAGCTGGCGGACCTGTGGTCCGAGTACAAGTCGACTGCGTCGGCGAAGTCGCGTGACGTCCTGATCGTTCACTACTCGCCACTCGTGAAATACGTCGCGGGCCGCGTCGCGGTTGGTCTTCCGCAGAACGTCGAGCAGTCCGATCTGGTCAGCTACGGGATGTTCGGCCTGATAGACGCCATCGACAAGTTCGAGCCGGACCGCGGGTTCAAGTTCGAGACCTATGCGATCTCGCGTATCAAGGGCGCGATCCTCGACGAGCTCCGCTCCATCGACTGGGTACCCCGATCAGTGCGCTCCAAGGTCCGCCAGATCGAGAAGGCGTACGCCAAGCTCGAGGCACGGCACCATCGACCGCCAACCGACGACGAGCTCGGAACTGAGCTGCGTTGGACCTCGGAGCAACTCCAAGCGGCCCTCACCCAGATCTCGACGGTGGGACTCGCGGCGCTGGACGAGATCCTCACCGTCGGCGGGGACAGGGGCGAGGCCATCACCCTGGGCGACACGATCGCCGACAGCTCGGCGCACGGGCCGATGGGCGCCTTCGAGATCACCGAGACCCGCCAGTTGCTCGGCCAGGCGATCAACGGACTGCCTGAACGCGAAAAGATCGTGCTGACGCTCTACTACTACGAGAGCCTCACCCTGCAGGAGATCGGGCGGGTGCTCGGCGTCACCGAGTCACGGGTGTGTCAGATCCACACCAAGGCGGTGCTCCACCTGCGTTCGCGCTTCGCGAGCATGGACCGGGAACCGGTCTGATCGTCACAGGCCGGGAACCGGTCTGATCGGTAGGGGCCGGGAGACGGGTCCGATCGAGAGATTCTTCCCCCTCTGGATCAGCGGTGGTCAGCCGCGGGGCGTGGAAGGAGAAGAGATCGGTGGGATCCGTCGGTGACGTCTCGTGGCGTGTGGTGGCCCTGTTGATCGTCGCGCAAGCGGTTCTGGGGTCGTGGGTTGTCGGGGTGTCTGCCGCCGCTGCGGCCGATGACGTGGGTGTGTCCGACCGCAGGACGCTCTACCGTCCGCCGGTGGCCGCTGCGGTGATCGACCCGTTCCGGGCGCCTGTCGGACCCTACGGTCCCGGTAATCGTGGTCTGGAGTACGCGACAGGGACTGGGGCGGTCGTGCGCTCGATCGGATCGGGCTCGGTGGTGTTCGCCGGCTGGGTGGCTGGCCGGCTGGTCGTCAGCGTGCAGCATCCGGACGGGCTGCGCTCGTCCCTGGTCGGGTTGGCGAGCATCGGGGTCGAGGTAGGTGATCGTGTCGAGGTCGGCGAGGTCGTTGGGCGGTCCGTGGAGCGACTCCACCTGGGGGTCCGGAGCGGTGACACGTACGTGGACCCGAGCCTGCTTTTCGTCGGCCGGCTCCACGCCCGGTTGGTCATGCCGGGAGAACGGGCACAGGGCGGACCCGGTTTCCGACCCGGTCGTGAGGGGCGCTAGAGTCGTCGATCGGCCTGGTCCCAGGCCGACTTCCGTGTCCGGCTCACGCCTGTCGCGGGAAGCGGGAGCAGTTCCCGCGACAAGTTGAACATCATCCGCCCGGGGACACCCTCGGTCGTCGCGGCAACGCGGCGTTCGTCACCCGGGTTTCGTCGAACCGAGGGGAAGGAGCACATCGTGACTGCAGTCGTCACCATGAAGCAGCTATTGGAGGCAGGTGTCCACTTCGGACATCAGACCCGCCGCTGGAACCCGAAGATGAAGCGATTCATCCACGGAGACCGTGGTGGCATCTACCTGATCGACCTCCACCAGACGCTGTCAGGGATCGAGAAGTCCTACACGTTCGTCCGCGATCTCGTCGCGGACGGTGGCACCGTCCTGTTCATCGGCACCAAGAAGCAGGCCCAGGACTCGATCGAGGGCTACGCGATGAAGTGCGGAATGCCCTACATCAACCAGCGTTGGTTGGGCGGAATGCTGACCAACTTCGAGACCATCTCGAAGCGGGTCGCGAAGATGAAGGAGTACCAGCGCATGCGGGACTCCGGTGAGTTCGAGGTGATGCCCAAGAAGGAAGCGTTGCTGCTCAGCCGCGAGCTGGACAAGCTCGAGCGCAACCTGAACGGCATCCGCAACCTGGATCGTCTTCCCGACGCGGTGTTCATCCTGGACACCAAGAAGGAGGACATAGCGGTCACCGAGGCGAACAAGCTCGGCATTCCTGTCGTCGCCGTGGTCGACACGAACTGCGATCCGGACATCATCCAGTACGTCATCCCGGGCAACGACGACGCGATCCGTTCGGGCGACCTGCTCACCCGGGTCATCGCCGACGCCGTGCTCGAGGGTCGTCTCATGCGTTCGAAGAAGTTCCCCGAGGCGGCAGCTCCCCGCGAGCGCAGCGCCGAGGAAGAGGCAGAGCGTCGTAACCAGCAGGACCGTGCCAGGGTCGAGGCTGCCGCTGCGCAGGCCGCGCGCGACGCGCGCCTCGCCGCTGCGAAGGACACGGATCCCGGCGTGACCGGTTCTGCCGACCCCCAGCCCGAGAGTGCAGCCACCGAGGAGACCAACTGATGGCAGACATCACCGCACAGGACGTCAAGGCGCTCCGCGACGCGACCGGCGCCGGGATGAAGGACGCCAAGAACGCTCTGGTCGAGGCTGACGGAGATCGCGACAAGGCAGCGCAGATCCTGCGTCAGAAGGGTCTGTCGAAGGTCGCGACCCTCGAAGACCGCGAGAACAACCAGGGGACGGTCGCGATCGCCCGTGAGGGCAACGTCGCCGCGATGGTCCAGCTGAAGTCCGAGACGGACTTCGCCGGCAAGTCCGAGGACTTCGTCGAGTTGGTCCAGAAGATGGCGGATGCCGTCCTCGCCGACGGAGAGGCCGGTCTCGAGAAGCTCAACGACGAGCTCGACACCCTTCGCGTGGCCAAACGCGAGAACATCGAGGTCGGAAGTGTGGCGCGCTTCGAAGCGGCCCCGGGGAACGTGCTCGACACCTACCTGCACCGTCAGGACGGCCGCGGGGTGAACGGGGTCCTTCTCGAGGTGCAGGGCACCGACGAGGAGACGGCTCGTGAGATCTCGCTGCACATCGCCTTCGCCAAGCCGGTCGCATTGACCCGCGACGAGATCGATCCCTCGCTCGTCGAGAAGGCACGCGACTCCTTCGAGGAGTTGACCCGCAAGGAGGGCAAGCCGGAACAGGCGGTCCCCAAGATCGTCGAGGGTCGCCTCAACTCCTGGTACGCGGAGCGTGTGCTGCCGGAGCAGGGCGTGTTCGGCGAGAAGGAGACGGTCCAGCAGCGCCTCGGCGAGGCCAGGATCATCCGTTTCGCACAGGCCGTGATCGGCAGCTGAGGGAACCGTGTCAATCGCTGATGGAACCACCGGGGGAGACGCTCGTCTCCCCCGGTGGTCTCGCGTACTGGTGAAGTTGTCCGGTGAGGCGTTCGCCGGCGAAGCGGGTTTCGGTATCGACGGCGACGTGGTCACACGGCTCGCGTCCGAGATCGTCGCGGTCAAGCGCGAGTTCGCGGTCGATGTCGCTGTAGTTGTCGGTGGGGGCAACATCTGGCGGGGTATGACCGGCGAGGGCGCGGGCATGGATCGCGCTCAGGCGGACTACATGGGCATGCTCGCCACCGTGATCAACAGCCTCGGACTCCAGGAGACGCTCGAGCGTCTGGGGCAGCCGACGAGGGTCCAGTCGGCGATTCACATGTCGCAGGTCGCCGAGCCCTATATCCGTCGGCGAGCCATCAGGCACCTGGACAAGGGGCGTGTGGTCATCTTCGCCGGCGGGACCGGCAATCCGTTCTTCACGACGGACACGACGGCCGCGCTGCGGGCCGTTGAGATCGACGCGGACGTGATCCTGATGGGCAAGAACGGCACGGACGGTGTGTACACCGGCGATCCGCGGACGGACCCTGACGCCGAGCTCCTCGGCGAGGTCAGCTACATCGACGTCCTCAACCGAGGGCTCAAGGTGATGGACTCGACTGCGATCACCCTCTGCATGGACAACCGGCTGCCGATCTGCGTGTTCGACATCATGGGGGAGAACCTCGCCGCTCTCCTCGCCGGTGAGCACATCGGCACCGTCGTGTCCTGACCGGTATCCGGTGGTGATCGCCGACGGGCGGAGCGCCTCAGTTGCGCGCGCTGCCCAGGCGGATGTGGGAGGCTGACGGCGATGAGTGACGAGTTGATCGCAGCTGTACAGGAGGAAGCCGCCGAACGAATGCAGAAGGCGGTTCTACGCACCAAGGGTGAGTTCGCCGGAGTGCGGACCGGGCGCGCGACCCCGGCCCTGGTCGAGAAGCTCCCGGTCGAGTACTACGGCAGCACCGTGCCGATGCAGCAGCTCGCCAGCTTCTCGGTCCCCGAGGCGCGGATGCTCATGATCACGCCGTTCGACAAGGGTTCCATGGCAGCTGTCGAGCGGGCGATCCAGGACTCCAATCTCGGTCTGAACCCGTCCAACGACGGGATCTCGGTGAGGCTGGCGTTCCCTCCCTTGACGGAGGAGCGGCGCAAGGAGTTCGTGAAGCTGGTCAAGTCCAAGGCCGAGGACGGGCGCACCGCTGTCCGTGGGGCGCGTCGAGATGCCCGCAAGGATCTGGAAGCTCTCGAGAAGGACAGCGACATATCCACCGATGACCTGCACCGGGCCGAGGCGGAACTCGATCGGCTCACCAAGACCCACGAGGCCGAGATCGACGAGGCGCTCGACGCGAAGACCGTCGAGCTGATGGAAGGATGACCGTCGCCACGGCCCGAGCAGCGGCGGCACGGTCGGGTGGTCGCCGGGCATCGCTCCGGTGCCACCTTCGAGGAGGGAAACGATGACGAACGACGACGAACCGACCGAACACCGAACCGAGGGTGTTCGGATCATCGGTGCGCAGGAGGCGGCCGAGGCTGCCGGTCGCCCGGACGTGGTACGTCGTCGTCGTCGTAGCGAGAAGCGCTTCGGTGATCGCCCTGACGCCCCTGAGCCGACGTCGGACCTGCCGAAGATCACGATATCGACGACTGATGGCGAGACCGATGGCGAGCAGCTCGACCCCTACGCGGGGCAGATCGTCCAACCCGAGGACCGGGATGCGCCGGGATCCTGGGATCAGTCGCCTTCGGGGCTCTACTCCGAGGACGACCGGACCGGTTGGGGCCACGCCCGCATCGTCGACGATGAGCTCGGCTCCGGCGAACTCGACGGGGAGAGCGGAGTGGAGCACGAGGCCGACGGTGGTGGCCACGATTCGTACGCGCCGGAGGACCCGTCCTCGGGCTGGGGTGACCCGCTGCCGTCCGGCGGCTGGGACGATGAAGAGGACGACTCCACCCCCGATGACCTGATGGGTGACGACGACTCCTTCGTCCTGCCCCACTGGACCGAGCCGCCGACGGGGCAAGTCCCCAAGGTCGTCGTCGGTGAGGACGCCCCCGAACCCGAGCCGCTGGCCACCTACGGAACCCAGCCGCGTTGGCGTGACGAGGGCGAGAGAACCGCTGTCACGGACTTCGACGATCTGGTCGATGACGGTCCGGGACTGGGGGCTCTGGCCAGTGATCGTGTCGCCGACGACTTCTTCTCCGACGATCCCTACGGCGATGCCGATCCCTTCGACGACGACATCCACGGGGACGCCGACTTCGATGATCACGTTCCGGTCGCGCGTGAGGCGCGCCGCCCGCAGCGCCGACCGAGGGAGGAGCCTCCATCGAACGGCGGCGGAGCGGATCGCCCGATCGGCGTCGCGATCGGCGTCGGAGTGGCTCTGGTGGCGGTCGGGCTTCTGTGCTTCAAGTTCGGTGCCATCACCACGACGCTGCTGGCCCTCGTCGTCGTGACCTTCGGTGCGTTCGAGTACTTCACCGCGATCAGGGAGCGGGGCAACAATCCGGCGACCCTGCTGGGCCTGGTCAGCGTCGCCGGGCTGATGGTCGCGGCCTCGGCCTTCGGCCTCGCCGCATATCCGGTGGCACTGGGACTCACCATCATCGCCGGGCTTCTCTGGTACCTGTGGGTCACTCCTGGTGAGCGGTCCGTGCACAACCTCGGTCTGACCCTTCTCGGGGTGTTCTGGATCGGCTTCCTGGGTTCGTTCGCCACCCTGTTCATCGGTCTCGGGCGGGTCCTCGAGAAGTCGTCACCCGACATCACGAACAATCCCGGGATCGGTGTGCTGATCGCCGCGGTGATCGCCTCGGTGAGCCACGACGTCGGCGCCTACTTCGTGGGTCGCTACATGGGTAACACGCCGTTGTCGCCTGCCAGCCCCAACAAGACCCAGGAGGGGCTGATCGGTGGGGTGCTCTCCTCGCTGATCGTGACGTTCGTCGTGGTCGGCCTGGTCGGTATCTCTCCGGTCGGAGATCAGCTCTCGCAGGCGTTCATATTCGCGCTGCTGTGCGCCATCGTCGCTCCGCTCGGCGACCTGTGCGAATCGTTCATCAAACGGGACCTCGGGATAAAGGACATGGGCACGGTGCTGCCCGGACACGGCGGCGTGCTCGACCGCTTCGATGCGCTCCTGTTCGTGTTGCCTGTTGCGTACTTCGTCACGGTGCTGTTCGACATCTGGAGCGCGACCGGCAGCTGACCACCGCTACCTGAGAGCCATCGCGAGGCGCGCGGTAGGGGCGCGTCTCGGCTCGGTACGATGGTCGGATCATGACCACGGTCGCCGTGCTCGGCTCCACCGGATCCATCGGCACCCAGACCCTCGAGGTCGTGGCTGCGGAGCAGGATCGTTACGAGATCGTCGCTCTCGCCGCAGGTAGCTCCGTAGAAGAGCTGGCGCGGCAAGCCAACACCGTGCGCCCCCGCGTCGTCGGCCTGGCCGACGAATCGAGGGCCGCGGATCTGAAGGAGTTGCTCGAGCCGGGAATCCAGGTCGAGGTCGGACCCGATGCCCTTGCAGCGTTGGCGACCGAAGCCGAGGTCGCTGTCAACGGCGTGGTCGGATTCGCAGGACTACCAGTGACCATGGCCGCGCTCGGAGCTGGCCGTCGGCTGGCGCTCGCCAACAAGGAATCGTTGATCGCCGCCGGTCCGGTTGTCCGCACCGTCCGGGACACGCCTGGAGCGGAAATAGTTCCCGTCGACAGCGAGCACTGTGCTGTCCACCAGTGTCTACGAGCTGGAGAGGGAACCCGTCGCCTCCGGAGAGTGGTGCTGACCGCTTCCGGTGGACCGTTTCGTGGGAAATCCGCCGACGAACTCGCTGGCGTGACGGTCGAGCAGGCGCTGGCCCATCCGACCTGGAGCATGGGCCCGAAGATCACCATCGACTCCTCGACGTTGATGAACAAGGGGCTCGAGGTGATCGAGGCCCATGAGCTCTTCGACGTCCCCTACGACGACATCGACGTCGTCGTACACCCCCAGTCGGTCGTCCACTCGATGGCGGAGTTCAGCGACGGAACGACCATCGGTCAGCTGTCGATGCCCGACATGAGGCTGCCGATCGGTTACGCACTTGCATACCCCGATCGGATCAACACCGCGTTCGGGGCGATGGACTGGTCCCTGGCGACGACGCTGACCTTCGAACCACCAGACCGTTCGACCTTCCGTTGCCTCGAGCTCGCGTACGCAGCCGGGCGCGCTGGCGGTACAGCTCCCGCCTGGCTGTCCGCCGCCAACGAGGTGGCTGTCGATGCGTTCCTGGCAGGCCGCATCGGTTGGCCCGCTATCGCCGCCCTGGTCGCCGCCGCGCTCGACAGCCACGACGTGACGGCGGCGGACTCGCTCGACGCTGTGCTGGACGCCGACAGCGGTGGTCGCCTCCGCGCAACAGAACTCCTGGCCTCCGGGCGGTTCGACCTGGTCGCCACCGACTCCCACGCAGGAGCGTGAGATGAGCCTTGAAACACCCCGCTCGGTGAACGAAGACGGCGACGATCCCCAACGCGTCGAACCGCCGGGAACACCCCCTGCAACAACTGGCGCGGAGCGAGAGGACCTCGGGGGAGTCATCGGCAGCCCCCTTAGTCGGGCGCTGCGCCTCGGAGCACTCGTCGCCCTGATCGTCCTGCTCGGAGTCACCCAGGGCATCTCGATGCTCATCGTCGTCGGCGCCATCGTCGTGATGATCTTCCTCCACGAACTCGGCCACTACGTGATGGCCAAGCGGGCGGGCATGCTCGTGACCGAGTTCTTCCTGGGTTTCGGCCCCAGGATCTGGTCGTTCCAGCGGGGTGAGACCGAGTACGGCATCAAGGCGATCCCCGCCGGGGCGTACGTGAAGATCATCGGCATGTCGAACATGGAGGAGGTCGAACCGGAACTGGAATCGCGCACCTACCGCCAGGCCTCCTTCCCGCAGCGGATCGGTGTGGCGGTCGCTGGGTCGACCATGCACTTCCTGCTGGCATTCCTGCTCCTGTTCGTGCAGTTCGCGTTCATCGGCGACCCGACGACACAGAGGTGGGCGGTGGGCGACATCACCCCGGGTAGTGCGGCAGAAGCGGCCGGACTCCAGAAGGGCGACCAGGTGCAGAGTTTCGACGGCGAGGAGGTTCCGACGTTCGACGACTTCCGTGCCGCGATCGCCGAGGCCCCGCCGGGGGTCTCCGAGCTGGTCGTCCTGCGTGACGGAGAGCAGATCGTCGTCCCGGTCACGTTGTCGCAGCGCACCAAGCTGATCGGCACCATCGGCGAGGACGTAGACGTGGTCGACAACGGTGAGCGGATTCTCGTCGGCGACCCCTTCGAGGACGGCAAGGCGGCTGCGGCAGGTCTGGTCGGAGGATCGACGCTGGTGACCGTCAACGATCAACCCGTGACGAGCCTCGACGACGTGGTCGCTGCGGCGTCGGAGTCCCGCGCCGGAGTGGTCGTGCTCGGTACCGAATCCAGCGACGGTTCAGTCGAGTCGCACCGGATCGACCTGGGGACCCAGTTGGCGACCACAGAGCCGGCAGCTTTCGTCGGGGTCGGATCCATGCCGGTCATGGAGACCGTCGGCCCCGTTGCTGCGTTCACCGGCTCGGCCACCACGTTCGCGAGGACCGCCGGGATGAGCATCGCCGGAGTCGGACGCTTCCTGTGGCCACCGAACATGTTCGCCTTCGTGACCGACGCGCTCTCGGGCGCGCCCGACGAGAACGCGACGACCACCCCGACCGAGGCGGCCAGCACGCCTTCGACGATGTCGGAGACTCGTCCGATCTCGATCATCGGTGTTGCGATGCTGGGCAGTGACCTGACCTCGGAGAACCTGTCGAGTCTGGTCATGTTCCTCGCATCGATAAACATCTTCATCGGGGTCTTCAACCTCTTCCCGATGTTGCCGTTCGACGGTGGGCACGTGGTGATCGCCTGTTACGAGCGGGCCCAGGAGCAACGTCGACGCTCGACCCAGCGGTACCTCGCCGACGTCTCGCGGCTGCTGCCGGTGGCGTACGGAGTCGTCGCAGTCCTGGCGATCGTCGGTGTGCTGGCCATGTTCGTCGACGTGACACGCGGTGTCAGCCTCTGATGCACCGAGCGTGCTCGCGCACCGCTAGCGTGGCGCCATGGACGCCGGTTCGCTGACGCTGCCTCGACGGACCACTCGAGGCATCCGGGTCGGGGATGTTCCCGTCGGCGGTGGTGCACCGGTGAGCATCCAGTCGATGACGACGACCAAGACGGCGGACGTCGACGCCACTCTGGCGCAGATCTACTCGCTCGACATGGCGGGGGTGGACATCGTCCGCTGCACCTGCAACGAGATGGAGGCAGCCGAGGGGCTCGCCCGGATCGTCCCCCGAAGCCCCGTTCCGATCATCGCCGACATCCACCACCAGTACCGCATGGCGCTCGCTGCGATGGAGGCCGGAGTGCAGGGGCTCAGGCTCAATCCGGGCAACATCCGCAAGCCCGAGCACATCAAGGCGGTGGCTAGCGAAGCGAGGGACCGCGGCATCCCGATCCGCATCGGAGTCAACGGCGGGTCGCTCGACCCTGCCCTGTACGAGAAGTACGGCGGTCGGGTGACCCCCGAGGCGATGGTCGAGTCCGCTCTGAGCGAGATCGCCTACTTCGACGAGGTCGGATTCGACCAGATCAAGATCTCGGTCAAGGCGTCGAGCGTCCCGCTGATGATCGAGGCCTACCGCCAACTCGCCGACGTGACCGATCACCCACTTCACCTGGGCGTGACGGAAGCGGGTCCGCTTCCCGACGGACTCATCAAGGCGACCGCTGGCATCGCGACGCTCCTCGCCGAGGGTATCGGCGACACGATCCGCTACTCGCTGACCGCCGACCCCGTCGAGGAGGTAAAGGCGGCGCGGGTCCTGCTGGAGGCGATGGGACTGCGGGAGCGGACGAACGTCGACCTGATCGCGTGCCCGAGCTGCGGTAGGGCCGAGGTCGACGTCATCTCGGTGGCGGAGCGGGCGCGGGACGCTTTCGCCGAGCGCGAGCTCCCCCTGCAGATCGCGGTGATGGGCTGCGTGGTCAACGGCCCGGGAGAAGCCCGCGACGCCGACCTGGGCATCGCCGCTGGCCGTCAACGCGGTCACCTGTTCGTCAAGGGAGTGAACGTCGCGGTCGTTCCGGAGGACGAGATGGTGGACACACTCGTCGAGTGGGCGGAGTTCATTGCTGAGCACGGCACCGACGCCGCTCTCGCGCGGGTCGACACAGAGAAGGCGTCGCGCGAGGCCGAGCGCGACCGGGCCGACCTCTTGGCCGACCAGGGTGACGACGTGAACGCTAGCGAGCAGCGAGTCGAGCTCATCCACAAGAAGTACGACACCTGACCACTTGGCGGGTCGAATCGGTCAGGCGCCGGCGAGCCGTCCGAGCATTGCGCTGAGCTGTTCGGGCGCTTCCTGCATCACCTGATGCCCTGAGCCGTCGACCACGTGAAGCTCAGAGCGGCCGAGCGCGGCGTCGAGCACCTTCGCATGCGACAAGGAAGTGAGTCGGTCAGCGCTCCCGACCACGACTGAGCAAGGCATCGGCAGGCCTCCGAGCCCCCTTCGGACATCGTGTGATGCGATGGAACGACCACAAGCCACCGTCACCGACGGGTCCATGGCCTCGAACATGCGTCGTACTCCGTCGATCATGTTCGCTGACACCCGGCGGCCGAAGACGCTGCGAATCAGGACCGCGGACAGATCGTTGTCCCCCCAGGGGTAGTGGAACCGTGCGCCGTCACGGTTGAGTTTCGCGACCTTGTCGGCCAGCGCGACGACGACCCCTCCGAGTGACTCGCGGTCGACCATCGCCGCGCTGGTGGCCAGGAACATGAGCGCACGAGATCTCTCGACCAGAGCATCGCGGTGCTCGACAGCGCAACGACCCAGGGCCATGCCACCCATCGAGTGCCCCACCAGCACGACGTCGCGCAGGTCCATCGCTTCGAGCACCGACACGACATCGCCCGCGACTGCGGCCAGGTTCACTCCATCGTGACCGACACTCGACTGCCCATGTCCGCGCATGTCCCAGGCGATCACCCGGTGTGCTGGCGCCAGCAGGGTCATCTGCGCCGCCCAGATCTGCCAGCCCAGGCCGACACCGTGAAGCAGCAGCACAGGAGGGCCGTCGCCGAGCTGAGCAACATGAAGTCGCGCGCCGTCGTCGGTGTCGACGAAGTCGTGTCGTACACCGTCGGGCAGCTCCGACCAACGATCCAGTTCGGGGTCGCGCAGCTCGCGGATCCGACGCCCGGAACGACGCACGGCTGCCACCCCGGCAACCGTGGCACCAGTAGATGCAGCGGCGGTTCCGAGAATCGCCCTCGTAAGGCGCTGCATTCAGTGACGCAGCCCGGGGTGCTGCGAGGCAAGGATCGGCACGAGGAGTCGCTTCGGCATGAGGTACGACAGGTTCGCCGCCGCCCAGTTGGCTCGTCCGGGGATGACGACAGGATGCCCAGATGAGAGCGCATCGAGCCCGGCGCGGGCGACATCGGCCGCGGACTCCCACATGAAGGAGGGCATCGCCCGCTCAGCGTCCTGCTGGGAGATTCCCGCCACCTCAGCAAAACCGGTCTCGACCGGTCCGGGGCAGAGCGCCGTGGTGCTCACGCCGGTTCCCCGCAGCTCACCTCCCAGCGATCTCGTGTAGGACAAGACGAACGCCTTCGAAGCGCCGTACGCGGCCTGACCGGGGAGCGGCTGGAACGCAGCGGTCGAAGCAACGTTGAGCACTGCTCCGCTGCGTCGATCGACCATGCCCGGCAGGAAGCGGCTGCACAGGTCGACCACCGCGACCACGTCCAGCTCGACCATCCTCATCTCGGCGCCGGGGTCGCTGCGGTGCACCGGACCCATCGTGGACAGACCTGCGTTGTTGACCAGGATGTCGACGTCCAGGCCCAGCTCCTCGAGCCGGTCCGGGAGGCGCGCCCGCTCGTCGCTGTCGAGCAGGTCCGTCGGCAGGACATCCGTGCGGACTCCGTGAACGGAGATCTCGTCCGCCAGTGCGTTGAGCTCGTCGATACGCCGGGCCACGAGTGTCACGCCGTGGCCTCGCTGCGCGAGTTGTCGGGCGAGCTCCCTGCCGATCCCGGATGATGCCCCGGTGACGAGCGCGGTCCGGTCGGGTGAGGGTTGGGGAAGTGCCACGATCGCCTCCACGTGTCGACGGGCCTGACCGCCCGACTCGTCCGGAACAGTAGCGGGAAGCACTTCTCCAGACGGTTACGATCACCGCCCATGGCCAAGGCTCCAATCCTCACCCCTCGCGCCGATGACTTTCCCCGCTGGTACCAGGACGTGCTCAACAAGGCACAGCTGGCGGAGAGCGGTCCGGTGCGAGGAACGATGGTGATCCGCCCCTACGCCTACGGCATCTGGGAGCGGATGGTCGACGAGGTGGACCGGCGGATCAAGGCCGCGGGTGCCGAGAACGCCTACTTCCCCCTGTTCATCCCCGAGAGCTACCTGCAACGCGAGGCGGAGCACGTCGAGGGCTTCAGCCCCGAGTTGGCTGTTGTCACGGTGGCCGGAGGCAAGGAACTCGAGGAGCCGGTCGTCGTACGACCCACTTCGGAGACGGTCATCGGTGAGTACATGGCCAAGTGGATCCAGTCGCATCGTGATCTGCCGCTGCTGTTGAACCAGTGGGCGAACGTCGTGCGCTGGGAACTCCGCCCACGAACCTTCCTGCGGACCAGCGAGTTCCTCTGGCAGGAAGGTCACTGCGCACATGCCACACAGCAGGACGCCTCGGAGTACGCGTCCCGTATCCTCCACGACGTCTACCGGGACTTCATGGTCTCAGAGCTGGCGATCCCGGTGCTGGTCGGCGCCAAGATCCCCGAGGAGCGCTTCGCCGGTGCGATCAACACGCTGACGTGCGAAGCGATGATGGGCGACGGCAAGGCCCTCCAGATGGGTACGAGCCACGAGCTCGGACAGAACTTCTCCCGAGCGTTCGACATCACCTACCAGGATGCCGACGGCACCCAGCAGCTCTGCTGGACGACGTCGTGGGGTGTCTCCACGCGCATGATGGGCGGGCTGATCATGGCCCACGGCGACGACGCCGGCCTGCGGGTCCCGCCCAGGCTGGCGGCCACCCAGGCCGTCGTGCTCGTCGTCCGCGACGAGGACGGAGCTGTCACCACGGCTGCCCGTGGGCTGGTCGACCGGCTCGTCGCAGCCGGCGTCCGCGCCCGCCTGGACGACCGGATCAGCACGCCGTTCGGCCGACGGGCCACGGACTGGGAGCTCAAGGGGGTTCCGGTCCGCATCGAGGTCGGGCCACGCGACCTCGCCGAGGGCCAGGTGGTGGTCGTCCGACGTGACCGACCCGGCAAGGAGCCGATCCCCGTCGAGGGGCTGGCCGAGCAGGTCCCGGTGCTCCTGAGCTCGATCCAGCAGTCCCTGCACGACGAGGCGCTCGCCCATCGCGACGACCGGACCGTCGACGTGGCGACGGTCGAGGAGGCGGCGAGCGCTGCCGCCGACGGCTTCGTCCGCATCCCGTGGGCGGCGGTCGGCGACGCCGGGGTCGAGCGGCTGGCCGCCGATGCGGTCACGGTCCGTTGCCTCATCACCGCGGACGGCGACGTCCCGGAGTCGGTCGACGATCCGGATCTGGTCGCGGTGGTGGCTCGCTCCTACTGAGACCGGAGCCGGTGTGCCCGAGGTGCCAGGGAACCCATCGCCGACCGCGGCGCGACCGGACTCCCGGCCACGGTGCGCACCCGTGACGCGCCATCCCGGCCGATCCGCGGCGGAGCTGTCGGTCCGCCTATACTCGACCCGTCCGGATCCGTGGAAGGCGTGGGCGTCGCCCACGCCTTTTGCGTGATCCGACCCCGCGCCCGCGGGGAAAGGAGCATCCGCGCCAGCGGCAGACGACGAACGAGGAGGAGCACGGTGTCCACCACGGCTGACCGACTCGCGCGCCTCGTCACGCCCGTCGCCGACGACCTCGGCGTGACCGTCTATGACATCGAGGACTCGAGCAGCACCTTGCGGGTACTGCTCGACCGCCCCGACGGCATCGATGTGGACACCCTCGCCGACGCCTCCCGGCGCATCAGCCGGGCCATGGACGAGGACGGATCCTTCGCCTCGGCCGCTGTGCTCGAGGTGTCGAGCCCTGGTCTGGAG
>CAYVDN010000012.1:0-21320 GCA_964450685.1 uncultured Microthrixaceae bacterium
GCCACCTCTCCACCACCGCAGCAGAGCTCAACAACGCTGCGTCGGCTGTGCAGGTGCGCACCAACAACAACCGTTGCCTCGATGTCGAAGGCCCGTCGTCGGCCGACGGCGCGATCCTGCAGCAGTGGGGATGCAACTCGCCGGCTGCTGCGCAGCAGACCTGGAGCCTCGTCGCTGCTGACGGACAGTGGTTCAGCCTCGTGTCGCAGCTCGCCGGCAAGTGCATGGCGCCCCAGGGCGGCGGCACCGCGGACGGCACCAAGTTCACCCAGGGTGCGTGTGACCAGAGCGCTGCCGCCCAGCAGTTCAGCTCGCCAAGTCCGGGTCCTCGTGGCAGCTCATCTCGCGCCCGACCGGGAAGTGCGTCGACGTGCCGTCGAACGTGTCGAGCGACGGAACCGACATGCAACTCCTCACCTGCTCGAGCGGAGCTGCGAACTCGAAGCTCTTCACCCTCACCACCACCAGCGGATCAGCAACCTCGCCGTCCACGGTGCGCGCGACAGCCGCGTCCACCGTGCCCGCTGCAGGCAAGACCAACGTGCAACTCCGAGCGCGGGGCAACTGGAAATGCGCCGACGTCCGCGGCCCGTCGTCTGCCGACGGCACCGTGATCCAGCAGTGGAGCTGCAGCACCCCAGCGGTGTCACAGCAGTCGATCGACATCGTCGACGACGGCGGCTCGAACCAGGTGAAGGTCAAGTTCCGCAACGCCAACAAGTGCCTCCAAGCACAAGCC
Source organism: uncultured Microthrixaceae bacterium (assembly GCA_964450685.1). Lineage (GTDB taxonomy): Bacteria > Actinomycetota > Acidimicrobiia > Acidimicrobiales > Microtrichaceae > JBAOHV01. The sequence goes on from CAYVDN010000012.1 coordinate 740, forward strand.
GACCACACCGTGGTCCAGTCGACGTGCGTCACCGGCGCGGCGAGTCAGCGTTGGACGTTCACCGAGGTCGCCGGCGGGTGGAGGCTCTCCACGGCACTCAACGGGAGATGCCTCAACTCCGCACCCAGCGGCGGCGACGGCACCGGTCTCACGATGGTGGCCTGCGCCGGCACACCTCTAGCAGCTGAGCTCTGGAGCCTCACCAGCCCGGCCAATGGTTCCGTGGTCGACCTCGACGCCGACCTGCCCGCCCTCCCGACTGTCACGTACGTGAGAGACGCGACAGGGCGAATCGTCGAACGCAAGGTCAACGGCACCACCGAGGCCCGCTACTCGTTCGGCGGCAGCGGCGATTCACCGACACTCATGCTGAACGCCTCCAACGCTGTGGTCGGGGCATCGATCAGCCTGCCCGGCGGCGTCCTCTACCAATGGATCCCGTCGACCCCAACTGCGTCGATCTGGAACTACCCCAACCTCCAAGGCAGCCTCACCGCGTCGGCTAACCAGGCAGGCGCCAAGCTCGGAGCCACTCGGGTCCATGACCCTGACGGCAATCAGCTGGTGGGAAGCGAAACGGACACTGGCCCAGGCCAGTTCGACTACGGCTGGCTCGGGCAACACCAACGCCCTCTCGAGCACCAAGACGGCCTCCAATCGGTCATCCAGATGGGAGAGCGCCAGTACGCTCCTGCACTCGGGCGCTTCCTCGAGGTGGACCCAGTTGAAGGCGGTACATCGAACGACTACGCGTACGTCGGCGACCCGATAAACCGCCTGGACCTCAATGGTATGTGGTGCGTTATCCACAATTCGAACGGAGGCTGCAGGGGTGCGGGGGTGCTTCGCTCCGTCGTTGGAGGAGCCAAGTCCGTAGTTCGGGAGACATACCAAGTGGCCCGGTTCAGCGCGAACTCTGCCAACGGCTCTACCGCTGTGGGCCTGGTGTTGGCGCTCATAGCGGGGGCGTCGTGCAGCTGGAATGGGCAGGAGCTGATGATCCTGTGCACCGAGGCCAAGCGGCTCCGTGTGAAGGGTGGCTTTACGTTCGGCAATGTCTTCATAACTGATAAGCGGCGAGTGGGACCGGATCTGCTGCGACACGAAGCGAAACATGCGGATCAGTGGGCCCTCATGGGTTGGAGTTTTGCCGCGCTGTACGTCGGCTCCAGCGCGCTGGTCGGTGAATGCAATGTCTGGGAAGCGATGGCAGGATATGCAGATGGCGGTTACACACAGTGCCTGCCCCAGGGGGTAGTCAAGTGACTCCGAGCCCTGTCCAGGCGTTGGTGAACACCAATGAGTAGGAACCCGTGCGTAGTACCCCGTCGGCCTTTGGAGTATCTAGGCTCAAAGCGCGAGCGGTCGGGGGAGCACCCGTTGAGGCTTCGATCGGGCGGAGGTATGAGGAGATTCGCCTCAACTGTCACCGCACTCGCGCTCCTTGGACTCACCGCCGGTCTGTTGTCCGGGTGCTCACCGTCCGAGGTAGGTATTGTTGGCGTCGGAGTAGACGAGCGAGGGGACCTTGTCGGCTATCTGCAGGTATGTCAGGAGGGTTCCCTCGATGACGCCTTGCTTTACGTGCCCGATGGCCCGACCCTCGGCAGATGGCAGGCCCGGCCCCCCATAACTGACTTCGCCTCGTGGTCACTCGCACGGCCCGGAGACTGGATCGCGGTGCAAGCATATCGGCCTCCACGTTCTAACGAAGAGCTGGTCCTGACCGCTGGCAGCTCAGATGGTGAATCTCGTGCTTACTCCGTCAACTTCACGCTGAGCGAACTCAGAGGGCTCTCGCCAGGCCAGGTCTTGTTTGGCGACGAAGCCAACGGTTTCCAAACCGTGTCGGAACGCGACTTCGGAAGCGAGGCGTGTGAGTGGTTGTAGCGCTCCATCGCTAGTTGGGTCTGCTGCTTGCTTCAGTTGACCGCAGTTGTGGCTGATCATGTGGCGTGGGCTGAAGGCGAGCCTGTGCTCAGCCGGGATGAGTTCGTCGAGTGCCCGTTGCCGGCGTCCGTCGGTGTTGGTGCGCTTGAACCAGCAAACGACTGCGCAGCTGAATTCGAATGTCAAGTCATCCCAAATCCGATGGGCGGGACTCCTCACGCCGATCCGCGTTCGCACCGAGTAGTTGGTAAGGGCTGACCAACGGTCACCCATCGGCCCAACGAGCTGACGGTCAGGGGTGACCACCCCCGACGGGGACGTTGCTCACTGAACGTGTTCAGACTCCCGTTCAGATTCACCCCGCATGCTCTATGGCCGCGTCCACCACCCGGGCGCAAGGAGCTGCAGATGTCGAACCCAGACCTATTCACCGTCGCCGAAGCAGCCGTCGTGCTGCGGATTGGCCGCACGACCGCTTTCGAGCTCGTCCGGCGCGACTTCGACTCGGGAGGTGGTGAAGGCCTCGCCGTCGTTCGTGTCGGCGGTCAGTTCCGGGTGCCTCGGTCGGCGCTGGAGCGGATCGTGGGCGGACCGGTCACGTGCCTCGTCGGCAGCAGTTCCCGATTCGAGCCGACGCCGTGCTCGGTTCCCTCGCCAGCGACATCCTCCCGAGATCAGCGTTCGACCTCGGCGCCGCCCTCGTCTTCTTCCGCAGACGCCGAACCGACCCTGCCGTTCTGATGAAAACGGCTGCGACGATGACTCGCATCAGCTCGTGGTCAGATGCCATCTCGTTCGACGCACTTGCACCATGGTGCCCGCGTCCGACGCTCATCGATTCGGGCGACGGAGCCCGGCCGTGCTGAGCATCGGCAAGCTCGCCGCCGGAGCCGGCGCCTACTACACGTCGATGGTCGCCGACGGCGCCGAGGAGTACTACACCGGCGACCGCGAGGCGCCAGGTCGATGGGTCGGTCGGGGTTCCGCCGAACTGGGCCTCCTCGGATCCGTCCAGTCGGAGGACTTCGCATCGGTGCTCGAGCACCGGCTGCCTGGTACCGACGTTCGCATCACCGCGGCCAGATCGGCCCCGACGGTCGCCGCTTTCGATGCGACGTTCTGCGCGCCCAAATCGGTGTCGATCCTGCACGGACTCGGTAGCGACGAGCTGCGTGCCGTGGTTCGCGACGCTCACGACGCCGCGGTGAACGCGGCGCTGGCGGTGTTCGAGGACGAGGCAGCGCGCGGGCGCCGGGGCCGTGGGGGCTCCCTCGTCGTGGACGGCGACGGCTTCGTCGGCGCAGCGTTCCGCCACCGCACGTCTCGAGCAGGCGACCCGCACCTGCACACCCACCTGGTCATCGCCAACCTCGTGCAAGGCCCCGATGATCGCTGGACCGCCCTCGACGCCCGTCCGCTCTTCCACTGGGCGAAGCCCGTCGGCTACCTCTACGAAGCACATCTGCGGCACGAGCTGACGCAACGACTCGGAGCCGAGTGGCTGCCGATCCGTCACGGCATCGCTGATCTCCGGGTCGTTCCGAAGCCGGTTATCGAGGAGTTCTCGACCCGTCGTCGTGAGATCGCTGCGCACCTGGAGGCGTCGGGCTTCGAGTCCGCACGCGCTGCACAGCTCGCCGCCTATGCGACTCGGCGGATGAAGGACCACATCTCGACGCCCGAGACCCTGGCGGCAGGATGGCAGCGTCGGGCCGAAGCCCACGGCTTCGACGGAGAGTGCGTCAGCCGGGCTCTCCTGAACAACGACGCCGCCACGGCCCCCGGCGTTCTTGATCTGGACAGCCTGTTCGCACAGCTCGCGGCGCCGGACGGATTGACTTCGAGCCGATCCACCTTCGGCCGTCGCGACGTGATCCAGGCCATCTGCCAGCGGCTCCCCGACGGCGCTCCCGTCGATCGGATCATCGAGTGGAGCGAGCAGTTCCTCGAGTCCGGTCACTGCATCCAACTTGCCGGCGGATCATCGCCGACGATCCGTACCCGAAGCGGGACAACAATCGCTGCACGAACCGACGAGACGACCTTCACGACCCCCGACATGCTCGCGACCGAACGACGCCTCGTTGACGGCGCGCTCGCACGCGTGCGTGACCGGGTCGGAGAGGCGACGCTCGACCAGGTAGGTGCTGCCCTCTCCGCGCGCCCCACGATGTCGGACGAGCAGGAGCTGATGGTGTGGCAGATCTGTACGTCCGGCCGCGGCGTGGACGTCGTCGAGGGCGTCGCAGGCGCCGGCAAGACCTTCGCCCTCGCCGCGGCCCGCGAGGCGTGGCAAGCGGCGGGCCATTCGGTGATCGGCTGCGCGCTCGCAGCCAAGGCGGCGCGCCAGCTGCAGACCGACGCCGGAATCCCGTCGCAGACGATCGACCGACTGCTGCTCGACCTCGACCGCCCCGAGGCGGGAGGGTTCGGGCCGAGCACGGTGCTTGTCGTCGACGAGGCGGCGATGGTCGGCACTCGCAAGCTGGGCCGGCTGCTCGACCACGCGGCGAACGCGCGAGCGAAGGTCGTGCTGGTCGGCGATCCTTGCCAGCTCCCGGAGATCGAGGCGGGCGGCGCGTTCGTGGGACTCGGCGCGCGGCTCGGCAACGTCGGGTTGGTGGAGAACCGCCGCCAGCGCGATCCATGGGAGCGCGCCGCCCTCGCCCGGTTGCGTGCCGGGGACACCGACCCGGTCATCGACGAGTACCTCGACCGCGGGCGCGTCACGATTGCCTCGACTGCCACCGACGCACGGTGTCGGATGGTCGAGGAGTGGATGGCCGTACGTGGTGACCAGACGGCGGTGATGCTGGCCAGTCGGCTCGAGGACGTCGAGCAGCTCAACGAGCTGGCTCGAGTGCGGCTCGCCGAGTCCGGGGTGATCGGCGGCGATGACGTCGTGCTCGGCGGCCGAGGCTTCGCAGAAGGTGACCTCGTCCTCGCACTGCGCAACGACCGGCGACTCGACGTGTTGAACGGCACCAGGGCGGTGATCGAGCGCATCGACATCGAGCACCAGGCGATCCACTGCCGCACCGACGACCACCGACCGCTCCGGCTGCCGTTCGACTACGCATCGAGCCGCCACCTCACCCACGCCTACGCCATGACGATCCACAAGGCTCAGGGCGCGACCTACGACCGATGTTTCGTGCTCGCCGGCGACCAGTTCACCAAGGAGTCGGCCTACACCGCGCTGTCCCGCGCCCGGTCTGGGACCGACCTCTACGTCGTGTCCGAGCACGCCCGCGTGGACGAAGCACACATGTCGGAACTGCAGACCGGAGCCAACGAGGTGCTTCGGTCAGCCGTCCGTCGCTCCGGTGCCAAGCAGCTCGCCCTCGAGTCCGAGCCGACGGGAGGGCATGCGCCGGAGACCGACGAGGATCTCGGAGCTGATGTGGGTCTGTGAGCGGAGGCTCGGTGTGCTCGGCGGGTTCAGATACCGGCGAGGTACTTCGACACGCTGACGCTGCCATCGAAGTAGTTAGCGTGGGTCAGCTTCACCGTCTCGATCGAGTCGGAACCGACGAGCACGATCTCCACCCGCGTTTGGTCACCGTATTGGGCTTCCTTGGAGGCGTACGCAGCCACAGCGGCGTCCGAGTCCTCGCCGAACTCCTGGGTTTCGATCAGCTTCCCCTGCTCGTGATCGAACACGAGCAGGAAGTGCTGGATGCGGTCAGCTCGCGAAGTCATCGCAGCTGCGTGTTGAGTGCGATGAGCGCGAGGAAGCTTTGCAGGTCGGGGTCGGACTGGTGGTGGTCCAGAAGCTCCAGCACGCGGGACGCCTGCGCTACGTGAGTTAAGGCGGTTGCCTTGCCCACGACGTAGAGGTGGTCGTAATCGGCTTGGTGCCGAGCCTCCTGGAGTTCGGCGACATGTGTGGCGAGCTCTTGAATCACCGGGTTCGATTGCAGGTCAGAGACAATGGCCTGGACGTGTTGCTTGCCGGCTCCTGCCTTCTGCTTTCGCACCAGCCGCACACCTCGGCGAGTCGGCCGTGGTCGATGGAGCGTCTCAGCCGGTGGCGGTCATCGTTGGAGGACAAGGGCGCAAGCTGGAGCGTGATCGCCAGGCTCACGGCATGGAACGCCGAGTAGTACGCAGACGAAACGGCTCTCCTCAGCCAGATCGGTCGAGGCCGGCCGACACCATCCTGGTGGTTCGCTAGAGCCCGGGCATGCTCAAGGAGCTTCCTCGGATCGATCGGGACAGCTTGCGCCATGTCAGATCGACGGGTCGTCGTCGGGGGCGAAGTCCTCCGGGGAAGTCTGCTGGAACGATGTGCTCCACCTGGACTCGATACCACGAGCTGCGGCCTGTTCATCGATGCCCCGCAGCAACGACTGGATGTCGTCGAACGGCCAGGTGTCTTCACCCGGAGGGGGATCCTCCAGCGTCACCGTGAATCGGATCAACGGTTGGCCGTCGGCCGCTTCGTCGAGAGCGACCCTCGCCTCGTTGACGCGGATGCTTCCGAACGACCGGCCTTCGAGCCAGCGACAGACGGCATGTTCGGGCGAGTCGACGGCGGCCGTGCTGGTCATGAGTCCAGCATAAGGGCGGCCGTTCTAGCCGGGTAGGTCAGTTCTCGCCGCCCGACCACCCTGCCACGCGCCCGCCGATGCGATCGCTGACGGCGCGGAGCGAGTCGGGGAGTGCGTGGGCGTAGGTGCGCATGAGCATGTCGGGGGAGTGGCCGAGCACGTCGGCGACCGCTCGCAGCTCCCCGAGGTCGGTGGCTTGCCGGACCATGTGCGTCGCCGCGGTGTGACGAAGGCCGTGCGAGGCGAGGCGCGGCACGCCGGCCTGCTTCACGAGTCGGTCGAGGGTCTGGTCAAAGTTCCCGGGCGACACCCGGTTGCCGGTTCGGGTCGCCAGCACCAGGTTCTGGTCGTCCCAGTCGTCCCGGGCGAGGACCCGCTCCTCGTCCTGTAGTCGTCGGTGGGCAGCGAGGTGTTCGGCAGTGTCGGCGTCGATCGCGAACGTCCGCCGTGACCGCTCGTTCTTCCCCTCGGTCCAGACCGGCCGGCCCTCGACCTCGATGAGCGCCTCGTCGACCCGAACGGTGCGTTCGTCGAAGTCGATGTCGTCCCACTTCAGCGCGAGCAGCTCGCTGCGTCGCAGCCCGTAGAGCGTCGACAGCCGGATGGGGCCAGCCCAGCGGTGGTCGTCGATCGCGGTCAGGAACGTGCGGATCCGGTTCTCGTCCCAGGCGTCGACTTCCTTCGGCCGCTGGGGTTTGACCACTCGCTTCGGCACGGGCACGCGCGCGGCAGGGTTCCGCCGGATGAGCCCTTCGTCGAGGGCGTCCTCGAGCGCCGCACGGAGGACCCGCCGGATGATCGTGATCGACCGCTTGTTGAGCGCCCCTCCGGCGGCGAGCTCGTCGTACCAGCGGGCGATGTCCGAGCGGTCGAGCTGGTCGAGGCGAATCGCACCGAGCGCCTTGCGGATGTGGCCGGCGGCCCAGCGGTTCTGCATCTGGGACTTCTCGGTGATGTCGGTCTTGGACGCCACCCACTGATCGACCAACCAGCCGACGGTCCCGCTGGACCCGCCTTCTGCCCGTTCGGCAGCGAACTCCGCGGCTGCGGTCCGAGCTGCGCGCTGAGACGTGTACGTGCCGAGCTGGCGTGGTCGGTGTCTGCCCGTCTCGGTGTCGATGCCGTCCAGGCGCACGACCCACTTGTCGCGCTGCTTGCGAACGGTCGGCTGTCCGGTTGCCTTCCAGCCCATCTTCGGTCCTCCTCGTGTTGGTGAGGACCAGCCCGTGCCGGTCGATACCGCCCCGTCTGCTGATACATCCGTGATACACCGGGCAAAAGAGAAGGGCCCCGGCCGAAGCCGGGACCCTTGACGGTACCTGAATCCTCTGCAATTGCAAGGGATCTGTTGTGTGCGCTCGGAGGGACTCGAACCCCCAACCTTCTGATCCGTAGTCAGATGCTCTATCCAATTGAGCTACGAGCGCAGAGCGGCCACATTATCGTCCCGCGGGTGGGGGCTCCACCTGAGAACCCCCGGGCAGGCTCGGATCGACTCTGATCGTCACGTCACAGCGGATCCCCGGAGGCGGGCGATGGGCTATGTGGACAGTCGTCCGCCCGGACCGCCAGCGCTCGATCCCCGCCAGGACTTTCCGCTCGGTCGGCTCGTCCAGGTGAGCGGTCGCCTCGTCGAGGATCAGCACCGGGGTCTCAGCCAGCAGCGCCCGCGCGATCATCAACCTCTGGCGTTCGCCGCCGCTGAGCCTTGATCCGTCCTCGCCGACCCGTTCATCGAGCCCCGCAGGCAGGCCGTCCAGCCAGTCGTCGAGAGCAACGGCCCGGCACACGTCGAGCAAGCGCCCGTCGTCGGCATCCGGGTCTCCGAGGCGGAGGTTGTCCCTGACTGTCGTGTCGAACAGGTGGTCGTGCTGGGCGACCAGAGCAATCGCCGCACGAGTTCGTTCGGCGGGCATCTGCTCGATGTCGATCCCGTCCAGGCGGATGGTGCCGTCACTGGGAGCGAGGAACCGCACGAGCAGGGACGCGATAGTCGACTTACCCGAGCCGCTCGGACCGGTCATCACCACCTGGGACCCCGCAGGGATCGTGAAGCTGGCACCGGTGAGCACGTCGGGCGACCCGGAGCCGTAACCGGCGCGAACTCCGTCGAACTCGATCGCCCCGATGCCGGGGTAGGCGGGGGCTGCCACCGTCGACGGGCGCTCGTCCACCACTGGCATCGAGTCGATCAGGTTGCACAGCCTCCCCGCTGCCTGGCTCGTGCGGTCGAGGTGTTCGGGAATCGCCGTGAGCGGTGTCACAGCCTCGAACACCGCCAGGCACACCAACGGAGCAACAGCTAGAAGCACACCATCTACGTGTCCGGCACGCACACCAGCCGCCGCGACGACCAGCACGACCAGTGCGGTCACACCGCTGATGAGCCCCCCGATTCCGGAGGTCCAGCCACGCACCGACGCGACCCGCCGTTCAGCGGTGGATCGTCGCCTGGTCAGGTCATCGATGCGTTCGCGCACCAGGTCCTCGCGGCCGTACGCCAGCAGGTCCGCCATGGCGTCGACCGACTCGACAGTGACAGCGGCCAACTCGGCCCGCTCGAGCACGACCTGAGCGGTTGCTGCCCGCGCCGGTCGCCTGGTCAGCCACGGTATGACGGCACCCACCAGCGCGCCGAGTACGAGCACGACAGCCAGTCGGGGCTCGATCCACCAGAGCACCCCGGCGCCGACCAGGACGGTCAACGCCGCGGTCACCGGCGGGGCCAGGACCCTCAGCGGAAGGTCCTGGAGCGTCTCGACGTCGTCGACGATCGCTCCCAGCAGATCACCCGAGCGGTGGCCATTGAGCGCGGCCGGTGCCAGCGGCTCGATGCCCCGGTAGAACCAGACCCGGACCCGGGTCAGGATGCGGAACGTACCCAGATGTCCGACGTAGCGCTCCAGGTAGCGAGCCACTGCTCGGCTCACGGCGAAGAATCGCACAGCGACGATTCCGAGCGTCAGGGTCGCGGTCGACTCCACGAGCGCGGATCTGGATATGAGCTCACCGGCGAAAGCCATCAGGCCGACACCGGCACCGGCGGTGACCGCACCCAGAAGCGCGGCCGCGAGCACCCACCAGCGCAGGCGACCGAACACCGCCAGCACGCGCAGCACGGGTGAAGCGCCGGCGGTCATGTGCGTACCCCCTCGATGAGCTCCTGCCCGTTCCCGCCGCCCGAGGATCGCCCCTCGATCCGTCCGCCGGCCATGTTCACCACCCGGTCCGCCATTGCGATCGTCGCCGGTCTGTGGGCGATCACCAGAGCGGTGCGCGACTCCAGAAGCTCACGCATCGCCTCGAGCAGTTCGGCTTCGGTCCGTTCGTCGAGGTGAGTGGTGAACTCGTCGAGCAACACGAACGGAGCCTCGATGAGCGCTGCCCTGGCTATCGCCAGGCGCTGTCGCTGTCCGCCGCTGAGGCCCACCCCACGTTCGCCGATCACGGTGTCGTACCCGTCAGGAAGTTCGCCGATGAAACCGTCGGCACGAGCCAGACGGGCCGCGGCGACCACCCGTTCGTGTGATGCGTTCGGGTCGCCGAGAGCGATGTTCGCGGCGACGGTGCCTGCGATCAGCGTCGGTGATTGCGGAACCCAGGCGATCTGCTTCCGCCACTGCTCGATGTCGGTCGAACCCAGGAAGGAACCGCCGATTTCGACCGTGCCGGCGGATGGCTCGACGAATCCGAGCAACACCCGGGCGACCGTGCTCTTGCCCGCTCCGCTCGGTCCGCACAGAGCCACCGTCTCACCCGGGGCAACGGAAAGGTCGAAGTCGGCCAACGCGTCCGCGGACGCGCCCGGATAGCGGAAGCCCACGCCGTTCATGCGGATCGCAGGCGGTGACAGCGGGCGCTGAGCCCTGGGTGCCCGGACGGAGTCGGGATAGCGCCTCGCTGCGATGGCCGGCAGTGCCTCCAGCGTTTCGATCTGATCGGCAGCGGCCCGTCCGCTCTGGCCAGCGTGGTACTCCAGCGCGAGGCGGCGGAACGGTACGAAGAACTCGGGGGTCAGCACCAGCACCGCGAACGCGGCGCGGAACGACATCGACCCCTCGACCATCCTGAAGCTCACCGCGACCGCCACCAGCGCGGTAGCGGCGGTCGCCGCCCACTCCATGACGAGAGATGTCTGGAACGCCGTGCGCAGGACATCCATGGTCGTGTCGCCGAAACGCCTGCTGACCGACTCGATCGTCGCCGCCCCGTCGTGGGATCGACCGAACACCTTGAGCGTGCCCAGTCCGCGGATCATGTCCAGGTAGAACGACGCCAGCCAGCCGAGCTCATCGAAGCGGCGGCGGGTGAGTGAGCGGGTGCGTCCACCGATCACCGCCAGGAGCAGCACGAGCATCGGCCCGGTGAACAACAGGATGAGCGTCGACCACGGATCGATCACGGTGACAGCGGCACCTACGAGCAGAGGCCCGATCAGCACCATCGCGGCTGCCGGCACGAACCGGGCGACGAACGGATCGAGGGCCTCGACGCCTGAGCCGACCGCCGTGGTGAGCTGGCCGTTGCTTCGTGTCACCGCTGTCTGGTCGTCGTCCGACGAGCCCGCCACGATCGCGGGCCCAACCGCCACGAGGTGATCGATCAGCGATGCCCGTACCGTCGAACGCAGGCGCGTGCTCGCTCGCAACGAAAACATCTCGCCGAGCCACATCGCTACGGCCCGTCCCGCCAAGAGCACCACCATGACCCCGACCGCGTCAGACACATCGGAGAGCGCCCGACCACCCAGGAACATGTCGTCGACCACGGTGACCATGAGCAACAGCCAGCCGATGGTCGCGGTCATCGCCAATGTCGCGCAGCCGACGGCACCGATGGTCCACGCGGCGACACGCCGGTCGTTCAGCAGGAGTCTGATCGGGGAACGCACGGTAACCGGATCCCGGGAGGGGCAGCGTACGGCCGGGACCGGTCAGTAGCTCTGGTCGTCGAGGACCACCCGGCCACGGAAGAAGTAGTAGACGCCGGCGGTGTAGAGCAGCACGAACGGCATGCCCAACAACGCGATCACCGTCATGACCTGCAGGGTCGGTCCGGCGGATGCAGCGTTGTACACGGTCAGGTCGAACGCCGGGTCGGTCGACGACGGCAGCATCACCGGGTACAGGCCAGCGGCCACTGTTGCCATCAGCAGACCGATCATCGCGGCTGACGCGGCGAACGCGCTCAGATAGGCGTGTCGACCGATCTGGCGCCAGGCAAGCAGCACCGCGACGAGCGCCAGAGCGGGGAAGACCCCGATCCAGAGACGCTGCGCGTACCGGTCGCTGACAGGGTTGTCGAGCAGCAGGGTCCACGCGATCAGACCGGTCATCATCACGAAGAACACCGCCATCAGACGCGGCACCAGCGCCTCGACCCGGTCGAGCAGATCGCCGTCGACTTTGAGGGTCAGGAAGATCGCTCCGTGCAGGCTCAACATGACCACCGACGTGACACCGACCGCGATCGCGTACGGGTTCAGCAAGTGACCGAGATGGACGTACATGTTGCCGTCGTCATCGATCGGTACGCCCTGGATGACGTTGCCCAGGGCGACACCCAACAGCACGGTGATGCCGAGCGACGAGGCGGTGAAGAACCAGTCCCAGGTAGCGCGCCACACGGTGCTCTGTCGTTTGGAGCGGAACTCGATGGCGACCGTGCGCAGGATCAGGACCAACAGGACGAGCATCATCGCCATGTAGAAGCCGCTGAACAGTGACGCGTAGACCATCGGGAACGCGGCGAAAAGCGCCCCGCCGGCCAGGACCAGCCAGACCTCGTTGCCGTCCCACACCGGTCCGATGCTGTTGAGCAGCATCCGCTTCTCGCGGTCGGTGCGGGCGACCACGGGGCCGAGCATGCCGACGCCCAGGTCGAAGCCGTCGAGGATCACGTACCCGCCGATGATCACGACGTAGAGGATGAACCAGAGAGTGTTGAGCGACATCGGTCAGGTCCTTCCGTCCGACACCCGGGACCGGCGGCTGAAGATCTCGCCGAACGAGTCCGGCAGCGACTCGACCGCTTCCCCGCCGGGCGGGTCAGGTGGGCCGTCTTGGATCTTGCGGTTGAGCAACGCGAAGAACACCACCGACACGACCGTGTAGAGCACGATGAACATGCCGATCGTGAACGCGACCTGGCCCCAGCCGACGTTGGGGCTGAACGCCTCGTCGGTTCGCAGCAACTCCCACACGATCCATGGCTGGCGGCCGAATTCGGCTGTCCACCAACCCGACAGCGTCGCCAGCTGGGTCAACAGGATCGACGCCACGAACACCCACAGCATCGGGCGCATGGTCCACAGACGACCCTTCCACGCCCACAGCGCACAGCCCACGGCACCGATGCCGACGAACAGCACTCCCAGGTTGATCATCAGGTGGTACATCTGGAACACCAACGGCACGTTCGGCCGGTCGTCGCCGGCGAAGTCATCCAGGCCCGTGATCACCGTGTCGGTGTTGCGCCCCACGAGGAAGCTGAGCATGCAGGGGATCTGGATGCCGGTCGTCGACTCGGAGTCCGGGTTGGTCCGTCCGATCACCGTCATGGGAGCGCAGTCACCCGTGTCGTAGACACCCTCCATTGCAGCGAGCTTCACCGGCTGGTGCTCGGCGACCGACTCGGCCTGGTTGGCCCCGAACACGGTGACCTGGGCGATCGCGAGCACGGTGAAGACCGGTAGCGCGACGCGGATCATCGTGCGTGCCAGGTCCTGGTGTCGGCGGCGCAGGAGGTAGTAGGCGGCAACGCTCAGCACGAGCGACGCTCCCATGATCCAGGACGCGACGAGCGTGTGCATGATCCGCGGGCCGAAGCTCGGGGTGAACACGACCTCGCGGAAGCTGGTCATGAAGGCCTGGTCGCCGTTGCCGACGTCGCGGATCTCGAACCCCTGCGGAGTCTGCATCCACGAGTTCGCCATGACGATCCACGTAGCGCTCAGCGTCGCCCCGGCGACGACCATCGTCGTGGCGAACAACCACAGCCTGTTGCCCAGGCGTTGGCCACCGAAGAGCATCAGACCCAGGAACCCGCCCTCGAGCATGAAGGCGAAGATGCCCTCGGCAGCGAGCAGGCTGCCGAACACGTTGCCGACGTAGCGGGAGTACACAGACCAGTTCGTGCCGAACTGGAACTCCTGGACGATGCCCGTGGCGATCCCCATCGCGAAGATCAGCCCGTAGATCTTCGTCCAGAACAACGACAGTTGGCGCCACTTCGGGTCGCCCGTCCGCACCGACTGCACGCCGAAGATGACCAGGAACAGGCCGAGGCCGAGCGACATCGGCGGGAAGATGAAGTGGAAGCTGATGGTCAGACCGAACTGGATCCGGTGTAACAACTCGGTGCTCAACGGTTCCCCTCCGACACGTCGCCCGTCAGGACCGTAGTTCGTCGGCTGCGACGGTCAGGTCGTGGTTCGTCGATGCCGTTGGCGAGACGGCAGAACCCCGGTCGCGGGGACCGGGGTTCGACCTGTTCAAACGGCGGAGACGGTGGGATTCGAACCCACGGTGAGTCTCCCCACACACGCTTTCCAAGCGTGCCGATTCGGCCGCTCTCGCACGTCTCCGGGGCAGACGATAGCCTGACTCCGCTCACGCACCGTCAGGTGGCGGCCGGGTCCTGTGCAATCGGAGCCCGTGAACCGGGTCAGGGCCGGAAGGCAGCAGCTCTCAGCGGAACCTCCGGTGTGCCGCAGATCGCCTGGCCGCCTCCTGACGGTGCGTGCTCCGGTTCTGGCCACGGCCCTCGACCGCCCTCGACCGCCCTCGATGGCGCTCCGTGGTCGCCTCGGGCGGGGGAGAGGGTGTCGGTGCCGCCAACTAGGCTCGCTCCGTGGCCCACCAGTCCCTCTATCGGCGTTACCGGCCCCGTCGGTTCGACGAGGTGCGCGGTCAGGAGCACGTGATCGCCGCGCTCCGCAACGCGGTGCGCAACCAGACCGAAGGCCACGCCTACCTGTTCTCGGGGCCGCGTGGCACGGGCAAGACCTCCACGGCCCGCATCCTTGCCAAGGCTCTCAACTGCGAGAACCCCCAGAACGGCGAGCCGTGCTGTGACTGCACGCCGTGCATGGACATGGAGGCCGGTCGCAGCTTCGACTTGTTCGAGTTGGACGCCGCATCCAACAACGGTGTGGACGCGGTGCGTGACCTGATCGAGCGGGCAGCGGTCGGTTCGCCCGGGCGCACCAAGGTCTACATCCTCGACGAGGTCCACATGCTCACCGCGGCCGGGTCGAACGCCCTGCTCAAGACGCTCGAGGAGCCACCCGACCACGTCCGTTTCGTGCTGGCCACCACCGACCCGCAGAAGGTGCTGCCGACCATCCGCAGCCGCACCCAGCACTTCGAGTTCCAGCTGCTCTCGGCCCAGGAGCTCGAGGCACAGGTCCGTTGGATCGCCGCCGACGCTGATCTGGATGTCGACGACGAAGCCGTAGCCTGGGTGGTTCAGAAGGGGCGCGGGTCCTCCCGTGACACGCTCTCCGCTCTTGACCAGGTCGTGGCGGCCGGAGGCGTCGTCACCCGGGCCGAACCGGTCGAGCAGCTCTACGAGGCGCTCGCTGAGCGCAGCCCTGGCCGTGCGGTGTCGACGATTGCTGACGCGCTCGCCCAGGGACACGACCCACGGGTTCTCGGAGGAGCGTTCCTGGAGTCGTTGCGCGACGCGTTCCTCGTCTCCCTCGCTGTCGAGGCACCGCACCTGGTCGACCACGACCGCCAGCGCCTCGAACGGTGGGCGACGCAGCTGGGTACGCCGATGCTCACCCGGTCGATGGAGGCTCTCGGTTCGGCGCTCGTGGAGATGCGCCAGGCCGCCGACCCGCGTGTGCCGCTCGAGGTCGCCATGGTGCGGCTGTGTTCCGCCGACGACACGTCAACCGCCGGCCTCCTCGCTCGTATCGAGCGTCTCGAACAAGCGCTCGCGTCGGGGTTGGCGTCTCCGCCAACTGCGTCTTCGCCAAGTGCTGTTTCGTCTACTGCGGCATCGCCTACTGCTCCGGGCGGATCGACTGCTGCCCGACCGACTGCCGAGCCTTCTTCCACACCCTCACCTCCAGTCGAATCCCGGGATCAGGATTCCACTGGCGGCTCCTCGTCCGGCTCATCAGGCGCTTCGGGACCTGCAATGGCCCGCGCCGAGCTTGCTCGCAGGCGCGCCGCTCGCGACGGGGGCAGCGATAACGACGCCGCGGAGGTGTCTCGCAAGCGGCCCGAGCGTGCCGCGCCGCCACCGGTTCCGGGCGCGCCGCCACCGGTTCCGGGTTCGGCCGCAACACCCGAGCGACCAGTTGCCGCGCCGCCACAGCCCGCCCCAACTCAGGACGCGCCGGAGCCATCGCCGCGGGCCGAGCCGGACGCCGAACCGACGCCGGTAGCGACAGCCGAATCGGTGCCCACATCCGGTCCCGCTCCCGGCTCCGTCCCCGGCCCCGGTCCCGGCCCCGGCTCAACCGAGGCCGCGGCCGCGGCGTCGGGAGCGCTGGACGTCGAGCGCCTTTCCGCAGCGTTGGCCGCGGTGCTGTCAGAGCTCCGCGCACCGGCCAAGGCCGCCTGTCAGGACGGGTCGTTCGTCGCGGTCGAAGGGTCATCGGCTGTGTTCGAGCTCGGTCTCGGAGTTCCGCAGCGACACGCTGAGCGGTTCCGCGCCGACGTGCAGGCAGCACTGAGCGAGCATCTCGGAGCTCCACTCGCGCTGGAGTTCGTGCCATCGGGCGAGTCGCCCACCCCGACTTCGACCAAGTCCAGCTCTGCAGTCGGTGCGCCCGGCGCCGAGATGGCAGGGGCGGCAGGGGAGACCGACGATCCCGACGAGGTGCTCGAGATCGACATAAGCGAGCTCGAGGACGCCGATGTGGCAGAGACGAGCGTCGACCGTCTGACCAGAGCGTTTCCCGGTGCCGTGGTGGTGGACACGAACGAGGTGAATTCATGAACGACGACGACAACACCCCCGCAGAGGTCGCCCAGACTGCAGATGGCGGAGCGGATCCTCTCGCTGGGCTGCTCGGTGGCGGCGGGTTCGATCTTGGCTCCGTCATGGAGATGGCCGCCAACATGCAACAGCAGGTGGCCGAGGCGCAGGAGGAGCTGGCGACTGCTCGACTCGAAGGGACCTCCGGCGGGGGTCTGGTGAGCGTCACGCTCAACGGTCATCTGCACCTGGTCGGTCTTCGGATAGATCCCGGAGCGGTGGACCCAGACGACCCCTCGATGCTCGAGGACCTGATCCGCGCAGCGTGGCAGGACGCGCACGACCAGGTCGCACGGCTGCAGGCGCAGTCCGATCCGCTCGGCGGCCTGGGCGGCGGGGGGCTCGCCGGTGGAGGTCTGGGTGCGGGCGGCCTCGGCGGACTGCTCGGCGGGTCCTGAATGGCGACCGCGTACGCCGCCGCGGTTCAGGAGTTGATCGACTGCCTCGGTCGACTGCCCGGAGTCGGGCCCAAATCGGCTCAGCGCATCGCGTTCCACCTGCTCAAGGTGGACACGGAGGAGGCAAACCGCCTCGCTCGCGCGATCGTCGAGGTCAAAGACAAGGTGGGCTTCTGCGCCAAGTGCTTCAACATCGCCGAGGGGGATCTCTGCACCGTCTGTTCGGATCCGCGGCGGGACTCCCATGTCCTGTGTGTGGTCGAAGAACCCCGAGACGTCGTCGCGATCGAACGCACCCGTGAGTTCCGCGGCCGGTACCACGTGTTGCAGGGCGCCATCGACCACCTCCAGGGTGTCGGCCCCGAGCAGTTACGCATCCGCGAGCTCGTGCAGCGGGTCGGTGACGAAGGCATCACCGAGGTCATCCTCTGCACGAACCCCAATCTCGAGGGCGAGGCCACAGCGCTCTACTTGACTCGCACCCTCGACGTACCTGGTCTGACTGTCTCACGCATCGCCAGTGGGCTGCCCGTCGGTGGCGACCTGGAGTACGCGGACGAGCTCACGCTGGGTCGAGCGCTCGAAGGCCGCCGAGTGGTCGAGCGCAGCTGAGACCCGAACTGGCCCTGCCGTCGACGCCGGCGCTCCCGATCGGATGGCCTTCTCTGGCGATGATCGAGCCGGCCCGAACAGCGCACTACCGTGCCGACGTGGATGATCGACAGAGGGTCTCATCGGGCTCACCCTGGGAACTGACCGTCGGCTACAGCCGAGCGGTGCGCGTCCGTGAGCGTGTGTTCGTCGCCGGAACCGCGCCCAAGTGGGCGGACGGCTCGGTCGATCCGGATCCAGCGGCACAGGCCCGTCGGTGCTTCGAGATCATTGAAGAAGCGCTCCTGGCTGTCGGTTCCAGCTTGCGCGACGTCGTGCGAACACGCATCTACCTCGTCGATGCCGCCGACTTCGGTCCGATCGGGGCGGTGCACGGCGAACTCATGGCCGAGGCGTTGCCAGTCAACACCACCGTCGTCGTCGCCGGGTTGCTCGATCCTCGCTGGAAGATCGAGCTCGAGGTGGAAGCCGTGATCCCCGTCGACGAGGCACGCGACCGCCTCGCCTGAACCGGCTCCGCGCCACTCCGACCGGACCCGCCCCCCTCGCTCCCTGCCCCCATTCACTCTCGGTGCGATCGCTGTTGTCAGCGAGCAGCAATCGCACCGAGACGCGGGAGGGCAATGGTGGGTCATCCCGAGCGAAGCGCCAGTGACCACTTGACCTCTTGGACCAGCTTCTCGGGGTCGTCCCGATATTGGCGCCAGGTAACGTGGTGAATGAGCCAACCGAGTCGTGCCAACTCGGTCCTGCGCCGGTCGTCCCACTCGAGCTGGTCCGGTGTGCGGTGGAACCGGAATCCGTCACACTCGACCGCCACGAGCAACTTCGGCCATGCGAGATCGAGCGGGTAGGTGATCTCCCCGCAGCAGACCCTGTGCTGGAGAACCGGTTCGGGAATCCCAGCGCTGATCAGCAGCCGTCTGACCCGTGACTCGAACGGGCTTCCGGCAGGCGTCGATCCACCGGGGCGGTCGGCGAGCGCGGAGCGCGCAGAAGCGAGCCCCGTGCGTCCCGGACGGGAGAGTTCAGCCAGGCGAGAGTGAAGGGCCTCGAAGCTGGTCAGGTTCCGTCGTACTGCGTCGTCCATCATCGAGCCGAGCCTGGCGGCGGGCACGAACCGGCCCACGTCGATCAGTGTCCGGGTGGGTGTGGTGATCGGCAGGCCGTCGACTGCTGTGATGTCCCGGGCGGGCAGGTCGGTTGATCGGTGGATGGTGATGTCGGTTCCGGTGCGGGCTCGGGCCCAGGGGGCCACGAGGTCCAGGTGGCCTGGTCGGAAGTGGTCGAGCTGCCAGAGCGCAGCGGCAGCTCGGTGGCTGACCACAGCGCCAGGACCCGCACGGTGAAGAGCGATACGGAGGTCCTGGCGCCAGCTCGGGACGCTGCCCGCGATCTGATAGACGCCGGGAGCTGCCCGTAGCAGCACCCCGCTGGCGAGCAGCGTTCGAACCTGTGCGTCGCTGTAGGCCAGGTCAGCCAACTGCTGGCGAGTGATGGTTCCGTGTTGGCGAGATGCCAAGTCCGAGATCGGCCCGAAAACGGACACTGCTTCCCTCCGAGTTCAAAGAGTCGGGGGAAGCAGTTGCCGGTCTCGGTGCGATTGCTGTCATCAGAGAGCAGCAATCGCACCGAGACCTGGAAGGTCGGTGATCGGGGACCTGGGAGGTCGGTCCCGATCAGACGGTCTTGACGATCAGACGGTCTTGACGATCAGGGCGTCGCCCTGGCCGCCACCGCCGCACAGCGCCGCTGCACCCATTCCGCCGCCACGACGCTGGAGCTCGTTGAGGACAGTGAGCACCACACGGGTACCCGACATGCCGATCGGGTGGCCCAGCGCGATCGCGCCGCCGTTGACGTTGACGATGTCATCGGAGATGCCCAGGTCGGCCATCGACGCCAGACCCACGGCAGCGAACGCCTCGTTCAGTTCGAACAGGTCGACGTCGGAGACGGACTTGCCGGCCTGCTCCAGGGCCTTGCGGATCGCCCGTGACGGCTGGGTCAGCAGCGACGGATCCGGACCGGCGACCGAGCCGTTGGCCACGATCTCACCCAGCGGGGTGCCGCCGATGCGCTCGGCAGCCTCCTTCGAGGCCACGATCACAGCCGCGGCGCCGTCGGAGATCTGCGAGGCGTTGCCCGCGGTGATGTTGCCGGCCTTGTCGAAAGCGGGGCGCAGGCCGCCGAGGGACTCAGCGGTGGTCTCGCCGCGGACACCCTCGTCGACGCTGAACAGGACTGGGTCGCCCTTGCGCTGGGGGATCTCGACGTTGACGATCTCGTTGTCGAACAGGCCGTCCTTCTGGGCACGAGCGGCGCGCTGGTGTGACTTGGCGGCCAGGTCGTCCTGGGCGTCGCGGTCGATGTTGGCCGAAGCGGCGTACTTCTCGGTGCCGGAGCCCATGTGCTGGTGTTCGAGTGCGCACCACAGACCGTCGTTGATCATCGAGTCGATGACCTTCTTGTCTCCCATGCGCATGCCAGCGCGGGCGTCAGGCAGCAGGTACGGAGCGTTGGTCATCGACTCCATACCGCCGGCGACGACGATGTCGGCCTGGCCCGACTGGATCAGCAGGTCGGCGAGCATGATCGTGTTGATGCCCGACAGGCACACCTTGTTGATCAGCGTCGACGGGACGCTCATGGGGATCCCCGCTCCGACCGAGGCCTGACGGGCCGGCATCTGGCCTGCGCCGGCCTGGAGCACCTGGCCCATGAACACGTAGTCGATCTGCTCGGGAGTGATGCCAGCGCGCTCGATCGCAGCCTTGATCGCGATCGAGCCCAGCTCGGTGGCGCTGAAACCGGCGAGACCGCCGGAGAGCTTGCCGATAGGGGTGCGAACACCCGAGAGAATGACGGAACCAGCCATTGGACGACCTCCCCTAGCGGGCGCTGCGGCCCGGGTCTGCGGAATCCGACGAGGTTACCTGTCGGTAACCCCAGCGTCGAAGTGGTCAGAGGTCTGCTCGGGTCGATCCAGCCGGTACAGGACGTGGCGTCGCAGAGGGCTGTGCTCGCCGATGGTGGGGTGGTCGAAGTCGTCCGCTGGATCGCGGGTCATGCCGAGCTTCTGCATCACCCGCTGCGACCGGAGGTTCACCGTCGACGTGAACGACACGATCTGGT
>CAYVDN010000012.1:21420-25084 GCA_964450685.1 uncultured Microthrixaceae bacterium
GGTAGGGTCCCGACATGGGCCATCGCATCAGTTTTTCGGCGTCGCTGGTCGTAGCCGCGAGCCTGCTCGCCGTGCCGCTCCTCGCTGGTTGCAGTGGATCGACTGATGATGCACGGGACCGCAACGGCGCTACGACCACAACGAAGGCCGCTTCCACACAGGAGGACGGAGCCGCGGCTGGCGCTGGCACCCTGGACCGCTACGCCGACTATCAGCCCGACATCTACGCCGAGCCGGCCAACTGGGTCTGTCATCCAGGATCCGAGGACGTCTGCGACGACGGTCTCGATGCGACGGTGATCCAGGCCGACGGCACCACGACCATCGAGGAGTGGAACGCGGATCCGGACGCGCCGATCGACTGCTTCTACCTCTACCCGACCATCTCGCTGGATCCGAGTGATGTGTCCGACCGGGTGGCGGGTGATGAGGAACGTTTCGTCACCCTCAACCAGGCTGCGCGGCTGGGCCAGGCCTGCCGGGTGTTCGCGCCGGTCTACCGGCAGCGCACCCTGATGGGTCTTGCCTCACTTCTCGCCGGCACAGGAGCAGACCCGGGCGCAGTTGGAGTCACGAGCACGACCGAGGCGCATCGGGCCGAGTCCGATGCCGGGTACGACGACGTGCTCGACGCGTTCCGTACTTACATGGCCACCGAGAACGACGGCAGGGGATTCGTGTTGATCGGTCACTCACAGGGCGCGTCCGTGCTGAACCGTCTCATGCAGGAGGAGGTCGATCCCAACGCCGATGTGCGTGACCATCTGGTGGCCGCGTATCTGGCCGGCTGGCCGGTCCGGGTGCCCGAAGGCGCCGATGTGGGCGGCGACTTCGCCGAAATCCCCTTGTGTAGATCGGCGGAACAGACCGGATGTGTCATCAGTTGGGCGTCGTTCCGTCAGAGCGAACCACCAGTCGACGGCGCGCTGTTCGGGCGCCCGCGGACAGGTGAGGGAGCGGCAGCCTGCAACAGCCCTGCTTCGCTCACGGGTGGTAGCGCTCAGCTGCGGTCGTACTTCCCGTCGGACCCGTCGGCATCGATCCTCTCCGCGCTCGGGGTGAGCGCGGCCGGTGAGAGGACATGGGCCGAGGGGCTGGAGGTCACGACACCGTTCGTCACGCCTCCTGGACTCGTTTCGGGTGAGTGCGTCAGCAGGGACGGCTTCGACTACCTGGAAGTCGTCGTCAACGGTGACCCGTCCGACCCGCGGGTCGATGAGATCGGTGGTGACCTGACGCGTGCTTGGGGCCTGCACCTCCAGGACGTGAACCTGGTCATGGGGGATGTCGTCGACCTGGTGACCGCCCAGGCGCAGGCCTGGAGCGCCGCGCACGACTGATCCACCTACGCTGGAAACAGCCAGTGGCACCCACGTCACTGGCAGTGTTCCGGCACGGGAGGCGCGGTGACAGAGATCCACGAGACCGATCTGCCGGGCATCGGCGTCCGCCAGGAGTTCGACACAGTGAGCGGTGCCCGCGTCGGGGTGCTGACCACCCGCAGCGGCCGCCGTGAGCTGCTGCTCTACAACGAGGACGACCCGGACTCGTGTCGCGCCGTCGTGCACCTGGACCCCGAGGACAGCGTTGTGCTCGCCGACCTTCTGGGGAGCACCTATGTGGCATCCGCGGCGTCACTGCAGCGCCTGGAGGGACTGGCGATCGACTGGATCACAGTCAACGCGTCGTCGGAGATAGCCGGTCAGACCATCGGCGAGGCGGGCATCCGTGAGGGCACAGGAGCGAACATCGTCGCGATCATGCGGGGAACGGTCACCAACGCGTCACCCGGCCCGTTGGACCGACTCGCTGTGGGTGACGTGCTCGTAGTTTCCGGCACCCCCGAAGCGGTCAGCACGCTCACCGCCCTGCTGGACCCCGATTGATGGTCGCGTCAGCGGCGGCTGCGGAGATCACCACTGCGTTCGTCCAACTCGGTCTGATCCTGTTGGGCCTGGCACTGCTCGCCAGGGTCGCAGACCGCGCCGGCTTCAGCCCGATCCCGCTGTACCTGGTGGGTGGTCTGGCCGTCGGCACCGGAGGGCTCGTTCCCGCCCCGATAACCGACGACTTCATCGGGCTCGCCGCCGAGATCGGTGTCCTGCAGCTGCTGTTCGCCCTCGGGCTCGAGTACACAGCCGCCGAGCTCTCCGGCGAGCTGCGCCACAACTTCCGCGCCGGGCTGGTCGACCTGGTGGCCAACTTCACGCCGGGGCTCGCCCTGGGCCTCCTGCTCGGATGGGACCCGATCGCCGCGGTGCTGTTGGGCGGCGTCACCTACGTGTCGTCGTCGGGGATCATCTCCAAGCTCCTGTTCGACCTGGGGCGACGAGGCAACCGTGAGACACCGACGATCCTGTCGATCCTGGTGCTCGAGGACCTGGCCATGGCGGTATACCTGCCGATCGTCGCGGTGCTGCTCGCCGGCGCCGGATTCATAGCGGGGGTGGTGTCGCTGGGTGTCGCGCTCGCCGTCGTGGCGTTGATAGTCGTGTTCGCCGTCCAGCTCGGCCCATGGCTCTCGAAGGTCGTCGACACCGAGTCCGACGAGGTGACCCTGCTTACGATCCTCGGGCTGGTGCTGTTGGTCGGAGGTCTCGTGCAGGAGGTCGACGTGTCAGCCGCAGTCGGCGCGTTCCTGGTCGGCCTCGCGTTGTCGGGTCCGGTCCAGCACCGCGCGGCGTCGCTGGTCGAGCCGCTCGGCAACATGTTCGCCGCGATCTTCTTCTTCGTGTTCGGGCTCAGCATTGACTCCGCACAGCTGCCGTCGGTGCTTCTGCCGGCGGTGTTGCTGGCCGTGGTCACGGCGCTGACCAAGGGAGCCGTCGGCTGGTGGGCCGCGGGGCGTTCCCGCATCGGGGTTCACGGCCGTTGGCGCGCCGCGACGACACTGGTGGTGCGCGGCGAGTTCTCCATCGTCATAGCCGGTCTGGGCGTGGCAGCAGGTGTGGAGGGCACGCTCGGCCCGCTCGCAGCGGCCTACGTGCTGGTGCTTGCGATCAGCGGTTCGGTGCTCGCCCGCGTCGACCGGCTACCGGAGTTCCTCTCACCTCTGCTGGCTGGGC
Source organism: uncultured Microthrixaceae bacterium (assembly GCA_964450685.1). GTDB lineage: Bacteria > Actinomycetota > Acidimicrobiia > Acidimicrobiales > Microtrichaceae > JBAOHV01. The sequence goes on from CAYVDN010000012.1 coordinate 24,486, forward strand.
GGGTTACCGGCCGGTAGCTTTCGCGCCCATGCAGGAGATCCTCGACGCCATCCAGTCCGGTGCATCCGGTGACGACATCGCACACCTGACGCTGCCCGATTCGACCCGCGCCGCCCACGTGCTGCGCTCCGAGGCGAACATGTGGGAAGGCGTCGAGTCGTGGGACAAGGACCCCCGCAAGAGCTTGCACGTCGGTGAGCTGCCCCTGCCGGAGCTCGCCCCAGACGAGGCAGTGATCGCGGTGATGGCGAGCTCGATCAACTTCAACACGGTGTGGACCTCGATCTTCGAGCCCCTGCCGACGTTCGGGTTCCTCGACCGGCTCGGCAAGGAATCGGTCTGGGGCGCTCGTCACGCCCAGGACTTCCACATCGTCGGGTCGGACGCGTCCGGCGTCGTCCTAAGGGTCGGTTCGGCAGTCCGCAACTGGAAGGCCGGCGACCAGGTCACCGTGCACTGCAACTACGTCGACGACCAGGATCCGTCTGCGCACAACGACTCGATGCTCGCAGCCAACCAGCGAATCTGGGGCTTCGAGACCAACTACGGCGGCCTCGCGGACCTGTCGATCGTCAAGGCCAACCAGCTCATGCCCAAGC
>CAYVDN010000012.1:25094-37728 GCA_964450685.1 uncultured Microthrixaceae bacterium
CACCTGACGTGGGAGGAGGCAGCGGTGAACGCTCTGTGCGCGTCGACCAGCTACCGGATGCTCGTCGGCGACCACGCCGGGCGCATGAAGCAGGGTGACAACGTGTTCATCTGGGGCGCCACTGGCGGTATCGGCGCCTACGCAACCCAGCTGGTCATCAACGGTGGCGGCACCCCGATCGGCGTGGTCTCGTCCGAATCCCGGGTCAAGCTGCTCAACGCCATGGGCTGCGACGCGGTGATCGATCGGCGGGCCGAGGGCTACAAGTTCTGGTCCGACGAGCACACCCAGGACGAGTCCGAGTGGCGCCGCCTGGGCAAGAAGGTCCGCTCGCTCGTCGGCGAGGACCCCGACATCGTCTTCGAGCATCCGGGTCGTTCGACGATGGGCGCGTCTGTCTTCATCACCAAGCGCGGCGGCAAGATCGTCACGTGCGCCGCGACGTCGGGCTACATGCTCGAATACGACAACCGTCACCTGTGGATGAAGCTGAAGAGCATCATCAGCTCGCACTTCGCGAACTACCAGGAAGCGTGGGAGATGAACCGCCTGATCGACAAGGGAGCGATCCAGCCGGTGATGAGCGAGGTCTACTCCCTGGACCAGGTCGGTGAGGCCGCACTGAAGGTCCACCACAACCAGGGCGAGGGCAAGATCGGTGTGTTGTGCCTGGCACCCGAGGCCGGCCAGGGCATCACGGATGCCGCCAAGCGCGAGGCGATCGGCGAGGACCGCATCACCCTGTACCAGCGCCATGCCAGGGGCGAGCTCTGATCGGCCGAGGCCCGAGACGAGCTGTGAAGCGAGGAGACCGACATGAGTGAGAACCCCGACGCCACATCCGGGCTGTTGACCGAGATCGACCACGTCGCGATCGCGGTACGAGACCTCGAAGCGGCCATCGACTACTACCAGCGTGCGTTCGGAGCGACAGTCGCCCACCGGGAGGTCGTCGACTCCGACGGTGTCGAGGAGGCCTTGATAAAGGTCGCCGACAGCTACATCCAGCTGACCGCAGCGACACGTGACGACTCGCCGATCGCGAAGGCGATCGAGAAGCGGGGCGAGGGCCTGCACCACATCGGGTACCGCGTCGACGACTGCGCTCAGGCACTCGAGGCGATGGTCGCCGCGGGCGCGACGGCGATCGACAAGGCGCCCCGTCCCGGCTCGCGCGGCACGACTGTCGCGTTCGTGCACCCCAAGGGCTCTTTCGGGACCTTGATCGAGCTCGTCCAGGAGTGAGGTACCGGGCGCTCCTGTTGGCGGTGCTCATAGCAGCAGCAGGTTGCGCCTCCACACGCGCCGACGACACGGCACGGTCACAGGAGCGCAGTTCCACTGCCGGGCGGCCCACCACGTCCACCGTCGAGCCCACCACCTCTACTTCGGCTTCGACAACTGCTCCCAGCCAGATTGAGTGTCCCGACCCAGTCGTCGGTGGGTCGGGCGTGGCGGAGCCGGCGGACTCCGGACCATATGCAGTTGGCAGAGCCGAGGTCACCTACGTCGACGCGTCACGACGAGTGGAACCGCCGCCAGGATCCGCGGCACCCGCCCAGTCGACACGCGCGCTGCCGGTGGTCATCCTCTTCCCGGCGACCGGCATTCCGGGTGGCGCCATCACCGACAACGCGGACCCTGCCCCGGGTCGCTTCCCGCTGGTGGTCTACTCCCACGGCGTCGCCTCGTCCGGCCTTGAACGCCACGACGCTCTGGCCCGCTGGGTCGAGGCCGGCTACGTGGTGCTGGCCCCCACCTTCCCTTTGAGCAGTCTCCCGTGGTCCGACATCCGCGACCTGCGCAACCAGCCTGCCGACGTCGGGTTCGTCACCGACTCGTTCCGGTCCCAGGCCCAGGACCCGTCCCACCCGCTGTATGACCACGTCCGCCGGGACTGCCTGGCGCTCGCTGGGCACTCGCTGGGAGGTGCGACGACGCTGGCGGCATCGTTCGACCCGTGCTGCGACGGTCTCGATCCTGACGCGGTGATCGACATCGCCGGTGTCGGGCTCAACTTCACCGAAGGTGTCAGCTGGAGCGACTCTCCTGCACGACCGACGTTGATAGTCCACGGGGCGCTCGACGCGACAGTGCCCGTCGTGCAGTCCCACGCGGTGTTCGACGGACTCCCCGGTCAGCGCTGGCTGGTCGAGTTCCCCGGTGGGCATCACAGCTCGATGTTCGGGCCACCCGAGGTGGAGGTGCTGACCGAGTCGGTCGTTGCGTTCCTCGACGCTCAGCTGAAAGGCGCGCCGGCAGCCCTCGAGGCCTTGCCCGCGGCGGTCCAGGCCAGTGGGATCGCGACGCTGCAGACCGCCGGCTGAGCGGGCCCCCGGTTATCGGGATGCTCGGTCGAATAGCGTGGAGGCATGGTGAGCCGAACCCGCGTAGTACTCGCCCTGGCCGCTGCGTTTGCAGCAGCAATGGCCCTTACAGGGTGTGGAGGCGATGAGGCAGAGAAGCTGTCGACGACCTCGACCACATCGGCAGAGGCCGAGTCGACCACCACGGAAGCGACCGACGACAAGGTCGACGAGCAGGGTGGCGACCAGTCGGACCTGCCGACCTGGCAGCGCACGGCCAATCCGTTCCGAGACCGGATAGGTGAGACGATCGAGTTCGAGTGTGACCCCGAGGGCGAGGCGTCGACGGTCTGGGGCACGAACACCTACACCGATGACTCGTCCGTGTGCACCGCTGCGGTCCATGTCGGCCTGATCACCTTCGACGACGGCGGCACCGTGAAAGTGGAGATCCTGGCCGGTGAGCAGGAGTACATCGGCTCGACGTCCAATGGCGTCACCACCAAGAACTACGGGTCATGGGGCGGCAGCTTCCGCTTCCCCGATGCCGAGCAGCTCGACGTCGAGGCCACGATCGACTGGACCACGACCGCCAACGATTACACGACACGTGAGGCCACGGAGTTCACAGTCGAGTGCCAGCCGGACGGCGAGTTCGCCACCGTCTGGGGAACCGACGTGTTCACTGCTGACTCGTCGATCTGCACGGCGGCAGTCCACGCCGGGTTGATCACCGTCGATGACGGGGGAGAGGTGACCTTCCGGCTGCTGCCCGGGCAGGACAGCTACACCGGATCGACCGCCAACGGCGTGACGACACAGGACTACGGCTCGTGGGGCGAGAGCTTCGAGTTCGTGGACTGACGGACTGGTCGACCCGAGGGTCAGACAGGTGCCTGCAACTCCAGGCGGGGGTCACGCTCGGGGGGCTGCTCGTCCCACAATGACGCGAGCAGGTCGTCGCGCAACGCTCGCACCGACGGGTCGTCCCAACGGTTGACTTGTTGCAGCGGGTCATCGGTCAGCGAGTAGAGCTCGCCCTCGGTTCCATCGTGCACCGCACCCGGGAGGTAGGCCGTGCACACCCAGCCATCGCGCGTGATCGTGCGGAGGTACATGCCGACCCCGAACAGCTCACTGTCCCAGGCAGTGAGCTGATGGTCGATCCCCCGCTCGTGGGCATCGGCGTCGTCAGTGGGCAGAGCCGAACCCTGCATCCACACGGGTGAAGGGAGTCCCGCGACTCCGCAGAACGTGGGTGCCAGATCGATCAGGCCAACTGGGGCAGACACGACTGCGGGTTCGGTGCCAGCACTCGGCGCGGGTCGCCAGATCAGCGGCAGCCGCATGAGCGAGTCCACGTGGTACGGGCCTTTGAACAACAGGCCGAAGTCGCCCTGGAGTTCGCCGTGGTCGGTGGTGAACACGACGTCGACGTCGTCGGTCCAGCCACGCGCGTCGATCGCAGCGAGCACCCGGCCGAGCGCCTCGTCGATCAGTTCGCACTCGATCGCGTTGAGCGCGTTCACCTCGCGGACCTGGTCCTCGGTCAGCGTCGATGGAACCCAGCGGGTCGGGGCCTCGTAGTTCGAGATCAACGCCCCGTCGTACCAGAGCCGCCAGTGGCGCGGCTTGGAGTCCAGGATCCGCTCGCGCTCAGAGCTCGAGGTCGGGTAGCCGGTCGGCAGCTCCACGTCGCGCCAGTCGATCCGGTGCAGCTCGGACTGCGGAGGGTCCCACGGGTGGTGCGGGTCCGGGAAGCTCATCCAGCAGAACCAGTCATCGTCGGCGTCGAGTCCGTCGAGCCAGTCGATCGTGCGTTGTGCGACCCAGTCGGTGTGGTACCACTCGCGTGGGATCGGGTTGTGCTTGACCTGAGGTGCGCTGGTGTCGCCGAACCCGTCGGCGTTGACCTCGAGGTCGCCATCGAGCACCTGGTAGTAGTTCTGAACAGCTTCGGGGTGGTTGGCGCCGAGCCAGTGCGCGTAGTGCAGCCAGCCGGTGGCACCGTGGGTGGCGAAGCGCAGGTGCTCGAACCCGCGGTGGGGTCCGGGTAGGCCGTCGAACTGCGTGGCCTCGACCGTGTCGACACCGAGCCCCGACATGCGGTTCTCGTCGAAGCGTCCGAGGGGATCGAGGAACGGCTCGAAGTGCGCCTTGCCGATCAGCGCGGTCCTGTAACCGTTGCGGTGTAGCAACGTGGCCACCGAGGGGGCGTCGACCGGCAACGGCACACCGTTCATCCACACTCCGTGGGTGGCCTGGTGCTGGCCGGTGAGCATCGTGGAGCGAGACGGCATGCACACCACCGACTGCGGAACCGCTCGCTCGTAGCGGATGCCCTGCGCGGCGAGTGAGTCGACAACGGGTGTGCGCGCGAGCGTGCCACCGTTGCAGCCGAGCGTGTCGTAGCGCTGCTGGTCGGTCGTGACGAACAGGATCTTGCGGCCCATCAGATGTTGTCCCCCTCGGCGAGTGCCTTGATGTTCGCGAGCGCGGTGCCGGTGGCACCGCCGATGACGAGTGCCATCACGTCGGGTACCGCGTCGGTCGAGTAGACGCCGAGCGAGGTGCCGTCTCCCAGGTCGATCACGTCGACGGTCCCGAGGTGTTCGCGGAACACGCCCCCGGTGATCCGGTACTGGAACCGGTGGGCGATCGGGTCGTTGGTTATGACCCGTTCCTCGAGCGGTATGCCGGTTCCGAGTGTCACCGTGCGCAGTACGCCCTCGTCGTCCTCTGTGACCTCGGCTGACACGATTCCGGGGAACCACTCGTGTATCCGCCCGGGATCGCCGATCAGCGGCCACACGTCTGCTGCCGGCCGGTCGATGCGGAGTTCGCGCCTGATGCTCGCCATCACCTGATGATTGCACTTCTTTGCAGTCACCGTGCAGAAATATTCGGTAGTTCGAGCACGAACCGGGTCGAACGATCCGCGAAGCGGCGACCCGTCGACGGCGGTAGGGTCGGTCCGAACGGCGCAACGGAGCCGAAGGACGCGCTGGTCCGGCAGAAGCCGGCTGACTGGAAGAGGAAGTAGATGAGCGCAGTGGGAACTAAGGCAGCACAGGCATCAGCTGGGATTGCGGATCTCGAGGCGGCGCTGGACAAGACCCAGCAGGCACTCAAGTCGGTGGAGAAGGTCGATCAGGTCGCGGCCAAGGCCCGGCGTCGCGGGTCCAAGATGGTCAAGCTGTTGTTGATCGCGACCGTGGTCGGCGTGACGGTCATTGTGGCGAAGAAGCTGATGGGCGGCTCGGGCGCCCCGCCGGCCACCGACCCCTACGGCAGCGCTTCCACCGAACCCTGAGCACCAGGATTCAACGGTCCCCGGCCAGGCGCTCGAGCTTGGCCGGGATCTCCGGTGTGTCCAGGCGGTCGCACCAACCGAGCAGTTCGTCGGTCGGGCCGGTCCAGTGCCACTGCTGCGGTCGGCCGACATCGACAGTCGTGTCGAGCGTCGCGAGCCGTTTGAACAAAAGCGCGTCGTCGTATCGCTCGGCGAGGGTCGCTGCCAGCTTCGGCGCACCGCGGACGCCGGTCACGTCCCACTGTCCCGGGGCGTGGGGGATCTCCTCGATGTGTCGGTAGCGGCGCAGCACCGCGGCGGCGGTCTTGGCACCCCAGCCTGGCAGCCCAGGGAATCCGTCGGCGGTGTCGCCGACGAGGGCGAGCCAGTCGGGGATGGACTCGGGTTCGACCCCGTACTTCTCGAGCACTGCGGCGGAGTCGCGGAACTGGCCAGCGCGTCGATCGAACTGCACGACCTTGCCACCGACGCACTGCGCAAGGTCCTTGTCGGGGGTGCAGATCACGACGCGGTCGACCTCGCTGTCCGCTGACGCGACTGCGGCGGCGGCGCCCAGCGCGTCGTCGGCCTCGACCTCGACCATCGCCCAGACGGTCACCCCGATGGCACGCAGGGCGTTCTCGAGCCACGGGAACTGCGCGAACAGAGCCGGGTCGATGCCCGAACCGTCCTTGTAGCCGGGCCACAGGTCGTTGCGGAACGACTCGATCACATGATCGGTCGCGACCCCCAGGTGGGTGGTGTCGTCCTCGAGCATCATGACCATCGAGCGGACTACGCCTCGCACGGCGCCGACTTCCTCGCCGGCGCCGTTCACGTGGCCGCCGCGTGGTGAGTAGAACGAGCGGAACAGCTCGTAGGTGCCGTCGACTAGGTGGACCTGCATGCGAGCAGCCTGTCACGGTGAGGCGACTGACACCGGCTGAGCGCGATCGACAGGGGCTGGGGCAGGCTCATCAGGAGGCTCAAGCAGGTCGATTCCGTCTGCCGACAGTATGTTCGGCGCGAGTCGACCAACGGGTGCATGGAAACGGGGTATGCCGCTGTGGAACCCGATCGGGTTCTCGAGTCTGAACCTGACCGCCGGAACTCGGGGTGGCTCATGCCGATCGGGATTCTCCTGGGGTTGTTCGGCGCAGCGGGAGTCGGCCTCGGGGCGATCGTCGCGCTTCTCACGGCCAACGCTTGTGGTGCGTTCGCCGACGGCTGTGATGACTACGGCCAACCGGCTCCCGGGTTCTATCCGGCTGTCGGTTTGGTGCTTATGTGCGGGGCCGCGGCTGTCGCTGGCCTGGTGATGGTCGTAGTCGGCGTGTCGAAGAGGACGCTTGGGCGACGCTGATCGTCAGTCCCGGCTGCCTCGGCGAGCGGATAGCTCTGCCGAGTGTTCTGAATGCCAGGCTGGGGGCATGGACGAGTTGCCTTCGCCCCAGATGCCAGACGCCGTCACCTTCCCCGGATGCAGCACCCCGGTGGCACCTCTGGGTGTGGGGACCTGGGCCTGGGGTGACTCCCGAACTTGGGGCATGGGCTCCTACGACCGCGCCGTCACCGAGGAGACGATCGCAGAAGCATGGCGCACCTCGTTGGCTGCCGGGGTCGGGTTCTTCGACACCGCCGAGGTGTACGGCTCCGGGGAGAGCGAGCGGATCCTCGGGCGGTTGCTGCGGACCGAGCCGACCCGGCGCGATGGTCTGGTGATAGCAACGAAGTTCTGGCCGGCCCCGTGGCGGCTCGATGTCGGCAGAGCTCTTCGGAGTTCGCTCGAAGCCTCACTCGGCCGGCTGGGGGTGCCGTCAGTCGACCTCTACCAGATCCACGGCCCGATCAGCCTACGTTCGGCTTCGGCGCTCGCCGAGGCCTTGGCCGCCGTCGTCGACGCCGGGCTGACCCGGGCGGTGGGGGTGTCGAACTACTCAGTACGCGAGATGAACCGAATACACCGCGAGCTGGCTCGCCGGGACGTGCCGCTGGCGTCGAACCAGATCGAGTTGTCCCTACTTCGCACCCGTCCGTTGACCTCAGGGCTGATCGAGGCTTGCAGGGAGCTCGGTGTGTTGCCTATTGCATACTCGCCGATTGGACAGGGCCGCTTGACCGGCAAGTACTCGGCACAGGATCCGCCGCCAGGCCGCCGGAACTTCTCGGCGCACCCTATGGAGGAGGTGGACAAGGTGGTCGCGGTCGCGCGCGAGATCGGTGCGGCACACGGAGGTCGCTCTCCGAGCCAGGTAGCGCTGCGGTGGATCATCGACAAGGGGGCCGTTCCGATTCCTGGCGCCAAGAACGCACAGCAGGCTGCCGACAACGCCGGAGCACTCGGATGGTCACTCGAAGATGCAGAGATGGCGGCACTCGACCGTGTGGCGCTGACCGGGACCAACTCCTGGGCCAATCGGTTCTGGCAGCACGGATAGACCCAGCCCGCAGCGATGGGAAACCGAAGCTTGATGCTCGGTGTGGTCCGCCCGGTGATCGCCGGGCGGCCAGCTCAGTTGAGGTAGCGAACGTCGACGGTGTGGATGGTCCCGTCGAACGGGAACGGTGACCGGTCGTAGTAGTCGAGCGACACAGACCCGCCCAGGCAGGTGCCGATGTCCAGGCAGTCGTTGGCGGTGAACAGCAGCGGGGCGCTGATCGGCACCTCGGCGGTGCCGACGACGTCGCCGTCGACCGACAGAGTGACGGTGAGCGGTCCTCCGGGTCGGGCCTCGGCGTACACGGTCTCGACCTCGATCGAGTGCCGACCGGCAGCCAGCCGCGCCTCGGATCGGAACTTGGTGCGCATCAGGATGAACAGGTTGTACTCGTAGCAGAGGTACCCGTCGTCCATGTAGCAGGTCAGTCCACCGCCAGCACCGCCGAGCGCGTACAACACGCCGTTGGCGTTGTCGCCGAACTCGGCGTCGATCACCAGGGAGTTGGCCCGGTTGCCGAGCGCCGGCGCGCAGAACTCCGGCATGCGCACGATGTCACCGGTGAAGCTCCACTCGCGGTACGGCGTCGAGATGCGCATCTCGGGGTGGAACACCGGCACCCAGAGCCCGCCGCCGATCGGGTAGACGCTGTTGCGGGCGGCCTCGATGGCGAACACCTCCTTGAGCTGCGCCAGCTTCTCGGGGTGCTCGTCGGCCAGGTCGTGGGCCTGGGTCCAGTCCTGGTCCAGGTTGTACAGCTCCCAGCGGTCCTGGTCGGGGGTCCAGTCCAGGATCCCCTCCGGCATGCCCGGCACCCACGGGGTGCGGGGCCCGAACGCCGAGGCCATCCAGCCGTCGTGATAGATCGCCCGGCTGCCCATGATCTCGAAGTACTGGGTGCGCAGGCGCCCCTCGGCGTCGGGGTCGTCGAAGGTGTAGGCGAAGCTCGTCCCGTCGAGCGGCTGCTGCTCGACGCCGCGCACAACCCGGGGCGGGGTGATGCCGAGGATCTCGTAGATCGTCGGGACCAGGTCGTTGCAGTGGTGGAACTGCGAGCGCGGCTTGGCGTCGGGTGCGATGTGGCCGGGCCAGCGCACAGCCATCGGGTTGCGTGTACCGCCCAGGTGCGACGCCAGCAGCTTCATACCCCTGTACGGCGTGCTGCCCGCCCAGGCCCACGCAGCGTGGTACTGGTTGTCGGTCTTGGGTGAGCCGAGCACATCGAGGCCGCCGATCTCGTCCAGGGCCTTGATGTGCATGTCGACGGTGGTGGGGATGCCGTTCTGGGCGAGCAGCTCGCTGATCGTGCCGTTCTGGCCCTCACCCGACGAGCCGTTGTCACCCCAGATGTAGAAGATCAGCGTGTCGTCGCCGTAGCCGAGGCGCTCGACCTCGTCGATCAGGCGGCCGACCTGGAAGTCGGTGTACTCGGCGTAGCCGGCGGCGACCTCCATCAGACGGCGCTGGAACGGACGCTCCTCCTCGGGGATGTCGTCCCAGGCGGCCAGGGTCGGGTCCCGTGGCGTCAGCTCGGCGTCCGCAGGGATCCAGCCCTGCGCCTTGGCGCGCTCGAAGACCCGCTCGCGGTAGGCGTCCCAGCCGTCGTCGAAGGCCCCGGCGTAGCGGTCTGCCCACTCCTTCATGACGTGGTGCGGACCGTGCAGGCACCCGCTGGCCCAGTACATGAAGAACGGCTTGTCGGCCTCGAAGGACTTGTGCTTGCGCAACCAGCCGATGGCGTCGTCGGCCAGGTCCTCGCTCAGGTGGTAGCCGTCCTCGGGGCGTTTGGGCGGCAGCACGCTGGTGGTGTTTCGCACCAGGTTCGGCTCCCACTGCGACGCCTCGCCGGCCAGGAAGCCGTAGAAGTACTCGAAGCCCTTCCCGGTCGGCCAGTTGTGGAACGGCCCGGCCGGGGTCGTCTCCTCGGCGGGGGTGTTGTGCCACTTGCCGAACGCCGCAGTTGAGTAGCCGTAGTCGGTGAGAACCTCGGCGGCGAGGGCGGTGCTGGTGGGGATGTGGCCCGAGTAGCCGTCCCAGTCGTTGGCCAGTTCGGCTATCTGGCCGTTGCCGATGCGGTGGTGGTTGCGCCCGGTCAACAGCGACGCGCGGGTCGGCGAGCACATCGCAGTCGTGTGGAACCGGTTGTAGCCGATGCCGTCGTTCAGGACGCGGGTCAGAGTGTCGGTGCGGACCTCACCCCCGAAGGTGGTCGGCAGCCCTGGCCCGGCGTCATCGATCAGGATCACCAGGATGTTCGGGGCGTCCTCGCGTAGTCGGCGTGGGTGCTCGCGGGGCTGGTAGGTCGACTCCTGCATCGTGCGACCGGCGATCGACGCTGACGGCGTCGGAGGGAACGGCAGGTCGTCCTGGAGCGGGAGGTGCGGGTAGGTGGTCGACATCCGGTGAGCTCCTGTAGCGAGTTCGGTTCTCTGCGACGGCGGCCAGCTGGTGGGCCTGGTCGATGAGGAGTCACGTTCGATGATGACGATCGTGGCTCATGGCGCACGACATTTTGTCAGCGGCCGCGCACACCGGCCTCACCCGGATCGGGTGAGGCGACGCTCGAGGAGAGAGGTGCAGACTCGGCGATTGGTCGATAAACCCGATACCTCTGGGAGCCAAGCAACCATGTCAGACGCTGAGTCCGCAAGCAGGAAGTCGCTGGTCGCTCTTGGCACAGTCGCGATCCTGGTGGTTGTCTTCGCCGTCTGCCTGATCAGCGCAGTGCAACTCCTGTTCCCCCGCGACATGGCCTTCGGGGTGACCGGGCCGTCACCGGTCGTCGAGGCGGTGCAGAAGAAGTTGGGGCTCGACGTCACGACCTACTCGTCGGCTTCGGATCTGGAGGCCGCCGCCCGCGCTGGTGATGTCTACGGTGGCTACGTCGTCGGATCGACATCGGACACGCTCCTCACGGTTCCGGCCAAGAGCTTCTTCGGTGACATCTACCTGACCGCCGGGTTCGAGGATGCGGCTAAAGCCAACGGTCGGGAGCTCACCACCCAGAAGGTGGTGCCGCTGCCGACCTTTGACCGGACCGGCGGGGTGGTCGGACTGCTGCTCCTGCCGACCCTGATCGGCGGCTACATGGTTGCCTCGTTGCTGTACTCCACCAGCCAACGCGCCGCGGTGCCCGGCCGCATCGGCCTGGTCGCGGCGTTCTCGGCCGCCACCGCAGTGATCACCGGCGTCGTCGCCGGCCCGATCCTGGGCGCCATCCCGACATCGAACATGTGGACGCTGATCCCGTGCTTCTTCCTGGTGACAGCGGCCGTGAGCCTCTCCGCGGTCGCGTTGCAGGCGTTGGTCGGCAAGTTCGGGTCGCTGCTCGTTGCGCTCCTGTTCATCGTCATCGGTGGAGCGGGAGCGGGCGGCGGGGGTGTCTCGCTGCTGCCTACCTACTGGCAGAGGCTCGGCAATCTCTTCCCTCCCCGCCACGCCATCGAGCTCTACCGCAACGTGCGCTACTTCGGCGGCCACAACATCGCGATGCCGGTGCTGGTCCTGTCGATCTACGCGGCGATCAGCCTGGCCGTGATCGTGGCCCGGACGCGGCGAGGTGAACAGCTGACCGCCGAGACCGCGACCGACGTGGAGGCAGAGACAAACGCCGCCCCGGACGCACCGGCATCGAACCCGCCGCGACGACGCCTGGTCCCCAAGGACCTGATCGCTCCCGTCGTGTTCTCGCTGCTGCTCACGTCGTTGTTCGCTCTCAACTACACGAGCTCGGGCCACGAGCCCGTGGCCGACGACATGCCCTTCGGCGTGGTCGGCCCCACCACGCTCGCCGATGCAGCTCAGAACGACCTCTTCTCACTCGATCTGAGCCAGTACGACACCACCGACGACGCCACCGCGGCGATGGACCGCGGCGAGGTCTACGGCGTGCTCGACGCCACGGGTCCGTCTCCGCAGTTGACGGTGGTGAGCTCGATCAGCGACCTCTCGCCACTCGACATCGCCGACAACTTCGAGAAGGCAGCAGCGAAGGCCGGGGAGCAGTTGAAGGTCGAGTCCTATGCCCCGACCCCGCTGGCGCCCAAGGATCCGTTCGCTCTCGTTCCCGCCACAGTCCTGGTAGCGCTGCTCGTGGGTGGCTACATGTCGGCGGCCATGCTGACCAACTCGGTGGGATCCGCGTCCGGGCGGTGGCGCGGACTGTGGCTGCTCGGATTCGCCGCGGTCACTGGACTTCTGGTCGATGCAGCCATCACGTACTGGCTGGACGGGTTTCCGGCAGACGCGTTCTGGATCGCCTGGCCGATCCTGTCGCTCATCATCCTGGTGGTCTCGTTGTTCACAGCGGTTCTGCGCCGAGTTCTCGGTCCCGCCGGCATCGTGGTGACCCTGATCGTCGTGCTCCAGTTCGGCAACCCGTCGTCGGGCGGCTCCAACGGCGCGGCGTACCTGACGCCTTTCTGGAATGGCATCGGGCCCTTTCTGCCACCCCGCAACGCCTATGTCCTGCTTCGCAACACGCTGTACTTCGACGGCCACGGCATCGCTCAGGCCCTGACGGTGCTGGCCGTCTACGCCGTGGTCGGGGCTGCTGTCTTGATGTTCCTCGACTGGTACCGCTCACCGGAGCTCGAGGC
>CAYVDN010000012.1:37828-80084 GCA_964450685.1 uncultured Microthrixaceae bacterium
TCGGGGCTGCTGTCTTGATGTTCCTCGACTGGTACCGCTCACCGGAGCTCGAGGCGCCCGGCCTCGACACCGACGACGCCACCGGAGCGGCTACCACGGCGATCCCGGTCGGTCCGATCCCGTGAGCGGCCACACGACGCTCCAACAGCCGGCGACGAGCCCCACATGAGGATCGGTCCGCTGGACCTGGGCGTGCAGCTCCCCGAGCTCCGCGTGCCGGAGATCCGCGTCCCGGATATCCAGGTCCCGGAGATCCGACTTCCCGAGATCCGGGTTCGAGATCAGATCCGCGTTCCCGAGCAGGTTCGTCGGGTGCGGGACTGGCTGGGCGACCGCGACGGTCGCACCACCCGTCGTATCTCGGTCCAGGGCGACCGGGCCCAGATCGAGGTCCGCGGAGCGGGCGACCCCCGCCACGGCTCGTTGGGGCGCGCAGTGAAGTCGGCCCTCGAACGACTCGAAGGAGTCGAGTGGGCCGAGGTCGACGCGAACCTCGGGCGTGCAGTGCTCCTGTTCGATCCCGCAGCGATCGAGCTCGACGACATCGTCGACGCGATCGAGGAGACAGAAGAGGCCCACGACTCCTCCGGCGAGCGGTTCCCGCACCACCGCCCCGACCATCCCGACGACCTCGAACCGGTGCAACGTCGGGCGGTCGCGATCGCCGCCGATGTGATCGGCCTCGGCCTGGTGGCGGCGGGCCAGTCGCTGCGCCTCGCCCATGTCCCCGCGGAGATCCCCGGTCTGGTCAGCCTGGCGGACTCTCAACCTCGTCTGCGTGGCCTGCTCGAACGCAGGATCGGTCCGCCGGCCACCGACGTGGTGGTTGCCGGAGCCAACGCCATCGCGCAGGCCCTCGGGCAGGGGGCGATCGGCCTGACGGTAGACATCGCCCAGCACTCGTCGCGCATCGGCGAGCAGCTCGCCCGACGCGCCGCCTGGCGACGACGCCACTCCGAGCTGGTCGAAGGTCCCCACAGCGTTCGCCACTCGGTGGCTGTGCTCGAACCCCGTCCGGTTCCGCTGCCCCGCGGCGACATCGAGCGCTACAGCGACGGGGCGGCGCTCGCCTCGCTGGCCGCGGTGGGTGCCACCTTCGGCATCACCCGCAACCCCCGTCGCGCCGCCGACCTGGTCCTTGCCGGCATGCCCAAGGCGGCAACGCTTGGCCGGGAGACTTTCGCCGCCGCCCTGACCTGGTCGTTGTCGGCCCACGACGTCCTCGTGATGGACCCGGCCGCGTTGCGACGACTGGACCGGGTGGACACCCTGGTCGTCGACGCCCGGCTCGTCGTGTCCGGGCGATGGAGCATCGACCGGGTCCATCCCGTCGACGGTGGGCCATCGGCGGCGCGCTGCGAGGTCCGGGCCCGTTCACTGTTCAAGCCCACCGAGCCGGCCGCCGTCGGGCGGCACAGGAGCTGGTCGCTGCAGCCGTGGCGGCCCGACGCCCGCGCCCCGCGGGGCACCGACGCGGACGCCCGTCGCATGCGGCGCGGTGGACGCAAGGTCCTGGGGCTCTGGCACGGCGAGCGACTCCAGGCGCTGATCTCGGTCCAGGAGGATCCGGCGCCGATGGCGGAGCAACTCGTCGACTCGGCGCGGAAGGCCGGGCTGACGGTGATCCTCGCCGGAGGCGCCGACGCCACCGCCGAGCGGCTGGGTGGCTTGGAGCGCTGGGCCGCGACACGGGTCGTCGACGACATCCGCGTCGCCCAGGCCGGTGGGTCCGTGGTCATGTACGCCAGCGGCCGGGCCCATGCCGGGCTCCGGGCCAGCGACGTGGGCATCGGGGTGATCCACCCGGGCCGACGGGTCCCTACCGGAGCCGACCTGATCCTGCACCAGGGCCTCGGCCACGCCTGGCTGCTGCTCGACGCCGTCGTCCGGGCCCGATCCGTCAGCCGACGCAGCGCGCTGCTCGCCGCCGCCGGGGCCACAACTGGATCAGCCTGGGCGCTGGCCGGATCCGGACGGTTCGCCGCCTCCCGGATCCTGCTCGCCGTCAACGCCGCCTCGGTCACCGCGATGGCCAACGGCACCCTGGCCGGCCTTTCCACCATGCGGACCGCCATCCCCCGCCCGCCGACGGCGCACCGCTGGCACGAGCTCGACCCCGATCAGGTGCTCGAGGTGGTGGCCTCCGTCCCGGACGGACTGGAACCCGCGGACCAGGAGGAACGGCGACTAGCCGAGACCGCCCGTCCCGAACCCCGACGCCCCGGTCTCGCCGTGGCGGTGTGGGAGGAGCTCGCGAACCCGTTGACGCCGGTGCTCGCGGCGGGTGCCGCGCTGTCGGCAGCGGTGGGTTCGCTCACCGATGCCGGCCTGGTGATGGGCGTGGTCGGCATCAACGCGGGCGTCGGCGCCATCCAGCGCCTGCGTACCGAGCGCGCGCTGGCGGAGCTCGAGGACGGTGAGGTCGCCGCCGTGCACGTCCTGGTGGCCGGCCAGGCCGTCGCGGTCGCGGCCGACACGTTAGTGGTGGGCGACGTGGTGCTGCTGCACGCGGGCGAGGCAGTGCCGGCCGACTGCCGTGTCCTGGCCGCGGACAGCCTGGAGGTCGACGAGTCGAGCCTCACCGGCGAGTCCCAACTGGTCATCAAGGGAGTTGACGTCACCCCGGGAGTCCAGGTCGCCGAACGCTCCTGCATGCTCTACGAGGGAACGGTCATCGCGTCGGGAGAGGCGATGGCGGTGGTGGTCGCGGTAGGTGCGGACACCGAGGTGGGACGGAGCGCGGCCGCAGCGTCGGACCCGCCGCCATCCGGCGTGGAGCAGCGTCTCCAACGGCTCACCGACATCACCATCCCGGTTACCGTCGGCGCCGGTGCTCTGGTGACCGGGATCGGCTTCCTGTTCCGTCGTCCCACCCGCGAGTCGGTCTCGTCTGGCGTCAGCCTGATGGTCGCCGCGGTGCCTGAAGGTCTGCCGGCGGTCGCGACTCTCGCCCAGGTCGCGTCGGCGCACCGCCTGGCTCGGCGCAATGCGCTGGTGCGAAACCCCCGGGCCATCGAGGCACTCGGGCGCGTGCAGCAGGTGTGCTTCGACAAGACCGGGACACTCACCGAGGGACGCCTGGCGGTGGCGCTCGTGTCCGACGGCCAGAACGAGGAGCGACCCGACGCTCTCACAGCGGCCGGCCGGCGCGTCCTGCGCACTGCCCGCTGGGCCACTCCCGCGGCAAATGGGCATGGCACCATGCCCCACGCGACGGACCGGGCGGTGCACGAGGCGGCGCTCGCCGCCGGCCTGGACGATGACACCACCGGCTGGTCGCGGATCACGGACCTGCCCTTCGAGTCCCGGCGGGCGTTGCACGCCGTGCTCGGCCGCCACCGCCGGTCGCTGCACGTCGCGGTCAAGGGCGCGCCGGAGACCGTGCTCCCGCTGTGTCACACCTGGCACCGAGGAGGGGTCGACGGTCCGCTCGACGCCGTCCGTCGTCGGTGACACGACCGCCCTCGACCACGTGTCGGACCTCCCACCGCTCGTCCTGCACGGGTTAGTTGCGATAGCGGACCCGGTACGGCCTGCTGCCGCGGCCGCGGTCGAGGTGCTGCAGGGGGCAGGGGTTCACATGGCGATGATCACCGGCGACCACCCGAGCACTGCCGAGGCGATCGCCGCGGAGCTGGGCATGCTCAACGGCAGCGTCGTGCTCACCGGCACCGACATCGAGTCCATGGAGGACGACGAGTTGGACCGGGTGATCGGCGACACCGCGGTGTTCGCCCGTGTGACCCCTCTGCAGAAGGTCCGCATCGTCAGCTCCTACCAGCGCATCGGGCGACCGGTGGCCATGACCGGCGACGGAGCGAACGACGCCGCGGCCATCCGGCTGGCCGATGCAGGCATCGCCCTCGGTGGCCGGGGGAGCGACGCCGCCCGCGCCAGCGCTGACCTGATCGTCGCCGACGACCGCATCGAGACCATCGTCGACGCGGTGGTGGAGGGGCGAGCGATGTGGGAGTCGGTCCGCGGGGCGGTCGCCATCCTCGTCGGCGGCAACCTCGGGGAGATGGGCTTCACCCTGGCCGGCACCGCCCTGGGCGGACAGGCCCCGCTCAACCCGCGGCAGCTGCTCCTGGTCAACCTGCTCACCGACATGGCCCCGGCGCTGGCCATCGCGTTGCGGGAACCCGATCACGTCACCCCCGAGGTGCTGTTGAAGGCAGGGCCCGACGCGTCCCTCGGCACCGCACTGACCCGCGACATCGCCGTGCGCGCCGGCACGACCGCCGCTGCCGCCACCAGCGCTTACCTCATCGCCCGGCTGAGCGGAACCCCGACCCGGGCGCGCACCGTGGGGCTGGCCGCCCTCGTCGGCACGCAGCTGGCCCAGACGGTCGTCGCCGGCGGCACCGGCCCCGTGGTCCTCGCCGCCACCGGGATCAGCGTCGCCGCTCTGGTGACGGTGGTGCAGGTGCCGGGACTGAGCCAGTTCTTCGGCTGTCGCCCGATGGGCCCCGTCGGTTGGGGCATCGCCGTCGGGGCCACCGCCGGGGCCACCGCCTCGTCGATCGTCCTGCCCTGGATGGCCGAACGCGCCGGCCACGCGGTCGTCGATGCCTCCACCCGCCTGGGCGAGGCCTTACCGGTGCGTCTCCCCTTAGTCCCGTCCACCCCACCCCGAGGAGCACACCCATGAACCTGATCCCCATCGCCATCGGCGCCACGGTGGTAGCCGTCGTCCCCCCTCTTCGACAGCGGGTCGTCCCTGTAGCGGCCGCGACCGTGGGAGCGGTGGCCAGTACCGGTTCGACCGCCGTCGTCAGCGCGGTCGGTGTGGCGGTCGCCGCCGCCGAGGGTGTGGTCGCGATCGGCCGGGCCGCGGTACAGGGGCCATCGGATCCCGACGAGAGCTGAACCGACGCCCTGCCGACCAGCTCCTGTCGTGGGCACAGAGCCTCATGTGGCCAGAGCCGTCGTGTGACCAGGGCGTCAGGCTTAGGGCAGGAGTCCGGCTGATCTCGCGGCCGTCACCGCCTGAGCCCGGGAGGTCACGCCCAGCTTCCGGTAGATCGCGGTGGTGTGGGTCTTCACGGTGTTGCGGCTGAGGTGAAGCTCCGAAGCGACCAGCCCCAAGGGGAGGTGCGTCGGGAGATAGGCCAGCACCCGGCGCTCCGCCGCGGTCAACGGCTCGACACCGATCGCCTCCCCGTCCGGCGAGGAACCGACGGTGTTCACCAGCTCGTCGAGCTGGGCGTTGAGGAACGTCGCCGACCCGTCACGGCTTCGGGTGTGTCGCGCCTCGGCTATCCAGCGTTGAGCTTCTCCCCGATCGCCGAGGGTGACCGCGGTACGGGCCAGCAGCACCTGGGCGAGCAACGCGGTGCGGGGCGACATGCCACCCATCTGGTCGATGGTGGCACCGGCGACGGCCGCCGTCCGACGAGCGTGCTCCGGTCGTCGAGCCAGAGCCGCGAAGAGCGCGTCGATGGCGTACACCGCCACCGCGGGCGGGAAGCGGTCGAGGTGGTGACGATCCGCCGTCGCCCGCGCTGAACGGATCCAGTGCTCCCCGTCGTCGATCCGACCGTCGTGAAGGGCCAGCAGCGCGAGCTGGGCCTGACCGACTGCGTCGATGTACGGCGCCCCGGAACTGGCGGTGACCGCCTCCTCGAGCCGGACCCGAGCGAGGTCGAGCTCGCCGAGCATCGCGTAGGCGGAGCCCTGGGTCCCGGTTGCGAGCGTCCACCACGGGTTGCGTTCCGGACCGCCGGCACGACGGACGATCTCCGCGTCGTCGATCACCGCATCGACGCCACCCTCCGCCATGATCATGCGCGCCGCGGCCAGTGCCACCTCGGCGCTCGGCGACCCGTCCGCCAGGGGTCCCTGCACGTCGCTGCGGGAGGCCGCCTCGCAGGCCCGGACCGCAGCCGGACGGTCGCCGGAGGCGATCGCGAACCACGCCGCGGCGATTGCGGCCTCGGGGTGCTGCTCAACGGCGTCCTCGCTCAGCAGCAGCAGCCATTCGCCCAGCAGCGCAACCCGCCCGTCGAACCACCGGTCGAGCGCGGCACCCAGGACCAGACCCGCGGCCCTTTCCCGGTCCCCAGCCCGCACCGCGTGGCGCACCGCCTGATCCACATCGCCGGATTTGGCCCGGATCTCACACGCACGGCCCTCGAGCCGACTGGCCCGGCCGGGACTGCTGCGGTGCAACCGCTCGAGGAGGTGATCGCGCAGCAGGTGGTGGTAGCGGTACCGACGACCCTCGTGGTCGAGAGGGATCAGCAACAGGTTCCCGCTCTCCTCGATCACCCGTAGTTGCTGCTCGCACCCTTCCTGCTCCAGGAGGTCAGCGAGCTCCTCGGCGTCCATCGAGTCCAGGACAGCAGAGCCTTCCATGAACGACACGAGCGCCGGGTCGCTACCAGCGAGCACCTCCTCGACGAGGTACTCAGCGACCAGTTCATCCCGACCCGAGAACTCCTGCAGTGAGCGACCCTGAGCCAAGACCAGCGAAGCCAAGTGGAGCCCCCCGGGCCACCCCTCGGTGAAGTCGACCAGCTTCAGCAGGTCATCGTCATCTATGACGAGGCCGACGCGCTCGAGCAGTTCGGCGGCCTCCGACGTGCACATTGCAAGATCGTCTACACCGACCCGATGTACCCGACCAGCCATCCGCTGACGGCCGAGTGCAACCGAATTGCTTCGTCCGACGAGAGCGATGGTCGACTCGGTGGGAAGCGCCGCTGACAGTTCGGCAACCGCTCGTGCTGACGACGTGTCGGTCAGAAGGTGGACGTCGTCGAGTACCAGGACGCACGGCGACCGCTCGGCAACCGTATTGGCGATCAGGAGAAACAGATCGCTGGCCGCGGATCCAGCAGCACCCAGGAGTGATGAAACCTCATCGTCGGAGAGCGGATCGATCCTTCCGAGCGCAAGCGCGATGTGGCGAGCGAGATGAACCGGATCGCCGTCAGCCTGGGTGAGTTGCACCCAGGCGTACGGTCGTGGGTCGGATTCGGCACAGAGGCGGATGAGAGACGACTTGCCGAACCCCGGGGGTGCCGAGACCTCCAGGACCGGCCGGGCTCCATCGAGAGCCCGCTTGACCACTAGGTCACGATCGATCAGCTCGGGTCGCAGCGGAGGCAACACGTAGTAGGAGACAGGGATGTCGGCAGTCGCGACAGCCAGTGTCACGGCGGCATCATCGTTGCCAGGTTCCATCCCGGAGGCAACGTTAGCTTCGACCACAGGTTCGTCCCGTGGGCGCCCGACTCCGCCGGCGAGTCAGGGCGCCGGCTCAGCCGAGTCGCATGAACATCTTCTCGACCTCGGCGAGGGGATAGCCCTCGGCCTCGGCGCGTTCAGGGTCGGTGAGGCAGTAGACGAGTCCGGCACTGACCAAGCGGAAACCGGCCTGTTCCATCGCACGTGTGGCTGCAGACAGCTGGGTGACGATCTCCTTGCAGTCCCGTCCCTCGTCCAACATCCGCTCGACCGCGGCCACCTGTCCGGCGGCGCGCCTCAGCCGCTTGCGCACGTCTGTCACCACGTCCTCGGGGAGTTCCATCGGCCGACACCTCCTGATCTCGCACTACACTCTAGTGCATACCCCAAGGGGTTTCCTCCTATACCCCAGTGGGTATACTCTGAGTCTGGACTCGAGAGGAGATCGCCGTGAAGTTCACCCAGTACTACCTGGACTGCCTGTCCCAGGCGAGCTATCTGATCGCCGACGAGGAGACTCGGGTAGCGGCTGTGGTCGACCCGCGACGCGACATCCAGGAGTACCTGGACGACGCCGCCGCCGACGACCTCGACATCCGCTACATCATCGAGACGCACTTCCACGCCGATTTCCTCTCCGGCCACCTGGAGCTGGCACGCGAGACGGGGGCCGAGATCATCTACGGCAGCGCGGCACAGGCTCAGTTCCCGATCCGCAGGGTGACCACCGGCGAGCGGATCGCCCTGGGAGATCCGGAAACGGGGGTCGTGCTCGAGTTCCGTGAGACACCGGGCCACACACCCGAGTCGATCAGCGTCGTCATCTGGGAACACGGCGCCGACCGGGCGCCGTTCGGCGTGTTCACCGGTGACACGCTCTTCATCGGCGACGTCGGTCGGCCGGACCTGCTCGCCTCGGTCGGGGTGAACGCAGAGGAACTCGCCGAGTGCCTGTACACCTCGCTTCGCGACCAGGTGATGACCCTGCCTGATGCCACCAAGGTCTTCCCCGCCCATGGCGCCGGCTCCGCTTGCGGCAAGAACCTCTCGACCGACACGGTGTCGACCATCGGGGAACAGCGGTCCACCAACTATGCGGTGCAACCGATGACCCTCGACGAGTTCGTCCACGTCGTCACCGAGGGCCAGCCGAGTGCTCCCGGCTACTTCGGGTTCAACGCTGGACTCAACAAGGCGGCCCACGAACTGCTCGACACGACCCCTCCCGTACCGATGACCCTGGACCGGGTGCTCGCCGCACAGGCCGATGGTGCAGTTGTGGTCGACACCCGACCTGCTGCTGAGTTCGCGGCCGGTCACCTGGCCGGGTCGGTCAACGTCGGGGTCGACGGTCGTTACGCCGAGTACGTGGGGAGCGTCGTCGAACCCGGAACCCCGATCGTGCTGGTAGCGGAACCCGGCGATGAGGCCGAGGCGAAGCTTCGTCTGGGGCGCATCGGGTTCGACGAGGTGCTGGGTCATCTCGACGGCGGAGTCGCTTCGCTGACCGATCGGCCCGATCTGGCTCGCCAGGCTTCGCGCCTGAGCATCGCCAACTTCGACGCAGCCGTCAACGCCGGTGAGCTGCAGGTCGTCGATGTCCGCAACCCTGGTGAGACCGCTCTGGGCACGATCCCGGGTGCCAGCACCATCCCGTTGGCGAGGCTGCGCGAGCAGGCCGGTACGCTCGACCCGGACCGCCCTGTCGTCGTCTACTGCGCCGGTGGGTACCGGTCGTCGGTGGGAGCGAGCCTGCTGCGGTCGCTCGGCTTGCACGATGTGTCGGACCTGCTCGGCGGCTACGGGGCATGGGCACAGGCACACCCGGTCGGCGCAGGGGCATGAGATGACCGACATCGAGGTGTACGCCGACGTCGGCTGCCCGTTCACCCATGTCGGTCTGCGCCGCTTCGTCGCTCGCAGGGCGGAGCTCGGACGTGAGGACGTCCGGCTGATCGTGCGGTCCTGGCCGCTCGAGATCGTCAACGGTGCGCCGATGGACCCGGCCTTCATCGCCGAGGAGGTCGACGAGATCCGCGGCCAACTCGGCGAGGACGTCTTCGTCGGCTTCCGAGAGGATGCGTTCCCTGCAACGTCGATGCCCGCGTTGTCGCTCGCCGCAGTAGCGTACGAGGAGAGCGTCGAGCTGGGAGAGAAGGTGAGCCTCGAGCTGCGCGACCTGCTCTTCGAGCAGGGGGTCGACATCGCCGACCGAGCGCTGTTGGCGCGGCTCGCCGAGCGCCACGGAATCACGGCGGACCTGACCGACGACCAACTGGTCAGAGCAGATCATGCCGCCGGGCTGGAACGAGGAGTAATCGGCTCGCCGCACTTCTTCACCCCCGCAGGCGACTTCTTCTGCCCCGCCCTTGACGTCTCACGCGACGGTACGGGTCACCTGCGGATCACCGCCGACTCCGAGGGGTTCGACCGCTTCATCGTGGCCTGCCTGAGCTGAGACCGCTCAGCTCGTCGGTTACGACTTCGCTCAGCTCGATGAGGCATTCCGCCGCGACCGGGCCTCCTGGACTGCGGTCATCAGGATGCGAAGTCCGATGCCGAGAACAGCCAGGTCTGCCAGCATCTGCAACGTGACCGCTGCGCGCATCGAGTCGGAGCGGGCGGCGATGTCACCGAAGCCTGTCGTGGTGAATGTGGTGATCGTGAAGTAGAGCGAGTCGAGTTTCGACAGCCCCTCGCTGAAGGCATCCGGTGAGCCGACCGAGGCCACGTGGTATGAGCTGGCGAAGATGATCAGGAACACAGGCAGGCAGACCGCCAACGCCTCGACAGCGCGCAGGCCGGGCAGATCGGAACGCATGACCGCACGAACCTGGACGGTGACGAGAGCGACGAACGCAGCCAGCGCGACCGGAAGCGAGATCGCCACGGGAACGTCCGCTATCCAGTCCAGGTCGATGACGAAGTACAGGGCGGTCAACGCGATGGTCATGACCCCGGCCCGGGCCAATCCGATCGCCACGACACGACGCGTCGGCAAGCCCGCAGCGGAGCTGGGCCTGTCTGATCGGTCCGTGGGTGGAGTGTCGATGTCCGCCAGCATGGCCGTTCGATCCGACCGACGGCAACGTGCGCGCTCTACGTTGGCGGAGTGAACGACACCGAAGCAGCAACCGGAGCAGACGTGGGCACCGCGCCCACCCGACAGGGAGCGGTGCTCGGAACCCTGATCCTGGTCGCTGCCGTCGCCAACCTACCGCTCGCCGTGGCAAACGTCGCGCTGCCCGACATAGGAATTGCGTTCGACGCCTCTCAGGCCCAGCTCAACATGGCGGCCGTCGGCTACTCGCTCGGCTTGGCCGTGTCGGTGCTCTGGTTCGGAGCGATCGGCGACCGCTACGGACGCAAGCAGATGCTGCTCGGCGGCCTGCTGCTCTCACTTCCTGCGTGCGTGATCGCCGCGTGGGCGCCGAGCATGGTGGCCCTGATCGGCGCGAGGGTCCTGGGTGGTGTGGCAGCCGGCATGGCGTACCCGACGACGTTGTCGCTGATCACCGCGCTGTGGTCCGGAGCGGGGCGGACCAAGGCGATCGCTCTCTGGTCGGCGATCGGGGGCGCCATCTCGGCGCTGGGACCACTCGTCGCAGGGCTGCTGCTCGAACGCTTCTGGTGGGGCTCGGTCTTCCTGATAACCCTGCCGCTCCTGGTCCTCGCGTTGCCGCTGTCGGTTGCGATGCTGCCCAGCCACGTCAACGAGACCGAAGACCCCGTCGACCACCTGGGTGGGTTGCTGTCGATGCTGCTGGTCGCCGGGCTCATCCTCTCCATCAACCTGGTCGTCGTGCCCGAGCGACGGGCGTTGGCCTTGGGCCTGGCGGCGCTGGCGCTCATGATCCTGGCCCTGTTCATCTGGCAGGAGCGTCGATCGAGCGATCCGCTCTACGACCTCGACGTGGCCGGACGGAGGATCTTCTGGGTCGCCGCCTGTGCCGGCATCATCGTGTTCGGCTCGCTCATGGGCGCCATGTTCATCGGCCAGCAGTTCCTCCAGAACGTGCTCGGCTACGACACGATCGAGGCCGGTCTGGCGATCCTGCCTGCGGCGGTGTTCATGGTGCTGATCGCGCCACGCTCGGCGAAGCTGGTCGAGGCCAAGGGCGCCCGCTTCACGCTGCTGGTCGGCTACGCGTCGATCCTCTGCGGGTTCGCGACGATGCTCGCGTTCTGGCGTGACGGAGCCTCGTACCTGCCGGTCGGTATCGGCTACGCGTTCGTCGGTGCGGGGGTCGGGTTCGCTGGAACCCCGGCTTCGCATTCGCTGACTGGTTCGGTGCCCGTGACCCGCGCCGGCATGGCCTCGGGCACTGCTGACCTGCAGCGCGACCTCGGCGGAGCGATCATGCAGTCGATCATGGGTGCGTTGCTCACCGCTGGCTACGCCAAAGCCGCGGCGACCGCGATCTCGGGGGCGCCGAGTTCCGACTCGGTCACATCGAGCGTGCAGGCGCAGCTCACGAAGTCGTTCTCGGGTGCCGAGGAGGTTGCTCAGCGCTACCCGCAGTACGCGGACCAGATCGTCACCGCCGCACGCGAGTCGTTCATCCAGGGCCAGGACTGGGCATACCTGTCGGGCATGCTCGCAGTCATGGCCGGTGGCGTGCTCGTCTGGTTCTGCTTCCCCGCCCACGACGAGGAGCAGTCGCTCCTGCGCTCCTACCGGGACGCGGACAGCTAACCGAAGATCTCGCCGAACTCCACCGGCGGCGGCTGATCGATCTGTTCGTAGGTGCACGACGCCGGCGACTTGTCTGCCCGCCAGCGCACGAACCGCGCCGGGTGACGGAACCGGCCTGCGGAGACGTTCTCGTAGGTGACCTCGGCGACCAGCTCGCAGCGCAGCGGCACCCAGTCGGACTCCTTGCCCGACGACCAGCGGCTGACGGTGCCCGGCAACCGCACCGTCTGGGCCCGCTCTCCCGCCTCGACAGCGGCCATCTCGGAGATCCACGGGTGCGACTCGGCAGCGCCGTCCTCGAACACGGACAGCTCACCCAGCAGAGTCCGTCGTCGGGAAGCAGCGAAAGCGCTGGCCACACCGATGCTGTGCAGCCGAGGTGGTCCACCGTCGGGTGACCCGTCATCGAACAGCCCGAGCAGCAGCGACCCGACACCGCCCTCCTTGTGGACCCTGTAACCGGCGACGACGCAGTCGGCGGTTCGGTGGTGCTTCACCTTGAACTGGACCCGCTTGTCCTCGACATACGGCCCGTCGAGCGGCTTGGCCATCACGCCGTCGAATCCGGATCCCTCGAAACGCTCGAACCAGTCGCGCGCCACCTCCGGGTCGGTCGAGGCGGGTGTCAGGTGCACCTGCCCGTGGGCTGAGCCCAACAGCTCGACGAGGGCGTCACGGCGTGCTGAGAACGCCAGGCCCCGCAGGTCCAGGTCGTCCAGTGCGAGCAGGTCGAATGCCACGAAATCGGCTGGTGTGGCCGACGCAAGCTTCTCGACGCGGCTCGCGGCCGGGTGGATGCGTTGGCCCAACAGGTCGAAGTCGAGCCCCTCGGCTGTGGGTACGACCAACTCCCCGTCGACGACGCACCGGGCGGGCAGCTGGGCACGCAGAGGGTCCAGCAGCTCGGGGAAGTAGCGGGTCAACGGTCGCTGGTTGCGGCTGGCCAGCTCTATCTCGTCACCGTCGCGGAACACGATGCAACGGAAGCCGTCCCACTTCGGCTCGTACAGCAGGTCGCCCTCGGGGAGCTCCTTCACCGCTTTGGCCAGCATCGGTCGGACCGGGGGCGCCACGGGAAGTTGCACGACTGACGTTCTACACCCCGTCGGTCAGGACCCGGCCGAGAAGACGTTCGGGTTCCACGTCGTCGAGCAGCAGGGACCGGACCCGCGGTTTGGTCAGACCACGCCGGACCGACTCGTCGACGAACGCGAGCAGGTGGTCGAAATAGCCGTTCACGTTCAACAGGCCGATCGGTTTCGGGTGAAGGCCGAGCGACGCCCACGAGAGCACCTCGAACAGCTCCTCGAGCGTTCCCACCCCGCCGGGCAGGGCGATCAGAGCGTCCGCTTCGTCGAACATGACACGTTTGCGGGTCGTCATGTCCGCCACGAAGCGGAGCTCCGACAGGCGGTCGTGTGCGATCTCCCGATCGGACATGTGGTCGGGCATGACACCCAGCACGTGAGCGCCGTTGGCCAGCGCGGCGTCTGCGAGCAGACCCATCAGGCCGATGGCTGCGCCGCCGTAGACCAGATCGGCGCCGCGTTGTCCGAGTAGTTCGCCGGTGCGGACCGCTGCGTGCGAGTAACCGGGGTCGTCGCCGAGACGCGAGGCGCAGTAGACCGCGACACGGGTTCGGCGAGGTGTTTCCACATCCGACACGCTACAGCCGGCCGACCGGCGCCTTTTGGGGGCGATCCTCGCCCACGGGTACCGTTCGCCCCTATGGAACACCCCATCCGCGAACGGGTCGAAGACCTGCAACGACGCCGTGAACAGGCTCTCACCCCCGGCTCGGAACGCTCGATCGCACGTCAGCACGAACGAGGCAAGCTGCTCGCCCGTGAGCGGATCGACCACCTGCTCGACGAAGGGTCGTTCCACGAGCTCGACATGCTCGCCCGCCACCGTGCCGGTGACGCCCTGCCGGAACGCCCGTACGGCGATGGTGTGATCACCGGTTGGGGCACCGTCGACGGCCGCAAGGTGTTCGTCTTCAGCCAGGACTTCACGGTGTTCGGCGGCGCCCTCGGCGGGGTGTTCGCCGAGAAGATCATGAAGCTCATGGACCTTGCGATGAAGGTCGGTGCACCCGTCATCGGGCTGAACGACGGCGCCGGGGCCCGCATCCAGGAGGGTGTCGTCTCGCTCGCCAGCTACGGCGGGATCTTCTACCGCAACGTCAAGGCGTCGGGTGTGACGCCCCAGATCTCGGTGATCATGGGCCCGTGCGCCGGCGGCGCGGTCTACAGCCCTGTCATGACCGACTTCGTCTTCATGGTCGACGAGACGTCCTACATGTTCATCACCGGCCCCGACGTGGTGAAGCAGGTGACCGGCGAGGAGGTCTCCCAGCAGGATCTTGGTGGCGCCCGCGTGCACACCGGCACCTCCGGTGTAGCCCAGTTCATCTCGGCCGACGACAAGGCGGCCCTCGACGACGTGCGCTACCTGCTCGGGTTCCTGCCGTCCAACAACCTGGACGAAGCCCCGTTCGAGCCGACCGACGACCCGTCGGACCGCCGTTGCGAGGAGCTCTACGACCTGATCCCCGACTCGGCTAACCAGCCCTACGACATGCGCGACGTAGTGCGCACCGTCGTCGACGACGGCGACTTCTTCGAGTACGCCGCGACCTGGGCCGGTTCGATCATCTGCGGCTTCGCGCGGCTTGGTGGAACCCCGGTCGGCATCGTCGGGAACCAGCCCGCCATGTACGCAGGCGTGCTCGACATCGAGTCGTCGTCCAAGGCGGCCCGCTTCGTGCGCACATGCGACGCGTTCAACATCCCGCTGATCACGTTCGTCGACGTACCCGGCTTCCTGCCCGGTGTCGACCAGGAGCACAACGGGATCATCCGCCACGGCGCCAAGCTGCTCTACGCGTACTGCGAGGCGACCGTGCCACGCATCTCGGTGATCACCCGCAAGGCGTACGGCGGCGCCTACGTCGTCATGGACTCGAAGTCGATTGGCTCCGACCTGACTTTCGCCTGGCCGTCGGCCGAGTTGGCGGTCATGGGGGCCAGCGGCGCGGTCGAGATCGTTCACCGTCGCACGGTGGCCGAGGCCGACGACCCGGTCGCCAAGCGCGCCGAGCTGATCGAGGAGTACGAGGAGAACTACCTCAACCCGTGGGAGGCGACCGACCGCGGCTACGTCGATGACGTGATCGACCCCGCAGAGACCCGCATCAAGCTGATCGCCGGGCTGGACCTGCTGCGCTCCAAGCGCGAAGAGCTGCCCAACCGCAAGCACGGGAACATGCCGCTGTGATCCAGCCGAGCACGGGTATCTCGCCCGAGCCGACCGACGAGGAGGCCGCAGCGATAGTCGCCGCGGTGCAGACACTGCTCGGCGGTACCGGTGAGACTGGCCCCGCTCGTGACCAGGTGTCGCGTTGGCGGTTCTCGGGGCGCTGGTGGTCCCGGCCTGTGCCGGCACGCCGCGTACGGCCCTGAGCGACCCGGCTGTCGGCCGATCCCTAGTCTCGGCGGAGTGGAGCCCGTGGAGCGGTACCCGGCCGAGGTGATGACGGTCGCCGACGACGAAGTGGTCGTCGATCGCCGCGGCGAGATGTGCGGCTACCGGGACCTCGCGCCCGACACCGAGGTGGACCTCGATGGCCTGACCGTGCGCACGCTGCCCCGACGCGGCGAGCTGCTGACAACGCTGGCCACCGTCAACGACGTGCATTTCGGTGAGACGGTGTGCGGCAAGGTCGACGGTGTCGACGACTGGGAGACCTTCTCGGTCCGACCCGGCGAAGCCCCCTACCCGGAGACGATGTCGGCGGGTGCGGTCCAGGAGATCCGACGAGCGGATGTCGACCTGGTGGTCGCCAAGGGTGACCTGACCTCGAACGGTCTACAGGCCGAGTACGACCGCTTCGTCGAGGTGTACGGCGCGGCGTTCGGTGAGCAGTTGATGCACGTGCGCGGCAACCACGAGAGCTGGCACCACCTGGACGTGGCGGTGTGGCCGACCCAGGAGCGGAAACTCGACGGCGTGACGGTCGCTCTGCTCGACACGTCACTCGACGGCCAGGTGCACGGCGGAATCGACGCCGACCAGATCGAATGGCTCGATGAGCTCGGTGAACGGACGGACCAGCCGGTGTTGGTGATGGGTCACCATCCTGTGTGGAACCCGGCTGACGTGCCCCGTGACTGGCCCAAGCACTTCGGCCTGCCGCCCGAGCCGACCGAGGCCCTGGCAGCGGTGATGGCGCGCCGCCCGTCGTTGGTCGGCTACTTCGCCGGACACACGCATCGCAACAAGGTGGTGTGGCTGGCGGATGCCCCCTCGGTGCCGTTCGTCGAGGTGGCCAGCGTCAAGGACTTCCCCGGGAGCTGGGCCGAGTACCGCGTGTTCGACGGTGCCATCCTCCAGGTGCACCGGCGCATTTCCACACCTGCCGCACTCGACTGGAGTGAACGCACGCGGGCGATGTTCGGAGGCAGCTACGAGGGTTACTCGCTGGGAGGACTGGACGATCGTTGCTTCATGATCGACACGGCGGGAGTCGGGACGTGACCGGAGATGCTGCCGTGAGCGCCGGGACCGCGACCGGTCCGCTGGCCGATCTGCGCGTGATCGACGTCGCGACGGTCGTGGCGGGACCGGGCTGTGCCCGCTATCTGGCCGACTTCGGTGCCGACGTGATCAAGGTCGAACGACCCGGCGGTGACACCGTCCGCGACCTGGGTTGGAAGGACCCGCGCGACGACACGTCGGTGTGGTGGAAGATCGTCAGCCGCAACAAGCGCACCATCGAACTGGACCTGAAGGACCCAGAGGACCTGGCGGTGATGCGGACACTGTGCGACTCGGCCGACGTCCTGGTCGAGAACTTCCGCCCCGGCACCCTCGAAAGGCTGGGTCTGGGCCCCGACGTGCTCCACAGGACCAACCCCGACCTGGTCATCACGCGGGTCACCGGGTTCGGCCAGAGCGGCCCCTACAAGGACAGAGCCGCGTTCGCCACCCAGGCCGAGGCCCTGTCGGGGTTCGCCGCCATCAACGGTGAACCAGACGGTGCTCCACTGCTGCCGCCGATCGCGCTGACCGACGAGGTGACGGCGATCGTCGCCGCGTTCGCGACGATGGTCGCGGTCCACTCGGGAGTCGGCCAAGTCGTCGACGTGAACCTGATGGAGTCGATGCTGCAGATGATGGGTCCGCTCGTTCCCCTCTACGGGATGTTCGGCCAGACCCAGGAGCGTCTCGGAGCGGGCATCCCGTACACGGTGCCGCGCAACACTTACCGCTGCTCCGACGGGCACTGGGTCGCGGTGTCGTCCAGCGCCGAGACCGTCGCCCAGAGAGTGCTGGAGCTGATCGGGCTCGACGGTGACGACCGCTTCGTCGGTTTCGACGGACGGGTCGAGCACCGGGAGCTGATCGACGACCGGCTCGGCGCATGGGTCGCCGAACGGACACGTGACCAGGTGCTCGCCGAGTTCGAACGGGTCAACGCCGCGGTGGCGCCCGTGTACGACATGGCCGACATCTTCGCCGACCCCCACTACCGCGATCGCGGTGCCATCACCACGGTCGATGGCGTCCCGATGCCCGAGGTCGTGGCACGACTGTCGGCCACGCCGGGGCGCGTGCGCTGGGCCGGCCGGGGAATCGATGCCGATGGCGACCAGTTGCGTGCCGATCTGGCGGCGGAGCATCGCGCCGAGGTCCGCTAGAGCTGAAACCACTCGTCGCGGGTACGGGCAACGGGGGCGATTGCCGGGCCGATTACTCGGCGATGGCGACCTCGATTCGGTCCTGCTTCCACTCCCGCGCCGAGCCCAGCGCCAGGTGCGCCTGTTCCAGGAGCTCATCGGCAGAGAACGCGTGCGCCGGATAGCAGGCGACGCCGGCCCACATTGTGTGGTTGCCGAACCGGCTCACCAGGTTCCGGCGTACCCGCTCGACGGTCCAGACTGCCCCGTTCTCGGGGGTGTCCTCGAGGATGATCGCGAACGTGCCGTTCGTGAGGCGGCAGGCGGTGTCGGCGTCGCGGACGGTCTCGCGGATCGACTGCGCGGCCTTCGCCGGGTCGGCGGGCGACGAAGTCGCAGAACCGACCCCTTCGTGAGCATCGATAAGAGCTATCGCCACCGGACGCAGGTGGCGCCGTGCGGATGCGATCCGGGCGTCCAGGGCAACTCGGAAGTACGCCTCCGAGAAGAGCTGCGACGCTTGATCGGTGAGCGCCGACATGTCGCTCCCTCCGGCCGTCGGTACACCACTGGGGGGCTGGGACGGGATCTGGGAGAGACCTGCCCCGGCTGCCAAAGGCTCGTCCGGCACTGTTGGTGCCGAATGCCCTGTTGGTGCCGCCTGGACCGTGGGTGGTGCCGCCACGGAAGGGGGACTCGCGGCAGCGGCGATCGCTACCGCAGCGGCAGCCCCGGCCTCTTCCGCTCGACGCTTGGCAGCGGCCAGCTCGGACTTCAGTTGTTCGATTCGTTCGCCGTCGGCCCGCAGTCGTTCCTGGTCGCCAGCGGCCTGCGAACGCAGCGCGTCGCGCTCGGCAGTGATCTCGTCCGTCATCGAGCCCGAGTCGTTGTCACCGCCGGTCACTCCGAGTGACAGCGCACCGGCGCTCAGCGCCAGCAGACCGGCTATGAGCCCGGCGACCGGTGCTTCGAACACCAATGCCAGGACACCGACGACGGCTCCGACCACTCCGACCACGAACGCGATTGCACGGCTGTTCACCACGTGTCTCCCATCGGCGCGTACGGGGCTGGGGTGAAGCTTTGGCGACGTGTCAGTCACCTGCATCGGAACAACCGTAGTTCGGTCCGACGCGACGACAGCCGGACCCTCGGTCCGGCCGTTCTGGTTCTCAGCGTTCACAGCGTCGGGGCGGAGCGGAGGCCACGGAGGCTGCCAGCACCTGGGAAGCGCTGGAGGCATACGTTGGAGGGAGAGTGTGATCCCCGCCCCATGTGCCCCGGCTGTGTGCCGATGGGGGCGAAACCACCGGCACAAGTAGTATCGGCAGCTACCCGCCTCACTTGAGCGCGAATTCCGAGTCGCCCGGAGCGGTTGGAGCGAGGGACTTTGCAGACGCTGTCCGAGCTGGTTCGACACACACACCCGGAACTGCTGAGGATCACCGCACAGCAGGACGACAGCCAGCTGTTCCTGGGCAAGGACTTCCTGCCGTGGATGATCCTGGCGTTCGGTGCGGCGATGGTCGTTGGTCCCTTGTACGCGCTCGTGCGACCTCCCCAGACACCAGATGGTGAGGAGCCTCGCACGGTTCCGATCGGGCGCACGATGGGAATGGTGGTGGTCGGACTGATCGCCGCGGTCTGGGGTCTGGCGAGCCTGATCAGTTGAGCGGCGTCCAGGCGGCGATCATCAGTTGCCGGCGGTCGCGCATCGCATCGCCTGAGCCGTCACCAGTCGGGCGAGCTTCTCCTGGTCGCCGCTCAACACGAGCTCGTTGAAGGCCGACTCGCCGAGATCGTCGATGATGCCGTCCACTACGCAAGCGGCGACCTCTGCCGGCAGGCCGGCTGACTCCATCTGGCTCACGACCTCGTCACGCAGCGGGGTGAACGACGCTTCCTGGGACTGAGCGGGGCAGCGTGTACCGGCTGCCGGAAGCACCAGGTCCACCAGGTAGTCGACGACTGCCTGCTCGATGCAGCTCCCTCCGCGCAGGAAGGCCGTGTGACCGTCGCCCTCGTAGGTCAACAGCACAGAACCCTCGAGTGCCGCTGACATCTGCTCAGACCACTCATACGGTGTCGCCGGGTCTCCCACGGTGCCGACCACAAGCACAGGTGCTGAACCGGTGCCGGTGATCGTCGGTAGGGGATTGGCGGCCATCGGCCAGTCCAGACAGCTGAAGGTGCCGAACGCAGTGAGCCCACCGAAGGTCTCGGAGCTGGCGGCGATCCTCTCGGATGCGTCGGTTGCCTCATCGACAGACGGCCGTTCGGTGGTGTCCGCACACGAGACCATCGTCTGCGCGTCACTCGAGTTGTCATAGGACCCGTCGGGTTCGCGGCCTGTCTGTCGGTCGACGAGTGTGAGCAGGGCAGCCGCGCCTCCGTCGTCGATGTCCGCGATCGACGTGGCGAGCGTCCCCCAGAGCGTCGTGTCGTAGAGGGCGGTGGCGATGGCCAGGTCGAACAGGTCGGAGCTCAGCTCGCGTCGGCCGGATCCGGTATCGACCACGACGGGCGACGACTCTAGACGGGCCCGGGTCTGGTCGATCGTCGCGGCCGAGTCAGGGCCGATCGCGCACTGCGCGTCGGCGTCGCACGCGTCCACGAAGCTGGCAAAGGTCCGATCGAAGCCCTGCGCCTGGGCTGTCAGCTGCGCCTCGGTGTCTGCTGATGGACTGACCGAGCCGTCCAGCACGAGCGCCCGGACCCGTTCGGGGAACAGCGTCGCGTACACCGCGCCGATGGACGTGCCGTAGGAGAAGCCGATGTAGCTGAGCTGCTCGTCGCCGAGTGCCGCGCGCAGCTGGTCCAGGTCGGCTGCCACATCGGCGGTGCTCATGTGCTCGATCAGCTCACCCGATCGCTGCTCGCAGCCCTCGCGGAACTCAGCCTGCTCATCGAGTGCCCTCTGCAGCTCTTCCTCATCGTCCGGTGTGAGGTCGCCAGAGAGGGACTCGTCCTTGGTCTCGTCGTCCACGCAGTGCACAGGGGTGCTCGCAGCTACACCGCGCGGGTCGAACGAGACCAGGTCGAACCGGTCCGTCAGCGACGCGGGGAACATCGAGGCAGAGTTGGTCAGGTACTCGACACCCGACCCGCCGGGGCCACCGGGGTTGAGTACCAACGAGCCGATGCGCTCGGATTCGGTGCCAGTGGAGGGGTAGCGGGCGACGGCGAGATCGAGGGTTTCGCCGTCGGCATCCGCAGGGTCTACCGGAACGGCGAGTGTCGCGCACTCCAGACCAGCGAGGGACGCCAACTGGTCGGCACAGCGACCGAAGCTCAGCCCGTCCTCGGACGTTCCGGCAGCGCTCGTCGACGACTGGTCGCGTGGGGCCGATTGCTTGGCCGTTGAACTGCTGTTCTGGGACGGGAAGCAACCCGTGAGCGCGACGAGCAGAACCACGGCGAGGGGCGACCAGCGAGTAGGGGACACGGGCTCGAAGGCTACCGATGCCCGACGGGGATCGGCCGGCGTCGCCCAAGGCATCCTCAGCTTCGGCCTGGCGCCTACCATCCGGCGATGGCCGTAGCCCTGATAGCCACCGGCGGGACGATCGCCTCCACCCGCGGTGACGGCGGGGTGACCGCGACTCTGACCGGTCGTGACCTGGTGGACCTGCTCGACCCCGGTGCGCTCGGTGGTGCAGTCGCAGTCGACCAGGTCGAGGTGGTCGATGTCCCGGTCCCCGGTAGCTGGAACATGTCGACCGAGCGGGCTGCGGAGGTTGTGGGTACGGCCGCCGACGCCATCGCCGGTGGGGCCGACGGGGTGGTCATCACCCACGGCACCGACGTGCTCGAGGAGACAGCGTGGCTGGCCGAGCTGCTGGTGCGGTCGCGCAACGACGCACCGGTGGTCATGTGCGCAGCGATGCGACACGCGTCGGAGTTCGCCGGTGACGGGCCCCGCAACCTCGCCGACGCACTGCGAGTCGCCGCCGACCCGACTGCACGTGGTCGCGGGGTGATGGTGTGCGCCAACGGCGAGCTGCATCACGCCCGGTGGGTGACCAAGACCCACACGACAGCGGTGAGCACGTTCGAGTCGCCGGGCAGGGGTCCGATCGGTGAGGTGGGCGAACACGACGCGAGGTTCATCGCGCCGTCGCCGGACCCGCCGCCGGCGCTCGACTGTCGCCTCGACTCGACCGTTCCCGTCATCGGTTCGCACTGGGGTGTGGATCCAGAGCTCGTCGGCTGGTATCTCGAGCGCGGCGTCGATGGGATCGTGGTCGAGGGCTCCGGAGCAGGAAACGTGAACGGCGCCTTGGTCGACGGGTTGCTCCGGGCCCTGGAGCGCGGCAAGCCCGTGGTCGTGGCCAGTCGCTGCCGTCGCGGTGAGGTCACCCCGATATACGGAGGGTCGGGTGGATTCGCCACCCTGCATGCGGCCGGTGCGCTCTCGTCGCACGGGCTGGGTGCAGGCAAGGCCCGCCTGGCATTGCAGGTGGCCCTGGGGGCGTCCGCGGTGTCGGAGGTACCCATGGACACCCCTGCGTTGTTCGAGCGCTTGACCACGTTCACCTGGGAGGCGACGCGGGTCTAGCATCGCTGGGCTCCGCGGGCTGTGGGGCGCCGATGGTCTGACATGACCCGCAGGAGGTTCCGGACCGGTGAGTAGCCCAAGCGCGAACAAGGCGGGTCTCGGGGCGCTCACTCTCGGAGCGCTTGGGGTCGTCTACGGCGATATCGGAACCAGCCCGCTCTACTCGTTCCGCGAGACGTTCCACGGCGGGCACCTCAGGGTCACCGACGCCAACGTGATCGGCGCGTTGTCGCTCGTGCTGTGGGCGCTGATCATCATCGTGTCGATCAAGTACCTGCTGTACGTGCTCAGGGCCGACAACAACGGTGAGGGCGGCATCCTTGCTCTCACGTCGTTGGTGTCACCCCAGCGAAGCAACGTCATCCCGAGTCGGCTCAAGTGGCTGGTGCTGATTGGGCTGTTCGGTACGGCGCTGCTCTACGGAGACGGTGTGATCACCCCTGCGATCTCCGTGCTGAGCGCCGTCGAGGGTCTCAAGGTGGTCGAACCCGACCTCAAGAGCTTCGTCGTGCCCATCGCGGTCGGGATCCTGGTGGCGCTGTTCATGGTCCAGAAGCGCGGCACCGGGGCCGTCGGCAAGGTGTTCGGCCCGATCATGATCGTCTGGTTCCTCACCCTCGGTGTGCTCGGCGTGTTCAACATGGCCAAGGACCTCTCGGTACTCGAGGCGTTCAACCCGCTCCACGGGCTCGACTACCTGGCCTCAAACGGCATGAGGGGCTTCCTGTCGCTCGGAAGCATCTTCCTCGTGGTCACCGGTGGTGAGGCGCTATACGCCGACATGGGGCACTTCGGGCGCCGACCGATCCGTGTCGGCTGGTTCTCGCTGGCGCTTCCGGCGCTCATCCTCAACTACCTGGGACAGGGAGCGCTTCTCACCCATGACGCCGAGGCGATCGAGAACCCGTTCTTCCTGATGGGCCCGCACTGGGCGCGGCCGATGCTCGTGGCGTTGGCGACCGCCGCGACGATCATCGCGTCGCAGGCGCTGATCTCAGGGGCCTACTCGATGACCGTCCAGGCGGTGCAGCTCGACTACCTGCCCCGTCTCGCGATCTCGCACACGTCCGCTTCGCACATGGGCCAGGTGTACGTGCCGATCGTCAACTGGTTGCTGATGATCGGTTCGATCTCGCTGGTGCTCGGATTCCAGACGTCGTCGAACCTGGCGGCGGCTTACGGAATCGCAGTAACCGGGACCATGGGCGTGACGACGATCCTGATGGCCGCCTACGCCCACGACGCGTGGCAGTGGTCGCCGGCCAAGGTGGCGGTGGTGACCGTGCCGCTGCTCGTGATCGATCTGGCGTTCTTCGGGGCGAACGTCGCGAAGATCCCCCACGGCGGCTGGTTCCCGCTCGTCGTGGCCGCCGCGCTCATGTTGTCGATGACCACTTGGCGTACCGGGCGTCGCATCCTCGCTGAGCGGATCCGTCGCGGTGACACACCGATCGAGGCCTTCCTGGAACAGGTGGCCGACCTCGGGCTGGCCCGGGTGCCCGGCACCGCGGTGTTCCTGTTCAAGGGCTCGGGCTCGGCCCCGCCGGCACTCATCACGAACGTCCGCCACAACCACGTGCTGCACGAGCGAGTGGTCCTGTTGTCGATCCTGACCGACGACGTGCCGGTCACCGCGGACGAGGACCGCTGTGTCATCGACGACTTCGGCCAAGGTGTGTTCCAGGTGACGTTGCACTACGGCTTCATGGAGGAGCCCGATGTCGAGGCCTCGCTGTTGAAGATCGACGATCCTCGTCTTCCGATCGATGTCTCCTCGCTCACCTTCTTCCTGGGCCGTGAGACGGTGATCGCTTCGTCGCTGCCGGGCATGGCGAACTGGCGTGAACGGATGTTCGCCTTCCAGATCCGCAGCGCTGCTAGTGCCGCACGATTCTTCCGCCTGCCAGCGGATCGCGTCGTCGAGGTCGGCTCGCAGGTCGAGATCTGATCCCGGCGCTACGTTTGGTGATCGCCCGACACGCGGGCGTTCCGTCCACGACCAGACCCGAGCCCAGGAGACAACCATGCCCGACCTGATTGCCATCGGCTACCCCGACACGACCACTGCCCTGTCAGCTCTCGACGAGGTCGGCCACCTCGCCCATGACCTGGTGATCCAGCCCGACGCCGCCGCCGCGATCATCCGCAGCGAGGACGGCAAGTTCCGCACCGTAACCAATCAGCACGAGGTCGGCGCCGGAGCCACCTGGGGGATGTTCTGGGGGTTCCTGTTCGGAATCCTCTTCTTCGTGCCAGTCCTCGGCCTGGCGCTCGGAGCGGCATTCGGTGCTCTCGGTGGCAAGCTCGCCAAGACGACGATCGACAAGCAGTTCCAGGAGCAGGTGCGAGCCCAGGTGCAGCCCGGGACCTCCGCGCTGTTCATGATCGTGGAGCAGATGACCACCGACAAGGCGCTCGCCGGACTGTCCAAATTCGGTGGTGAGGTCATCAAGACGTCGCTGTCCGCCGAGGACGAGGCCGAGATCCAGGCCGCCCTGCACGGGGACGCCTCCTGACACAGCTGCCTCCCGCGCACGCCGACGTGATCGTCGTCGGCGCAGGCTCGGCGGGAGCAACTCTGGCTGTCCGGCTGGCCCGACTCGGGTGCGGCCGGGTGGTGCTCGTCGATGCCGGTCCGGATCTCCGGACCGGCATCGCTCGCGACTGGCTGATCGACGCTGATCGCCTTCCCCCAGCAGGGGAGCCGCTCCTCGATCGGGCGAAGCTGGAGATGGCCGCCGCGGGTCGTGGCTCCGGTCGTGGTTGCGACCGGAGGGCCGAGCTCCTCGGCGGGCGGCTCGTGGGCGGTTCGAGCGCGGTCAACGGCGCCTACTTCGTGCGCGCCACCGATCCCGATCTGGCGAGATGGGCCGAGGCGGCTCCGGCATGGACCCAATCCAGGTGGTTGGACGCGTACCGGGCAGTCGAGTCCGACAGGGAGATGGGTGGTCAGCGGCACGGCACGAGCGGGCCGATCCCGGTGTCACGCCGGTCCTGGCCGATCCATCCGGTCACCGAAGCGCTCTTCGCCGCCGCCGACCAATCGGGTGTGGCCCCCCACGAGGACCTGAACGACGGCGCCGAACTGGGGTGGGGGATGGTTCCCCGCAACGTCGACGGTCGCCGTCGGGTCGGCAGTGCTGCCTTGCTTGTCGAGCCGATCCCGACCGGTCTGAGCGTCCACGGTGGTGTGACGGCCGAGCGGGTCGTGTTCGACGGTTCCCACGTGGTCGGCGTAGAGGCGCTGGTCGACGGTCGGGTCGAACGAATCTCAGCTGGCACCGTGGTGCTGAGCGCCGGGACGATCGGCTCGGCCGGTTTGTTGTGGCGCTCGGGTATCGGACCGGCCGACGCCCTTGAGCCCCGGGCCATCGCCGTGGTTCGTGACGTCCCCGGCCTGGCGCGCCGCGTCACCAACCACTCGGTCGTCGAGCTCATGTGGCGCCCACTCGGAGACCTCGACGTGGGGCCGCTGCTGCAAGGCGCCGTCTACTTCGCCGTGGAGGACGGTGACCCCGTCGAAGTATTGGCGACCTGTCGCTCCTATGGCGTGGCCAACGGGGGAGATCCCGACGATGTTACGCTCAGCCTGCGGGTCTCACCGATGCGTCCGCGTGGGGTGGGCCGGATCGAGTGGAACGGCTCGCAGCCGACCGTCCACGCCGACTATCTGGGCGACACGCACGACCGGGCAGTCATCCGATCCGCAGTCCGACAGGTGACGGCGTGGGCGCACGGCGAGGCGTTCGCTGCGCTGATCGGCGAGTGGCTCGGGCCGGATCCGGAAACTGTGTCATCGGACGCGGCGCTGGACGGCTGGATCGCCGAGAACCTGGGCACATCGATGCATCTCTGTTCGAGCGTGCCGGCCGGACCGCCTGATGACCCGACCGCTGTGGTCGACGAGCTCGGTCGGGTGCGGGGTGTCGAGGGTCTGCGGGTGATCGACTGCTCGATCCTGCCCGACGTCCCGTCTCGCGGGCCGGCGTTCACCGCCATGGCGCTCGCCGAGCTGCTGGCCCCGACCTTTGGCCAGGATCACTCAGGGACGGCAGCTGAGTCGTAGGCGGTTGTCGGCGCGTGGCCGGTTATCTGACTCTCTGTCGACAGCCGGCGAGGCGGTGGTGCTCGCCGCTGCCAGCGATCAGCTCGCGCCTCGACCCGGCCAGACCGGCGGGCGCTTCTCCAAGAACGCGGCGATCCCCTCCACCGCCTCGGGTCGCCCGAGCCCATCGACCATCGCCTTGCTCGCGACTCGGTACGCGTCCTCCACAGACATCCCGAGCTGGTGGCGGTAGGTAGCTTTACCGGCCGCGATCACCGCCGGTGGTTTGGATGCCAGCAGAGTGGCCAGACGCTCCACCGCGGCGTCGAGTCCATAGTCGGGTACGACCTCGTTGACCAAGCCCATCCGGAACGCCTCCCGTGCGTCGATCAGCTCGCCGGTGAGAAGAAGCTGCATCGCGTGTTTGGGAGCGAGCGCGCGTGACACCGCCACCGCGGGAGTCGAGCAGAACAGCCCGATGTCCACTCCGGGCGTGGCGAATCTCGCCGACTCTCCGGCGACCGCCAGATCGCATGTGGCCACCAGCTGGCATCCGGCTGCAGTGGCCACCCCCGCAACCTTGGCGATGACCGGCTGGGGGAGCGATTCGATCCGTTGCATGACGGCGGAACACTCGGCGAAGACCCGCTCGTGTTGGTGGGTGCTCTCGGCGTTGTGCAGCTCCCGCAGGTCGTGACCGGCGCTGAACGCTGGGCCCGCGCCGGCGATCACCACGACTCTCACGGCACGGTCGTTCGCCACGTCGTCGAGTTGCGCTCCGAGAGCCTCGAGCATCGCGAGCGAGAGTGCATTGCGTGACGCCGGTCGGTTGAGCGTGAGCGTCGCCACCGACGCAGCATCGTCGCGCCGGACGAAGGGCTCGCTGGCGGGTGACCCCATGGGACGATGCTAGAGCTGCGTGTGCCGTTCCGGGCCGTCCCCGCGCCATCCGAGCGTCGTCCGAGTGCTGTTCCGGTGAGAGCGCCGTCCCCCGCCCGGTTCGAGCGTTGTTTCGGTGCGATTGCTGTCGCCCACCCACCGCGATCGCACCGAGACAAGATCGGTTGCAGCGCGGCGTCCGCTATCGAGCCGGGCCATGGTCGGTGGCAGTGGGGCGTGATCGGTCGCAGCGGTAGCTTTCGGGTGTGGATGAGTTCGACTACGTCGTTGTCGGTGGCGGTTCTGCGGGGTGCGTGGTCGCCAGCCGGCTGAGCGAGGACCGCGACGTCACTGTCTGCCTGCTCGAGGCGGGCGGCGAGGGCCGCGACGTGCTCATCCGCGCCCCCCTCGGTTTCGCCGCAGCGATGCCCCGGGGCATAAATAGCTGGAACTACCAGACGGTGCCTCAGGCAGGATTCAACGGTCGACGCGGGTTCCAGCCGCGCGGCAAGGCGCTCGGCGGGTCCAGCACGATCAACGCGATGATCTACGCCCGCGGGCATCGATCGGACTTCGACAACTGGGAGTCGCTGGGCAACCCTGGCTGGGGTTACGACGACGTGCTCGAGTACTTCAAGAAGTCCGAGGCGAACACGATCCACCGGGACTCGCCCTATCACGGCATCGACGGGCCACTGACGGTCACGAACCTGCGTAGCCCGAGTCCGCTCAACGACGTGTTCCTACAGGCTTGCCAGGACCACGGCATACCGTTCAACCCCGACTACAACGGTGAGCAGCACCACGGCTGCTACCACGTGCAGGTCACCCAGCGCGATGGCGAGCGGCTGAGCGCGGCAGCTGCGTTCATCCACCCGAACCTGGATCGGCCGAACCTCGACGTGCGCACCCGTGCCCATACAACCCGGCTGCGCTTCGACGGTCGGCGGGCGAGCGGTGTCGACTATGTGCAGGGTGATCGTGCGGGCACGGTGCGGGCCCGACGTGAGGTCATCGTGTCCGCTGGTGCGTTCGGCACCCCACAGATCCTGATGGCGTCGGGTGTCGGTCCCGGCAAGCACCTCCAGGAGTTGGGCATCACTCCGGTGATCGACCTGCCCGGGGTCGGACAGAACCTTCAGGACCACATCTCGGCACTGCTGATCTACAAGGCGCTCGTCCCCGACCACACGGTGGGGATCTCACCGATCGGGGTGGCACGGCTGCTAGCGGGTATGTGGGCCTGGCGGCGTCATCGTCGAGGTCTGATCACCAGTTGCGCTGCCGAGTCGGGCGTCTACTACCGGACCTCTCCCGACGTCGAGGTCTCCGACATGGAGATGGAGCTGATCGTCGGGATCGGCGACGACCACGGACGGAAGCTGCACCTGGGGCACGGCTACTCCGCCCATCTGCTGCTCGCCCGGCCGCGCAGCATCGGCGAGGTGCGACTCGCCAGCGCGGACACCCGGGTCGATCCTCTGATCGACCCGAAGTACTTCAGCGATCCATACGACATGGAGACGTTGGTCAAGGGCACCCAGATAGCGCTCGACATCATGGCCAGCCCACAGTTCGACCGCTACCGCGGCGAGATGTTGATCGAGTACGACCGCGACGACCCCGGCCAGATCGAGGAGACGCTCCGCGAGCACGCCGACACCGAGTACCACCCGTGCGGCACGGCGAAGATGGGGCCGGACGACGACCCGATGGCGGTCGTGGACGCGCGGCTACGGGTGCGCGGTATCGAGGGCATGCGAGTTGCCGACGCCTCGGTGATGCCGTGTGTGACCAGCAACAACATCCACGCACCGGTGCTGATGATCGGTGAGAAGTGCGCCGACATGATCAAGGCGGATCATCGCTGACGATCGTCCGGATGTGGCTGTCGAAGGACCGTCAGCCCTCGGAGAGGTCACATCCGCTGCCGCGGTAACGCGCGCTCAGTCGCGGGTAGACGGTGTTGTGGTACCACGTGGCTCTGCGCTCCGCTTGCTGGCGTGTCGCCCCGAGCTCCTGTGCGACCAGTGCCGAGTGGTGCATGGCCCAGCACTCGGTCGCGGCCTCGTCCTTCTCGCCGCGGACGTGGCCCGCCTCGTGGGTGAGGACATGTACGGCGACGTACGCGTCGTCGGAGTCCTCGTCGGGCCACGCCCCGGCCGAGGCGCACATGTGACGGCTCAGATGGGCGACGTTGTCGAGGGTCCCGTCGCTCCTAGCGTCGACGCTTCCT
Source organism: uncultured Microthrixaceae bacterium (assembly GCA_964450685.1). Lineage (GTDB taxonomy): Bacteria > Actinomycetota > Acidimicrobiia > Acidimicrobiales > Microtrichaceae > JBAOHV01. The sequence goes on from CAYVDN010000012.1 coordinate 67,115, forward strand.
GCTCTCGGAGCCGAGAGCAGCTCGCCGAGGAAGGGCTCCTGGCAGTCGACGTGGACGTCTACACCGGCGACCTTGCTAGCCGCTGCGGCGAGCCGTGCTTCGGTGCGGGTGTGGTTCCACCAGACCCAGCCGCAGCCGACAGCGATCAGCCCGGCGAGCACGCCGACGAACTTCGTGGCCCGCCCACGCGCGGCCGCGATCATCGAAGCGACGAACGCCGCCGCGAAGAGCGTGGCCAGAGTCGCCCAGGCAGACATCGCCCGATGGTGCCACAGCTCATCCCACAGCCATAAGAGACTCGCTCCCGGTGACCGTCGACTGCCATCGAGCCATCGGCCTGAGCCTTCTCGGTGTCGATACCGTTCTCCGAGCCGCGACACTGTGCAGGTGAAGGGAGGACTCGACGAGATGGACCATCGTGGTGTCCCTGCAGCGGCTGGCGCCCTGGTCCTGCTCGGCGCGTCAGCGGTTGCTCTGGCCCTGGCCCCGCTGGTGCTCGACAGCTCCTACTCGTGGGTCGTGCACACGACCAGCGAGGCCGGCGGCCAAGGGGTGAACGGGGCATGGTTGGCCCGACTCGGGTTCCTCCTGTTCGGACTCGCCGTGATCTGGTTGGCGCACGCCGAGGCCCGATCCTGGCACCAGCCAGCCACCGCCCTGCATGTCGCATTCGGAACATGCCTGATCGGGGTCGCTGCGTTCTCGCTCCGATCGTGGCAGGCCGGTACACCCTACGACCGGACTGAGGACATGCTGCACTCGGTCCTGGCCACCGTGATGGGGTTCGCGTTCGCCCTCGGCGTCGGTGCTGTCGCATGGCAGGACGACCGTCGGACGCGACGCCGGGCGTTCGACGTTTTCGCAGTCACAGCGTCGGTGGTTGTGCCGATTGCCATGACCGTCTCGTCGGACTCGGCCGGCGCTCTCCAACGTGTGATGTTCGCCGTCGCCTACCTCTGGTATGGAATTGAGGCGCTCAGCGGACTCCGCTCTCAAAGGGGCTCCGCTGACCCTCATGTTTCGGCGAACGGCCAGCAACGGCCACGTGATCGTCTCGAATGACTCGCCCAATCGGAGAATTGCTGGTTCAGTCCTCGGTGGGGAGCCACTTCGGGTTGGTGATGGCGATGTCAGCCCTCGCTGTCAGCTTCAGGTGCTCGATGAGGGCTGGATCGTCGAGGTCGATCGAGCCATCTCTGATACGGCCCGCAAGCTCGCGGCTGAGGGCGGTAAGGGTGGCTTTGCCGGTGTCCTGGTCGTCTGCTGCGCTCAACAGCGCGAGCAACCGCTGACGCTCCGCGTCGGCTGCGGCCGGTCCATCGACGAGCTCGCGTTCGACGACCTCGAGGGCGTTGGCGGAGACGCGGGTGAGGAAGCGCAGGCGACCATCGAGCGTGGACAGCAGCTCGTCGGTGAGGAACTCCCGAATCGCTTCCAACATCTCCGGTGCGCTGGGGCGGGGTTGGGTCATCCGAGCAGCTCCATGAGGTCGTATTCGACTTCGCTCACCCTGCGACCGATGGCGGCAAGCTCTACCGAGCGCCGGAGACCGTGGAGGTGGCTGAAGGTCTGGGCCATGGCCAGGACGCCCCAGCGGAAGTTGCCGAGGACTTCCCAGTAGCGGACCTGGTCCGGGGTGATGGTCTCACCGCTGGCAGCCGCGTAGGCACCGAGGAGGTCCTCGAGATCGCCGATTCCGCCGACCCGACCAGCGCCTCCGAATCGCCAAGACCGTGTGCACAACCAGCCGATGTCTTCGGCAGGGTCACCGATGTGGGCCAGTTCCCAGTCGAGGAGGGCCTGGAGACCGTGGTCGTCCACGATGAAGTTGCCCACCCGGAAATCGCCGTGGACCAGGACCTTGCGGCCGCCTTCGGGAGTGTTGTCCTTCAGCCATCGCAACGCGAACTCGAACACCGGGCGCTCCACCTGGTAGCTGTCGAGCAGCGACTGGAACAGGTCGATCTGCTCGGTGGCCGAGGACTGTGAGTAGGAACTGTCGGCCAGCCCCGTGGCCTCGATCGGCACCGTGTGGAGCGCGGCCAGTATCCGTCCCAACTCCGACGTCAGCCCGGCCCGAGCCGCTTCGTACTTCTCGTGGTGGACGATCGGCTTCCCGAGGGTTTCGCCTTCGACGAACTTGGCCACAAAACCTGCACCGACTTCATCTTCATCGGTCAGACGGAATCGCAGCGGGGCGACCGGAACCCCCGCGGCTGCTGCCTGATCGATGAGTGAGTACTCGTCGATCGGCGCGCCGATTGTCGCCGCGGGCGGTGGGTCACGCCGGAGGATCAGGCGCTCGGCGGGCCCGCCGGTCGGTACCGCGTCGAAAGACCAGGTTTCCCGCGATGCGCCACCTGACAGACGGCGGAGGTTCTCGATGCTGTGAGGGGATCCCAGGTGTCGGGTGACCGTGGCGGCGAGTGGCCCCTCCTCGACCGGGGGGAGCTTCATCCGTCATACCCGACGGGCCGGCCGTCGACTATCTGGTCGAGGTACTCCGAGAGCCCGTGGCCGGTCCGCCCGTTGCAGCTCCACTCCGTGAGGCCTTCGGAGATGCGGGTCATCAGTTGCTCCCCCTCGGGTGAGGTGCGCCGGTTCCGCAACGGAACCAGGCTCTTCACCAGGCCCTCGATCTCGTAGCTGTCCTTCTCGGTCGTGGCGACTGCCCGGATGACCCGGTGGTACAGATCGTCGCCTACCCACTCGGTCTCGATGGTGGCGTCGGTTATGTGCTCGTAGGCGCCGTCGCGCAGGACCATGCCGCCGATCTGCCGCCTGCCGTCCTTCTTGCCGACGACCGAGACCACGAACCCGAAATCGGGACCGAGGTTGGCGGTGAGCCAGCGGTACCACCACGGGCTCTGCCAGTGCCTCGGCCCCCACGAGTGGTCCCGCAGTCCGAGGCCGTCGATGGTCCAGGTCTGGTCGCCGACCGAGATCGTGCCGGTGCCAGCTATGTGCTGTTCGTAGTGACCTCGGGCGAAACCGTCACCGGCTTCGGGGATCGGTCTGCCGTCGTCGTTCACAGCCTCGCCGCCGTACATGGGTGAGATGCCACGGAAGGTCAGTTCGGCCCGACAGTCCGTCCATGGGTTCTCCTTGAAAGCGGTCCGGGGGTCGGCCATGGCCAGGGGGTCATCGAGCAGGACGACCTTGCCGTTGTAGGAGGCCGTCAACTCCTCGAACGGCCTGACCACCTCGAAGCGCATGCCGCCCGCGTCGAAGGCGTCGTTGTTGTCGATGGACGGTCGGTCGAACATGAACGCCACCCGCCCGTCGTCCAGGTACAGGCAGGTGGTCATCTCGGCCCTGCCTTCGTTGGCCCGGTTGCCCAGGCGGAAGAAGCCGCCGATATTGGCGTCGGAGTCGAACACGTTGAAGTACATCGACTCGTTGAAGTTCTCCTCCGCCTCGAGCGGATGCATGAACTCGTCGGTCGGGTCCAGTCGGAGCGTCACCATTCGCCCATGATTGCCGATCCGGGTTGCGATGCCCATTTGGGCCACTCAATGACGAATACCCAGGAACCGAACCGTCGCGATCCTCTGGGCCCGATCGACGACCTCCGTTGTCACGTCGGCGCCTACGCCCAACCTGGCGACGCTGCCACGTCTTCACCGGCGTGAAGGGCCTACCGCTCGCGGCGAGCAAGTAGCTTCGACAAGTCGAGCGGGTGTTCGTCAGGGGGTGTCGGCTGCCATGAGCCGCGATGACGCAGAACTTCAAGCGACGATCGCGGCCCTTCCTGAGTCGGTTCGCGTCTCCGCCCGTCGCTTCGGGCCAGGTCACGAATACGGTTGGCACCGCGACGAAGTGGCGGAAGCAATGTCCGCCCTCGCCGATGTAGGTGCTGTCATCCTCGGCCTGGACTTCCGTAGCGACGGAACGGGCGTAACGCCCTGGGGCATGGCAACTGAGGCGCTCGGCGGGGTAGATCTTGGCGGTCCCCGAACACCGGGGGACGGGCTGCGCCTGGCGATGGATGCGCTTGGGAACACTGCTGGGCACAACCTCGATGGCTACGACTGGGTGCTTGTGACGTTTCAGCCTCGGGTGGGCGAGGTCGAATGGGCGCGCATCTCAGCTGAGGTCCGGGAGAACGCCGAGGCACGCCGGAAGGCCCTCGAACCGTACGGTGATTTCCCGGTTCTGCTGGAGGCACTGCTGTTCGAGGCGGATCCCGTAGGACTGAACTACGAGACCAATACCGACGAGTACCGCCCCGAGGCGCAGACCATCGCACTCCGCCTACCCACAGCGTCTTCGGCCGAAGACGCGCTGCGGATCATGCACGAGGAGTTTGTGCAGTGGTTCGGCGCGGACATTGCTGGATCGATGGACCGATACGAGGTGGTCGCGGTGGCCGCCTGGGAGCTATGGCACGCGAGTGATTGGGTCTCCAAGTGATCCCTCAGTCGACGAACGACGCCGGGCGACGGCCAATGACCTCGTTCGGGACGAATCCGCCGATCTGTAGGCTCACGCCAAGGTCGAGCCCGGCCGATTTCGGCTCCGGATCGACGAAGTTTGCTACCAGCACGCGGCGCAGGCCCGCGACGCCGAGATCGCAGCGAAGCTGGATGTGTTTCGGCCCCAGGTCGCTGCGAACCCCCGTCCGTCGGTCGGCAGACGGGAGTAGCGTTGAGTCGATGGATCTCACCACGGTCATCGAGACCCGCCCCGGTGTGCGCAGCGGGAAGCCCTGCTTCGTCGGAACGCGCATTGCGGTCTACGACGTGCTCGAGTACCTCGCTTCGGGGATGACCACCGAGGAGATCGTCGCCGACTTCCCGGAGCTGACGCCGGAGCACGTTCGGGCCGCTATCGAGTTCGCTGCTCTTCGTGAACGCCGTCTCGCCACAGCGTGAGGCTCCTGTTCGACCAGAACCTGTCGAGGACGCTCGTCGGCGGTCTGCGAGACGTGTTTCCCGAGAGCCGGCACGTTACGGAGCTCGACCTCGACACTGCGACTGATCAGGAGATCTGGAACTATGCCGGCGAGCATGACTACGTCATAGCCTCGAAGGACTCCGACTTCCGTCAGCTCGCGTTCCTCCACGGCCCACCGCCGAAGGTCGCGTGGCTCCGGGTCGGCAATGCGTCGACCGCCACGGTCCTTCAGATCCTCCTCGACCACATCCAGGTCGTGGAGGCGTTCGCGCTCAGCGAGGACGAGGCGCTCCTCGTCCTGCCGGGCATGCCCGGCTGACACTGCCGGAATCGGCATGTGCACCATCGCGGATCAGGTCGAGTCGGTGCATCGCGCCGGGAACAACGAAACCCCTGCAGTTGCAGGGGTTTCGCATCAGAGCGGGTGACGGGAATCGAACCCGCGCTGTCAGCTTGGGAAGCTGAAGTTCTACCATTGAACTACACCCGCAGTAGGTGGCGACTGTAGCGCAGCGGATAACCGGCGCTCACCACAGCGGACTACGGTGCGGCCCGTGATCCTCGCCGACCGATCGATCCGCGACCTGGTGGCCGAAGGCCGACTGGTCATCGAGCCCTTTGACGACGCTCTGGTCCAGCCGGCGTCGGTCGATGTCCGTCTCGGCAGTCAGTTCCGGGTGATGCGCAACAGCCGCATGACCCACATCGACCCGACGGTCGACAACGACGGGCTGATGGAGACCGTCGAGGTACCCGCCGGCGATCCGTTCGTCCTGCACCCGGGAGAGTTCGCTCTCGGCCACACCGCCGAGACGTTCGAGCTGTGCGACGACGTTGTCGGCATCGTCAACGGCAAGTCCAGCCTGGGCCGCCTCGGCCTCCAGGTGCATGCGACCGCTGGCTTCGTCGATCCCGGGTTCGCCGGGGTGATCGTGTTGGAACTGTCGAACGTCGCGACCCTGCCGATCCTGCTGCGCCCGCAGATGAAGGTCGCCCAGATGGTCTTCCAACGTCTGGACCGAGCCGCCGAACGGCCCTACGGCCACCCGGACCTCAACTCCAAGTACCAGGGCCAGAGCGGCGCGGTGGCATCGCGCTACTCGCTGAACGATCCCGTCAGCTGAAACCGCGGCGCATCCGTTCAGACAGCGGAGAGGCCCGCTCTCCTCAGCCGGTGGCCAGGCGCATTCGGTAGCGGAAGAACGAACCGTCGGACGACGCGCGCCGTGCAGCTCTGGCCTCGGGGTCGGTGGATGCCACCTCGGTGACTGCGTCGACGAGGCGGTCCGCCTCCACAGGCCGGATCAGCACCACGTCCGCGTCGTCTCCCAGGCCGAAAGCGGCGTCGACCTGATCATCGACTATCGCGACGATCCCGGCGTCGTGGAGCTGCGGCTCCGGGCGGGACCGCAACGAGGTGACCAGCCTGGTCGTGGCCGCGATTCCGCGCACGCTGTTGGATAGCACCAGTACGGCGACGTGCTCGTCCCGTAGGCACCGCAGCGCCAGAGTGGGCGACCGCACGGAGGCGACGTGGAACCCTGCCGCTTCCAGGACCCTGGAAAGGGCCTCGGCGTGTGACCGGTCCTCCTCGACAACCAGCACCCGTGCCCGTCGCGACGAGCGGAGGTCGACGACCGGCGCGGACATGTCGGATCAGCCCTTGGCCTGCATCGGGTTCTGGGCCAGCGGCTCGGCGTTCTCGAGAGCGTCGAGCACGTGCATTGCGAGGTCGCCGACCTTGACTGTGTCGTCCTCGAGCCCCTGGGCCTTCACACCGTCGTCGATCATCACGTAGCAGAACGGACAGGCGGTCGCGATGCGGCTGGCGCCGGTCGCCACCAGCTCCTGGGAGCGTTCGACGTTGATCTGCTTGCCGATGTTCTCCTCCATGAACATGCGCGCACCGCCGGCGCCACAGCACATCCCCTTGGTGCCGTTGCGGCCGGCCTCGACGATCTCGACCCCCTTGAGCGAGCCGATCACGTTGCGCGGCGCCATGTACACGTCGTTGTGGCGGCCCAGGTAGCAGGAGTCGTGGTACACCATCCGCTCGTCGAGCTTCGCGCCGGTCATGTCCAGGCGACCGGAGTCGATCAGTTCCTCGAGGAACTGGCTGTGGTGCAGCACCTCGTAGTTGCCACCCAACTGCGGGTACTCGTTGTCGAGCGTGTTGAAGCAGTGCGGGCACTGCGTGATGATCTTGCGGACGCCCATCTCGTTCATCATCTCGATGTTCTGCATCGCGAGCATCTGGAAGATGTACTCATTGCCCGAGCGCCGAGCTGGGTCTCCGGTGCAGTTCTCGGCGGGGCCGAGCACGGCGAAGCTGACCTGCGCACGCTGGAGCAGCTTGGCCATCGCCTGGGTGACCTTCTGGTTCTTGTCGTCGAAGGAACCGGCGCAGCCCACCCAGTAGAGGTACTCGGCGGTGAACGGGTCGCCGCCCTCGATGATCTCGATCCCGTCGAGCGCCTTGGTCCAGTTGGCGCGCTCTGACTGCGACATGCCCCACGGGTTGCCGGAGTTCTCCATGCCGCGGAACGCGGTGCCGAGCTCGGTGGGGAAGTCCGACTCCATGAGCGTCAGGTAACGACGCATGTCGAGGATCTTGTCGAGGATCTCGATGTTGACCGGGCAGTTCTCATCGCACGCCTTGCAGGAAGTGCACGACCAGACCTCTTCGGGGGTGATGCGCTCGAACAGCGAGTCGGCCGAGACCTTGATCTCTCCGTCCACCCCGATCGGAGGTGAGACGACCGGGTTGCCGGTCGCGGCCATGACCTCGCCGGTCTTGAGCACGATCTCGCGCGGGTCGAGCGGCTTGCCGGTCGCGTGCGCTGGGCACACCGATGTGCAACGTCCGCACATCGTGCACGCGTCGGTGTCGAGCAGCTGCTTCCAGGTGAAGTCCTCGACAACCGATGCGCCGAAGCTCTCGAGCTCGGTCTCCATCAGGTTCGGCATCGGCTTCATTGCGCCCTTCGGACGGTCCTTGTCCGACAGGTACATGTTCAGCGGTGACGTGAAGATGTGACGCAGCATCGTGGTCGGCAGGATGACCAGGAACGCGATGAAGCTGAGCACGTGGGTGATCCACATCGCCTGGTACCAACCCTCGACGGTGCTCAGGTTCTCGACCAGCCCGGACAGCGGGTAGCCGACGAATGACCACTTCTCGAAGTCGGGTCGCCCGGCCGAGGCGATGCGGAACATCTCGGCCAGGAATCCGGTCAGGCCGATCGTGAACAGGGTGCCGAGGATGATCGCGTGCTCGGGCTTGGACTTGATCCGGATCCGGTACGGGCGCTGCACGTAGCGACGCACGATCGCCCAGACCACACCTCCGAGGAACACGACTCCGGCCAGGTCGCCGATGAACGCGTACGCCTCGTAGATGGTGCCGTGCAGGAACTTGAGCGACTCGGGAAGCTGGTGGTTGATCTCGAGCACCGAGGTGACAGCGAGGAGCACCAGGAAGCCGAAGTAGATCATCGAGTGCATGACCCCGGCGGCGGGATCGCGCATGAGGGTCTGCATGTAGAGCCCGGCCCGCAGCCGTTCCATGCGCCGCTTGGCGTTCTTGGGCGTGATGTCCCGCTTGTCCGGACCGCCGCGCTGCCAGTTGCGCACCCGGTAGGAGAACATGACCGCTCCGGCGACGAACATCACCGGGAGAACCGTGTAGAACGCGAGCTTGATCGGTCCCGGGATGAACTCGAACACCTCTCGCTGGATCGGGCTGTCGTCGTGGAACTGGAAGACCGTCGCGGCGACTCCCGAGAGGGCGACGACCAGCGCTATGACGACGCCGACGATGATCGCCGTCTGGTTCGGTCGCAGCCGGGTCGGCCCCGGGAGCGGCTCTGTGTTCTCGTCTGCGTGCGTATCGGTGGCGCTCATAGCAGTTCCGAAGCTACCGCGGCACCCGCGTGGCGGGCGATTGCGGAGCTCCGGCTGAGTCAGTGAGACAGCGACTGCTCCGACTGGCGCAGCCGCCGAGCCGTAGCCACTAGCAGCTTGTGGGCGAGTGTCGGGATCTCGTCCAGCACCGCGCTGAACGCTGACTTCGACAAGACCAGCAGCAGCATCTCGGAGCTGGCTGTGACCGTCGCGGTGCGGGGGCCACCATCCAGGAGGGCCAGCTCGCCGAAGTGATCACCGGGGCCGAGCTCGGCGGCGACCGTGTCGTCCTTGGTCACCACTGCGGTTCCGGAGAGGATCACGAACGCCTCACGACCGACCCCGCCCTGTGTGGTCAGCTCGGTTCCCGCGGGCACCCGCACCTCGTCAGCTGCTCGGGCGAGTCGCTGCAGATCGCGGCCAGAGCAGGCGGAGAACAACGGAATCCCGGCGAGTTGTTCGGTGAACAGCGACATCACATCGATGGTACGGGTCCTACCGTCCGACGCGTCGGGAGACCTGGGTCAGCGGAGGGAGCATGTTCTCGCTGCATCGTGCGGATGGGAGCGACGGTGCGGTTGAATAGCGGTCGAGCGAGGAACGGAGAAACGGCCGCCATGGCAAGCACCCACGAGGTCCGACGATGAGAGTGGTCGCGGTCGCGGGAGCCAAGGGTGGAGTGGGCAAGACCGCCACTGCAGTGAACCTGGCGATGCTGTCGGCCGCGGCGGGTTACCGGACGCTGCTGTGGGACCTCGACCCACAGGGTGCTGCGACGCACTGCTACCGCGCTCGAGCGCGGGTCAAGGGCGGCGCCACCAGGTTGTTGGGTGGCAAGCGTGAACTCGACGCGTACGTGCGTCACACCGACTACGACGGTCTTGACCTGTTGCCGGCGGATCCGTCGTTCCGGGTGGTCGACACGATCCTCGCGACCCGCCGGTGGCCCGACAGGGTGCTGCGCAAGCTTTTGCGCCCTCTCGACGGCAGCTACGACGTGGTGGTGCTGGACTGCGCTCCCGGGCTGGGCATCGTGACCGAGTCGGTGCTCGTGGCGTCGGACCTGGTGCTGGCCCCGATCATCCCGGCCCCGTTGGCCGTGCGCAGCCTCGACCAGCTCGACGAGTTCATCCGTGAGAATCGCCCGGGTCTGCCGCTGCTCGCGTTCCTGTCGATGCTCGACGAACGCAAAGTCCTTCATCGTCAGGTCATCTCACAGGTTCGTGGCGACCGTCGTTTCGCCCTGGCGGCGGTTCCCATGTCGTCAGCTGTGGAGCGGATGGGCATGGAGCAGGTCCCCGCGGTGCTGGCGTCTCCCCAGAACCTCGCGGCGATCGCCTACCGGCGCCTTTGGGCAGAGGTCGAGGACCGCCTGGACCTGGAGGCACCCAAGCGCGCTTCGATCGACCTCGGGTCGGTCGCTTCCCCTGGTGTCGTCGACGGGTTGGGTGCCGCCGAAGCAGGTTGACCCGACGGCGTCAGCCCCCGGATGCCTGACGGGCAACCGCCTCGGCTCGCGCCTTCACGGCCTCGGGGTCCATCAGGTACCGCTCCGTCACCGGCCGTGACTCGGTCGGTCGGGCGTCGTCGCCGAGCTCGTAGAGCAGCGGCACCCCTGTCGGGATGTTCAGTTCGGTGATCTCGTCGTCCGAGATCCCGTCGAGGTGTTTGACGAGTGCCCGCAGCGAGTTGCCGTGGGCGACGACGAGCACTGTCGAGTCACCGACCAGGTCCGGGACGATCGCGTCGTACCAGTACGGCAGCATGCGCTCGACGACATCCTTCAGGCACTCGCTGGTCGGGACGAGCTCCGGTGGCAACGACTCGTAGCGCACGTCGTCGTTCGGGTTGTGAGCGTTGTCAGCGGCGATGGCTGGTGGTGGGGTGTCGTAGCTGCGTCGCCAGACCTTGACCTGGTCCTCGCCGTACTGGGCGGCTGTCTCGGCCTTGTTCTTGCCCGTCAGGTCGCCGTAGTGGCGCTCGTTGAGACGCCAGCTGCGCCGCACGGGGATCCACAGGCGACCGAGGACGTCGAGCGCGTTGTTGGCTGTGCGGATTGCACGGACCTGTAGCGACGTGTGCAACACCTCGGGTGCGATCCCGTGCTCGAGCAGCATGGTTCCTGCGGCGAACGCCTCCTCCTGGCCCGTCTCGGTCAGGTCGCAGTCGTACCAGCCGGTGAACAGGTTCAGCTTGTTCCACTCGCTCTCGCCGTGGCGGAGCAGCACGAGACGTGACACTTGGGTCTCCCTTGGGTCGCGGACCGCCCGACGATAGCCGTCGGGTCCCGTGGGGCCGAAGGTGGACCGGCCGTACACTCGCCACCCATGCGGGTCTCGGTCGTCATCCCCTGTCACAACTCGCTGGAGTGGTTGCCTCTCACCGTCGACTCGGTGCTCCGCCAGACGTTCGCCGACCTCGAGGTGGTGCTGGTCGACGACGGTGGCGACGACGATCTCGCGGCGTGGACGGTCACCCTGGGCGACGACCGGGTGCGATGTGTCCGCCAGGAGAACGGGGGTGTCGCGTCGGCCCGCAACCGCGGTATCGCCGAAGCCCGGGGAGAGCTGGTCGCACTGCTCGACTCCGATGACCTGTGGGAGCCGGAGACGCTGGAGTCGCTCGTGTGTGCCCACGACCGGGCGGTCCGGGCCACGGGACCGGACGAGCGGCCGATCGGGCTCACGTACGGCTGGTACGACGTGATCGATGAACACGGGGTGACGAACGGTCGCGCTGTCACATCCCATCTGGATGGCGACATATGGGACGAGTTGGTGGTCGCGAACGTCATCGCGGTCGGCTCGGCGCTGCTACCGGCGGCGGTCTTCGCCGAGATCGGCGGACCGCTCGAGAACCGGGACCGCTTCGCCGTCGACGTCGAGGACTGGGAGTTCTGGATCCGGGTTGCAGCGTCGTACCGGGTCGCGCTCGCGCCGCGTGTCGTGCTGCACGTGCGCCGCCACGAGTCCAACTCGACCGGTGCCGGGGCGACGGCCAGCCTCGAGGCGGCCTACGCCGCGCTGATCGACAGGGTCTTCGATCCGTCGCGCACTCCGCCCAGGGACCCGGCCACGCTCAGAACGCTCCGCGCTCGCGCCGAGACCAGGTCGGACGTGCTCTTGGCCTGGCACAGCATGAACCTGGACGAGGACACCACGGCTGCTGCCAGGTACCTGAGGTCGGCACGCGGGAGAGGGTCGAACTGGTGGCGGGATCCCGAGTTCGTCCGTGCGCGTCTGGCGCTGGCCTCCCGCCAGGTCTTCGGCCCGAGGGGTTACGACACGATCCGTCGGGCCAGCCATGCCGTGCGACGCCCGTTGGCCAGGCTGCGAACTCGGGGTTCCTGAGATCGCTCGCCCGCGCTGTCGCTGCATCGAGCCCCTCGGCATCCTGAGGTTCTTCTTCTCGTGTTCCCCGAACCTGCTACCTCTAGACTCAACTTTGCTATACTCCCTCGGGTCAGCGTAGTGGTAACTGTCGGATGACCACCGTAGGCTGGCAGTCAGAACGTGTTCCGGGCCCTCGGGCCCCGACAGGAAGAGATGAGCCACATGTCCAAGGCCGTAGGAATCGATCTCGGTACCACCAACTCCGTCGTCTCGGTGCTCGAGGCCGGTGACGCAGTCGTGATCCCCAACGCCGAGGGCGCGCGTACCACTCCGTCGGTGGTGGCGTTCGCCAAGGACGGCGAGGTGCTCGTCGGCGAGGTCGCCAAGCGCCAGGCGGTCACCAACGCTGATAGGACCATCCGTTCCGTCAAGCGCCACATGGGAACCAACTGGACCGTCGACATCGACGGCAAGAAGTACACCTCCCAGGAGATCTCGGCCCGCACGCTCATGAAGCTCAAGCGTGACGCCGAGGCGTACCTGGGCGACACCGTCACCCAGGCCGTTATCACCGTGCCCGCCTACTTCGACGACGCGCAGCGCACCGCCACCAAGGAAGCCGGTCAGATCGCGGGGCTCGAGGTCCTGCGCATCATCAACGAGCCGACTGCGGCAGCGCTCGCCTACGGCATGGACAAGGAGACCGACGACCACACGATCCTGGTCTTCGACCTCGGCGGCGGCACGTTCGACGTGTCGGTGCTCGAGATCGGCGACGGCGTGTTCGAGGTCAAGTCGACCAACGGCGACACCCACCTCGGCGGCGACGACTACGACCA
>CAYVDN010000013.1:0-42029 GCA_964450685.1 uncultured Microthrixaceae bacterium
CAGCCGTCCCAGTCCTCCTCGGCCATGCCGTCCTCGATCGACAGGATCGGGTAACGGTCGCACAGGTCGACGAGATAGTCGGCGAACTCGGCCGGACTGAGAGAGCGGCCCTCACCGGCCAGGTGGTAGGCGCCGTCGCGGAAGAACTCCGTCGAGGCGACGTCCAGGGCGATCGCCATCTCCTCACCGGGCACGCGGCCGGCACGTTCGATCGCCTCGACGAGCAGGGTCACGGCCTCCTCGTTGGAAGCCAGGTTGGGAGCGAAACCACCCTCGTCACCGATCGCCGTCGACAGGCCCCGTTCGTGAACGACCTTCTTGAGGGTGTGGTAGGCCTCGGCCCCCCAGCGCAACGCTTCGGAGAACGACGCCGCACCTACCGGCATGAACATGAACTCCTGCAGGTCGACGTTGTTGTCGGCGTGTTCGCCGCCGTTGATCACGTTGAGCATCGGAACCGGCAGCACACAGGCGTTCGGGCCACCCACGTAGCGGTAGAGCGGCACGTCCAGCTCATGCGCCGCGGCCTTGGCGACCGCGAGCGACACGCCGAGGATGGCGTTGGCGCCGACGCGGGCCTTGTTGTCGGTCCCGTCGATCTCGAGCAGGACCCTGTCGATGTCACGCTGCTCCAGGGCGTCGAAACCGACGATCACATCGGCGATCTCTGTGTTGACCGCCTCCACCGCCTGCTGAACGCCCTTGCCCAGGTAGCGGTCGGCGTCGCCATCGCGCAGCTCCACGGCTTCGAACGCGCCGGTGGATGCACCCGATGGCACCGCGGCGCGTCCGGTTGCTCCCGAATCCAGCTCGATCTCCACCTCGACGGTGGGGTTACCACGGGAGTCCAGGATCTCGCGTCCGACGATTCCCTCGATGATGCTCACGCGTCCTGACTCCTCATGCTGGTTGCCGCCACCCTCGGACGACTCCGAAAACTATCGCCCGCATCATGCCAGCCCGGTGACCCGCCGAGGAATCCCGCACCTCATACCCGACGGCCCCAGCCAGTCAGAGGTTCGAGCGGATCAGCTCAGCGAAGGCCCTGGCGCCGTCCGGGCGCAGGTGGGCCCCGTCACCGGCGAACCACTGCGGGTTCGCAGACGCGAGCGAGTACCAGTCGACCAGGACCGTGTTCGGATGCCGGCTGGCCGCTGCGGCGAGTCGCTCGTTGACCAAGCCCTGCCAGGGCCGGGCGACCTTGGCGTTGACCAGCAGGATCCTCCGGTCCCCCGCGCGCTCGATCATCCGGTCCAGGTCCGCGTCGGTGAACGTGCCGTTCGTCCCCGCATGGACGACGAGCGGTCCGGGGATCAGGCCCTCTGACGCGTACCAGCCGACGACGTCGCTCACCGCACTGAACTGGCGACCCACCTTGGCATCGACACGGATGCCAGGCATCGCCGCGACGAGCGCTGACTGTGCGCCGAGCATCACCGAGTCGCCAACCGCCAGGGCGTTCGTCTGCCCGGCGGGCACAGCCGTGGTGGGCGCCGTCGACTGGGGCGTGGTGGACGGGACAGCCGTGGCCGGGGTGCCGCTGACACCGGGAGCAGAGGTCGTGGTCGGCGGGTCGGTGGTCGCCGGCTCGGTGCTGACCGGAGCCGACGGGTCGTCGCCGGGCTCCGCGGTCGGAATGCTCGCCAGGTCCGAGTCACCTCCGGCCGTGGCCGCCAGTTCGATCTCGGCCCTGTCGGGGCTCGTGGTGGCCCGGTGCAACCCGACGCCGAGCAGCAGGACCAGCACGCTGAACACGCCGGCCACCGTCATTCCCCGAGCCGCCAGAGCACGACGGCGCTCGCCCGCACTCGAACGCAGGTCGTGGTACCAACGTCCGATGGCACCCTTGCGCAGCGGTGTCTCGACATAGCGGAACGACAGCTCGGCAGCGCCGAACGTCAACGCCATCCTGAACACGAACAGGGGCAGTCCGCTGAGCGGCACGTCGAGCCCCGGGCGCGTGACCATGAAGATGGGCCAGTGCCACAGGTACAGCGAATACGACCGAACTCCGATCCAGACCAGCGGCGCCCACGCCATGGGACCGGCGAGCCGGCTCGCGGGATGCACGAGTACGGCGATCAACACGATGGTCACCACGTCGAGCAGGAGGAAGCCGCCGCGGTAGACGAAAGGGTCGAACGCGTTGACCCGCAGCATGAACCAGGCGAGCACGACCACCATCGCAGCGCCGACCACGTCGAGCGCCGGGCCGGCCCGACGAGCAGCCGAAGTCCTGGATCGCCACGGCGCCCACACCATCGCCAGGAACGCCCCCAGCAGCAGACCGGAGAGCCGCGTGAAGGTGGCGTAGTAGATGAAGCTGGTGTCGGTCCCCTCGCGGTAGAGCACAGCCATGAGCAATGCAGATCCGAGCGCTGTGACGAGGACGGCCCAGCGGACCTTCACGTGCCCCAGCCTGGTCAGACCCAAGGCGAAAAGGGGCGGGAACACCAGGTAGAACTGCTCCTCGACCGCCAGCGACCAGAGGTGTTGGAGCAGCGGTGGTCGGCCTGCCTGTTCGAAGTACGACTCGTCGAGGTAGATCTGCCACCAGTTGTAGACGTAGGCGAGTGCGGCCAGTACGTCGCCGCCCAGACGCCCGGCCGCGTCGCGGTACACGAGGATGGCCGCTGCAGAAACCACGGCCAGCAAGAGGTACAACGCCGGCAGCAGCCGGCGGGCGCGACGGATCCAGAAGTGACGCAGGTCGACGGTTCCGCTGTGGGAGCGCTCCTCGAGCAGCAGCGAGGTGATGAGGAAGCCCGACACGACGAAGAAGACCTCGACGCCCAGGAACCCACCGGACATCCAGGACACATCTGCGTGGTAGAGGATCACCGCCATGACCGAGAGCGCGCGCAAACCGTCGAGAGCGGGCCGGTAGCCCAGCTTCCGGGGCGCGGCAAGGCGCGCAGCAGCGACCATGGGAGTCCATTCTGGCCCAGGGACCGGACTCCACCGAGCCACCCAACTAGATACAAGTTGCAGACAAGTGCGCTAGGATGATGCCATGGCAGCCGACGGACCCGAACCCAGCTCCAGTACAGGCGCCGACACGTGGGACCCGGGCCGCTACCACCTCTTTCGAGACCAGCGGTCCAAACCGTTCCGCGACCTGCTCGCCCTCATCGAGCCCAGGCCCGGCGGACGGCTTCTCGACCTGGGCTGCGGTACGGGGGAACTGACCGCGGAGGCAGTCGATGTGACCGGCGTGTCCCACGCCCTCGGGCTCGACAGCTCGGACACGATGCTCGCCGAAGGTCGCCGCGCGGTGGGTGACAGGGTCGAGTTCATCGCCGGTGATCTCGCCGACCCGGATGTGGGCGACGGCTGGGACGTGATCATCGCCAATGCGTCGCTTCACTGGGTCCCCCGCCACGATGACGTCCTGGCCGACTGGCGATCGAGACTGGTACCCGGAGGACAACTGGCGGTCCAGGTCCCGGCCAACCCGGATCATCCGTCGCACCTTGCCATAACCGAGGTGCTGCACTCCGAGCCGTTCTTCACGCTGCTCGACGGCGCTCCCCCGCCGGATCCGCTGTTCTCGGTTGCGTCCCCGGAGCACTATGCCGAGCTCCTCTGGCGGCTCGGGGCGGCTGAGCAGGTCGTTCGTCTGCAGGTGTACGGGATGGAGTTGCCCGACACCGCTGCCGTGGCCGACTGGACAGGCGGGACGGCACTCAACCGGGTACGCGCCGTGCTCGACGACGAGCAGTTCGCCGCGTTCGACGCCCGCTACCGCGCCCTGCTGGACGAGGAGCTGAACCATGCCGCGCCGTACTTCTACGGCTTCAAACGCATCCTGATGTGGGCCCGCTTCGACTGAGTCACCCGGATCCCGGCCGACAGGACCGCGCTTGCAGACCTCGGCCGGGCGGACCTCAGCCGGCCTCGGAGTGGGTCACGGGTGCCTCGCCCATCCATTCGCGCAGCGTGTTCTTGAGCTTCGTCTGCTGGATGAAGATGTCGTGCTCCGGCGGGACTCCGCCGGCGGCCTGGGGGGCCTTCCAGTAGAAGCTCAGCCACTCCTGGACGCCTGACTGCCCGGCACGCTGGGCCAGGTCCAGGAACAGTGCGAGGTCCAACACGATCGGCGCCGCCAGGATCGAGTCCCGGCACATGAAGTCGACCTTGATCTGCATCGGGTAACCCATCCACCCGAAGATGTCGATGGCATCCCAGCCCTCCTTGTTGTCACCACGCGGCGGGTAGTAGTTGATCCGCACTACGTGGTCGATGTTGCCGTAGAGGTCCGGATAGACCTCGGGCTGGAGGATGGTGTCGAGCACTCCGAGCTTCGAGACCTCCTTGGTCTTGAAGTTCTCGGGATCATCGAGGACCTCGCCGTCGCGGTTGCCCAGGATGTTCGTCGAGTACCAGCCGCGCATGCCGAGCATCCGGGCCTTGAACCCTGGGGCGAGGATCGTCTTCATCAGCGTCTGGCCGGTCTTGAAGTCCTTGCCGGTCACCGGAACCCCACGATCGAGCGCCAGCTGCTCCATGCACGGCAGGTCGATCGACAGGTTCGGTGCCCCGTTCGCGTACGGGACACCGCTGGTCAGCGCCGCGTACACGTAGATCTGGCTCGGCGAGATGTTCGGATCGTTGGCCTTCAGGCCGGCTTCGAACGCCTCGACGCTGTCGTGCACCGCGGTCGGCTCCTGGTATGCCTCCGTGGAGCCGCACCACACCATCACCAGGCGGTCGCACTCGTTGCGGATGCGGAACGTCTCGATGTCGGCGATGACCTGCTGTGCCAGGTCCCACTTGGTCTCCCCCGACTTGACCCGCACGCCGTCGAGCTTCTTCACCCAACGCTGGTCGAACACCGCCGACATTGCGTTGATGCCCTCGAGCTCGCCCGACAGCGGTGCCAGATCACGCTCGTCCAGCACTCCGGCGGTGCGAGCCGCCTCGAGTGCGTTCGGCGAGATCGGATCCCACCCGCCGAACACGACATCGTCCAGTCCTGCGAGGGGGACGAAGTCGCGGATCAGCGGGTTGCGTCCCTCGTCGCGCTCACCGAGGCGGATGTGGGCCACCTGGGTGAGCGAACCGATCGGCTCCGCCAGCCCCTGGCGGGCGGAGAGCACACCGGCGTAGGCGGTCGAGGCGACGGCGCCCATTCCGGGGGTGAGGATCCCGAGACGACCGGTGGCGGGAGCGATCTGCAGCGGTTCTGACATGAGGGTGACTCTACGGCGCGGGAGCGGGCCCGCTCATGTCGAGCGACGGATCCCGAGGCTCACCCGTCACGGCGCTCCAGTTCACGCAGCCGGGCGATGCGACGGTCGGTCTCGACCCGCAGCGCGTCCTCGGGGTCGAGACCGGCCGCGTGAGCTGCCTCGACGAGCTCCCACAGCGCTCGGGCGAGGTCGTCCCCCGCTATCGGCGCACGAGGCTCCGAGGCACTGGGAGTTGCGATGTGGTCGGCCTTGCGGACGACCTTCAGCGCACGGGCGAGTGCAGGCATGGTGGACGGGATGCCGTCCATGACCGACCCGCGGCCCATCTCGACACGCTTGTCGGCCTCCCATGCCGTTACGAGATCCTGGATCTCGGGTGCGCCGTCGGGGTCTGGGTCGAACACGTGGGGGTGACGACGAACGAGTTTGTCGTGCATTCCGGCTGCCACGTCGGCCAGCGTGAACCAGCCACCCTCGGCAGCCAGCGCCGAGTGGAACACCACCTGGTAGAGCAGGTCGCCGAGCTCGGCGCACAGCTCATCCACACCCTCACCGGAGACCGGGTCATGGACGTCGATCGCCTCGAGCACCTCGTACGACTCCTCGAGCAGATAACGCTTGAGCGAGTCGTGGGTCTGTGTGGCCTTCCAGGGGTCCTCGACACGGAGCCGGCGCACGAGTTCGTCCAGGCGCACCACCTCACCCCCGACCGGGTCCGCGAGACTCGGGATCCACACCGAGGTGAGGTGATCCGGCTCGATCTCACGGTCCAGGTCCCACCAGTCGACCAGGCGCACCGACTCGTCGGGAAGCCCGAGCCGTTGCAACACGGTGACCGGCTCGTCGGGCGCCTCGTCGACAGACAACTTGATGTCGGACAGCACGAAACGCGAGTCGCACTGCGCGACGAGCAGCGGCCCCCGCTCCCCCGCTGCCTCGACGGCGAAGCGGTGCCCGTCGACCAGGCGGGCACCCGTTTCTACCGGGTCGATTCCCAGGCGGACCCATGTCAGATCCAGGAACGACAGCCCTGCGTGAGCGACCGCTCTCACCCGCCGATCAGCGAGGAGCAGCTCGACTGTGCGCTCAGCGACCAGCGGTGAGCCCGGCACCGCGTAGAGCACCATGCCATGGACGCGCGCCGCCTCCACCAGTGCCTCGACGATGGCCGGGTAGACGTCCTCGATGCGTTCCGCCCGGTCGTAGAAGCTGTCGAAGCTCGTCGCGTGGGACAGCAGCGCTGCGGCAGGATGACGTCGAGTACGTACGAACGCCTGCTGTGCTTCGGCGATCAGCTCGACCGTGCCGGCGGTCACCAGGTCCTCGCCGCCGGGGCCCAGCCCGACGACGTGGATGACGGGCAGCGACCCGTCGCCGGGCGGCAACGCGTCGCCCGACATCTCTCAGCTGCCGGAGTCGACCGCGCCGGAGTCAACCGAACCGGAGCCGGCAGAACCAGTGTCCGCAGAACCGGCCGAGGCTCCCTGGACAGCGCGGACCGCGTCCATCACCTGGTCGAGCACTTGCGACCGGGGAAGCTCGGGCCGTTCCGGCGGAAGTACCACGAAGCCGTTGCTACCACGGGCGACCCCTGAGCCGTAGCGCTGGTTGACATCCGCCGAGAGCGCCAGACGAATGCCCCATGTGGCAGCACCCTGCTCGGCGAAGCTGGCCACGAGCTCGGCCAACTCCTCGCGGGCCTCCGAGAACGGGACCACCTTCCTCGATTCGATCCGGTAGGCGTAGCCGACGCGACCACTCGAGTCGTCCCCGACGAGCACAACTCCGCGCGACACCCTGGTCCTTGCACCGGCCATGTCGTCGCGGAGCTCGGGGATCAGCTCCGCTTCGGTGTAGCAACCACCAGTCGGATCGGCTACCTTCTCCACCCCCTCGACGTCCTCTGTCAGGTCGTCGACGGTGGCACCGTCCTCCAGCGCGTCCTGGGCACGCTCGACGGCTTCGACTGGGATCTCGACGACCGTCAGACAGACCTGCCGCCAGCTCAGTCGTGTCGAGTCGTACATGCGCCGCAGGTCCGCCTCGTTCGAAGCGTCGACAGCCGCGACCCTCTCGATGACGAGCTGCTGGGCGACGCCGTAGTCGATCGCCAGCTCGCGGAGCCGGCCCTCGAGCGGCTCCTGGCCGCTCTGCGCCGTCTGCTGGTCGAGCTGCTCGCCGACCTGCGCCTTGAGGTCATCGTCGATCTGCAGGTCCCATCGCTCGGCCTCTGACACCCAGACCTGTCGCATGATCAGGAACTGGAGTGCGGCACGGGCGACGTCTCCCTGCTGGGTCGACTCGTTGTCGGAGGCTGCGCCGCCGTTGAACGCGGGGCTCTCGACCAGGGTCGTCACATCGTCGATGGGGATGTCCTCGCCGCCGACGGTCGCTGCGGTCGTGTTGGCTGTCACGCCGCACGACGTGACGAAGAGAGCGGCCGACGCGGCGACGGCCGGCAACAGGAGGCGGAATCGGGCCATGGGTGCGATGCTACGTCGACCTGTCCGTTTGCACGGAACCGGCGGTGGTTGCACCCGCTGCGGTTGCGCCTGCGTCCTCTGCAGGTGCCGGCACGAGCTCACCCAGAGCGGTGACGAGATCTGCTGCCAGCCCCTTGCCGCCCTTCACGGGCAGCCGCAGCTCGTTCGCCTCGGGCCGGAATGACGCACCCTTGTACAAGCGAGCCAGGCGCATCTGCTTGGACTGTGCGAGCGTGATCGGCGACAGGGTCGCGAGCAGTCCACCTCCGGACAGAGCCGGGCTCTTGGTGACGGTCACCTCCCGCACACCCGTGCGTACGCACTCCGCGCGCAGATGCGCGACCTGCAGCAGGGCGGCGGCAGGCTCCGGCACCGGGCCGAAGCGGTCCTCCCACTCGGCTGCGATGTCGTCGACGTCGCCTCGGCTCTGCACCGACGCCAGGCGCCGGTACGCGTCCAGGCGAACGTCGTCGCGCTCCACGTAGTCAGGGGGCAGGAATGCCGGCATGGGCAGCTCCAGGACGATGTCCTCCGGTTCGGGAACCTCCTCACCGTTGAGCTGTGCTATCGCCTCGTTGACCATCTGGCAGTACAGGTCGTAGCCGACCGAGGCGACGTGGCCTGACTGGCCGGTCCCCAGCAGGTTGCCGGCACCGCGGATCTCCAGATCTCGCATGGCGATCCGGAAACCCGAGCCCAGCTCGGTGGCCTCGCCGATCGTCTTGAGCCGCTCGTAGGCCTCTTCGGACAGCTCACGGTTCTGGGGGAAGAACAGATAGGCGTAGGCGCGCTGGCCCGCACGGCCGACACGGCCGCGCAGCTGGTGGAGCTGGCCCAGGCCCAGCAGGTCCGCACGCTCGACGACCAGGGTGTTGACCGTCGGCATGTCGATGCCCGACTCAATGATCGTGGTGCAGACCAGCACGTCGTAGCTGCCCTCCCAGAAGTCGACGACGACCTTCTCGAGGCTGCCCTCGTCCATCTGGCCGTGAGCAACGGCTATCCGGGCCTCGGGAACCAGCTCGGAGAGCCGGGCGGCCTGCTCCTCGATGTCACGGACACGGTTGTGCACGTAGAAGACCTGGCCCTCGCGCAACAGCTCGCGACGGATCGCCTCGGTGACGGCACGCTCGTCGAACTCACCGACATAGGTGAGGATCGGCTGACGAGCAGCAGGTGGGGTGTTCAGCAGCGACAGGTCCCGGATGCCGGTCAGGCTCATCTCGAGCGTGCGGGGGATCGGCGTGGCGCTGAGGGTCAACACGTCGACCTCGGCACGGAACTGCTTGATCGCCTCCTTGTGCGACACGCCGAATCGCTGCTCCTCGTCGACGACGAGAAGGCCCAGGTTCTTGAACGTCAGGTCCCCAGACAGGAGCCGGTGGGTGCCGATCACGACGTCGACCTCGCCGGCGGCGACCTTGTCCACCACCGCACGCGCCTGGGCGGCTGTCAGGAAGCGGGACAGGACCTCGACGCGCACGGGGAACCCGGCGAAGCGCTCGGAGAACGTCTGGAAGTGCTGTTGGGCGAGCAGCGTCGTGGGCACGAGCACCGCCACCTGACGACCGTCCTGGACGGCCTTGAAGGCGGCGCGCAGTGCCACCTCGGTCTTGCCGAAGCCGACGTCACCGCAGACCAAGCGGTCCATCGGCACGCCAGACTCCATGTCCTCCTTGACCGCGGCTATCGCAGCGAGCTGGTCGGGTGTCTCCTGGAACGGGAACGCGAGCTCCATCTCGCGCTGCCACGGGGTGTCGGGCGACGCGGCGTTGCCGGGTGTGGCGAGCCGCCGCTGGTACAACACGACGAGCTCCTGGGCGATCTCGGCCACCGCCGAACGGACCTTCGCCTTGGTGCGGCTGAAGTCGGCTCCGCCCATCTTGTTGAGCTTGGGGGTCTCGCCGCCGGAGTAGAGACGGATCGTGTCGATCTGGTCGGAGGGCACGTAGAGCTTGTCGCCGCCGCGGTACTCGAGCAGCAGGTAGTCGCGCTCCACCCCGCCCATGGCGCGCTTGACCATGCCCTCGAAGCGCGCGACGCCGTGGACCTGGTGCACGACGTGGTCGCCCACCTTGAGGTCCTCGAAGAACCTTTGTGCGTCGCGCTGACGTGCGCGCGGTGGGCGATGGGTTCGTCGCCGCCCGGTCAGGTCGGCCTCGGCCAGCAGAGCGAGCTTCGCCCCGGGCAGGATCACGCCGCGGTCGAGCGCCGCGACGACGATCCGCCCACCCGGAGCCCGAAGCTCGCTGCCAGACAACTGCGCAGAGTCCTCGAACACGGGGAACGATCGGCCGTGCCCCTCGAGCAGCGCGGCCAGCCGACCGGCCGATGCAGCGGTGTCGGCGCAGACGAGGACCGTGTACCCGTCGTCGATGACCTGACGCAGCTGGGCCAGCAGTGCCTGGGCGTCACCGACCGCTGGTGGCCAGGCGAGAGCGGCGACGGTGGGCGTGTCGGGTGAGTCGGGGACGTGGGTCACTGACCACACAGGCGCGGAAGTGTGGGCGAGCAGGCGCTCGAAGTCGACGTGCAGGCGGGGCAGCTCGACAGCCGGGACCTCACCGTCGTCACCGTCGACGGCCAGTCCCCAGGTGCGGGCCAGAGAAGCGCCCAGGTCGGCCTCCTCGGCCGCGATGTCGCCGGCCCGGTCGCGCAGGCGACGTGGATCGACCAGCAACACCTGTGCGTCGTCGGGCACCAGATCGAACAGGACGTGCTCACGGTCGGCCAGCCAGGCCAGCCACGCCTCCATGCCCTCGAAGATCTCGCCGTCGGCAAGCCGCTGCCATTGCTCCCGACCCCACGGCTGAGCGGCGACGAGGTGCTCCGCCCGTTGACGCACCTCGGGCAGCGGCAACAGCTCCCTGGCGCCGAAGATCGAGACCTGGTCGAGGTCGACCGTGGCTCGCTGGTCCGCGACGGAGAACTCGCAGAGGCGCTCGATCTCGTCACCCCACAGGTCGACGCGAACCGGTGCATCGGCGGTGGAGGGGAACACGTCGATGATCGACCCCCTCACGGCGAGCTCACCGCGGTGCTCGACCTGGTACTCGCGTCGGTAGCCGGCTGTGACGAGCGACTCGATGAGAGCCGTTGCATCGATCTGGTCGCCGGGGCGAAGCACGACGGGCGCAGCGTCCTCGACGTGGGGACCCATGCGTTGCACGAGCGCCCGAGCGGTGGCGACGACGACCTGCAGTGACTGGTCGCCCGTGCGGAGGCGCCAGAGCGTGCGCAGCCGCCTGCCCATCGTCTCGATGGAAGGGCTGACCCTCTCGAACGGAAGCGTCTCCCATGCCGGGAACAGCTCGAGCCCGTCGCCCGGCATGAAAGCCGCCAGGTCGGACCAGAGCCGTTCGGCGTCGGCCGCGGTGGGCACGGCGACTACGAGTGGTCGACGCCGTGAGAGTGCGGCGATCCCGGCCACGGCGACCGGCTGTGCCGCCTGGGGCACGGCCAGCACTGTCGAGCTCCGACCGAGCGCAGCGACAAGGCCCGGCTCCTCGCGCAGCATCGGCGCCGTGGCAGCCAGCGGAGCGACACCATCTGGTGCTCGGGGCGCGGTGACTGGGCCGCGAACGGCATCGGGGGAGGTCTCGGTCACCCGGGGAACCTACCGCGGGCCACCGACGACATGAACTGGACGTGCGAGGCTGTCGGCCATGGCCGTGCTGCTCGCTGGGTTGTCCGCGCTCGCGTTCGGGGCGGGCGACTTCTATGGGGGTCTCTCGGCTCGTCGGATGCCGGCGTTGTGGACCACCGTCGTCGCTCAGGCGGTCGGCTTGGCGCTCGTGGGCACGGCAGCAGCTGGTATCGGCGGTTCCCCGACGGGCGGTGACCTGTGGCTCGGCGCCGCCGCGGGAGCCATCGGAGGTATCGCGCTGGCTGCGTTCTACTGGGCGATGGCGCAGGGACCGATGAGCATCGTGGCGCCGCTGTCGGCCGTCACGTCAGCGGTGGTGCCGGTTATCGCCGGGATGGTCTCGGGCGAGAGGCCCGGCGGCGTCGCCGTCGCGGGGATCGTCCTCGCGGTTCCTGCGATCGGCCTGATCAGCCGCGAAGGCACCCCACAGGACGCACCAGCTGATCGGCAGCGGGCCTCGACCCGCGTCGCGGTTGTCGCCACCGCAGCCGGCGCGGGATTCGGGCTGTTCTTCACGCTGGTCAGCCGCACGGGCTCGGAGAGCGGTCTGTGGCCGCTGGTCGCGGCCCGCTCGACAGCGGTCCCGCTGGCACTGGTGGTCGTGCTGGTCGTCCGCCCCAGCGGTCCCACAGCGGGCGGCACCCGGCTGGCCACCTTCACCGGGTGCATGGATGCTCTCGGCAACGCCCTGTTCCTGTTCGCGACGCGACACGGCATGCTGGCTCTCGTCGGGGTGATCGGTGCCATGTACCCGGCGTCGACGGTGCTTCTCGCCCGTCTGCTCCTCGGGGAGCGGGTGGCCCGCCATCAGCTCCTGGGGCTGGCGATCGCCGCCGGTGCGGTGATGCTGATCGGTGTCAGCTCTGGTTGAACTGCTGCATCGCTGCGTCGATCCCCGACGAAGCGATGCACTCGACAGCATCCGCTGCCCGGGCACACGCGACGTCGAGGTCCACCCTGGCAGCCTTGGGGATCTTCGACAGCACCCAGTCGGCGCCTCGTTCGGACCCGCCGGGTGGTCGGCCGATCCCGATACGGACCCGCGCGTAGTCCTGGGTTCCGAGGTGCTGTGTGATCGAACGCAGGCCGTTGTTGCCCGCCAGACCTCCGCCCAGTTTCACCTTCACGCGCCCGGGCTCAAGGTCGAGCTCGTCGTGGAGGACCACCAACTTCGACCAGTCGTCGATCTGGTATCGACGAACGAGCGCTGCGACCGACCGGCCCGACTCGTTCATCCACGTCGTCGGGAACGCTCCGACGGCTCGCACCTCACCCAGGCGCAGCTCAGCGATCATCGCCGATGTTGACCTGTCCATCCTGAGACGCTCGCCGCATCGTGCGGCCAGCAACTCCAACGTGTCGACACCGAGGTTGTGGCGGGTGTTGCGGTAACGCTCCCCGGGGTTGCCCAGGCCGACCACGAGGAGATCCCTGCTCACTCCTCGGTTGATTCACCCGCCGCACGGGCGGTGATCGCCGCGCGGGTCAGCTCCGCGGTGACAACGGCCTGCTGCGGACGTGACAGCGACACGACGCCGTCGGGCAGCTCGACGTCCTTGACCAGGATCGACCGGTCGAGACGCATACCGGAGATGTCCACCTGGATCGCCGCGGGAATCTGGTCCGGACGCACACGCACCTTCAGCTGGTTGAGGCGCTGTTCGGTCATGCCGCCCATAACCGTCACCTGCTTGGGCTCACCGACGAGCACGATCGGGACGTAGAGCTCCACCGGCTTGGCCGGGTCGACCTCGAGGAAGTCGACGTGGGTCACGTCGCGGCGCACCGGGTGACGCTGCATCTCACGGATGAGAGTCACGGCGGACTTTCCGTCGTACTCGAGACGGATGAGGGTGTTGCGGCCGGCCTCGTTGTTGAGCGCGTGACGCAGGTCAGCACGGTCGATGCTGATCGTGTCTGCTTCCTTGCCGGCGCCGTAGACGACAGCGGGGATTCGGCCCTCACCGCGCAGGCGACGCGACGGGCGGGTACCGGTGGTGCGACCGGTCTCGGCGGTGAGAGTTACCTCGGACATGCGACGTTCTCCTGGAGCTCCCGCCGCACGGGCCTCGTCAGAGGAGGGCGGGGATGTCGGGCGGACGTGACCCGCGCGCAGCACGGCGCGGGCCGGTCGGCGAGTCTACCGGCCACCCGCGATCCCACGCCAGACGGGGTAGTCGTGGCTGGCGAGCCCCCGGTGGGGTTCAGCTCTGGTTCTGGCCGTCGAAGATCTCGGAGACCGAGTTGTCCTCGAACACGGCATCGATCGCGTCGGCGATGATGCCAGCGGCTGAGAGGACCTCGATCTTGTCCAGGTGCTTGTCGCTGGGCAGCGGAAGCGTGTTGGTGATGACGACCTTCTCGATCGGAGCGTTCTTCAGGCGATCTATCGCCGGTCCCGAGAAGACACCATGGGTCGCTGCGCAGTAGACAGCCCTGGCACCACGCTCGGTCAACTGCTCCGCGGCGGCCACGATGGTGCCGGCAGTGTCGATCATGTCGTCGATCAGGACACACGGACGGCCTTCCACCTCGCCGACGACCTCCTTGGCCTCGACCTGGTTCTTGGCGCCCTTGATGCGCCTCTTGTGCACTATCGCCAGATCGGCGTGCAGTTGGTTGGCGTAGCGCTCGGCGACCTTCACTCTGCCGGCGTCAGGTGACACCACGACCAGATCGTCGGGCAGGTTCGCCGCCATCCAGTCGACCAGGACCGGCATCGCGGTGAGGTGATCGACGGGGCCGTCGAAGAACCCCTGGATCTGCCCTGAGTGGAGGTCCACCGAGACGATGCGCTTTGCGCCCGCAACCTCGAACATGTTGGCGAGCAGCTTCGCCGTGATCGGCTCACGGCCTTCGGCCTTGCGGTCCTGACGCCCGTACCCGTAGAAGGGGGCCACCACTGTGATGCGCTTGGCAGATGCGCGGCGGGCGGCGTCGACCAGGATCAGGTGTTCCATGATCGCGTCGTTGACCGACATCTCCGGCGTTGTCGAGTGGCTGCCGAAGATGAACAGGTCCGCCCCGCGGATCGACTCGCCGTACTTGCAGTGGAGCTCGCCGTTGGCGAACTCGGCCATGTGGACGGGGCCGAGTTCCTGGCCGAGCCGGTCGGCCACCTCCGCGGCCAACTCACGGTTGACGCGGCCCGACACGATCATCAGCCGCTTCTTCGTAACCAGCTCCACCGTCTGCCTCCGTCTGCAGGCAACGGCCTGCGATCTCTAGAGCCCGGGACCTGCAGTGTAGAACGGTCCCGTCGTCGAGTCTGCCGGAACCTCACAACCGGGCGCGAGCGCGGCATACGGCCCGACGCTTGCGCGGTCGCCGATCCGGGCGTTGCGTGCGGTGGTGCGCTCCACGAGGCAGTCCTCGCCCACAACCGAGTCGACCAGGCGGGTGTCGGGACCGAGCTCGCTTCGTTCACCGACGACGGTGGCGCCCTGGAGAATGACCCCCGGGAACAGGGTCACGTCGCGACCAACAACGACGGTCGTGTCGACATAGACGGCGGTGGGGTCGACCATCGTCACTCCCGAGGCCAACAGCGCCCTGTTCGTACGACGCCGCAGCTCTGCCTCGGCCGCTGCGAGCTGGGAGCGGTCGTTCACGCCCTGTGTCTCTGCCGGATCATCAGCAACCACCGCCTCGATCGGGTGCCCGGCCGAGGCCAGCACCTCGACCACATCGGTCAGGTAGTACTCACCCTGGCTGTTGTCGGGCTCGACACGGCGCAGCGCTGGTGCGAGCAGGCTCCGGCGGAAGCAGTAGATCGAGGTGTTCACCTCGGTGATCGCCAACTCCTCCTCGGATGCGTCGCGCTGTTCGACGATCCGCTCGACCCGGCCCTCACGCCCACGCACGACCCGCCCGTAACCGGTCGGGTCGTCCATTAGCGCAGTCAGCATCGTGGCGGCGGCACCGCTGCTTCGATGATGGTCGACCAGCGCCGAGATGGTCGACGGGCGCAACAACGGCGCGTCGCCGATCAGGACCAGCACGTCTCCCTCGTCGTCATCGTCCGGTAGGCCGACGAGACCGACGAGGGTTGCGTCGCCGGTCCCCCGCTGCACGCGCTGCTCGACGAAGTCGACGCTCACCTCGTGTGGGTGCTCCTGCATCTTCTTGGTGACCCACTCACCCTTGTGGCCCACGACGATCACTGCCCGCTCGGCGCGGACCTCGGCCAGCGACTCGACCACGTACATGAGCATCGGCTTGCCGCACAGACGGTGGAGCGGCTTGGGACGGTCAGAGCGCATGCGACTGCCCTCGCCCGCGGCCAGCACGATCGCGTTCAGCGGCGCCGCTTGCACTGCAGCTGCGTCCGGTCGCTGATCCGAATCCGGGCCTGCCGTGTTCTCCATGTCAGGTGCGCTGTCCATCGCCGGTGTGTCCATTTCCCTTCGCCCTGAGGCATTCGTTGTCGATGTCCCATTCGCCCTCAGCTCGCGGGGCAGGATTCGAACCTGCACTCTCCTGATCCAAAGTCAGGCGTTCTGCCAATTGAACTACCCGCGAAAGTCGACCGCACCGACGGTCGAACGCCTCACAACGCTACCGCCCTGTCAGGACGCTTCGAGCGAGCGTCTCGGACCGCCCCTGCCGAACGCCGTCGCGACGGCCTCCTGCCAGAAGCCGATCCCCCAACCGAGGTGGATGGCGACGAACGCTGCCGGCACCCAACGACGGTCCGCAGGATTGTCCAGATCCCCGACGGTACGCAGGCTGGCAACCACCACCAGCGCCGCGTACGGAGTGAACATCAGGATGCCGAGCCGACGGGTCGGACGCCACGACGTGAGCGCAGCGGCCAGTGCGAGCATCGCCACCATCCCCGGCGCCGCCAAGTGGCGTACACCGGCCGACTCCGGATGACGGACGAGGGTCTGGACCTTGCCCGCCCCGTAGCGGCGGTACTGTCGGAACAGGTCGGTGACCCGCTGGCGGCAGTCCCAGTCGATCGTTATCGCCGGGTCGAACAGCAGCTCGTGTCCGCTCTGTCGCAGTCGGTAGTCGAACTCGAAGTCCTCGTTCACGAGTTGGTCCTCGACCCAGCCGTCAAGCTCCCGGACCAGCGCTGTCGGATAAGCACCGAAGGGGATGTGGTCGACCGGCTGGGCCGACTCCCCGTAGTGGTAGACCGAGTTGCCCTGCGCGAACGGGGAACCCATCACCGCAGCGATCGCCCTGCCCTGGGAGGTGTGCCCCCTGCCCTCCTTGCGACCGCCGACACCACCCCACTGGCCCGTTCCCAGGTGTGCCACAACCCGCTCCACGTAGTCGTCGGGAACTCGGCAGTGGGCGTCTATTCGCACGAACCAGCGTCCCCGCGCCGCGGCGAGCGCCGTGTTCATGGCTACTGGGATGACCCGGGCAGGGTTGTGGAGCAGTTGGACCCGTGCGTCGGCGGCGGCGATCCGCTCGACCACGGCAACGGTGTCATCGGTCGAGTCACCGTCCACCACGAGCACCTGGAGGTTGGTGTGTGTCTGGGCCAGGACGCTGTCGAGCAGCGGCCCGATCGTCGCCGACTCGTTCCGTGCCGGGATGGCGATGGTGACCAGATCGGCCTGACCGGCCGTGCCGTTGCCGGGCGTGCCGTCGGTGGCGGGTTTCGTCACCGATGTTTGCCGAGCAGCGTCGGTATGGTCCTCAGTCCGATCAGCAGGTCACGCCAGAGCGACCAGTTCTCGATGTAGCGGTTGTCCAGTCGCACCCTGGTCTCGATGCTGGTGTCGCCCCAGTAGCCGTTGACCTGCGCCCAGCCGGTGAGCCCGACGGGTACCCGGTGCCGGAAGTGGTAGCCGTCGATCTCCTCGCCGAACTGCTCCACGAAGTGGGGTCGTTCGGGCCGGGGGCCGACGAGGGACATGTCGCCACGCAGCACGTTGAACAGCTGCGGCAGCTCGTCGAGGTGGGATGGACGCAGGAACCGCCCGACCGACGTCACCCGGTCGTCGTTCTTGACCGTCCACTGGGTGGCCGAGTCGTCGTTGACCTTCATGGTGCGGAACTTGAGGATCTCGAACGGTTGCCCGCCGAGACCGACGCGTACCTGCCGGAAGAAGATCGGACCACGGCTGGACAACTTCACTGCCAATGCGCAGCCGAGGAGTATGGGTGAGGTGAGAAGGATGAGTCCGGCTGCCGCGACGATGTCCAACGCCCGCTTGGCCCGCCAGGAGTTGGAGCTGGCGTCGGTTCGTCGCAGCGGGATGAGCGGCAGGCCTGACACCTCGTGACAGATGTCGTCGGCCGACACTCCCAGCTCGAACAGCCGCGGCACCGCATAGAACTGTACGGGCAGGTCGTGGCAGCGGCGCACGATCCTGACGAGCTCGGGGTCGTCGGCCGCACCGAACGCCAGGATCACGTGTTTGACGTGGGTGAGCCGGAGGATCTCGGGGAGGTGCTCGGGTCGGCCGACCACCGGAAGGGGCGCCGCGTCGTCGTAGCGATCGACGAACCCGCACGGAACCAGGCCGAACTCCGGGTTGGCCGACAGCGCCTGCGCGATCTCGATGGCAACCGGTCCCGTCCCGATGATGAGGGTGTCGTCCAGGTCGTATCCACGTGACCGCGCGCCGCCCACGAGGCGATAGGTGATGATCCGCCCGAGAAGGATCAGCGGAATCGTGGCGACGACGATCCAGACGACCGCCAGCACGTCGATCGTCCGCCCACTGTTCGTCACATTGTCGATCTGTGCCAGTGAGACGATGACGAGCGTGATCAGAGGGGTCAGACCGACCCTGGCCGCGATGTTGAGCAGACCCTCGCTCGGAACCACGACGAGCCGACCGCGTCGGGCGGTGGGCCACAACAGGATCATGCCGACGAGTCCGAACAGCACCACCACGCGGGGATTGATCTGCTGCTCCGGGCTGAGGCTGGCGAGGAGTATCGGAGCGACCATCGCTGCCCCGTCGAGGGCGTGACCGAACAAGCAGAGCAGTCGACCGACAGCCCGTCGTTCCTGCTGTGGCACTGCGCTGCGCGGCTCACGGATGAGGACAGGTCCGTCGTCGGGACGCCTCAGGTCGATGAGCAGCGGAGCGACCGCCTCGCGCCGCAGCGCGGGGCGCGCAGCACCACCGCCGTCCTTGTACTGGATCGGGATGACGCGCCCCCCTGCGGTCATCTCGTCAGTCTCGGAATAACGCAACATCACAGCCCCAATCCACCGCACGAACCGGCTCCCGCCTGAAAACCGGCCGAGATCCGCCGCCGCGCCCAGCTGAGTCGCCCCTGATCGACCCCGCCGTTCGCTCACACCAGTAAACGTGTGACGGGAGCCACCGTCAAGGGTCTGCCGCACGATGTTCACACGAATGCCATGGGCAAAACGCCTTGCGAGGGCGGTTGGACACCCGACGGTTGCCCGAGAAACGCCGGTGCGACACACTCCAGCCGATGCCGACACCCACCTCCGACAGTGATGGATCGATGTTGACGACCACCGTCGTGTCGGAGCTTGGCACTCACAGGGACGCCTGGGACTCCCTCGTGGCGTCCCAGCCGCTGCCCTCACCCTTCCTGCGCAGCTGGTGGATCGACAACGCCGCCGCGGGTGAACCCGCAGTGATCATCTGCTCTGCCGCCGGAGAGCTCGTCGGTGGTGCCGTATTCGAGGTCGACCGAATCGGCGCCGGGCCCGTGTCGGTCGAGCGGATCCGCTCCCTCGGACAGGGGGTGCTTGCGCCCGACCACTTGGACCTGATCGCAACGCCCGAGCACCACCTCGCCGTCACCCGGGCGGTCATCGCATGGCTACGACGCCGCGGCCAGCGCGTCATCGACCTGGACGGGCTGGCCGCCGACGGAACCCTCGCAGCGATCTTCGCCCCCTACGAAGTCGGGCGAGTGGCGGCTCCGTACGCCGACCTGTCGATCGGACCGGAGAAGTACCTGGCGGACCGGCCGGGCAAGGTGCGCAGCACCGTCTCGCGTTCTGCCCGCCGCTTCGAGAAGGCGGGTGCGCGCACGGAGTTCGTCGGACCCGACGGAGCTGACGCCGCCCTCGACGACCTCGCCCGTCTGCACGATCATCGCTGGGCCGACGGCTCGCCCTTCCTCAAGGGTTGGGAACGTTGCCGAGCTGCACTCTCGGCGGGTGTGCAGACCGGTGACGTGACGCTGGCTGTGCTTCGTGACGAGCACGGCGCCTCAGTCGCGGTGGAGGTGGACCTGGTTCTCTCCGGGCGCGTCGGGTTCTACCAGGCCGGACGCCGCACGGATCGTGAGTGGCGTGGCTGTGGTTCCGTGCTGCGCGCCGATGTAATCCGTGCGTCCGTCGAGGCTGGCGCTGGCGAGTACGACCTGCTGCGCGGTGACGAGCCCTACAAGGCCGACTGGGCTACTGACCGGCGTGAAGTCGTGCACTGCGTGATGAACAAGGGTCCACTGGCCGCCCTCGCCACCCGTGCCCGGGCACGCAAGCACGACAGGGCGCGCCCGAACCCCTGACCACCTGAACCACGCATCGCCCGAACCGCTCATCGCCCGAACCACTCAGCAGCGCACCGCTCAGCCGCGCACCTTGGCGATCAGGTCGGTCACCTCGCCACGAGCCCCGCGACTGAGACCGACAGCGACAAGTCCGCCGAGCCCACCGGCCAGCACGATCATCACCAGCGAGACGAATCCGCCGTCTGTCGACAACCTCACCGGCAACGCGGTGATGAGCACACCTGCTGTGACCGTGAGACCAGGGACGAGCGCTGCGAGGACGCTGCGCGTGGACGCATCCACGATGTTGTCGACCACGATCTGGCGGATGACCGTGAACACCGCGGCGACGACCAGGTGGACCACGGCCACCCAGACCACGCCGTGCGGCGCGGCGAACCACATCGCGACGAGCATCACCGGCACCATCACCGCGTTGATCCTGACCATCACCCCGGGACGCCCGATGGCGAAGAGCAGGTCGCCCGTAGCGAAGCCCAGGCCCGCGAAGCAGCCGGCGATCGAGAGCACCTCCATCGTCGACGTCGCCACCTCGGCGGTCGTGCCGTCGAGGCCGTACATGAGTCCGATCGCGTCACGTGCGACGAGGGCCAAACCCACCCCGACCGGCAGCGAGAACAGCGCCACGAGCCTCAACGCCTTGTAGAGGGCGTCGCGCATCTCGATCTTCCCCTCGGCCCGGATGCGCGAGTACATCGGGAAGAGCACCGCCGACATGGCGTTCAGCTGCGCCCCCAGCACGAACTCCGGCAGCCTGAACGCCTGGTAGTACTGCGGGTACTGGTCGGGGCGCCTGTTGCCGACGACGACGTAGTCACCGTTGAGCGACAGCACTCCGAGCAGTCGGGAACCGGCCATGCGCCACGCGTACGCGAACAGCTCCTTGGCGATGGTCAGGTCCCACGAGAAGTTCGGACGGAACCGCATGAAGAACCACGTCAAGGTCATCCAGGCGAAGTAGGCGCCCAGAAGGCCTATCAGCACGGCCCACGCCCCGAACCCCGCCAGAGCCAGGGAGATCGTCAGCACGAAGCGCGTCATGTCCCTGATGACCTCGACGACGGCTCTCGACCTGAAGTCCATCGACCGGACGAAGAGCGACCAAGGGATGGCGGTGCATCCCGACATGACCACGACCACGGCGAGGAGCCTGAACACCGTCGTGTAGCCGGGCAACTTGAAATAGGCGGTCACGACCGGCGCCAGCAGCAGGGTGACGGACGCCAGGACGACAGTTATGCCCAGCGTCGCGGTGAACGCGACCTGCACGCGGCGGGTGATCCCCTCCTCCTGCTCGTAGACCAGAGCTGCGCCCAGGCCCATGTCGAGCGCGTTGTCCAGGTAGTAGGTCAGCACCATGAGTGTGACCATCACGGCGTACTCGGTGGGTTCGAGCACGCGGGCGAGCACCGCGGCGAGCACCAGCGCCGACACGTAGCGGGTGGCAACCCCGACGTTCGCCCAGAGGAAGCCTCGTGATGCTGCAGTCCCGACGGACTGCCCGCTCGAGTCCGACGCGCCCATACCTCAGCGACGCAGGACGATCACACCGGATGCACCGGTGCTGAAGGACCGCAGCGCGTCACCGGCGGATCGGGCGTCGTTTAGAGGGGTCTCCCCCTCGGTGACGACCATCAGGGTCGCATCGGCGAGCGAGAGGAGCTGCGACGTGGGGACGGGACCGGGCAGTCGCGGCCCGTTGACGACGATCACGTAGCGACCGGCGAGCCCCTCGAGCACACGGTGGAACGTCGAGCGCATCCGCAGAACGTTGCGGCTCGTGTCGACTCCGGCTGGCAGGAACCGAACCATGCCGTCAGGAGCGCGCAGGTCCTGGACCGACGGGGGCAACTGGTCTCCGTTGACCGACAGCAGCGCCGCTTCGGGTTCCAGGTGTCCTGCCAGGCACTCTGCCAGGCCGGCGACGTCGTGGGTGCGCAGCAACCCGGTGAGCACGCCCTGGTCCAGGTCGGCGTCGATGAGCGCAACGGGCTGTCCGAAGCTGCGCGCGATCGTGCACGCCAGGGCGAGCGACAGCTCGGCACGCTCGACTCCCGCGCCTGAACCGACGAGGACGAGCCGGTGCACCGGTTCGTTCAGGCTCAGTCGTTCGACTGCTGCCACGACCCCCGAGACGGAGTCCTGCGGGTTGGCTCCCCTGGCTCCCAGCGCCGGCACCTTCGCCAGGATCGGCAGGTCGAGTGCATCGGTGATGTCCTGGGCGGACTCGACGACCGGCCGGCGCAGGTTCAGCACCAGGAAGGTCAGGAACGGAACGAGTCCACCGAGCAGGGCCCCGAACAGAACGGCGAACCACACGGGGAAACTCGCCGTGCTCTGCAGCGGTCGGCTGAACAGCTCCTGGAAGATCGGGCCCTGGATCCGCTGCTCGACCGGGATGTCGCTCTGCGCGTCGTTGAACACCGAGTAGAGGGCGGGAATCACCTGGGCGGAGACCTGCTCGGAGACCTCCTTGTCGGGGTTGGTGACGATGATGTCCATGAACGGCGACTCGGGCGACCGGTCGGTGCTGATCATGGCGCTGATCTGGTCGATCGACTGGGGCAGGTCGCCGCGCTCCTTCACCGCCGCGGCCAGACCCTTGGACTTGACGATCGACTCGAGCGCCCGGTTCAGGACCTCGCTGTCGGTCGGGTTGGTGCCGGACACGGCGATGATCGAGCGGGTCGTCTTGTACTGAGGCGGATTGACCGCTGCGAGCGCTCCGGCAAGGGCCGCGACGAGCACCGAGCAGAGGACGACGACCATGACCTGTCGCCGGCTGAGGCGCGCCGAACGGCGCATCTCGGTTGCCGGAACAGGTTCGGGCACGTGTGTGGCAACCGCATTCGGCGATGTGCGCATCGGGGTCATGTGGACCGCTCGTCTCCTTCTCGGGCCAGCTGGACCACCCGCTGCTGCCCTTCCCTTCGGCCATCGGCCGACGTCGCAGTGTACCGGCCGCTCCGCGCCGAAAGAATCCGGCTGGGACTCTGCTCATACCGACGACAGCCGATCGCGAGAAGCTGCTCGTCTTGAGTCTGGCACCGGCCGCGCCGTAGAGTCCGCATCGCCATGGGCTCACTCATCAAGAAGCGCCGTAAGCGCATGCGGAAGAAGAAGCACAAGAAGCTGCTGAGGCGTACGCGCCACCAGCGCCGAGCACGCGGCAAGTAGGCCCTAGAACGCCTCGGTCGTGCGGGCCACGACGTGGCCTTCACCCTCGAACGCTCCTTCGACGAACCAGGTCGAACCGCTTCCCGCCAGCCGGGGCCGTTGCTCTGTGAGAGCCGCGAAGCGATCCCGGTGCTCGGCAAGTTCGGGGTATTCGGCCAGGGCAGCTGCTTCGAGATCGTTGCCGTTGTCACCCTCGGGTCCTCCCAGCGCATCCCAGCGCCGGTAGACCGCCGGAGTCGAGCAGTGCAGCGGTGGGGTGAACAGCGTGAACGTCCGCTCCCTGAACGGCAGCGGTTCGATCCTCTCCCCGATCCCCTGGACGCGTGACCGTCCTCCCCTCAGGCAGAAGGCGACGTCCGCCCCCAGCCCCACCGCTCGGAGCGGGTCCATCTGACCCGCCCAGCGAAGGATCGCTGCTGCATCGGAACTGCCTCCGCCCAGTCCGGCACCGGCAGGGACCCGCTTGTGCAACCGCACTCCGACGCGGCGCTCGGCCAGGGCCAGCGCCCGCACGACCAGGTCGTCGTCCGGCGCGGGTGACTCGACGTTGTCGCGCACCACGGTCACCCCGTCTCCGGCCGGGTCGACCTCGAGAAGGTCGCCGAAGTCGAGCGACACCATCTCGGCATCGATCAGGTGGTAGCCGTCGTCACGCACTCCGGTGACGCGCAGCGAGATGGTCAGCTTCGCCGGCGCGAACAGGTCTGTTCCCACGGGCGGCAGACTAACGCTGCCGAGCCGCCTGCAGATCGGCCCAGTCCCGCACCGAGAGCTGCTCGGGTCGCAGGCGGGGGTCGATCCCTGCCGTCTCGAACGCTTCGGCGGGCACGACCGAGCCGATTGTCGAACGCAGCATCTTGCGGCGCTGGCGGTACGCGGTGGCAGCAAGATCGATGACTGCCGCTCCGTCCACGTCCTCACGCGGAGGTGGTCGGCGGGTGATGCCGACCACCGCCGAGGTCACCCGCGGCCGCGGGACGAACACGTCGGGATCGACCGTCGCCAGGATCTCTGCGTGTGCCCACCACGCGACTCTGATCGAGGGGATACCGACCGTGCGACCACCGGGGCCGGCGACCAGGCGTTCAGCCACCTCCTGCTGGACCATGATCACCGCTCTTTCCACCTGCGGTGCCCCTTCGAGCACCGACATGAGGATCGGAACCGCGACGTTGTATGGCAGGTTCGCCGCCATCACCCACTGGGCCCCGCCGTCGTCATCACCTTGCGCGAGAAGCTCGGACCAGTCCAGGCCGAGCGCGTCCGCCTCCACGACCCTCACCCGGTCCGCCGCACGTGAACTGAGGACCCCTCGGAGCACCGGGAGCAGCTGACGGTCCTTCTCGACGGCCAGTACATCCGCTCCTGTCGCTGCCAACGCCAGAGTCAGCGAACCGAGGCCCGGACCGATCTCGAGCACCCTGTCTCCGACGCCCACCTGCGCCAGGCTGGCGATCCGCTCGACGGTTCCGGGGTCGACCACGAAGTTCTGGCCCAGGGACCGTCTGGCATCGAGGCCGTGGGACTCGAGCAGCTGGGTGGCCTCACGGGCGTCGAGCATCTCAGTCCCCGCCCGCGGACGACGACGTGGTGCTGCGTGGACGGGTGGTGGTCGTAGGCGGCAGCGTCGTGACGGTGACCACCGGGCGCCGGTCCGAGTAGCGACTCGACTGCTTCGGATACCAGTCAGGGGCGAGCACGATCGACGTCGTGGTCGTCTCTTCGACGGTGTCGGACCCGCTCGTGGTCGTGGATGACTCGACCGTGGGGCTCGACGCGTCCCCGCTCGGCGATTCCCCGTCTCCGCCCACACAGGTCCGCAGGCCCAGAACTGCCAACGCCAGCAGCGTCGCTGCGATCCCAGCCATGATCCGCGGTGGCGGCAGATGCCACGTGTCGACCATCACCGACGTCCCGGCGCGCTGATCACCGCAGGTCCAGGGAGTAGAAGTCAACCGCGGTCGCGGTCGTCACCCGCGCAACCTCCGAAACCTCCACGCCGTGCAGCTCGGCCACCCCCGCGCCGACGTGAGCGACCCAGGCGGGCCGGTTCGGCTTGCCGCGGTGTGGCACCGGTGCCAGGTACGGCGAGTCGGTCTCCACCATGAGACGGTCCAACGGCGCCGAGGCGACCGCTTCGCGAAGCTCCCTCGCGCTGGGGAACGTGACTATCCCGCTCACGGACAGCACCGCTCCCCGATCCAGGCACAGCTCGGCCTCCCGCGGACCACCGGTGAAGCAGTGGAACACGGTCCTGGCCGGCATGCCGACGTCATCGAGCACCGCGAAGGTGTCGTCCCATGCGTCGCGGGTGTGGATGACGAGCGGCAGTCCCACATCGTTGGCCAGAGCCACCTGTTCGGCGAACACGTTTCGCTGGACCTGCCGGGGCGAGTGGTCGTAGTGGTAGTCCAGACCGCACTCGCCGATCGCCACGAGCTTGCGGCGATGCTCCTCATCGATGGCAATCGCCTCGGCGACGACGTCGCGCAACTCCACGATGCCCTCGGTCGCATCGTGGGGGTGCACTCCCGCGGTAGCCCACAGATCATGGTGTGCTCGCGCGGAGCTGATGCAGTCCCTGGAGCTCGCTGCGTCGGTCCCCACCACCACCATCGCGACAACGCCGTTGGCACGGGCGTCCTCGAGTACGACGTCGAGTGGCTCGGCATCGGCGCCGCGCGCTCCCACACCGGGGTGGCAGTGGTTGTCGACCCACCGTGGGGTTGGTCCGGGCGAGAGGGACCCGGCGTCCTGCGGAGTCTCCCCCGGGGGCCGCTCAGCCATCTACGAGCACCACGCCAGCCGGGGCGACGCTGAACGAGTGGACGCTGTCAGCTCCGTTCTCCACGTCGGCGGTCGTCGTCCTGCCGACCTCTGCAACGAGGACGACGGAATCTGCCCAGCCGAGGAGGGTCGAGACCGGCCGGTTGCCCATGAGCGGCGGGGCGTGGACCAGCACGACGACGTCGGAGTCGATCCGGTCCAGGTCTCGCAACGGATACGACCTCGGCGCCCCGCGACGGCGACCGGCGGCGATGAAACGGAGACGCTCGACCCCGTCACCCATCCGCCTACGTGCCTGGCGCGGCAGGCGCCAGCTGGACACACGATGGATGGTGTCGGCCAGGTCGACGTCTTCGCCTACGTCCACGAAGCCCGCACCGCTCCGGCCCCGCAGGCGTAACGACAACCAGGGACGTTCCACGTCGGCGTCGACCACGAGGACCCTGCCACCCCAGCCGACCACTTCTGCCGCCATGCCCAGCAGGACCTCCCGGCTCCCCGACGAGCGCTCGGCCGACGCCACGACGATGTGGCGGGGCAGCTCCCGCGACTTGGCGACCATCGTCGCGAGCGTCTGAGCGAGCTGATCGTCGACCCCGCGTGCGTGCCGGCCGTTGAACGCCACGTGGGACCAGACCTGGTAGCCGACGAATCGGTCCAGGTCGTCGGTGCTGGTCACCCTCGGCCGACGCTGACCCGCCAGCAGCAGACCAGCGGCTACCAGAGCAGCGCTGATCGAACCCACGAACATGTACCAGGCGGTGCGAGGCGTGTTGATGGTGAAACGTGGAAGGCCGTACGGGTCGAGATAGGTCGGGCCGCTGTAGACGCGGGACTCACCGGGGATGGCCGGCCGCACCTCGTCCTCGGTCTGGGGTGAGGATGCGTCGCGAACCGCCTGGTGAACGGCGTCGAACGCCTGGCGCTGCACCTCCATGACCGCCTCGACCCTGGACCGGTCGGAATCTGTGTAGGAGATCTCCACCACGTTGCCCATACGTGGGCGGCTCGCGTCCAGCCGCTCGCGCACCTCGGGCACGGACAGGTCGAGCGAGGCCTGCTCGCGCAGCTCCTGCGCGTAGGCACCCGACACACCCATGGTCAGCACTGACTGGAACTGCTGTTGGTCGAACGGCACCCAGGACACCCCGAGGCTGCCGTCGA
The DNA here is from genome assembly GCA_964450685.1 of uncultured Microthrixaceae bacterium. GTDB lineage: Bacteria > Actinomycetota > Acidimicrobiia > Acidimicrobiales > Microtrichaceae > JBAOHV01. The sequence continues at coordinate 26,922 of CAYVDN010000013.1, forward strand.
GCCGCGGCACCCAGAGGCTGTAGGTCGTCGTGTAGGTCGTCTCCTTGGCCGATCCGACGATCGCGGCGAGCAACGCCCCGGCGAGGGCAGCCGCGACGATCACGCCCCGTTGGTGGCGCCCGAGACGCAGATCCCAGCGGGCCAGCTCGACGGGCTCCCACACTTCCTCACCAGGTAGCTCGGGGCGTTCGCCCGGGCGTCGGGCCACCGCTCGGACTGGCAGCAGGTCCTCTTGCGGGTCGTCGTCGGGGCCGGTGATCACCGCGGGGTGCCGCTCGTCGCCCGTTCCCCGAGCGCGCAGCAAGCCGCTCCAACGCGACTGTGCCGACGGCACCTGCAATGTCGCCGAGAGGCCGATCAGACCCCAGGCGAGCTTGTTGTTCAGCAGTGGCAGGAAGAACGACCCGGACAGCACCGGGAGCATCATCACGAACAGGGTCGTGGACAGCTCACGGGTCTGGAGCCAGCGCGGTCGTACGAAACCGACCAGGGCGATCACGAAGATCGACACGAATATGACCAGCCCGACCAGACCCAGGTCTCCGGTCGTGTCCAGCCAGGTGTTGTGGGCGGATACGTCCGAGCGCAGGTCGTTGAGCATCTGGCTGCCCGGGGTGAGCAGCAGGTTCGCTGGTATGAGGACCTTGAGCTGGCCGAAGCCGTAACCGAACACCGGCTGGCGCTCGATCAGGGCCACAGCGGTGGTCCACAGATCGAGGCGGCCGGCGCCGCGGTCGCCCGTCAGGCCCCGGTCGAGGTTGCTCGGGTTGGCGATGAACCCGACGAGGAATGCGGCTCCTGCCAGGATGACGGCACCGACGCCGACCATCGCCCGTCGCCCCGCACCGAGGCCGGGTCGGGTGACCATCGTCGCGACGATCGCGATCGATGCCCCGATCAGACCCGAGCGGCTACCGGCGCCCGCCGCTCCTGCCAGCACCACCGCCAGCGTGATCGAGTAGAACCACACCGCTTCGCGGCTGGTGGCGTGACGCCGGTAGTAGACGGTCAGCGGGATCATCGACGCCTGGACGAGCCCGAAGAAGTTCGGATCCGCCCCGAACCCGACCGACCGGGTTCCGAGGAACAACGCCAGGATCCCCGCGGCCGAGCCGAAGAGCCCGCCGACCCAGTAGGCGCGCAGGAACTGCTGCACCAGCCGGTGGCTGTCGATGAGCATCGCTGTGACGCAGAAGTAGGCGACGCCGAGCCCGAACACCCCGAAGGTGTAGAAGTACGCGCCGAGCTCCACCGCCCAGAGCCCGGTGAAGGTCGCCCACACCGCCAGCACCCACACAGGTCCCCAGTGCCTGACGGGTACAGCCGGAGGCCGCCACCCCTTGACGAGTTTGACCACGATCACCACCGCTGCGATCGCCGCGATGATCCGCCCCATGCGCACCTGACCCGCACCGAGACCGTCGAAGTGGATCAGGAACGCAACGATCTCCACGAAGACGAATCCGCGCTGCCAGACCCATATGCCCAGCCCCACGGTCAGGGCGACCAGCACGAGGATCAGCACGCCCCACTTGCTGAACACCGCCAGGAGCAGCAGGGGAACCATGAGCACACCTGCCGCCACACCGGCGACGGTCGTCCAGGGTGGGGTCGGCCGTGCCGGCGATGGAGGTCGTTCGATCGTCTGCAAGCCGTGTTCCAGGGTCCTGCACCCGGCCGGGTGCCCGAAGAACAAGGCTACCGTCGCCCGGGGGCACGGTCGCAGCCGGGGCCCGCCGGACGCTTGTCGGGTCAGGTGACGGCGGCGTCCCCGCGTCGGCCGAGGCCTTGCAGCCACTCCCCCGCTCTGCCTGACTCGAACCACATCGCCGCGAGCGACGCCGCGAACGGGGTACCGACCCAGGCGAATCGAGAACTCAGGTCAGCGGCCATGGTCACCCACAACACGAGCACCGCCGTGAGCAGCACACCGACGACCGCCGGATCGACCAGTGTCTCGATCGAGGACGTCGACCGGAGCCGATCCCGGATCACCAGCAGCGCCGGCAGGAAGAGCGGGGCCACCCCGATCACGAAGGTGACGAGACCGATGGGCGACAACAGGTTGTTGATCAGAGCGCCCAGACTCGGGGACAGCGGCCACGTCGCGGCGCTGTCCGGGGACCAGAGATGGGCGATCGGGACCGATGCGACTGCCGCTACGAGAGCCGCTGCCAGGATGCCTGCTGCGTTGGCGCGCGTCCGTCGCCCCTCTTTCACCTCGCCCCAGCACCAGGCCAGAAGCGGTCCGAGGACGACGAGAGCGATCGTCTCCTTCAGCGGGTAGGACACCAGCAGCAGTACAGGCACCAGCCACGGACGGCGCACGGCGAGCACCAACCAGCAGAGCGCCACGAGGGCCACGCCACCGGAGTCGACCAGCAGAGCGGATCCGAACATCAGAGTGTTCCAGCTGACAGCGAACAGGGTGCCGACCAGCGCTGTCGAGCGGGCCGAGCGGCCCTGTGCCCGCAGTGTGAACACCACCGCCCAGGTGGCGATCTGGGTCATGGCCAGGTTGACCAGACCCAGGCCGACCGCCTCGTCGACCGGCAACTTCGATGCCAGCCAGGGCATGACCGGGCGGTTGGTGAACGGGGCGAGCAGACAGCTGATGTGCAGGTCGGCCTCGGGCGTGCCGTCCATCAGGCGCACGATCGACATGTACTGCTGCTCGTCGACGGTCATCGGCGAGATTGTGCGACCGGATGAGGTCACGTACGGCCTGATGTGCTCGGTGCAGTCCGCGCTGACGACTCGTTCCTGATCGACGGGTCCGCGTGCCAACGGGAGCCCCGACCAGTCGAACCTGGCGAACCTCACCGACCCGAGCAACAGCACGGCGACGCTGAGCGCGAGCGCTATCAGCGCAGCAGTCGAGGCACCGAAGACGGCCGACGGCTGCGGAGTCGGCCGGTCGGGCACTGACCGATCAGCCACCGAGCAGGCCGGCCGCGAGCTCTGCCAGGTCGGCCTGTGGGCGGGCCCCGACGTGGGAGATGACCTCGGCGGCAGCGAGCGAGCCGAGCTCGCCGCATGTCGCCAGGTCGAAACCCCGGCTGAACCCGAACAGGAACCCGGCGGCGTACAGGTCTCCGGCGCCGGTGGTGTCGACGAGCTCGTCGATCGGGTGGGCGGCGACCTCGATCAGGTCGTCCTCGGTGACTATCACCGAACCCTTCTCCGACCGTGTGAGTGCGGCGATCGCGCCGTGGCGCCTCACACGCCGAGCGGCCTCGTCGAACGATTCCGTCCGATAGAGCGAGAGGATCTCGTCCTCGTTCGCGAAGAGAATGTCAACGTGGTGCTCGACCATGTCGAGGAACGCGTCGCGGTGACGGTCGACGCAGAACCCGTCACTCAGGGTCAAAGCCACCGTGCGGCCCGCTTCGTTCGCGTGGCGGGCCGCCAACCGGAACGCCTCCTGGGCCTCGGGTGGGTCGAACAGGTAGCCCTCGAGGTAGAGCACCTTGGCTGAACGGACGGCGGAGGCGGATATGTCGTCGGGATCCAGATGGACCGAGGCCCCCAGGTATGTGTTCATCGTCCGCTGGGCGTCCGGTGTGACGACCACCAGACAGCACCCGGTGGACGGGCCTGTCGTCGCCGCTGGGACGTCGTAGTGGACGCCGGTCGCGCGGATGTCGTGGGCGAACACCGCTCCCAGCTGATCGTTGCGCACCTTGCCGATGTAGCGCGCGGCACCGCCGAGGGCTGCGACTCCGACGATGGTGTTGGCAGCCGAACCTCCGGAGATCTCGATCGCAGCGCCCATCGAGTCGTAGATCTCGGTGGCACGGCGCTCGTCGATGAGGGTCATCGCCCCCTTGGGCACCCCGAGCCGGTCGACGAACCCGTCGTCCTCGTGGCTGATCACATCGACCAGAGCGTTGCCGATCCCGATCACGTCGAGTTCGGCTGGAGGGGCTGCGGCGTCGTTCACGGGCCGCCAAACTAGGACACAGCGGTGCCGGCGCCCACCCACCGCGAAGGGGGAACTCCGTGACGCTGCAAACCGTGTTCGACATGCGCACCCGCTTCGACGGGTCGACACCCACGAGCGACGCCGCGGCACTGCTGGATGTCGAGCTCCCACATCTGCTGCGCATCTCACGGCATCTCGGGTCGATCGACCACCTGGACCTGCGGCCGCTGGAGGTTCACCTTGGTCCTGATGTGTGGCTGCTCGAACGAGGCGCCTCCGGGTTCTCGATCTCACGGCGTTCCGAACCCACCCGCCCTGACGCGGTGGAGTGGCACACCGACGGGTCGACGTTCGCGGCGGTGGCGGACGACCGTGTAACCCCGATCGGGCTGATGACCGCCGGCACGCTGGACCTGCGACACGGCCGGATCGGACGTCTGCTCGACTGGTGGCTCGTCCTGCGCAGCGTCCTGGACGACCGCCCTGTGCACGACGGTTCGACGCTGGACCTGCCCTCAGATCTCGGTCGGAGCTTCAACCTCGACGACGACCCCGAGGAGTTGCGCTGGTTCCTCTCAAACGCAGGGTTCCTGGTCCTGCGCGAAGTGTTCAGCGTCGACGAGATGGCTGCTGTCTCGTCCGAGATGGACGCCGCCGTCTCGTCGTACTCCCCGGGTGACGGGAACAGCTGGTGGGCGAGGACAGCGGACGGCTCGTCGCGCCTTGTCAGGATGCAGCGCTTCGACGAGCGTTCGCCGTCCACGGCGCTGCTCCTGACGGACGAGAGGCTGGCCCGGGTGGCGGCGATCACCGGTGCCGGCCATCGCCTTCCCGACGGCTCCGACGTCAACCGGGTCGAGGCACTCCTCAAGCCGCTCGGGGTGACCGAGGGGATCTCGGACGTGCCGTGGCACAAGGACTGCAGCTTGGGTCGGCACAGCTACCGGTGCTGTTCGATGACCGTGGGAGTCTCGGTCACGGGTGCGGGTCCGGGTTCGGGGCAGCTACGGGTGGTCGCCGGATCGCACCGCGCGCTGGTGTGGCCTTCGCTGCTCGACGTCACCGCCACCGGACTACCGGAGCTGGCACTGGCGACCGGGACTGGCGACGTGACCATCCATCTGAGCTGCACCCTGCACATGGCAGAGCCACCCACCGATACAGAGCGCCGTGTGCTCTACACGAGCTTCGATCTTGCACCCCGTGACGCAGCAGCGACAGCGAAGGCCGAGCGCGAGCTGTCGGCCAGCAGGGAGCTCGCACCGCTCAACGTCAGCCAGTGACATGCCTCAATCGGCTCGCGGCGGCGCCATGACCCGGCCCGGAGCGTGTCAGTCGACGCGCCTGTCCCGGTCATTGAGCAGGCGCTTCACCCGGTTGGGTGCCACACCCAGAGCGGCGGCGACGGCTGATGCCGCGTCGCGCCGGCTGGTGCCGCCGGCCAGCTCGTCGTCGAGGGCGTCGACGATGTCGGCATCGCAGACCTCGACCGGTGTCGGTGCCCCGTCGACGACCAGCACGTATTCGCCTCTCGGTTCGACCTGAGCGCATCGGCTGGCCGCCTCGGCCAGGGTGCCGACCCACGTCTCCTCGTGGAGCTTGGTCAGCTCACGACACAGCGCCACACGGCGGGACACGCCGAGCGAGCCACCCAGGTCGTCGATCGTCCGTACCAGGCGGTGCGGGGCCTCGTAGAGGACGATGGTCCGGCGTTCGTCGACCAGCTCCGCCAGACGGCGGGCACGTGCCGCACCCTTGCGCGGCAGGAACCCCTCGAAGCAGAAGCGACCCGAGGGGTCGAGGATTCCGCTGCCGACCAGCGCGACTGCGGCGGCGAACGGCCCGGGTACCACCTCGATCAGCAGTCCCTCCTGGCGTGCCAGCGCCGCTATGCGCGCCCCCGGGTCCGAAAGGCCGGGCATGCCGGCATCACTCGCGACCGCCACGACCTGGCCCTCGCCGATCAGGGAGAGGAGCCACGGAGCGACCGACTCCTCGGTGTGCTCGTCCAGGCGGACGAGCTTGGGGACCGTGACACCAAGGTGGCTGAGCAGGCGTCCGGTTCGTCGGGTGTCCTCACACGCCAGCACCGACGCCGACGCGAAAGCCGCCGCCACCCGGGGGGCCAGGTCGTCGAGGTTGCCTATGGGGGTGCCGACCAGCACCAGCCGCCCGCTCATGTTCGGATCTCGAGCGACGACCCGACCGACACACCCCATGCGGCGAACGCTCCTGATGCCGCCTCGACGACCTTCTGTGCCTTCCAGCTGGTCGCGACCCGCCACGGCGGCAACGTCGAGACTCTCAGAACGTGACCGTTCGCGTCACAGAACGCGACGTCGATCGGGATCCGCATGCCGAATGTGTGCACCGAGCGCACGGGCAGTACGAGCACGCCGTCGACCCGGTCCCGACCGAGCAGACCGCGACGTCGTTCGGACCGGGTCGTCGCGATGCACGCGCTGGCCAGCACGGTGCCACCTTGGACCAGCCAGCCGTCACATCGGAGCCCGGGGTCCTGGTCCACCGTCGCCTCAGACGTTGAACCGGAACTCGACGACGTCGCCGTCGGCCACCTCGTAGTCCTTGCCCTCGACCCGCATCGTCCCGGCATCGCGGGCCTTCGACCAGGAGCCGGCGTCGAGAAGTTCGTCCCAGCGGATCGTCTCCACCCGGATGAAGCCCCGCTCGAAGTCCGTGTGGATCACCCCGGCCGCCTGCGGGGCCTTCGACCCGGCACGGAAGGTCCACGCACGACTCTCCTTCTCACCTGTGGTGAAGAAGGTGCGCAGTCCCAGCATCCGGTAGGCGGTCCGCAGGAAGTTGGGCAGGGCGCCCTGCCCGAGGCCCAGCTCGTCGAGCATCTCGGCGCGTGAGTCCTCGTCGAGCATCGCTGCCTCGGCCTCGAGCTGGATGCACAGGCCGAGCACCAGGTCGGGGTCGACGTCGCCGAACGCCTCGCGGACCGGGGCGAGGATCGGCTCGGGATCCTCGAGTTGCTCCTCGTCGAGGTTGACCAGCGCCATCGCCGGTTTGTCGGTGAGCAGGAAGTAGCCCTTCAGCTGTGCCCGGACCTCGGGGTCGAGCTGGGCCCGATAGATGGGGCGGCCCTGCTCGAGCGCTTCGATCGCGGCGTCCATCGCTGCCACCTCGTCTGCGAGGGACTTGTCGACCCGTGCTGCCTTGCGGCGCTTCTCGGACTGCTTCTGCAACGACTCGAGATCGGCGTAGACCAGCTCCACCTCGAGGGTCGACAGCTGCTCGACCGGGTCGGAGGACCCGGGCACGTCGACGTCGACGAACGCCCGCAGGACGAAGACGATCGCGTCGACCTCCCGGATGTGGGCCAGGAAGCGGTTTCCCAGACCCTCGCCCTGGGCAGCGCCCTCGACCAGCCCAGCGATGTCGACGAACTGGACGCTCGCCGGGATGACTGCCTTCGAGCCGCTCATCTCGGCGAGCCTGGTCAGACGGTCGTCGGGCACCTTGGCGACACCGACGTTGGGGTCGACCGTGGCGAACGCGTAGGGAGCGGCCAGCGCTCCGCCTCCGGCCAGGGCGTTGTACAGAGAGGACTTGCCTGCGTTGGGCAGTCCGACGAATCCGAAACGTTCCACCTGTGGTCCTGTGAGATCCGGCGTGCAGCGGGGGCTGCAGCCGCTGTCACGGTAGCCCGTCCCCAGCTGCCCGTAGGCGGGTGGGCCCGCCGCCTGGAGATGGGTGGGCCGGCCGTCTGGAGTCGGGCGGGTCCGCTCCGGTAGCATCGACGGCCATGTCGAAGCGCACCTCGAAGAAGAAGGCCAACGTGCGTCGGAAGAAGGCCAACCACGGCCGCAAGCCCAACATGGGCCGCAACTCCTGACGGACCGACCCGCTCCCGGCTTCCACCGGGTCCGAACCACCGACGCCCCTGCACGCAGCGGGGGCGTCGCCGCGTCTGCCTGGATGCCCTCCCGGCCTCAGTCCTCGGGTGGGAGGGTCAGGTCCTCGGGCACCGCGTAGATCAACGGCACCGTGACAACCGACGTCAGACCCTTGACGACGATGTTCGCCCAGATGATCGACACGGCCACACCTAGGGGTACGACACCCCCGAACGCGATCGCCACGAACACGATCGAGTCGACAGGGATCGACACGGCGTTGGACGTCAGCACCCTGCCCCACTGCCACCTGTGCCCGAAGCGGACCACGAAGCGGTGGTACACCTCGGTGTCGAGCAGCTCGGCGACGACCTGGGCGACGACCGATGCCGCGGTGATGCGAAGCACCGGGTTGAGTACCGGGCCGAACCAGTCCTGGGCGGCGGTGGTGACGGCGGCGTCGGCCGGTAGCGACGCCGTGGCCCAGAACGCGAGAGCCGCCACGACGTTCAGCGCCGCGGTTGCCAGGATCACGACCCGGGCGACGTGTCTGCCACCGACCTTGTGCACCAGGTCCCGCAGGGTGAATGTGAGCGGATAGGTGAGGGTGCCGGCATCGATCGAGAAGCTCGCCCAGTCGGGCCCCACCCGCAGGATGCGAACAGACATGACGTTCGCCAGGATCGAGCAGGCCACGTACCCGGCAGCGGCGACCAGGAGCCAGTTCAACGCGCGCCGGGTGAACAGCTGCTGTTGTGCGCTGCGGGCCTCGGTCATCACCACGGCCGCCACGGTACCGTTCGCCGTGTGAGCTCACCGAACCACCAGTTGCTGGCGATCGACCTGGGAGACCCGCCGGGACCGTGGACCGCTGCCGGGTTCGAGGTCGCCGAGGTGGACGGCTGCCCGTCGGTGCTGCTGGACCGCACGCTCCTGCGGCTGCGCGGCACCGGTGAGCGCATGACCGGCTGGGCACTGCGCGGATTGGACGACCCGATCGACGGGCTGGGCGTGGCCGAGCTGCCGACCACCGATCCGACCACCGTGCTGGGGGGATCCAACCCAAACGGAGTCGGCAGGATCGACCACGTGGTCGTGAGCACCGACGACGTGCTCCGCACCGTCGCGGCGTTCGAGGCCGCTGGGCTGGATGTCCGCGGCCAGCGCGGCACCGACAGCTACGGCTCGCCGATGCGCCAGACGTTCTTCTGGGCCGGTGACGTGATCGTCGAACTCATCGGCCCGGACCCCGACACGACCAACGAGCCCGACGACATCGGGACCGACCTGACCGCCGAGCGGGGCGCGTCGTTCTTCGGACTGGCACTGGTCGCCGGTGACCTGGACGTCACCGCGGAGCGCATGGGCGAGCTGCTCGGCGTACCCAAGGACGCCGTTCAGCGCGGTCGTCGCATCGCCGGACTGCGCGGGGCGAAGGTGGGGATCAGCGTCCCGATCGCGGTGATGAGCCCGCATGTGGGACACGTTGGATCCGCCGGGGAACCACCTAAGTGACCGACGGGTAACATAGGGGGCATGTCGGAGTACCGAGCCCCCATCAAGGACGCCCTCTTCACCCTGCGCCAGGTAGGTGAGATCGAGCAGTTGGCAGCGACGGACCTGTACGCCCACGCCGACTACGACACAGTCCAGGCCGTGCTCGAGGAGCAGGGCCGGTTCATGCAAGAGGTGTTCGGCCCCACCAACGCCATCGGCGACACCGTCGGGCTGAAGTGGAGCCCCGAGGGCGTGACGACACCCGACGAGTTCAAGCCCGCCTACGACAAGTTCGTACAGGCGGGCTGGCAGGGACTGAACGCCGAAGTCGAGTACGGCGGCGCCGGCTTCCCCGAGGCGGTCCAGGCGTGCGCACTCGAGTTCTCGACCGCGGCCAACGGCGCCCTGACCATGGCTGCCGGCCTGACCACCGGGGCGATCGAACTGCTCCAGAAGTGGGGCACCGAGGAGCAGAAAGAGGTCTACCTACGCAAGCTCGTCACCGGCGAGTGGACCGGCACGATGAACCTGACCGAGCCCCAGGCCGGCTCCGACGTGGGCCTGTCGACGACCAAGGCGGTCCCCGTCGGCGACGGCACCTACAAGATCACAGGCACGAAGATCTTCATCTCCTTCGGCGAGCACGACATGGCCGAGAACATCATCCACCTGGTGCTCGCCCGCCTGCCCGAGGCTCCGGCCGGCACCAAGGGAATCTCCCTGTTCATCGTTCCGAAGTTCATGGTGAACGACGACGGCAGCCCCGGAGCACGCAACGACGTCCGCTGTGTGTCCATCGAGCACAAGATGGGCATCCACTCCTCCCCCACCTGTGTCATGAGCTACGGCGACGAGGGCGGTGCGATCGGCTACCTGGTGGGCGAGGAGCACCGGGGTATGCGGGCGATGTTCACGATGATGAACTCGGCTCGCATCGCGGTGGGTGTGCAGGGTGTGGCGATCGGCGATGCCGCTTATCAGAAGGCTCTCGCCTACTCCCAGGAGCGCATCCAGGGCAGCGAGATCGGCAGTTCCGACCACGGTGCCGTCGCGATCATCAAGCACCCCGACGTGCGTCGGATGCTGCTGTTCATGAAGAGCCACATCGAAGCGATGCGCGCCCTCATCGTCTACAACGCCGCCGCGATCGACCTGAGCCGGGCGCTCGACGGAGAAGCCGCCGAGCACTGGCGTGAGATATCCGAGCTGCTCACACCGGTGACCAAGGCGTGGTGCACCGACATCGGCATGGAGGTCACCTCGACAGCCGTTCAGGTGTTCGGCGGCATGGGCTACATCGAGGAGTCCGGCGTCTCCCAGCACTACCGCGACATGCGCATCGCGCCGATCTACGAGGGCACCAACGGCATCCAGGCGATGGACCTGGTCGGTCGCAAGCTCGCCATGCGCATGGGTGGAGTCGTGAACGAACACCTGGACCGCATCAGGGCGACCGCGCAGGATCTGGCCGGCGCAGGCGACGGTTTCGAGTCCATGGCCCGGGAGCTGTCGGCAGCGGTCGAAGTGCTCGCGGGGGCGACCAACTGGGTCATGACCAACGGCCTGGCCGATCCCGTCGAGGCGCTCGCCGGGGCGACGCCGTACCTGCGGATCTTCGGCACCGTGACCGGTGGCTGGTTGCTCGCCCGCCAGGCACTCGGCGCCAAGGCCGAGCTGGACGCCGGCTCCGACGACACCGCCTACCTGTCGGCCCGCATCAGCACGGCCCGTTACTTCGCCGAGCAGCACCTGCCCCAGGCCGCCGGCCTCGTGTCGATGGTGCAGGCGGGCTCGTCGGTTCTGTACGAGGTCGACGCCGAGACGCTCGCGTCGGTCTGATCCGGGCCCGGACGCCCGGGCCTGCCCACGGTTGTCTCAGCCGGGGGCGGGTCCGACGTCGACCGCGACCGCTCCGTTGGCAAGGCGATCCTCGAGCGCGCAGAGCCGCTCTCGTTCGCGATCGCTGATCACATCGTTCTCGATGTCCTCTGATCCGGTGGGCAGCTCGCGGTAGCGACCGCACAGCACCAGCGCCCAGCCGGTCGCCTCGAGGTCCAGGCGCGCCTCGGCGCTGGGACCGACCCTGGCACGTAGCGCCGGGTCGTTCTCCATTCGTTCGATGAAGGCACCGAGACGGTCGTCGAGTCCCTCACGCGCCGACAGGTACCAGTCGATCTCGTCCTCGTCGAGAGGCATGACCCGTGCGATCGTGTCGTAGCCGTCGGGGGTGTCCTCGAGCACGGCAGCTCCGCCGCGCAGCACCACGGTCGATGTCTCTCTGCCGTCCGCCCGACGGTGGGTGCCTGCCTGGCGCAGCGCCACTGGGTCCTCGAGCGCGAAGTCGACTCCCATCTCGTCCAGCTCGTCGAGCAGCGCGACTGTCGCCTCGGCCGCGAGCGGCTGGAAGTTGATGCGCACTAGCGGGCGGTCCCCGAACTCGTCCGTGCGGTAGCGGGCTTGTTCCATCATTTCGGTGATCGGCTCGCGGAACAGTCGCTTGGCCCCCGACCCCTCGTCGCGGGGGAACATGGTCGCGAACCCGAGAGTGGCGACCAACGCAAGGCCTGTCCAGCTCACGAGCGGTGATGCCCCGCGCACCGGGTCGAGCCCTGCATCAGGGTGGCCGTCGGAGGCGTCGTCGATGGCATCGCCGTGGCGGCGGTCCAGCCACAGGCCGACGGCCACGTCGACCGCGACAGCGACCGCCAACAGCGCCACCGGCCACGCCCACCTGGCAAGGGTCATCGGCACTCCGAAGATTCGGAACCCCAGGGCGGACGCCACCCACAACGACACGACGACGAGGACGAGCACGAGCGACAGCGCCGGCAGGGACTTCGACGTACGGCGCCTGACGGCCAGCACCTCGAGCACGACCAGACCCACGAACACCGCGGCGATCAGCCATGGCGAGGCCAGGTCGTCGATCCTTGCCACCTGTGGGAACCAGCTGCCCGGCAGCCAGTTCTGCGGGTCGAACGGCTGCGACAGGGTGCGAGCGCCCGCAGTGAGTCCGACCGGCGACTCCTGACCCGAGCCAGAGCTCAACGCGTTGGTCAGGTTCCCGGGACCCGCTCCGAAGAACTGCTGGATCAGCACCACCAGGTTTGCCACCAACCCCGCCAGCAGGAGCCACGCCATGGGCAACCAACGGGTCCACTGCGACTCCTCCTCTCCCACTGGACGGTGGGCGCACCCCCACGCTGCTCCGACCACCAGGGCCACAGCGATGATCCCTGCCACCGGCACGAACGACAGGTGCGTCTGCAGGGACAACGACACGAAGAACACCCCGACCGCGCCCCAGCCGACCCCGCCGGCCAGCACCGCCCACGCGCAGCACATCGCACACCACAGCGGAAGCACCGCCAGGTGCGGGTTCCACGGATCGACCAGCAGCTCCGAACCCATCGTGAACGCCATCAGCGCCGAGCAGACCACGGCCACCCACCCTGCGCGCGGGCCGACGCCGCTTCTGACCGCGACCGGTCCGATCACTGCAGCAGCGGCGTTCAGCACCGCGGTTCCGATCGCCAGTCCTGCACCACCGATCAGAGCGACGAACGGTGCGAGCAGGTAGAACCCGAGCGGCCCCAGGTGGTGGAACCCCGTACCTGTCACGACCCCGCCGGAAGACGACGAGCCGAGCAGCGGCGGCCGCGACGAGAACACCGAACGGGCCATGATCGACCAGTAGCCGTCGTCGCCGCTCGGCAGCCACCCCGACAGCACGGCGAGGATCCCCTGGGACGCCACGACAGCTCCGAGCACGCCCAACGCGAGTATCCACGGACGCGTGTCGTCGAGGCTCGCGCCTTCCCCGTTGTCGACGCTGGGCTGTGTCTCACCAGGGCGCTCGGACATCGGCGCCGAAGCTAGTGGCGGCGGGCGCCTGTGCCCCGACACCGCGGCTGTAGCCTTCGCCGCACATGTTGGACCACGTCTTCACCGATGCGATCGGGGCACTGCGCGATGCGCTCGAGAACGCGTTGTTGGAACGCCAGGCCTTCGAGGAGCGCTTCCAGCACGACGTGCTGCTGGGAGACCTCACCTGGGAGACCAGCTACGGCGTCCCCGGCGAAGGACACCCTCCCCGGGTGCAGGCTGACATCACCCTCGAGTGGCCGACCTGGTCACAGACCGCGTACCGCTCCTGGTACATAGAGGAGGAGCTACCCGAGCCGCCTCGCATAGACATCGAGGTCGTGCTGCGCATCCAGCGACTCGTCGGGTCACCCGACCCGCAACTGGTCCTCGACGCGCTGCCCATCGAGAGTCCCTCGATCGGCTCCGAGCACCTCACGCGTTCGGGCCCGACAGTAGAGGCCGTCTGGAACTCCGACCTGACCGACGCCGAGCACGCCATCGAGGTCAGCTACGAGGGCAGCTACGAACTCGATGAGGACGCGCTGGCCGACGGGTCGACGATGGACGAGCACTTCTCGTCGATGGGCGGCTGGATCTCCGCGACGCTGGTCCGACTGGGGGACCTGAACTTCGAGTTCCTGCCCCCGATCGACAAGGACGACGACTGATCCCGGAACGCCGGATCAGCCTCCCAGGGCCTCACGCAGGTGGCGCCTGACCTTGGGGCGCTCGAAGCGGTCCCAAGCCTTCCGACAACGGCGCCGCGCTCCGGGGGCGTCCGCATCGAGATGGTCGACCAGCGCCCCTGCCAGCAGCGCCCCCGAACCCCCGACGATCTCGCCGGCGGCCACCAGGTGGCCCGCTTCAGCGACGCGGTCCTGGAGCTCACCGAGGCCGTCCTGCAGGTCGGCGAGCTCCTTGAGCACCCGGTCGAATGTGCCGGGTTCGTAGAGATCCTCGAAGGCTGACAGCAGGTAGCGGAACCGCTTGACCCGTTTGCGAAGCCGATGCCAATCAGCGTCCGTGGTCGATCCGCGGGCGCGGCGACCCTGCCGGCGGAGCCGCTTGAACGAAGCGAGGATCATCGCGTCGACCACATCGCCAGCGGGTCGCCGGGCGTCGGGTCCGGAGTCGGTTCCGCCGACCCTGTAGACGCTCGCCATCACCTGCCACCTACGCATCAGCACCTCGGCGAACTCGCCTCCCATGTCCGCCAAGAGGCTTTCGCGTGCCCGCGTTCGTTCCGCCTTCAGCTGGTCACGCAGGGCGGGCACACCCGCTCTCAGCCTCGGTGTCACCCGGTCCACCCTCGCGTCCAGGTGATCGAGCAGGACGTCGAGGTCTCGCACAGGCGAGGTGAGCGTCGCCAGATGGGCTGTCATCGCCGACAGCAACTCGAGTTCCTCGGCGGGATAGACGCTTCGCCCGGCGCTGAGCAGGGACCGGGAACGACGGAGCACGACCCGATAGCGGTGCAGGTCCTCGGCGTCGTCGCCGTCGCGGACCAGCTCCGCGCGGTTGCGGAACTCCTCGAGATGATCCTCGAGGACGAGGGCGAGCACGCGTCCTGCCGGCTGATCACGATCCAGCGGCGACATCGCCCACCCGTCCACGCCCGTCAGCCTCCGTCGCTCGCAGTGGTCGTCGTGGTCGTCGTGCTCGTCGTAGTAGTCGACCCGGCCTCGGCCTGTGCTGCCAGGATCCGGTTTGCCTCGCGGACGAGCGCGATCGCCTGCTGGACCAGCTCGTCGTAGCCGGCGAGGTCGCGTTCACCGAGACGTTCCTCGGCGCGGGTGAAGAGCTGGTCGGCCTCGGCGAGCAGTTCCGTCGGTGTGCGCTCACCCGGGGGCACCGTATCCACCGACCCACCGGGATCATCCAGGCCGGGCTCCTCGGGTGCGGCGTTGATCGCCGCGTCCGGGTTGCGGTCCAGCAGGTCGGCCAGCGCCTGCTCGA